>RDZG01000063.1 GCA_004293915.1 Bacteroidota bacterium | reverse complement strand
TTGTGATAGACAAAAAAACAAGGACGATACTCATCGACAAAATGAAAATCTTTTCCTTACAAAATGGTGTGGCTTACGCCACTCCATTTGTTAGTTTAGTCAAAAAAACAAAGACTTCAATCTATCTCTAAAATGATATTTTTGATTCTCTTTATACACACTTTTTAGGATACTACCATGAAAAGTTTCTTCCATGCTGTTAAAATCTTCTTTTGAAATCACAATCACATCTTCTCCATTGCTTCTATGCACCTGCAAGGGCTCATGCATACGTATAATAGTATCAAGTTCTGATTTTAGGTTTTGCCTAAATTGTGTGTAAGTGGTTACATTCATAGCTTTAACTTTTTTCAAGGATACAAAATTTTAAAATACTTGTACAGGATTTTGTACTTATTTTAATTCAACACAAGTCTCTACCATTTATTATCATATTTTGAATAGATTACTCGCCTAAAGTATTATATTTTTGTTACTTAAAAAAACCCAATACTTACTAAATATAAAATAGGTATTAACAATATTGAAAAAACCATAAATGAATAAAAATAAAGTTTTTTTAATAATAAAATAAACGAAACTATTAAGTTTAAAATTATCCCTAATAGTATAAGGAAAACATCCAAGATCTGACCACCAAAATCACTACCACTTCGTGGTTGTATAAAAATTATACAAAAAATATTGTATAAACAAATTAACATAAATTCTAGTGGAATTTTATTTTCTAAAGTTGAGTCTATTACATTCCCATCTGTATCTAATACTTTTTTTTGCTTAAAGTCTATATAATGGATGTATTTACTAATTATAAACCCAAAGATAAAGAGTCCAATGAATAAGTAAGGAGCCATTAATTATTTTATCTTTATTGTATATCTAAAACAAATTCCCTACCCCACACTACCTTCCAAACTAATTGCCAAGAGTTTTTGAGCTTCTACGGCAAATTCCATGGGGAGTTGGTTGAGTACTTCTTTGGCATAGCCATTTACAATCAATGCTACCGCTTGCTCGGTGCTGATGCCTCGTTGATTGCAATAAAAAATTTGGTCTTCGCCTATTTTTGAAGTGGTGGCTTCGTGTTCAACTGAGCTGGTGTTATTTTTAATTTCAATATAGGGAAAAGTATGAGCTCCACATTTATCTCCCATCAAAAGCGAATCGCATTGAGAGAAATTTTTTGCATTTTCGGCACGTTTGTGAATTTGTACTAATCCACGGTACGAGTTTTGCGATTTCCCAGCAGAAATTCCTTTAGATACAATTCTTGATTTTGTATTTTTTCCAAGATGTATCATTTTAGTGCCAGTGTCGGCTTGTTGCCTATTATTGGTAACTGCTACAGAATAAAATTCACCAATAGAATAATCGCCTTTCAGAATCACACTTGGATATTTCCAAGTAATGGCAGAACCAGTTTCTACCTGAGTCCACGATATTTTAGCATGATTGTGGGTAATGCCACGTTTGGTTACAAAATTATAAATTCCTCCCTTGCCATTTTTATCGCCAGGGTACCAATTTTGAACGGTAGAATATTTAATTTCTGAGTTGTCTAAAGCAATAAGCTCGACCACTGCGGCATGCAACTGATTTTCGTCACGCATGGGAGCGGTGCAGCCTTCCAGATAACTTACATAAGAGCCTTCATCAGCAATGAGCAAGGTACGCTCAAACTGACCAGTTTCTGCTGCATTGATTCTGAAATAAGTAGAAAGTTCCATAGGGCAACGAACGCCTTTTGGGATATACACAAAACTACCATCAGAGAAAACAGCCGAATTCAAAGCCGAAAAGAAATTATCTGCTACAGGAACTACAGAGCCAATATATTTTTTTACCAAATCTGGATGTTCTTTGATGGCTTCGGAAATAGAACAAAAAATGATGCCTAAATCCATTAATTTATCTTTAAAAGTAGTGGCAATAGAAACCGAATCTATTACTGCATCTACAGCTACTCCTGTTAATCTTTTTTGCTCGTTTAATGAAATACCAAGTTTCTCAAAAGTTTCTCTCAACTCTGGATCTATATCGTCCAGACTATTGACAGTTTTCTTTTGTTTTGGAGCAGAATAATATTTAATATCTTGATAATCAACCTTTGTGTAATCCACATTTTGCCAAGAAGGTTCGCTAAGTGTAAGCCAATGTTTGTAAGCTTTCAAACGCCATTCAAGCATCCATTCAGGCTCATTTTTTTTCGCAGAAATAAAACGCACAATATCCTCACTCAAGCCCTTTGGAGCTTCGTCAGCATCAATATTAGTAATAAATCCGTATTTATATTCCGAATTTGTTATTTCCTCTAAAAGTGCATTATCGTTTTCTTCCTTGAACATATTTTTGATACTTTAGAATAAATCTAAATATAATTACGCAAATTTACAACATTTCTAGTCAAGAAAAGTTTTAACTACAATAATATTTTTTAAAAATTTCATTAAAAAACGAAATATACTAGTTATAACATTTTAATATTCAGTAACTTACAAAATAATTTTAGATTAAAAATTAAGAATGAAAATTTATACAAAAACAGGCGACAAGGGTACTTCGATTATGATGGGAGGCACTATTTTGTCAAAATCTGACATCAAAATTGAAGCTTGCGGAAATATTGACGAACTCAATGCTTGGATTGGACTTTTGGCAGATTATACTATAAACGAACATCATGTGCCTGTTTTGAGAGAAATTTCAACCATGCTTTTTAATATTGGTGCAAATGTGATGGTGGATGGCGAATCAACTTTTGCTAAAATGCCTCCTTTGTATGACGAAGATATTACAATGCTTGAAAACGAAATTGATAAAATGAACGAAAAACTACAACCTATTCGTTATTTTATTTTGCCAGGTGGGCATAAAGAAGTTTCTTTTGCACACATTGCTCGCACAGTTTGCCGTAGAGCCGAACGAACCGTGGTGCGAATGGCTGAAACCCAAGAAGTTGAGGAACATATTATAAAATATCTCAACAGACTTTCCGACTATCTTTTTACACTTTGTAGGGAAATGAGTTTAAATTTAGGTGTAGAAGAAATAGCTTGGTGTCCGAGAAAGAAGCTTTAATCTTGGGATGTAGATTTATGTTTTAAAACAACATTCCAGCCATGTGGGTAAATTCTTAAAGTTTCTGTAGTACCTGACTGCCAATTGGCTACTTCGTTTTTCCAACTAATATCTCTTCCGTATCTGCTCAAGCTAAAATACATAATAATGCCACACATCAAAATGCTTAAGATTTGTGTTTTGTGAATCGGTTTTAAAATTTTTTTATCTATACAAATCATTAATACAAAACAAGTATTTGATAACATAAAATACCTATCACCTCCCCACATACCAAGCGACATCACAAAACTGCATATTGAAATAAATAAACAAATAACACCAAGCAGTGGTATAATTATTTCGTCTTTATTTTTATAAATAATTACCAAAAAAAGTAAGCAACATAAAATGGTAAGTATCCTATTACACCATTCAAAATAGCCAGAACCTATAAAGTTTCCAGTTAAAAATCCTATAAACCATCTAAAAAATGCCGCATTAAAATCTTTCTCAGTTCCAATTCTAGTTGATATAGAAATTTGCAATGCTTCAATAACAAAATAGAATTGTATCAAACTGCAAATAAATAAGATAATTGCAAATTGCAATTGTTGTTTATTTTTTGTTTTGTAATACACAAAAATAAAAAAAGGTAATAACATACAACTTTGAACGCCAGATAAGCCAGCAATAAAAATCATAACACACGACAAAATAAATAACTTTCTGTTATTAATATTTTTTTGAAGTAAAATAAACAAACTAATAATTGCTAAATTAAAGTGTGAATTTGTAGTAGAAAATATAAAGGCTTGATTTAATAGTGTAACTAATATGATTAAAATATTTTTATTGGTTTTTGAAATAGTAAAACAGAAATTACCAAAAAGAATAATACTGATAGTTGCAAAAACCAATGATATAGCAATAAAAAGATTAAAAAAAGGTGCAAATTCCAAAGGAATTAGCCATACATTAACATAAGAAATTATGTTTTGAAACAGTTGAAAATAACCACCAAAAGGCTGAAAAATTGTAAAAAATCCATCATTATATGCTCTAGCATAAAAAACAGAACCGTCTTCAGCATAAAATGATGGATCTAGAAAAACTGTAAAGTCTCTAGATATTAATAAAAAAAAACACAAAAAATATATAAAAAAGTATTCGTATTTTTTTATGCTTTTATACATTTGTAATTATGAAATTATAAATATTTCTGATTATTAAAAGTGAGTATAAATATTGAGAATTAATTCTAGTGATGATGATGTCCGCCTGGTCCATGAGCATGTCCATGCTCAAGTTCTTCTTTGCTTGCATCACGAATCTCGAAAACTTTGCCCGTAAAATGTAATGTTTTTCCAGCTAAAGGATGATTGAAATCTAATTTCATATACCCATTTAATTTGCTGATTTCCATAATCTTAGCTCGATGATTATGCCCTTGATCATCGGTTAAAGGAATTAGCTTTCCAACCTGAAAAAATTCGGTATCCAGCGAACCATCTTCTGATAAAAAATCTTCGATTGGCAAGTTTAACACATCTTCTTCTTGATGATTTCCAAAAGCCTCAGCAGGACTTAGTACAAAATCAAACGCATCGTTTGGAGCCAAACCCTCCATTTTTTCTTCAAATTTTTCGGGTAAACCGCTATTACCAACTAGAAATAAAAGTGGTTGTTTTTCATCAACGCTTTCGATTAATTTATTGTCAATCGACAATTTATAGGTTATACTTACGACTTTATTGGCTGTTATTTTCAATTTTGAGGCTTTTTTTTGTAAAGGTATTTATAATTTTACAATCCATTATCTCCGATTGACTATTTTTACATAAATTTTTAGTTTTGATCGAAAAATTTAAAAAATATATTTTTGAAGAATGTAAAATAGAACCCAATGCTAAAGTTATTTTAGCAATTAGTGGAGGCTTAGATTCTTGCGTAGTGTTAGATTTATTTTTAAAATCTGGAATCAATTTTGCTTTGGCTCATTGCAATTTCAAACTTCGTGGCGATGAAAGCGATGAAAACGAGCGTTTTGTAAGCCAATTAGCATTAAAAAACAATTTACCATTTTTTACTAAGCAATTTGAAACCCAAACGTTGGTTGCAAATTCGAACGAATCAACACAAATGTTGGCTCGAAAATTGCGTTACAATTGGTTTCAATTGCTTTTAGTTGAAAATAATTTTGATTTTATTGCTACTGCACATCACAAAAACGATATTTTAGAAACTTCAATTTTAAATTTTACACGTGGAACTGGTATTTCGGGGTTTCATGGAATTAAAGCGAATCAAAACAAGATTATTCGTCCATTACTTTTTGCAACTAGGGAAGAAATAAAAAATTATGCTTCTGAAAATAATATTGAATATCAAGAAGATAGCTCAAATTTAAGTACAAAATATTATCGAAATTTGGTTCGACATGAGGTAATTCCGCAACTCAAAAAAATAAATCCAAACATAGAAAATACGATTGAACAAACAATCGAAAAAGTAAATGCGATTGAGATAATTTATGCTGATTTTATTACAGATTTCAAACAAAAATATGTAACTCATAAAATTGAAAATACTGAAATCGATATTTTAGCTTCTAAAAATCACAATGCATTTGTGTTATATTCAATCATTGAAATTTTTGGATTTAATTACCAACAAACAAAACAAATTTTAACATTTGATAAAATAGGAAATGTGTTTTATTCTTCTGATTATAAACTTGTTATAGATAGAAAAAAATATATTATTACAAAAAAAACTATACTAAATTTTGAAACTATTTTCATTCAAGATTTTAATACAAATCTTGTTTTGCCAAATGGACTTTTAGTTTTTCAACGAATTTCAAGATCAGATTTTATTCCTGAAAGAAATCATCATTGTGTTTACTTAGACGAAAAAAAACTCAAATTCCCGCTCGCACTTCGTAAATGGAAAAATGGAGATACTATTCAACCTTTTGGTATGAAAGGACGAAAAAATGTTAGTGATATTTTGGTCGATGCCAAAGTTCCATTATCAGAAAAAGATACTATTTTGGTTTTGGTAAACGATTTAGAAATTATTTGGATTTTGGGCTATGCTTTTTCAGAAAAATTCAAAATAATAGCTGATAATGAGTATATTACTAAAATAAGTCTGGTTTAAGCATTTAGCAAATCGCTTACTTCTTTTCGCAAAAGCGGCAAGTGATTGATGATAATATTCCAAATTTGAGTGTTATCAATTTCATCGTAGCCGTGAGTTAATCTATTTCGAGTATCAACAATTCTTCTCGCAAATGAAATTGGAATTTGCGAATCTTGTTTTAGTAAAACATTCATTGCTTCACCTATAGTGAAAAGATTTCTTTCAATTGCATCTTGCAGCATTAAACTATCATTATAATCTGAAAACTTTTTGCTTTTCCCTAAATAATTTTCAATATTTCCTAAACAATTGATGATATCTGAAAGTAACTTTTTTTTATCATTTTGCATAGATTAGTACTTTGGTTTCGTTCAATTCCTTTATTAAATAAGGATTTTTTAAGGACTTTTCGGTTAAAACATCTATTTTTCTATTAAATAGACTCTCCAATTCATAAATTAAATCCCACAAATGTCCACCAGTTTCTACAGGATCTAAATCAGGCAAAATGTTAACTAAAAAATCAATATCACTTTTTTCATCAAATTTTTCGGTCAAAACAGAGCCAAAAAGATACGCATTTGTGATTTTATGCAACTTAAAAAGCTCAATTACTTTAGGCAAATATGGTTTTATTGAATCGTGTATCATGTTTTATAATTCAAAAAACTTGTAAAATTTTATAACCGATTATTTTAATGCAATTTACAAAATAATTCTATTTTATAAAAAAGCCAAGTTATAAATTTGGGGTATTTAGCTGTTAAATTGTTGTTATTTTAATAATTTAATCTTGTCAAAATACTTAACTGAACTATCTTTAAAATTTATATATTCAAACAATTGTGCCAATTTATAAATACTTATTGAATCATTTGGATTTAATTCTAATGCCTTTCTTGTGTAATTTATTGCAGTATCAGTTAAATTTAAACTTTTAGTTACTTCAAAATAATACATATAGCTATTTGCAGCATCTAGCCATAGGTTTTTATTGTTTTTTTCAAGTTTTAGTGCGACATTATGATAAAATATAGCCCCTTTGAAATCTTTTTTATTTCCTGAAAGATTTGCGAAACCCCAATAAGGTATAAAATTTAAGCTGTCTAAAAGCCATGCCTGATTAAAACGAAACATAGCGGTATCATATTTTTGTGAATAAAAATAATCCCACCCTTTTTGAGCATAATAATTTGAAGCTTCTCTTTTATCGCTAAAAGAATTTTGGCAACTTTCAAGGAATAGGCTATCTGCTATTAATTGATTTTTACACTTTTTAAAATTTCCATATTTAGGCAAATGATTTATTTTACTATGACATACTTCATTATTTGAACATTTAAAAAATAATATTGCACTTAATAATGTTAATATATTTTTCATGTGTAATAATAATTATTGTGCAAAAAGGTGAAATTAACTTCGGATAATAATTAAAAAAACTTTTTGTACAATTTCCAAAACCATTTTTCTTAAACCAAACTTACTCCAGTCATTTCTTTTGGAACGGCAATATCCATTAATTTTAAAATAGTTGGTGCCAAATCGCCTAATTTTCCATCTTTTATGGTTTTTAAGTCGTTATCAACCAAAATACAAGGAACTAAATTTGTGGTATGTGCCGTGTTTGGACTTCCATCTTCGTTAATCATAATATCTGAATTGCCATGATCAGCAATCACAATTACAGTATAACCATTTTCAATAGCAGCTGTTGTTACTGCTTGGTTGGCTTGGTCGGTGGCTTCGCAGGCTTTTACAGCAGCTTGAAAATCGCCTGTATGTCCAACCATATCGGCATTGGCAAAATTTAAACATATAAAATCGGCTGATTTTGATTTTAGTTCTGGCACTATGGCATCTCTAATATCAAAAGCACTCATTTCGGGTTGCAAATCATAAGTTGCCACTTTCGGTGAAGGACACAATAAACGTTTTTCGCCATCAAAAGCAGCTTCTCTACCCCCAGAAAAAAAGAAAGTTACGTGTGGATATTTTTCGGTTTCGGCAATGCGAATTTGTTTTTTTCCAGCTTTGCTCACTACTTCGCCTAACGTATTCTCTAAATTATCTTTATCAAAAATTACGTGTACATTTTTGAATGTGGCATCGTAATTTGTCATTGTAACATAGTATAAATCAAGGGCTTTCATGTCTTGTTCTGGAAAATCTTTTTGGCAAAGTGCCAAAGTTATTTCTCTGCCTCTATCTGTGCGATAGTTAAAAGAAATCACAACATCTCCTTTATCTATTAATCCATTTTTTTCTAAAACTATTGGTTTTATAAACTCATCAGTAATGTTTTCATTATATGAATTTTGCAAAGCTTCTTGTCCTTTGGTTGCAAAAGTTCCGGTGCCTTTAACCATCAAATCGTAAGCTAATTTTACTCGCTCCCAACGATTGTCTCTATCCATTGCATAATACCTACCAATGATAGTAGCAATTTTGCCAGTAGATTTTTTTAAATGCGATTCTACATCAGCCAAATAGGCTTTTCCACCTTTAGGATCTGTATCTCTGCCATCCATAAAAGCATGAATAAAAACGTTTTCGGCATTATTTTCTTTGCAAATAGATGTTAAAGCTTTCACATGGTCGATGTGCGAATGTACACCACCATCAGAAATTAATCCTAAAAGATGAATTTTTTTGTTGTTCTTTTTTGCATATTCAATGGCTGCTAAAAGTTCTTTTTCTTTGTTTAATGTTTTTTCTGAAACAGCTAAATTAATGCGTGTAAAATCTTGATATACAACTCTTCCCGCACCAATATTCATGTGTCCAACTTCCGAATTTCCCATTTGTCCTTCGGGCAAACCAACTTGCAAACCAAATGTAACTAACTTGCTATGCGGATATTTTTCATAAAGAGAATCAATGAATGGTGTATTGGCAGCATCAATTGCCGAAACTTTAGGATTTTTGGCTATTCCCCAACCATCTAATATTACGAGAAGAACTTTTTTAGACATAATTTCTTGTTAATTAACTTTTTACAAAGGTAGAAAAAAATGGTTGATTATTAAAAAGCTTCTGCTAATACAATAGAAAGTGCACCAGGACCAACTATTCCAAAACCATAATCGATACGAATATTTAGTTTTTCTTTTGGTAAAATAGCAACTCTAAGTCCGCCACCAAATGAAATTTTAAAACCATCTAATGATAATTTTTTGCCATCAAACACAAAATCTTCCATGTTTTTGGCAACTCTACCAAATCCTAAAAATCCTACACCACTAAATCGCCACCAAATGGGGAAACGATATTCTCCTTGAAAACTGAAGTATTTTTGATCTCTAAATCTGCCATCGTAATATCCACGCATATAATTTCGTCCACCCAAAGTAGGTAAATTTCTGAAAGGAACATCACCAAACGTAAACATCATATAAGAATTTATACCAAACGTAGATTTAGCTCCAACTTTAAAAAATTTACGAAAATCAACTTCAAAAAAAACAAAATTAAAATCACTACCTATAGCTTTATAAAATTGCGAAAAACGCAATCGAACCAACTCTCCTTTTGTAGGAACATAAGCATTATTTCTAGAATCAAAATTAAAAATTACCTCTACTCCAGATGTCAAATAGTTATCATATTTGTTATTTGCAATTCCTACAACATTGTCTTTTAAAAAGTAACTTTCAGGCAGTATAGAGTTGTTTAAAGCTTTTCTTGGTAAATTTGTTTCTATATCAAAAACTGTTTGAAAATTATATCCAATACCTAAAAATAAATTCTTTTTAACTTTTTTATAAAATTGAGGATTTAAAAAAATTTGTGTAAAAGTGTATTTTTCAAAATCAGCTTCTCTAAAATCAGTTCTATTTCCTATTCCCCAAAATTTATCTGGGAATTTACTAAATGAACTTTCAAACCTAAAAATATATTCTTCACGTGGGAAAAAAATATTTGCTCCAACTCCACCAATAATCTGATTATTAAGGGTATATAAAATTCCCATTGGAATTGTTGATGCCCGAAGTGTGGTATCTGATTTATCAGTTCTAAATATATAAGCACTTGCAGCACCAAATGCCCAACTTGTTTCGGGTCCGTTTGTAATCAATGGTGCTATTATAAAACTGTTTTTTCTTTTTACTTTTAACGAATCGTATTTATACTGCGAAGATAAATTTCTGTTTGATTGCTCTGGTGGGTTGTCGTTTTGGGCATAAATGCTTGAAAACAACGCAGAAATTAATATATATATACTTATTAAAAAAAATCGGAATGGAACTTTTGGAAGAATAATATTGGTTTTTTAATCAGATTGCAATATTAGCAAATTTGCTTATCAAAAAAAATAGTAAATTTGCAATCCATTTCTAAAAATGCCATGATTGATAAATTAGAAGCTATAAAAAATCGGTTCCAAGAAGTTGCAGACTTAATTGTTTTGCCTGATGCGATGAAAGATATGAAAAAATTCTCTGCCTTAAGCAAAGAATATAAAGATCTTGAAAAAGTAGTTTTGGCTTATACAGAGTATCAAAACCTATTGTCAAATATCAATTCGGCAAAAGAAGTACTCGAAAACGAATCTGACGAAGATTTTAGAGAAATGGCTAAAACCGAATTGGAAGAACTCACTGTAAAAAAAGATATATCAGAAGCTGCTTTAAAAGAATTAATGATTCCTAAAGATCCTAACGATTCTAAAAATGTGATTTTAGAAATTCGTGCTGGTACGGGTGGCGATGAAGCCTCAATTTTTGCTGGCGATTTGTTTAGAATGTACCAAAGATATTGTGAAAAAAATAGTTTAAAACTTTCGTTAATTGATTCTTCTGAAGGAAGTGCGGGTGGATTTAAAGAAATAATTGCCAATGTAACTGGCGAAGATGCGTATGGAAAATTGAAATACGAATCGGGTGTACACCGTGTGCAACGAGTGCCCGCGACAGAAGCTCAGGGTAGGATTCACACTTCGGCAGCAACAGTTGCAGCTATGCCCGAAGTTGATGATGTTGAGGTAGAAATCAATATGAATGATGTGCGTAAAGATTTATTTTGCTCTTCTGGAGCTGGTGGACAGTCTGTAAATACCACATACTCAGCCGTTAGGCTCACACATATTCCAACCGGAATTGTGGTTCAGTGCCAAGATGAGCGTTCGCAAATGAAAAATTTTGATAAAGCTTTAAGCGTTCTGCGTTCGAGAATTTATGAAATGGAATTGCAAAAACATAACGATGAAATTGCTGGTCAGCGAAAATCTTTGGTTGGTAGTGGCGACCGTTCGGACAAAATCAGAACCTATAATTATCCGCAAAGTAGGGTTACCGACCACCGAATAGGCTACACAGTTTATAATTTACCAACTGTTATGGATGGCGAAATAGGTGATTTTATCGAAAATTTACGTATTGCTGATAATGCCGAACGTATGACGCAAGCTGAATAAAAGGCAAAATTAAAGCTTCTGTATAATTTCTTTGTCTTTTATAAATTGAACCAAAGCAAATCCACAGCTTAAAAGTATAAACCCTAAAATGGTTGAAATAACCAATATATAAGTACGTTTTGGCTTCGATTTCATCAAAGCGGGTTGAGCCCATTCAATAACTTGTATGGTTTCCATATTGTAATTGATAAAAACTTGTAAATTTTGAAATTTAACTTTTGCTGTAGAATACGATTCCATTTGCGACTTTATTTGTCCTTCAATCCCAGCTAATTGTAAAGCAGAAAACTTACCCGACTTTTTCATATTTGCTAAAGTATCGTTGAGTTCGGTAATATAAATTGCAATATTGTCAAAATTCCTTTTGTGTACATTGTATATAGTCATGTTTCGTTCATAAGTGATGCGTTTGAACGTTTTATTAGTTTCTGATAAAATTTCGTTGGCAATCATGGCACAAGTATCTTTATCTCTATCGTAAACAGTAATGCAAATGGCACCATTTTCGTCTTTTTTAATCGTTACATAATCGTCTATTTTCATTAAAGTCAAGAAATTAGCCATTCCCATGTTAGTTGTGTCAATATCATAGCGTTTATATAAATTAAATTTTTTGATTAAAATATCTTTCATAGTTCGGCTTTGTCCAAAAACAATAAAGCGGGACGAATGGTCGGTTTCGTCATATAAATCTACTTTGTCGTCATAGTTTCTTGGGTCTGTAGCTTCTTCGCTTAATGGATAGTAATAAACTTTTGAGCTGTATTGAATAGGAAGCAAAAATGCAAAGGCAAGAGCAATGGCAATTACCAAAAGATTTAAGATTACAAATAGTTTAAAATGTTTTTTTACAGCATTGTAAAAGTAAAAAATATTGATTTCGATTTGTGGCATAGCGGCATCAGCTTTAATTGCGGATGCAAATAAACAATTATTATTCTAAAAATAGTGTAAAATTCAAAAACTTCATATTAGATAAAATAATGAAACTCATCAGTAGAAGATGTATTTTTTCTTCCTTTTCCAGCTGAAAGATTTTTTGAAGTAATATTATTTTTTTCTCTTTGGTTGAGATACATTCCCGCCATGATTCCAGTTACCGAACCCGCAAATAGTGAAATCAAATTTTTTTTCGTAGCCATGATGAAGTAAACATTAAATAAAACGATACAACTCTTAATATATCAGTGTGTTAAAAGGTAACCGTATAACTGTAATAATCAAAAAAAAGTTCAAAAAAATATAAAATAAATCTAGCATTTCATACGATTTTAGCAATAAATTAAATTTTTGAGCTATCGTTTTCAAATTCTTGCATTATATTTGCAAATTCAAAAATGCCCGGGTGGTGAAATTGGTAGACATACCATCTTGAGGGGGTGGCGCTGTCAAAGGCATACGAGTTCGAATCTCGTCTCGGGCACATTTTTTACTTTTTCGTTTTATTCTTGTATTTTTGTTTCAAATTCAAATTTTTGGTCTTTTTGAAAAACGCACATTTTATTTTATTTATTGCTTTAATTGCCTCATGTTCAGAACAAGAGCAAAAACAAAAATCAGGAAAACTGTATTTTGATTTTCCAGCAATTGTGCAAAAACAAAAAACGATTTTAGAAAAAAACAATATTAAAATCATTAAAAAAACATATATTAATTCATCTATTTCAATTGATACTCTTTCGATAACAGATTGGAAAAAAGAGTTTGCTATTTTCGAAAATATTGATTTAAACAAAACCTCATTTCGTGATAAAATTATATCAAAGCCAATTTATCAAGACACCGGTTTTATTAATTATTATTTCAAAAAGAAAGAAGCGAAAATTGATTTTAAACATTTGATAAGTTACACTACAAAAAGCAATAAAATAAAGCACATTTTAATTGACTTAGATGAAAAAACACTTATTTATAATAGCAGAAAAAAAGTTGTTTTTAAATTTGATACCACAAAAAACGAATTAAAATCATATCAATTTTCGGGTGCAAAAGGTTTTTTATTTATGCCAAAAGATAGTTTTTATTTAGAAAGTACGATTTTGAATGGAAACTAAATTTGAACATAATTTTAATGGTTTAGTTTGGCGAATTTTATTAGCAAACGATGCTCCCATTTTGCTTATCGAAACCCGAAATACGGAAACTCGAACGGCTATTTTTTATGTTTTTAATTTGCAAACGCAATCGTTTATAATCTCAGATTTAGAACTTTCAGAAAAATGGTGGCTTGGTGTTGAGTGCGTAAAAAACAATTGCATTTATTTTCATTTTTACGATGGTATTCAATATTCTAATCATAAAGGAATTTTGTGTTATGATTTGTTACTAAAAAAACAAAGTTGGAAAAACGAAAAAATGATTTTTATTGGCTGGAACAAAAACTCAATTATTGCTTCTGACAATGGGATTTTATATCAACTAGATGCTTTAAATGGCGAAATTATTGCTAAAGATGTTTTATATAATGTTGATAATCAATCTAAATCTGATATTTTATATATAGATGAAGAAATGGAGCAATTTGCAAAAATAGCTGCGTTTATTGCAAAAAAAACGAAGCGAATTGCTGTAAAACATGTCGAATATTTAGAATATAAGTCAAGTGTTTTGATTTCTTATTATATTTGTGAG
Source organism: Bacteroidota bacterium (assembly GCA_004293915.1). Lineage (GTDB taxonomy): Bacteria > Bacteroidota > Bacteroidia > Cytophagales > UBA9547 > REAG01. Next base: position 88,038 of record RDZG01000063.1, on the reverse strand, counting down.
GATAATAAATTCGACAATTATTTCATGTTAGCCGATGCAAACAATGGCAATATATTGTTGGATATAATTTTAGATTCTCAATCGCAAGGCGTTGGTTCTGAGTCTTTTGCTATCTATAATGATTATTTAATTTTGTGTAAAAACAAAAAAAACTTATCTATTTATGCGTTATAAAATTGGAATTGCATTTTTATTTGTTTTTCAAATCGCATTTTGTGTTTCGCAAGATTCGATTGGTGTGGTTGAGCAAAATGGCAAAAAATATATTTTACATTTGGTAGGAAAAGAAACTTTATTTTCGATTTCAAGAAAATACAACACCAGCTTAAATGATTTAAAAAGTTTAAATCCTGAACTTTCGCAAGGACTAAAAATTGGACAAAAACTGCTAGTTCCGATCAAAGAAAAAATACAAAAAACAGAAACTACTTTGGCTGTTTCTTCTAACGAAAATTATGTCTTACATCAAGTTGAAGCCTCTCAAACTTTATATGCCATTTCTAAAAAATATAATGCTAAAATAGACGATATCAAACGATGGAACAACCTAGAAACCAACGAGTTGAAAGTTGGAAGCTATATTATTGTTGGCGAAAAAAACAAAACCGAAATTGTAGAAAATCTAGAAACAAAAAAAGAAATAATCGAACCTAAAAAAGAAAAAACTGAACCAGTTCAAAATACAATAGCCAAAAAATCAGAAGATGGAAAAACTACAGAAAAAGCTATTGCCTCTATTTTTGAAACTGCCGAAGGCTCAAAATTCTTTTTTGTTTTACACAAATCTGCACCTGTAGGCACAGTAATTAAAATCTCAAATCCTCAAAACTCGTCTAGTATTTTTGCAAGAGTAACTGGCAAACAAACGGCAAACGAAAATGGTATTAAATTATCAAAAATAGCTTTTGAAAAACTCGAACTAAGTCCAAATGCTTCAGTTTTGGTTGAGTATGTTCTTCCTTAAAAATTTAATCTATTTTCCACCTAACTCCCAAAAAACCTCTAATGGTTTGTAAAGGAGCATAGTTATAGTTAGGGTCGAATGTATAGCCATTTGGATTATTTACCGAAATATTTTTATCAAAAGGGTCGAATGGTCGCAAAATAGGATTTTGAGGCATAAAATTCCAAATATTTTTTAAGCCTCCATATATTTCGATTTGATATGGTAGTTTTTTTGTAAGTTGAATATTTGCCAAATCAAACCAAGGTGATTGTTCGGGTCTAAAGTCATTGGGTACAACAGGCAAATACATAGGACCATAAACCCGTCCGGTGTAATCAATACTAAGTTTTATTTTCTCAAAGGAATAACTAATTTGGTAAGTTCCAGAAAAATTTGGAGCATGTATTTGTGGAATTTTAAGTTGGTTTTCGATTTGATATACATCCATATAAGTTACTCCCAATATTATTTTTAGCCCATTAGTGAAAGAAAAATCTAAGTTTGCTGTTATCCCCTGCGAAATTGCATAGCCTTTAATATTGTCGTAAATGATTTTATTGGGGTCTGTTAAAAAATCGCCTACGATTTTATTTCCAAATCGGGTATAAAACACACTAGCATCGATTCCAACATATCCAAATTTATGGTAAATGAAACGTGAATAATTGGCATTTATATTCCAAGAAGTTTCTGGATTTAGTTTATTGACAATTACTACCTGCCGAGCACCAGTGAGTGCTGCATGGTCTTCAGTAAATAAATTTACTACCCTAAATCCGTTTCCAGTCGAAATACGGAAAGTATTTTTTTTATTCGGAGCAAATTTCAAAGCCAATCTGCCCGAAAAAATATTTCCATGATAATTATTATAATCATACCTAGCTCCTCCTAAAATGGTAAATTTTTCATTTAATTTATATTCGTCTTGTAAAAACAAACCAGGCAAAAAAGTATTTTGGGGTTTATTTATGCCCAAATCAGTTTGTGTACCAACTGTATTATCGTCATAAAAAGTATATCTAAAAGGCAGCCCAATCAAAAAATCATTTCGCAAACCAATTTTTTTATCCCAAAGCAATTGAGCAAAAGCAACATGTTGGGTTGCAAAATAGGGGCTTGTACCATAATACGAGTTTTGGTTATGTACATTATATGAATACTGTAAAGTAAGTTTTTGTACATCTATTGGCAATTGATACACGCCAATTAACTCCAAACGTTTGGTGTAAATACTTTCTCCGTAAATACTATCTGTGCCTCTAAATGCTGGCGTCCAATTGGTTTGTCCACCCCAACGATCTTCGTAAACTAATCTGGCACCAATTGTAGCCACACGATTATTTTTGCGTTCAAAGTTCCATTTATTAAATACAGAAATGCGATTTTGCAGTGTTACATCTGTAAAACCATCGTTGTTTTTATCCCATTTTTTAGAAAAATTGTAATAATTAACACCTACTAAACCTGTTGCGATTCCTTTTTTTATTTTACCTGCCACATCAATATTGTAGTCCAAATAGGTTCCAGTTGTAATATCCAGAGCCAGTTTTGCTGTCTGTACGGGGTCTTTTGTAATAATATTAATAATACCTCCAACAGCTTCTGAACCATATAAAGTCGCACCCGGACCTTTAATAACTTCTATACGTTTTATCATCGAATTGGGAATTCCCATCAAGCCATAAACAGTTGATAATGAACTAACTATTGGCATTCCATCTATTAAAAGCATGGTATATGGCCCTTCCATTCCGTTGATATGAATATCACCTGTATTGCAAACATTGCAATTGAGTTGCGGCTGAACACCATTAACCATCGACAAAGCTTCAAACAAATTTGGACTTGGATTTTTTTTGAAAAAAGCTGGATTATAAATTTCCACTGGAATGGCAGATTCTAGCTTGTTCATTTCTTTCATTGTAGCTGTTATCACAACCTCATCTGTGGATTCAGGCAGATTTTCTATTTGAAATTCTGCGTACATATTTTTATCTATTCTTACTTTTTGAATTAATGGTTTATGTCCAACATACATGATTTTAAGTGTATATTCCCCATTTTGCAAATCTTTGAAACTAAAAAATCCATTTGTATCGGTTGCAATTCCTTTTTTGATTTCAGTAAAAAAAACCACAGCACCAACCACTGGTTTGTTGTTTTCGATATGCAATATTTTGCCCTTAAATGTAAATTGAGCAAAACAATATGTAGACAATAAAATTAGTATCCCTATTACTTTTTTCATAGTTAATTTTGTACAATACTATAAAAGTTAGGCAAGACTAACAAATTTTATTTGATAAATATAAAACATTGTTATTAATTTGAAAAACACAAAACAAAAATGCTCTCGAATACAGAAGAAAATTATTTAAAAGCATTGCTCAAAATTACATTACTAAATGAAAATGAGCAAGTTGGCACTAATGAGTTGGCAAAACATCTAAATGTAAAACCAGCCACAGCTAATGATATGCTGAAGAAATTGAAAGAAAAATCTTTTGTTGAATATGAAAAATATGGCAAAATAAATCTTACAGACGAAGGCAAAACAAAAGCCATTTATATTGTAAGAAAACACCGTTTGTGGGAAACATTTTTATACGAAAAACTAGATTTTAGTTGGGACGAAGTTCACGAAGTTGCAGAACAATTAGAACATATTCAATCAACAAAACTGATTGATAAATTGGATAAATACTTGAATTTTCCATTGTTTGACCCACATGGCGACCCAATTCCGAACACTAAAGGAGAGTTTTTGTCGATATATAAAAAAAAACTTTCGGATGTTGAAATCGGGCAAAGCTGCAAAATGGTTGCAGTTCGAGATAACTCTTCAAGTTTTTTGCAATATGTTGTAAAACTAGGTTTGGGACTAAACAACCAAATAAAAGTAATTTCAAAACAAGATTTTGATGGCACAATTGAAATTGAAGTAGAGGAAAAAAAATCTTTTGTAAGCACTAAATTTGCTGAAAACTTATTTGTAATTTAGTGCATAAAAGTACGAAACTATGACTATAACTGACTATCTAAAAAATATAAATGAAGATAAAAAATCGGATTTTTTAAAACTCAGAAACTGCATCATAAAAAACATACCTCAAGGTTTTGAAGAAACAATGAGTTATGGCATGATAGGTTTTGTGGTGCCACATAAACTTTACCCAACAGGTTATCACTGCGACCCAAAACTTCCACTTCCTTTTATTTCTATTGCAGCCCAAAAAAACTTTATTGCTCTTTATCACATGGGCATATATTGCGAAAACAATCTTTTAGATTGGTTTGTAAACGAATATCCAAAACACACAAATCAAAAATTAGATATGGGCAAATCGTGCATTCGGTTTAAAAAACCAGACCAAATTCCATATAAACTTATAGAAGAATTGGTTACAAAAATAGATGTAAAACAATGGATAGAACTTTATGAAGCAAATTTCAAACGCTAAGCAATTCATAAAAATAAATGAAATAAAAAAGCTAAAAAAGTATTTATATTTTATCAAAACCCTAAATATTTGGGGATAAAATGCTATTTTTGCAACAATAGTTGGTATTAAAATGATGTCGCATACCGAAACACTTGTTAAAAAGCTAAAAGCAGAGCCGAATGTAGCCTTAATTATAGAAAGGGTGCAGCGTGAATTGCAAGACGAAAAGAAAAAGCGTCAGGCGTTTTATGATTTGATACACGAAGACATAAAAGCAGAGTTTATCAATGGTGAAATTATTATGCACTCTCCAACAATGAGAAAACATTGGAGAGCATCAATGAATTTATCAAGATTGCTTTCTAATTATGTAGTAGAACATGATTTAGGCGAAATTGGAGTAGAAAAAGTGATGCTAAATTTCACTCGTAATGATTACGAACCCGATATTGTATATTTTTCAAAAGATAAAGCAAAAGATTTTTACGAAGAACAGTTGCTTTTTCCAGCTCCTGATTTGGTAATAGAAATTCTTTCGGAATCGACAAAAAAGCGTGATAGAGGAATAAAATTTGTTGATTATGCTGCACATGGCGTGTACGAGTATTGGATTGTTGATACTTCAAAAAAAAGTATCGAACAATATGTTTTGAGAAATGGAGAGTATTATATTTTGGGAAACCATCAAGGCAAATTTAAGACAGATACCATAAAAGGATTAGAGATAGATGCTAAATTGATATTTGAATAAATTTATGAAATGTATCATTTGTGAAACAGAAATACCTGAATTTAGAGTAAAAGCACTTCCACATGTGAAAACCTGTGTAAATTGCTCAAGTACTGCTCGTGTGGCTGGTTTTCCGCTGATTACAAGCAAAACTTCGTACTCCGAATTACAAATTGTGAGCCAAGAGACAGCCGAAGAATTGTATGGAAAACAAGAAAGAAAAGGAGGAGTGGCAACTGGCGTACAATTCAGGCAATTACCACCTCCAAAATTGAGTAATTTTGAATAAACAATGACAACTATTGAACGAAAATTACAAATTTATACGTGGATAAAAGAAGAAACAGAAAGTTTGTTCTGCAATCAAAAATATAAATTATTTATTTTTGGATCGCAAGCAAACAGAGCGTTTTTGAGTAATAGTGATATTGACATTGGTGTAGATGCTGGCAGACCAATTGAAAGTCAAATTATTTCAAAATTATGGAATAAATTAGATGATTTGCCAACACTTTATTCATTTGATATTATTGATTTTCAGACGGTTGAAGAAAGATTTAAAAAAGTAGCCTTGAAAAATATTGAAATTTTGAAAGATGGACTTTGATTATATTGAAAACAAAATCATTACTTTTTCTAATGCTTTAGCAACTTTAAATGAAGCATTGAAAGAGTCCAAAACACGATTAGAACGCGATGGTTGTATTCAACGATTTGAATATTGCTATGAATTGGCATGGAAGTGTGCAAAAGTTATAATTAAAGACCACGGAGGAGTAGATGTTAATAGCCCAAAAGAAGTTTTAAAAAAATGTTTTGTAATGAAATACATTTCAAATGAAATGCTTTGGTTTGATATGATAGAAAAAAGAAACTCTTCTGTGCATACATACAATATTGGATTAGCAAATGGATTAATGGATTTAATACCTTCTTACTATCTAGAAATGAATGCCTTACTATTAAAGTTTAAAGAATTATACGATATTAAATAAAATATGCTTAAAATAAATAACCTACATGCCAAAATTGGCGAAAAAGAAATATTAAAAGGACTTAGTTTAGAAGTAAAAGCAGGTGAAGTACACGCCATTATGGGTCCAAATGGTGCAGGAAAAAGCACGTTGGCTTCGGTGCTTTCGGGCAGAGAAGACTATGAAGTTACTAGTGGTTCGGTAACGTTTCAAGGCAAAGATTTGCTGGAATTAAAACCAGAAGATAGAGCCAGAGAAGGTGTGTTTTTGGCGTTTCAATACCCAATAGAAATACCAGGAGTAAGCACCACAAACTTTATGAAAACAGCTGTAAATGAAGTGCGAAAATACAAAGGACTAGACCCGCTCGATGCAGTAGCATTCTTGAAATTAATGAAAGAAAAAATGGCTTATGTTAATATCGACCAAAGCCTTTTGAGCCGTTCGCTAAACGAAGGTTTTTCGGGTGGAGAGAAGAAACGAAACGAGATTTTCCAAATGGCAATGCTCGAACCTAAATTAGCCATTTTAGATGAAACCGATTCGGGTTTAGATATTGATGCATTGCGCATAGTGGCTGGAGGAGTAAATAAACTTCGTTCAAAAGACAATGGCATTTTAGTTGTTACCCATTATCAACGTTTGTTGGATTATATCGTACCAGATTTTGTACATGTTTTATATAAAGGTAAAATTGTGAAATCAGGAACAAAAGAATTGGCAATGGAGTTAGAAGAAAAAGGCTATGATTTTATCAAAGCAGAGTTGGGAGAATCAGTTTAATTAAAATGACTGAAGACGAAAAAGAACGAGATTATATAAAAGAGGAACAAAAAGGGCTATTTGAGTTTGTACGAATGTATACATTGCTTATCATTGCCCTTTCGGCTAGTGCTAGTTCGCTTTTTTTGCGTGATAACTTCTATCTTAACGATAGAATAATTTTGTATTTTGCACTAAATGTTGTAATTTTAATACTCTTTGCAGTATTGATTTTAAAAACATTAATAAAAATTGATTTTAATTACGAAAAACTAAAAAAAATATGATTTCATACGTAGCTTTTGGAATGTTGGCTTTTTCATTTTTATTTATTGCAATTGGAATGGGATATATTACCATTCGTGGCGATATCAGACGTGCAAAAATTGATGAGCAAAAAAGACTTCAAAAATTAGCAAAAATGGCATAGTTTTAGCATGACTGATGACGAAAAAATAAGAGATTTCTTAAAAGAAGACCTCAAAAGTAATTATGAATACATTAGAACCTATTCGCTGTTTATTTTAGGCTTATGTACCAGCGAAGGAACATTGTTATTGCGAAATGATTTATTGAGTAATCAAATAGTTTTAGGCTTAGTCACTATAAATACTTTCACACTTACCATAATTTCAATTTTTATGGTAAAAACGTTTATTGATGTATCTAATTTAAAAGAAAAATTAAAAATACTATGAATACTTTACCTTTAATTTTATTATCAATTTCTGGATTAGCAGTAACACTATTTGCGGTTACAAGCTTGTATATTATTTTTAGAGATTCAAAACGAAACAATGCATATTTTGAAGCACATCAGCTAGCAAAACTTGCTCAAAATCAAGAAATTAAATAATGAATTTAAAAGAACACATATTGAATACTTTTCCATCTAATAACCTAGAATTACTCAAAAAAGAAGGATTTCCAACAACTAAAAACGAAGAATGGAAATATACTTCGATGAAAGAAGTTTTGGAACATAGTTTTGAAATTCAACCTCAAAACATATTAAATTTAAACGATTTTGAACCATACTTTATAGAACCCAAATGTGAAAATATATTGATTTTTGTAAATGGAATTTTTCAAAAAAACTGTTCAAGATTTAATCAAAAACAAATAATCGTAAGCGATTTAAGTTCAAAAGAATTTCAAGACCAAAAAGAACATTTTAGTAAATATAAAAACTACAACAATGATGGATTTATTGCTCTAAATCAGGGTTTTAGTCAAAATGGTGTGTTTTTACAAATTACACAAGCGACTAAAGTTTCTGACCCAGTTTATATTTATCATTTTGCAAATTGCAAAAATTATAATTCGCTTGCTATTCCACACATTGCAATTAGTTTGGAGGAAAATAGTGATGCAAATTTTGTAGAAACTTTTATAAAAATTGGCGAAAATATTTCGCTTACAGATAGTATTATAGAATTTGTAGTTCACGAAAATGCTACAGGAAAATACTATAAAGTTTTGGACGAAGGCACAAACGCAAACCATGTTGGCACCACACAAATCAACCAAATTGGCAAATCAGAATTTTCTACTGCTACATATATTTTGAGTGGAAACATAGTAAGAAATAACTTGAATTTTGTTCTATTAAAAGATTTTTCCGTTTCAAATCTTTTTGGATTAACTCTTTTGCAAGACATTTCGCACGTTGATAACCATACAGTGGTAGATCATGCCATGCCAAATTGCGAAAGTAGCGAATTATATAAAGCCATATTAGACGAAAATTCAACCTCGGTTTTCAATGGCAAAATTTTTGTACGTCAAGATGCTCAAAAAACCAATGCTTACCAATCGAGCAAAAATATTTTATTATCAAATTCGGCAACTGCATACTCAAAACCACAGCTCGAAATTTGGGCAGATGATGTAAAATGTTCGCATGGACACGCCACAGGACAATTAAATAAAGACCATCTTTTTTATTTAAAAGCTCGTGGAATTGGCGAAAAAGTAGCCATGAAAATGCTTACCAAAGCCTACGCTCAAGATGTTTTAAATGCCATAGATATTGAAGTTCTTAAGCTATATTTGGAAGAAAAAATCGAAAAAAGATTTGATTCTTAGAAATTAAATCTGTTTTAAAATTGTTATAGCTCTATCATAAATACTTTCTAAAAACTATGTCATTTGACGTTCATAAAATCAGAAAAGATTTCCCCATTTTATCTCAAAAAATAAACGGGAAAGACTTGGTATATTTTGATAATGCTGCCACAACACAAAAACCTCAATCGGTTATTGATTCTCTATCAAGCTATTATCAAACCATAAATGCAAATATTCATAGAGGCATTCATACATTAGCCGAGAAAGCTACAGCGGAGTACGAACTCACTCGTGAAGCCATAAAAAACTTTTTAAATGCCGAATCTGCCGAGCAAATTATTTTCACAAAAGGCATTACAGATAGTATAAATTTAGTAGCACGAAGCTACGGAGGTGTATATTTAAAAACGGGAGATGAAGTTATTATTTCTACCATGGAACACCACTCAAACATTGTTCCTTGGCAATTGATTTGCGAAGAAAAAGGAGCAATTTTACGTGTGATTCCTATAAACGAAAGTGGAGAAATTATTTTTGAAGATTACGAAAAATTACTTTCCGAAAAAACAAAAATTGTAGCTATTGTACACGCATCCAATGCGTTAGGTACTATAAACCCAATTAAAGAAATTATTAAAAAAGCACATCGATTTGGTGCTGTTGTGTTGGTCGATGGTGCTCAGGCTGCATCGCATCTCGAAATTGATGTACAAGATTTAGATGCAGATTTTTATTGTCTATCGAGCCACAAATTATATGGACCAACAGGAGTTGGAGCTTTATATGGCAAAAAAAGTATTTTAGAAAAAATGCCACCATACCAAGGTGGTGGCGAAATGATAAGTGAAGTTACGTTTGAAAAAACAACCTACAACGAATTGCCTTATAAGTTTGAAGCTGGCACACCTAACATTGCCGATACTATTGCACTCCGAAAAGCCATAGAGTACATTCAACAAATTGGTAAACAGGCTATTGCAACTTACGAAGCACAGCTTTTAGACTATGCTACAAAAAAACTTAGCGAATTTGAGCAAGTACAACTTGTTGGAACTGCAAAAGAAAAAGTTTCGGTATGTTCATTTGTGATGCACAACATTCATCCTCAAGACATTGGTATTATTTTAGATACTGAAGGAATTGCCATCAGAACTGGGCATCATTGCACACAGCCTCTTATGAACAGACTTGGTTTAGTTGGCACAGCTAGAGCTTCTTTTGCTTTTTATAATACGTTTGAAGAAATAGATAAACTTACTTTTGGTTTAAAAAAAGTCATTAAAATGCTAAGCTAAAAAATGCAAACAACAGAAGAATTAAAAGCCGAATTGATTGAAAACTTTTCGTTTTTAGAAGATTTAGATCAAAAATATGAATATGTAATCGAACTCGGTAAAAAATTACCAATGTTAGATGCACAATTCAAAAAAGATGAATTTAAAATAAAAGGCTGTCAATCAACCGTTTGGCTAATTCCAGAAGTGGCAGAAACAACAATAAGTTTCAGAGCCGATAGCGATTCTGTTTTTGTAAAAGGGTTGATAAGTTTATTGATTTATGTTTCTAATAATCAACCAAAAGATGATGTTGCGAAACTAAATACCGATTTTATTCATCAAATTGGATTGGGAAATTACCTTTCTCCTACTCGCTCAAATGGGTTGGTGGCTATGGTAAAACAAATGAAACTTTATGCTCAATAAAAAGCTCTACCTATTTTCAAATAATTCCATATCCTAAGCGTTTATTTTGCATACCCTTGATTGAATGCCTAAAATTACATTATTCATATTTTTATTATTTTTTTCTTTTACCATATTTTCACAAGATTTTGTAGAAATAAAAGGAAAAATTCTGGGTGGTGATAGTTCAAAAATTATTTACGGAGCTGTAATTTTCAATAAAACAAGGCTATTAGGCACTCTTTCTAATCGAATAGGGAATTTTAAAATGCGTGTAAAACCTGGAGATACATTAGAAATTTCGCATATTAGTTTTTATACACAATATATTATAATCAACCAACCCGAAAGTTTTATAGAAAATAATTTAGTCATAAAATTAACGTTTAGGTCTTATGAATTACCTGCAATTGATGTTACAAAATATCGTATTAGACAAAAATATATTCCACCTCCAACCATGCGAAGAACCGATAATATTACTTATGACATGGGTACAATTCGATTAGGAGTTGGCGAAAATTATTATAATCCAAATCAAAATTTCAGCGGTGGAATCCCGAATTTTATGCCTGTTTTTGGTGTACCAATTGGCGATTGGAGTGCAAACCGCAGAAAAGCACAATACGACAAAATTGCTCAACTCGAAGCCAAAAATATTTATGAGAAAAGAATCCAAATTCGTTATAACAGAGAACTTGTGAGAAGTCTTACAGGCTTGAAAGGCAATGAATTAGAGCAATTTATGGGCTTTTGCAAACCGCCAGAAAAAATCATTTTAGGAGGCAACGAATATGAACTCACAAATGCTGTTTTGAAATGTTATGAAAACTTCAAAATCGAATTTGATGAGTAAATTAAGCTAATAGTTTCATACCAAATTGAGTAATAATTTTAGCCACTAATTCTTTTTTAACTTGCTCTATATCAACATGTTTACCTAATTCGTTTTTAATCGAAGTAACTGCTTTGTCGGCAATGCCACATGGTACAATGTGATTAAAAAAATCCAAATCTGTATTTACATTTAAAGCCAAACCGTGCATTGCCACCCAACGGCTAGAGCGAATACCCATGGCACAAATTTTTCTAGGTTTATCTGTATTCATACCAATCCAAACGCCAGTTAAACCATCAATTCTGCCAGCTTCGATACTATAAATTTGGAGTGTATCAATCACAGCTTCTTCCAAAAAACGTAAGTATTTATGAATATCGGTAAAAAAATTTTCTAAATCCAACACAGGATAAATCACTATTTGTCCAGGTCCATGATAGGTAATATCTCCTCCCCTATTTGTTTCAAAAAAATCAACTTTTTTTTGTTCTAACTCGGTGTTATTCAGCAGGAAGTGAGCCATTTTTCCGCTTTTGCCAAGTGTGTATACATGCGGGTGTTCGCAAGTAAAAATAAAATTTTGAGTACGTGTTTGGAGTTCAAAATCAAGTTCCCGATTTGCGATTTTTTGAGCAACTATTTCTTTAAAAACCGCATCTTGATAAGCCCAAGCATCTGCATAGCGCATCAAGCCTAAGTCATTATATGTAATAAGATTGTTTTTTTTATACAAAACAGACATTTTGTCTTTAATATTATTGCAAAAATAACTAAGATTTATTGATTTTACAGATTAACCCAATCAAGTTTTTCTAAATTCATTTATCCCAATCCAAAATTTTTAATTCCAAATCAGTCTTTTTTTATAATTTTGTAAAATAACGCATTATTATAAGGTTTTGGCAAAGATTAATATTACTTCTACCCACAAAAAAAAAATTGCAGACACAGTAACTCCTGTTTCTGTTTATCTTACACTTAGAGATAAATTCCCAAATAGTTTGTTGCTCGAAAGCTCTGATTATCATGGTAATGAAAATAGTTTTTCCTTTATATGTTGTAACCCTACAGTAGGTTTTTGGGTTAAAAATGCGGTTTCATATTTTAAATTTCCAAATGGTTCGATAGAAGAAATTGCCATCACCAATACCCAAATTTTACCTGATGCAATCCAAAATTATTGCAAAAATTTCAGTGATATTTCGGCTGAATTTAATTTTATAAATAATGGTTTGTTTGGATATACCAGCTATGATGCGGTTCGCTATTTCGAGGATGTAAAAATAGATGTATCTCGAAATGAGGTTATTATTCCCGATATGCAATATTTTGTTTATGAATTTGTGATTGCAATCAATCAGTTCAATAATGAAATGTTTATTTTCAAACACCATATTGATGGGTATAATTATGCAGAAAATCTTACAATAGAATTTATTGATAATTTAATTAATCATCACCAAACACCAACTTTTACATTTAAAAAATCAGGAGTAGAATCATCGAATTATACTGACGAACAATTTTTAGAAATTCTTAAAAAAGGAAAAGAACATTGTTTTAGAGGCGATGTTTTTCAAATTGTACTTTCACGTAGGTTTAAGCAAGGTTTTGAGGGAGATGATTTTACTTTGTATAGAGCTTTGCGTTCGGTAAATCCATCGCCATATTTGTTTTATTTTGATTATGGCACATTCAAAATATTTGGCTCATCGCCTGAGGCTCAGTTGATTATAAAAGGAAATAAATCTACCATTCATCCTATCGCAGGCACTTTTAGAAGAAGTAACAATGACGAAGAAGATGCTCGAATTGCAGACAGACTTCGCTCAGATCCAAAAGAAACCTCAGAACATGTGATGCTTGTAGATTTGGCACGCAATGATTTGAGCCGAAATGGCGATAATGTTTATGTCGAAACCTATATGGAAACGCAATTTTATTCGCATGTTATCCATTTGGTTTCTAAAGTTGTAGGCGAAATTGCTCATGATGTTAATCGGTTTAAAATTGTTGCTGATACATTTCCTGCTGGCACACTTTCGGGAGCTCCAAAGCACAATGCCATGACTTTGATAGAGCGTTACGAAAACATAAACCGCTCATTTTATGCAGGTTGCATTGGTTTTATGGATTTCAGAGGAAATTTCAACCAAGCCATTATGATTCGCACATTTTTGAGCCAAAACAATACCTTATATTTTCAAGCTGGAGCAGGTGTAGTTGCCGATTCTACCGATTCTAACGAATTGCAAGAAGTACACAACAAACTTGCTGCACTCAAAAAAGCAATGGAAATTGCAGAAGGAATTTAAAAAATCTTAGGAAAAATGTTTAATCGTTTCTTCAAATTGTTTTAAAACAGCCATAATTTCGCTCTTTAAATTATCTGTGCTAATATCGCTAATTGTAAAATCAATAGCGTTTTCATTCATATATTCAAAAAGTAAACCCAAAACCATAGCTTCGGGCAATTGATTGAGATAGATTTTGTGTTGATTATTAAAAGTTACATATTTTTTTGCATAAAGTGCTTCAAATTCTTCCAAACAAGCTGGAGTTTGCTGCTTCATGTGCATAAGTATAGTTTCCATAATGGTATTTTTGCTAAATGTATCGTAGATTTAGCGTAAATTTAATTTTTTGTTTTGCAATTATATCACATTTTTTTGCACAAGCTCAATACCCAAACTATTCAAAAGATTATTTTTTATTTCCTATAAAGCCAGGACAAAAAAATTATTTATCAGGCAGTATGGGTGAACTAAGACCAAACCATTTTCATGGCGGATTAGATGTAAAAACAGACCAAAAAACAGGTTTACCAGTTTATGCAAGTGCCGATGGTTACATAAGCAGGATAGTAATTTCGATAAAAGGATATGGTAACACACTGTATATTAAGCACCCAAATGGATTAACTACTGTTTATGCTCATCTGGAATGGTTTAAAGGCGATATCTCAAAATACATCAAAAAAATAGTTTACGAACAACAATGCAATGAAATCGATTTAAACTTAATGCCTAGCATTTTACCAGTAAAAAAAGGTGATACTATTGCTTATTCGGGCAATTCGGGCTCGTCTGGCGGTCCGCATTTGCATTGGGAAATCCGTGATGAGGAAGAAAAACTAATGAATCCGCTGTTTTTTAACTTTCCAGAAATAGAAGATAAATTGCCTCCTTATGTAAATAAATTTGGGCTTCGTACACTTTCTGCCGAAAGTAGAGTGGAAGGCGAATTTGGTTTTCTGGAATTTACTCCAGGCAAAAACGAAGGTTATTACGAATGTAAATTCCCTGTTCATGCTTATGGTTTGTTAGGACTCGAACTTGTTACTTACGACCAGATGAACGGAACTGGCAGCCGTTGTGGAATTTCGAAATTAGAATTGCGAGTAGATGGAAAATTGACTTTTGTACATGATATTCAAAAAATAGATTTTGACGAAAATCCGCTAATGAATTTACATCTCGATTATCATATTTATAAATCTAAAGGCAATTATTTTCAACGCTGCTATATCACAGACGGAAACAACTTAAATACCTATAAAACAGATCGTTCGAAAGGGAAAATTATAATTAATGACACTGCAACGCATACAGTTTCAGTAAAAATATTTGATACCTATAGAAATTTTACAGTATTATCTTTCAAAATAAAAGGTACTCCAAAACAAAAACCACACATGCAAACTGCTGTACCTAAATGGCAAAAAAAGGAAAAATTTTATGCTTTTTTAAATACCTCAGAATTTGATAACGTATTGAAAATTGATGTTTCTGCAAAAGACTCATCAGAAGCCAAAATATCTATCAAAAACCAAACTAAAATATTACCTTTAGCATATAAAAAAAATCAAATATTTACTTATTTATATGATTTAAGACAAGGCTTACCAGATTCAGTAATTGTTGGTTCGCAAAAGAAAATCTTGAACTATTATGCAACTATTTATCCAGCAAACGAAACTACTATAAACCATCCAAGTGTTGATTTGAGTTTTCCTCAAAACACACTGCACGATACTACATTTTTACAAATCGAACAATCAGAATCAAAAATTGGAATTCATCATGAATTTGCTCCTACTATTGGTTTTTATACAGGTTCGATAAAAACAAATGGATTAATCGAAAATAAAGACAAAACAGCTGTATACCAATTTGCTGGTCGAAAAGGACTAAAACACAATGGTGGAGAATGGGTAGGAAATGCTATTCGATTTAAAACAAAATATTTTGGCGATTTTGGACTTTTTACAGACACTATTCCTCCTAAACTTGCTTTTCACAAAAAAGTAGGTCAAACGCTCTATTTCAAAACTTCTGATTATCCATCAGGTATTGTTCAATGGTATGGCTATTTGAATGGGAAATTCATTTTCTTGCATTTCGATCCAAAATATCACGTTATTTTTACTGATTTACCTAATGATATTTTAGAGATTTCTGGCAATTTATTGATTGGGGTTGTGGATGGAGTTGGAAATAAAACAGAAAAAATGTTTTCTTTTTAAATATTTTTTGTTTAATTTACGTGTTATTATTACACACTATATCTTACTAATTTTAATCTAATGAAAAATCTCCTTTATATTTTCACGATTTTATTGCTTTCAACAAGTTTTTTATTAGCACAAAAAAAAGCAACTGTAAAAAAACCAATAAAAAAAGTTGCTCCACAAACTACAATTAGCGGCACAAATACTAAACCTAAAAAAGATACAGCTAATTTTGGAAAACTCAAAATAAAAGTTTTCGACCAAAAAAGCCATGCCTATTTCCCAAAAGGCGATATGGAATTATTTTCGGTTGTTGCACATGAATTGAAATATTCACAAGCTGATATTGATAAAAAAGTTGATGGAAAAGTCTTGCTTCGATTTGATGTAGATGCTGATAGCACAGTTAAAGAAGTTCGAGTAATCAGAGACCCATGTGTAGATTGCGGGAAAGACATTGTAAAAATATTTGAAAAACTAAAATTTGTGCCTGCAACAACTGCCAATGGAACATTTGTGCGAACCAATGTGATGATGGAAATTCCGGTTTGGGCTCACTAATTTATTATAATTACAATTATAAACTATTGCTTTTTGTGCCAAAAATTGAAAAAACAAATTTATAGCTGTATTATTGTGTTGAAAATTTATTCTAATCCATAACGAATGATTTTTAACTTGCTCATGCGTTTACATTTTTTCGGATTTTTATTTTTATTTTTTTTGAGTATAAACTTTAACACTCAAGCCCAAAAGCGTTTGAAAGGCAATTTAGCTGCACTCAAAGATTCTAATATTGCACACAGAATTCCATCTGGCGATTATCAATTATATTTCAAAAACATCAATAAAATTGATTATTTCGAAGATAATAAATTACGTGCTGCTATCAAAAAAGCAGATCAAGAACAAGATTTAAAAAAAGCACTTTTCCTAATCGAAGAATATGTAAGCCAATTTGGAATCCGAAATTTCTATATGGATACTTATTATTTGTGGCGTTTGGGGCAACTTTACGAAA
Source organism: Bacteroidota bacterium (assembly GCA_004293915.1). GTDB lineage: Bacteria > Bacteroidota > Bacteroidia > Cytophagales > UBA9547 > REAG01. The sequence continues at coordinate 71,062 of RDZG01000063.1, read as the reverse complement.
AATTTGGAAATCAATCCAAAACACGTTCGCTTTATAAATTGGTTTTAAAACACCATAGGCAAGATTTAAAACGTGTTTATTTGCATTACGACTCGATAATGAAATTAGACAAAGATTATTTTGTCCCTATTGATTATTACTACAAACTAGTTGATTACCGAAAAGATATTGATACGTTGCGTCCTCCTCATAGCGTACTTTTAAATATGGGACCAGAAGTAAACAGCCGAGATGCCGATTATGGACCAGCTGTAAATCCCGACCGAACACTTTTATTAATTACATCAAAAAGAAACAAAAAAGGATTTGATAAATTATCAAACGAAGATTTATTTTTCTGTACAGGTAAAGATGGCTATTGGAACAATGCCGAAGAGTTTAAAGGCATCAACACAGATTTAAACGAAGGCTCACCTTGTTTGAGCAAAGATGGAAACAGGCTCTATTTTGTGCGATGTTTAGGGCATGATGGCTATGGCGATTGTGATATTTATTCGTCAGACAAAGTTGTAGATGAAATGACAGGCGAAGCCGTTTGGAGCAATGTCAAAAACTTAGGTGCAAAAGTAAACAGCAGAGCTTGGGACTCTCAACCATCGCTTTCGCACACAGAAGATACTTTGTTTTTTGCCTCCAATCGCCTTGGCGGTTTTGGGTTGTCTGACATTTGGTTTTGTATGCAGGAATTAGATGGTAGCTGGTCGGCACCACAAAATTTGGGACCAATTATTAACACCAGAGGCAACGAAGTTAGCCCGTTTTTTCATCCAAAATTCAATGTTTTATATTACAGTTCAAACGGACATCCAAATAGTTTTGGCGACTATGATATTTACAAAGTACGACAAATTAACGGAAAATGGGACGAACCTCGAAATATTGGACCACTTGTAAATGGAAAAGGTACAGAATATTATTTTACTATTGATGCAAGCTCAAAAGATTTATATTATGCAAAATCAGAAGAAAACGATTTAAAAAATCTCGATTTATATTCTTTTCCACTTCCGATGGAAGCCCAACCCAATTCGTACACAAAATTAACTGGTACATTAAAAATATTTGAACCCGTAAAAACAGAAACTATAACTCAAATTTCACCAGAAAATGTTGTTGTTGCAGATACAACACCAACATATAATGAGCCTGTTCAACCAACAAATGAGCCTATAACGGAAAATAAAGAAGGGGAAAAAGAAGAACTTGAAAAGCCAATTTTGAAAAATAATACGGAAGAAAAATCGGATTATAAACCTGCAAAAGGAATGATTTCAATTATTGATTTGGATCACGGAATAGAAGTAGCTCCAAAATTTTTGCGACCAGATGGTTCTTTCGAATTCGACTTAATAAACAATAACCGGTATATGATTGTGATTCAAGGCGATGATTTTTTTAGTATTGAAGAAGAGCTAGAACTTAAAAATGATACTTTGATTCGATTAGTTACCAAAATGATAGACAACAACAAACCTTTGGTTTTGGATAGAATCGAATTTAATCACGATAGTTGGGAAGTTTTGCCCGAAATGTATAAATCATTGGATTTGGTAATGAAATTTATGCTCGACAACCCTACATATAAACTCAAAATTTCGGGACATACCAATGCCGAAGGTGGTGCAGATGCAAACAAAAAGCTATCACAAAAAAGAGCTGATGCCATAAAAGAATATATTGTAGAAAAAGGGAAAATTGACGAAAACAGAATTCAATCAATTGGCTATGGAGCCATGCGACCATTGCGAATGGAAGTTACAAACGAAGATAAACGCCTCAACCGCAGGGTAGAATTTGATGTGATTAAACCGCACGAATAATTTTAAAAACTTTTACCATGCGTAAGTTTTACCAACCAATCCACTACAAAAGGCAGTTTTTTTAGCATAACAATCATTCGATTTGTAATTTGCTCGTGCCCAAAACTGTATTGTATCATTCTACCAACAAAAAGTCTGGTTCTAAAGTTTTTTTTCCATGTTTTAGCATATAATTTTTCAAATTCAACTCTAGAAATTTCGTTATTTAAATACCGAGAAGCTATTTCAGATGCAATTTTAGAAGCATGCAAAGCCATACTCATACCATTTCCACAAAGTGGCGTAATTAACCCAGCGCTATCGCCACACATTATAATATGATTTTCGATTGGATTTTTATGTGAGAAATTAATTTGAGAAATTGTAAGTGGTTCTTTATATAAAAAAAATGCTTTATTAAAAATCTCTTTCAAATAAGGATTTTTGAACAAAACTTGCTCTTCCATTTGTTTAATACTTCCGTGAGTGCGTAAATTTTGAGCTGTGGTAAGATAACATAAACAAAAAACACCATCACCATCAATTTTTGAAATACCACAGTAGCCATCTTTAAAATTATGCAATGCAATTTTATCAGCAGGAAAATCTATTTTTATATGGTATTTCACACCAATATAATTTCGTTCAATAGGTTGTGGATTAATTATAAATTTTCGATTAAACTTTATATCTAAATTAGAACGTTTACCAAACGAACCTATACAAATTCTAGCATTAAAGACTTGATTATCAGCTATAATTACAAAATTATCGTTTTCAAAATATACATCTTGAACTAATGTATTTTCAAAAATTTTCACACCAATAGCATAGCACTGGCTCACTAATGCAAAATCTAGCGTATATCTACTTATTCCAAAACCACCCAAATCGAGTTTATGCGTAAGTAATTCGCCATTTGGAGCCGAAACTTCTAGCTTATTTATAATAGGAACCTCAAAATTTTTGAGTTTAATTCCTAAAGATTCGATAAAATCATAGCTTTCTAAACTAATATATTCGCCACAAACTTTATGAAATGGATATTTTTCTTTTTCAAAAAGCACAACAGAAAAGCCATTTTGAGCCATTTTATAAGCAAAAGACAAACCAGCTAAACCTCCACCAACAACAGCAACATCATATTTCATGTTTTATTTTAACTTTTTATAACAAATCTTTTGAGATTATAAATTTTAACATTACTTTTGCAATCCTTTTACGAAAATCAAGTACACAAAATGGCAAACGTTTGTCAAATAACGGGAAAAAGAACGAGAACTGGAAACAACGTTTCTCATTCGAACAATAAAACAAAGAGAAAGTTTTATCCTAATTTACAGAAAAAAAGTTTCTTCTTAGCTGAAGAAAATCGTTGGGTTGAGCTAAAAATAGCTACCTCAGCAATTAGAACTATTAATAAAAATGGTTTATCAGCAGTTTTGAAAGAAGCTAAAGAAAAAGGATTTTATACTTCTAAATAATATTTAACAATGGCTAAGAAAGGTAATAGAGTTCAAGTTATATTAGAATGTACTGAACATAAAAACAGTGGTAAACCTGGCACATCACGCTATATCACTACCAAAAATAGAAAAAATACAACCGAAAGAATTGAGTTAAAAAAATACAATTCGGTGTTGAAAAAAGTTACTGTTCATAAAGAAATTAAATAATTGGTATTAAGTCATGGCTAAAAAAGTTGTTGCGACACTAAAAAAAGAAGGCGGAAAACAATGGGCTAAAGTTGTTCGTGCCGTTAAAAACGAAAATGGTGGTTATTCTTTCAAAGAAGAAATGGTGCCTACAGATGAGGTGCAGTCTTTTTTGGGAAGTTTTAAATAATTAAAAACTTAAATTTTATTAAAAGTCCCTTTTGGGACTTTTTTTGTTTATTTACTTTTGATTATTTACCTATATTTATGTTTTTATAAATAAAATTATATTCGTTTTAAAAAATACAATGGGATTATTCGATTTTTTTACAAAAAACAAAGCCGAAAATAAAGAACAATTAGAAAAAGGGCTCGAAAAAACCAAATCAGGTTTTTTAGGAGGGCTTAGCAAATTAATATTTGGAAAATCTACTATTGATGATGCTGTTTTAGACGACCTAGAAGAGATGCTAATCCAATCTGATGTTGGTGTTGATACCACACTCAAAATTATAGAACGCATTCAAGCTAGAGTCTCAAAAGATAAATACATCAACACTTCGGAATTAGACAAAATATTAAAACTAGAAATTGCCCAATTAATGACCGAAAATCATCCACAAATAATGGATGAAAATGTGCAATTGCCTTATGTGATTATGGTTGTGGGAGTAAATGGTGCAGGAAAAACCACTACAATTGGAAAATTAGCCTATCAACTTCAAAAATCAGGCAAAAAAGTAGTTTTAGGGGCTGGTGATACTTTTAGAGCAGCAGCCGTAGACCAACTTAAAACTTGGGGAGAACGAGCTGGTGTTACAGTGGTTTCGCACGGCATGAACACAGACCCAGCAGCAGTAGCTTATGATGCTGTAAAACAGGGTGTTGCAGAAAAAGCAGATGTAGTTATTGTTGATACTGCCGGCAGGTTGCATAATAAACTTAATTTAATGAATGAGCTGTCAAAAATAAAAAATGTGATGAAAAAAATGCACCCAATGGCTCCACATGAGGTTTTATTAGTGCTAGACGGGAGCACAGGGCAAAACGCAATAAATCAAGCTAGAGAGTTTACAAAAGCCACAGAAGTTACTGCACTTGCCATTACAAAACTAGACGGAACTGCAAAAGGTGGTGTAGTAATTGGCATTTCCGATCAGTTTAAGATCCCAGTAAAATATATTGGCGTAGGCGAAAAACCTACTGATTTACAGTTATTTAATAGAGAACTTTTTGTTGAAAGTTTGTTTGGAACAAAATAATAGTACGAATTTAATCTTGATTTATCGAAAAATATTCTTGGTAAGTAGCTAAATCTTTATCTCCACGACCAGAAAGCGAAACCACAACCGTTTCGTGTTTTTTAGCTTTCAAGTAACTTAATGCGGCAATAGCATGTGCCGTTTCAATGGCAGGAATTATACCTTCAGTTCTACTAAGCATCAAACCTGCTTGCATGGCTTCATCATCTGTTATTGAATAAAAAGTGCCTCTACCTGTTTCATATAAATGAGCATGTAATGGTCCAATTCCTGGGTAATCTAATCCCGCAGAAATTGAGTGTGGTTCAGTAATTTGTCCATCTTCGGTTTGCATCAATAGCGTTTTGCACGAATGTATAATTCCCAATTTGCCTAATTTAAGAGTTGCAGCCGAAAAACCACTATCTACGCCTTTGCCAGCCGCTTCAGCACCAATAATTTTTACATCCCAATTATCTAGGTAATGAAAAAAAGTTCCAGCAGCATTGCTACCACCTCCTATACAAGCCAGAACATAATCTGGGTTTTCTTTGCCCGTTTTTTCCTTTAATTGCCATTTTATTTCTTTGCTTACCACAGACTGAAAACGAGTAACCATGTCAGGATACGGATGCGGACCAATGGCAGAACCAATAATATAATGCGTATCAGCAGGATTATTAATCCAATATCGTATGGCTTCGTTAGTGGCATCTTTTAGGGTTTTGCTGCCCGATACAGCAGGAGTAACCTTTGCACCAAGCATTTTCATACGTTGTACATTTGGAGCTTGGCGTTTTATGTCAATTTCTCCCATAAAAATAGTGCAATCCATCCCCATCAAAGCACAAACTGTGGCTGTAGCCACACCATGCTGACCAGCACCTGTTTCTGCAATTATTTTTTTCTTTCCTAGTTTTTTGGCTAACAAAATTTGCCCAATTGTATTATTTACTTTATGAGCACCTGTGTGGCACAAGTCTTCACGCTTTAAGTAAATATTAGTATCAAAATGGCTGGATAATCTTTTTGCAAAATATAATGGTGTTGGTCTGCCAACATAATCTTTCAATAAACTATTGAATTCTTCGATAAAATCAGGTTGAGAAATTATTTCGAGATAATTCAACCGTAATTCTTCTACATTTGGAAATAGCATTTCTGGAACATACGCTCCACCAAAACGACCATAATATCCACTAGGACTAACTTTAAAAGACTCGGTTGCTACCATAAAAATTTATTAGATATTAAAAACAACTGCAATATTAAAAATAAGGTTTAATATAAAAAAAGAGTAGCCAGAATGACTACTCTTTTTTAAATCAAATGCTGTCTAAATGTTATTTAGTAATTACTATTTTCTTAGTTATACTGCCTTTGCTATTTGTGAAAGTAGCAAAATACAAGCCAGAATCTAGAGAAATATTGAACGTTTCAAATTTAGAATTGACTGTTTTATTAAATACAACAAGCCCTTGCATATTAGTAATGACAAAATTACCAGTATTGTCAGATTCAATATTTAAAACGTTACCATTGGTTGGATTTGGATATAGTTTAAAATCCGATGTGTACTTTTTTGTATTTACGCCAGTTAATGTGTTAAACTTTGGACATTGTTCTTGCGTTAATACACCATCGCTCAACTGCCCAGAAATTGTAACCACAAATGTATAGCTAGCATTAGGATTATCTCTCAAAAAAGAAGTTACGGTTACGACACCATTACTTCTGCAATCATTTGCATTGAATCTCAAAGTTTTCTCATCTAAATAAACAATATCTAACGATGTAACAGAATCAGGTTTCGTTATTTTCCATCCTACAACGGTTGTTGCAGCTACACCACCCGTAACAGTTGCATTAAATGAAATACTACCAAATTGTTCAGTAACACTTAAGCTGTTTGCATTGCTTGGATTATCTACTGTAACATTAAATCCTGTAGGGAGTCTGTAAGTAGAAAAACCTAATTGTTGATTATTTGCAGGAAGTACTTCGCCATTAAACGTAAACACTATCATCGAATACTTAGGAACTGTAACTATCATATTATTAGATATTGTAGTTGAAGAAGTAGAAACACTAGATTGTAGTGAACTAAAATCACCTGTGGTATTAAACATATATTTACTTACTCCAGAAACAGTAGGAGTTAATAACATACCAGTTGGGAATGACAACTGCACTTGAAAATCAGCATCAAAATCTCTACTAATTAAAATCAATGAATAAACTCCATTTTTATGGAAAATATTAGTAGAAACTGGATCTAGATAATTTGAACCAACACCAATTGGTGTACCTAAGTCATTAATTGAACGTTCGAAAGTTGTTACTGAAGTATTAAGTACATCTTTATTTCCTTTAGTTACATTATTAATTAATAACGTAGCTTTAAACATAGGATTAAGCACAGCAAAATTATTACTGGTAATCCCCCACTCACCACCTTCATATGAAAATAAGCCTGGGTAATACGAACCTGCTTTATGAGCAGTCAGTAAATAATCAGATAACACAATAGCCTGCCCCATACGTTGATTGTATGTAGATTTTGTCATTGCTGATTCATACAAGAAAAAACCTCTTTGTTTTTTTCTAAATGTATTATCAAGATTTTTGGTAGAATAAAAACCATTTAAGTTTTTAAACATATATTCCAAACTATTTCTGTAATACCCTAGTTCTGAATTAGCTGCAGGTACACCTGGCGAATACTCTAAATTCCCCCCCATATATCCTGCTGGTGAAAGCAAATCACCTAAATCAACATCCAATGGGTCTGAATTTGTTGCAAGAATTGCTTCTGTTAGTCCAAAACTATTTCCTGGTTGTGGTTCTCTCATTGAATATGTTAATTTAATTTTGGTAGAATCATAAAACGGACTTGATTTGAATGCCCTAGCCATTTTTCTAGCCCATAGTCCATACGTGGTGTAGTTGTTAAATCCATCTGCATTATGATCTACTGTTCCAGATTCACCTAGTGATGTACCTCCCCAAACTTCACATCCTAACTCAATAATCATGCCTTTAAATGCTGATGATGTACCAGTAAATGTTGATTGTCTGAATCCTTCATTTAAACGTTTTCTAACATCAGCATGATAAGGAAAAAAGTTAGCTCCAAGTACTGATTTTGTTGCCATAGAATCTGGTGCAAACAAGTAAGCAATCATTTGTTGCGCTGTACGTTCCATTATAGTCATTTGCTTTACTGTTCCAGCAAAATCAACACCAACTATACTTTCATTTCTCCAATCTATTAGGGGTGTGCCATCTGTACCAATACTAATATCTACTGCAGCACCTACTTTATTAGCAAAATCCACAAATTTTGCAAAAGTTCTAGGTCCAGCAGAAGAAATTGAATAAGATAATGGATTTGCATCTATTGAACCCCATCGAACTAAACCTGGATTAATACGTTTAACGTTATTAATATATGTTGTAGCATAATTGCTAAAGTCTACATTCAAACCAAAACCATCTATTTTACCTACGTATTCTTTACTTATATTCATTCTCAGTTTTTTAACTCCAGGCGAAGTAAGTAATGGATCGTATGCTATGGTAGTAAAGCCTAATGCGGTACTCAAAGCAGATGCATTGAAATTTCCATCAATTGCTTGTAAAGTAAAAGTATGTGATGATAAGGGGTCAAATGTTTTTAATATCATTGATGTAACATTTGCGGTATCTGTATTATATGGAATTGCTGACCCATCAACATATACTTTATATCCGTAAATACCTGATGCATTATCTGTGGCAGGAGACCAAGACACTTTAGCACTCATGTCGGCTAAAACATTAACTATGAGACCGTTAGGTGCAGAAGGTGCAATTGCATCGTTTGGAAATGTGGTATCAAATAGTACATTACTAATATTTGACTCATTTCCAGCATTATCGATAGCTGTTACAAATATAGCGTACGAAGTACTTGGATTTAAACCTGTAAGCACATAACTTAGTTGCTTATCATTTTTTGTGCTAAATCTTAATATTCCATCAACATAAACATTATATTTTTTTACACCAATTGAATCAAAACTGGCATTCCATTTAAACTCCATTTTATCATTCCCTTTTCTTAATAATGTTAAACCAGAAACAGAAACTGGTTTCATTAAATCATAATATGGATAAGTTGCTAATGCACCTCCCGTACCCAAAACACTAAAATTAACAGTACCAGCCGTTAATGTTTTGGCATAAAAACCTGGAATAAACATATTCACATCTTGTGTAGTAGCTAAAAAAGTTGTTCCTCCAACATTTGTTGGCATAGCAGAGGCTGTAACTGTTGTTACATTTGTAGGATTAGGACCTAAATATGCCCATCGCAGAGAGAATAGTTCGGAGAAAACTGTCCAATAAGCACATTTGTAACCATATGGTCTTCCAGCTTCTAAATATACAGTATCAGTAATTACTTGAGGAGTCCCTTCTGAACGTTTTCTAAATCCACCAATTTGAAAAACATCTTTATAACTTGCAGATTTTGATATTCTAAACTCTCCACCATCCTGCCAGTCCAAAGTAAACATATAAATTCCAGTTGCAGTTGGTATTATTGTACCTCTGTATCCTGTAGTATATCCATCATGAAATGTAAACCCTCCACCAAGTTGAATCGGACCAGCAGTCATACCTATATTTCTCCATATTTCAATATTTGTAGGCAATTGTACACGAGGTATAATTGAATCTAATTTTGTTATTTCATTATCTGGCGGAAATGCATTTTGCCAAAATACGATATCATATATACTCCATCTGCAACCTTGTGTATAAAAAAATCCTACATTGATAACAAATGGCTTAGGCGTAGTTCCATCATCATCTTGAGCTGAAAAGTTAATTGTAGCCGTACCATCAATGCCAAATTCTTTTACTTTAATGATTGCAAAAGATTGACCTTGTGTGTATAAAACCCCAGTAACACTCAAAACTGTATTGTTACTTGAAACTGCTGTAACAGTAAGATTTTGGACAGCTAATGCATCACCATCTGTTACGTTTCCAACAATTATATAATTGTCGCCAGTACCTTTTTCAATAATATTTGAAGTTATTGTACCAATTGTCGGACTGTTTTGTGCATAACTGCTAGCAGCAAAAAGCAAACTACTAGCAATAATTAATCGTATTAAATTTTTCATTTTGATATGAATTTAAGATTTATTAATAAGTACAAAATTATATAAGATTTATACAATAAAAAAATATTAAGTAACTATTTTTGTATTATTTTAATTTTAATTTGATTTTTAAGGGAGTAAATCTAGTTTTTTGCTACAAAAAACAACAATATAAAAACGGAGGCTATTGAAAAAAACAATATTAAATAACATTTTTCAAGCCATTTACCTTTTAGTGTGTTGATATATGCTTTTGAAGGGTTTGAAATATTTACTAACAAATTAATTTCATTCTTTTGAGAATTTTCAATCAGATCAGTATCAAAAACTAAACTATATTTTTGTGAGTTATATAAATAATCAATTTGTGTTTTGGTAATCGAAAAAGACATCTTGCCACTATTTATTTTTTCTGTTTGAGCAGCACTAATTTGCCCTTTTATTTCAACCGTATTTTTTAATTGAAGATAATGATATATCACAATGCCAATAACCAAAATAAGATACAAAAAAATCAGTATTACCATCGAACTACGCATCAAATACTTTTTTTAAACTTTGTGCATTTGCTTCTAAAATAAATTCAATGTCTTGATTTTCAATGGCATTTGAAACAAAAAGGCTTTCAAATTGAGAGGGAGCAAGGTACACACCTCTATCAAGCATTTGGTTAAAATAAACCGAAAACTGATTTAGGTTTGATGTTTTGGCAGATTCAAAATCAACCACATTTTTTTCTGTAAAAAACAAACTATACATAGACCCTATTTGGTTGATAGTTAGGTTTTTATTGTATTTTGCTAATTCATTTTTTATTCCCGAAGTTATTTTTTGAGTAATCGAATTTAGATGCTCATATATATAAGGTGTGTTTTTGAGTTTGGTAAGCATTGCCAATCCAGCTGCCATTGCAACAGGGTTGCCCGAAAGTGTACCTGCCTGATATACTTTTCCAGCTGGTGAAACACAATTCATGATTTCGGCTTTGCCGCCATAAGCACCCACTGGCAAACCTCCTCCAATAATTTTGCCTAATGTGCAAAGATCAGGAGTAACACCAAAAAGTTCGGAAGCTCCACCTTTGGCTAATCGAAAGCCTGTCATTACTTCATCAAAAATAAACACAATGTTTTCTTTGGTACAAAGTGTTCTGATTTTTTGTAAATACCCAGCTTGTGGCAGAACGCAACCCATATTACCAACCACAGGTTCGATAATAATACATGCGATTTGGTTTTTATTTGCCTGTACAATTTCTTCAAGTTTTTCAAAGTTATTATAAGGTACTGTAAGTGTGTCGTTTGCAACACCTTGCGTAACTCCCAAACTGTCTGGTTCGCCAAAAGTGGCAGCTCCACTACCAGCAGCAATCAAAAAACTATCGCCATGTCCGTGATAACAACCTTCGAATTTTATGATTTTGTTTTTTCCTGTATAGCCACGAGCCACACGGATGGCAGCCATACAAGCTTCGGTACCAGAATTTACCATACGCACTTTTTCGATACAAGGCACCATCGAAATAATAAGCTCAGCCATTTCTACTTCTCGCTCCGATGGTGTTCCAAACGAAGTAGAATCTTTTACAGCTTTTATTATTGCTTCTTCTATTTCGGGATGTGCATGTCCCAAAATCATAGGTCCCCACGAGCCAATTAAGTCAATGTAGCGATTTCCATCTACATCAAATAAATAAGCTCCTTTTGCAGATTTCATAAAAACGGGTGTTCCGCCAACGGCTCTAAAGGCTCTTACTGGCGAATTAACTCCGCCAGGTATCAAGTTTTGTGCTTTTAAAAACAGTTGTTGACTTAGGCTTCTATTCATTTTTTAGTGGAGCATTTACAATTTGTAAAATATTATTTTCTAATTTAAACAAAGGCACAAAACCGTTGTCGTTTCCTGATGTATAATTTTTATAATAAAAATCATCGAATCTAATTGGAGCCGTTTGTTTAATATATTGAGCAATTTTTTTATCATATTTTCCTAATAAAGCTCCCCAATACAACATTAAATTGTAACCATAATACACATAAGGCGTGGGGTTTAAGCCTGTTTTGTCAAAATACAATGTTTCAATATTTTTATAAATTGTATCTGAAGGATTAATGTTTTCAGAAAAAACAAAATGTGTTTGATGAAGCACTAACTGTTCGAGGTTAATAGCCTGAAAATCAAGCCATTTTGAAGTTACTATTACAGGAATATCAGTTACTTTAGTTTTGTTTTCAACTTTTTTTTCTTCTTCTTTTCCTTCTTCATTTACAACTTTATACGTAGCGGTTTTTTCTAATAAAGTTGTTTCTAGGTATGTAAAAACATTGGCACCAAGTGTAGGTTCGGATGTAAAAATGGTAAAATGCGAAACACTATCCATTTTGGTTTTACTCATTACAGTTGGCAAAAGATTGGCAGTAAATTTGCTTAATCTTCTAAAAACCAATACTTTACCTCCCATTTGTTCGTACTTGATTTTATAAGCTTTTGCCATTAAGCTATCGCCACCATCGAGACCATAAATTATTACAGCATTTTTAGTTCGATTAAAATTTTGAAATGCATATTCAGCAGCTTGTTTTCCTTGTGTTTCGAAACTTGGTTTATTGAGAAAATAGCCAGAAATTGATTTTGAAAAAGTGCTAAATTGAGAAAGTGGGTTGATTACAATTGCTTTTTTATCTTTTGCAAATTGTGCAATTGTAGCTTGTTGGTTGTTATAAACAGGTCCAATAATGGCATCAAAATTAGCAGCATTTTGTAAATTAGTAAATTCTATAACTTTAGCCGAATCTTTGCCTGTTTCGTATAGCAAAAGGTTGATTGTAAGTCCATTTTTTTTGAGCGAATCGGCTCCCAAAAGCATTCCCTCGTACATTTCATACACAAAATGATTGTTTGCACTAGCTTCGAAAGGCATCAAAACGGCAATATTCAAATCTTTTCCCGAAAAAGTTAAAACTTCGGAAATTATAGTGGGTTTGTTTTGAAAGGATGTCAAAAATTTATCCGTTGGAAAACGCTTTTTGAGAATCTCTACTGTGTCAGCAGTGATTTTTGTTTGCAAATAAAATCCTTTTGCCGCATTTGATTTTGATAAATAAGGCTCCGATTTAACTTTTGCAAACTGTATAAAAGCATCTATATAATTGTGTGTTTCGAGTTGCACCACTGCTTTTAAATAATAAGCCAAATCTATTTTTTTCCATTCTGGATGAATAGTTATGAGTTGATAAAGTATAAAATTGGCATCTTTATAGTTCTCTAATTTGTACTGACAATAGGCTGCATAATATTTGCTACTGGTAATAAAATCAGACTTTTCTGCCGATCCTTGATATAAGCCTTGAAATAATTTAAAAGCCTCACTATAAGCACTTTGAGCTAATAATTCTTTGGCTAAAACATATTTTTCGTCATCCGATTTAGATTGACTACTATTTGGCGTTCGGGCTGCACAAGAATAAAACAGCACTACGATTATAAAATAAATGGGAAGTTTTTTCATAAATTTTTCGATACAAAAATAATTAAATATATTTGCCAAAAATGTAAAAATCAAAATGAAAATTATAAATATTTCACTTTCGGTTGCAGTTTGCGTTTTAGCAACTCAATTGAGCTTCGGACAAACAAAAAAACCTATTTCAAAACCATCTCCACCCAAAAAAATGCTAACGACTGAACAAGAAAAACTAAGCTATGCCATAGGTTTGAGTATCGCTCAAAACATGAAACAACAAGGAATCGGAAACGCTATAAAACCAAGTGCCGTTTCGATGGCGTTGGATGATGTATTTAAAGGAAACAAAACTTTACTTACAATGGACGAAGCACAAAATATTATTCAAACATTTTTTGCTGCCGAACAAGCCAAAAAAACTGGACCAAATGAAGCTTTGGGCAAAGCGTTTTTGGAAGAAAACAAAAAACGTGCGGGTGTAATTGTAACTCCTAGCGGTTTGCAGTACGAAATTTTGAAAGAAGGAAATGGCGAAAAACCATCTCCGATAGACGAGGTTACTACACATTATCATGGCACATTAATCAATGGCGAAGTTTTTGATAGTTCTGTTGATCGTGGTCAGCCAGCTAGTTTTCCTGTAAATGGTGTGATTCAAGGATGGCAAGAAGCCCTACCAATGATGAAAACGGGTTCGAAATGGAAACTTTTTGTGCCTGCAAATTTGGCTTATGGAAACCAAGGTGCTGGACCAAAAATTGGACCAGGAACTACTTTGATATTTGAAGTTGAATTGATTTCTATCAATAAAAAATAATTTTTTACAAACAAAAAAGGCTTACTAAGAACATTGTAAGCCTTTTTTGTGCTTATTTTTGAAACAATAATCGTATTTTATTCAATTTTGGCTAAATTTGCATCGCAAACAATATTTTAAAATTAATCGAACTTAACGATTTAATAAATTGTTGTAAAAATTGAAATAGCAAATGGATACTGAAATAGCAATATTAACCGATGAACAAAAAAAGGAAAAAGCAATAGATGCTATCAAAAGCGTTTATGATCCTGAAATTCCTGTAAACATTTTTGAACTCGGTTTGATATACGAAGTTAGTATTTATCCAATCAATAATTGTTTTGTAAGTATGACTTTAACATCTCCTGCTTGCCCATCGGCACAGGAATTGCCAAATGAAGCAAAACAAAAAATTATGGATTTAAACATTTTCAACGATGTAAACGTGGAAGTTACTTTCGACCCACCTTGGACACAAGACATGATGACCGAAGTTGCTATTGTTAATTGTTAATTGTTAATTGTTAATTGTTAATTGTTAATTGTTAATTGTTAATTGTTAATTGTTAATTGTTAATTGTTAATTGTTAATTGTTAAAAAAAATTAAAAAATCATACCATAAAATAAAAAGTTATCAACTAGAAGAAATAAACTATCAACTATCAATTTTAAACTTTCAACTAAAAATATGTATCCAGAAGAATTAGTTATCCCAATGAAAAAGGAACTTACTGCGGTAGGTTTTATGGATGTTGTTAATCCAGCCGATGTAGCCTCGGTTATAAATAAAAAAGGTACAACTTTTGTGGTTGTAAATTCGGTTTGTGGCTGTGCAGCTCGAAATGCACGTCCGGCAGCTAAAATGGCTGTGGAATCTGGCAAAGCAAAACCAGATCATTTGATTACCGTTTTTGCTGGTGTAGATAAAGATGCGGTTTCAAAAGCTCGTGAGTTTATGATGCCTTATCCACCATCTTCGCCTTCGATGGCTTTGTTTAAAGACGGAGAATTGGTACATATCGTTGAGCGTCACCACATTGAAGGCAGACCTGCCGAAATGATTGCTGAAAACTTAATGATGGCATTTGAAGAATATTGCGGTCAAACGGTTTAAGTTTTTCAAACTAACATTTTATTAATTTGTAAAAGCACAAGTTTAGGCTTGTGCTTTTTGTTTTATTTTTATGCACGAAAAACTTAAAATCAAAGCGATACTTTTTGAAAAATGCACCCAAATTATTCAATCAAAAATTGATATTTCTAGTGCCGATATGCAACATGCCCAACAATCTGCCAATGCAGAAACAAAAAGCAGTGCTGGAGATAAATACGAAACAGGCAGAGCCATGAGCCAAAACGACAGAGATAGAAGTGCAAAATTGCTATCGGAAGCCAAACAAATGCACCAACTTTTTAATGGATTAGATTACAAAAATATTCATGCGACTATAAAATCGGGATGTGTAGTGCTAACTTCTGTAAACAACTATTTTATTTCGGCAGCTATTGGCAATATTAAAATAGAAAACACGGATTATTATGCCATATCGCCTGTTTCGCCAGTTGCTCAAAAAATATTGAACCAAAAAATAGGTTTTGTTTTTGATTTTAATGGTAAAAAAGTTGAGATTTTGGATGTGTTTTGATGTTTGAAAATTGATATTTTAACAAAAAGCCCTCTGAAATTAAATTTAAGAGGGCTTTTTAATTTTTATCTATCCGTCAAACAACCTTGGCTTGCATCTTCCACATTTTTGATGTATTTCCACAAATAACCACTAGTTACACGATAAGGAGGTTTTTTCCATACAGCTTTGCGTTTTTGCATTTCTTCGTCAGAAATCAATACATTTAAAGTATTGTTTACGGCATCAATCACAATTGTATCTCCATCTTTTATTAAACTTATTGCTCCACCTTCCATAGCTTCTGGAGTAATATGCCCAACTACAAAACCATGTGTGCCACCCGAAAAGCGACCATCTGTGATTAGTGCTACTGTATTGCCCAATCCTTTTCCCATAATAGCCGAAGTTGGTTTAAGCATTTCGGGCATTCCCGGACCACCTTTTGGACCAACATAACGAATCACAACCACATGACCAGGCTGAACTTTGTCCGAAATAATACCTTCGTTTAGTTCGGCTTCCGAATCAAAACAAATGGCTTTGCCTTCAAATCGTTCGCCTTCATGTCCCGTAATTTTAGCAACCGAGCCTTTTGTGGCAATATTTCCATACAAAATCTGAATATGACCTTGTGGTTTGATAGGATTATTAAGCGGTCGCAATAAATCCTGACCAGCTGGTAAATCAGCCACCGTTGCTAAATTTTCAGCCACCGTTTTTCCCGTTACAGTCAAACACGAACCATCAATCATGCCATTTTTGAGCATAAATTTCATAATAGCAGGAATTCCGCCTACTTTATATAAATCTTCCATCAAATATTTTCCAGAAGGTTTCATGTCTGCCAAAAGAGGCGTTGTGTCTGTAACTTTCTGAAAATCATCAATAGTTAATTTTATTCCAACTGTGTTTGCCATGGCTATCAAATGCAAAACAGCATTTGTAGAACCACCCAAAACAGTAATTATTTTCATGGCATTTTCAAAAGCGGCACGAGTCATAATATCTTTTGGCTTGATGTCTTTTTCCAACAAATTCAAAATATATTTTGCAGCTTCTTTGCATTCGTTTTTTTTCTCATCGCTTCGAGCTGGACTCGAAGAACTGTGTGGCAAACTCATTCCCATTGCTTCGATTGCTGATGCCATAGTATTTGCAGTGTACATTCCGCCACAAGCACCCGGACCTGGGCATGAATGTTTGATGATTTCTTTAAAATCTTCGGGAGTGATTTTGCCAGCCACTTTTTTTCCATGTGCTTCAAAAGCCGAAACAATATTGAGTTTTTCTCCTTTATATTCGCCACCGTTTATTGTTCCACCATAAATCATAATGGCAGGTCTATTCAATCGAGCCATAGCCATAATTGCTCCTGGCATATTTTTATCACAACCAGCAGTAAAAAGCACCGCATCATAAAAATGAGCACCGGCAGCAGTTTCAATTGAATCAGCAATAATTTCTCTCGATGGCAACGAATAGCGCATACCATCGTTTCCGTTTGTGATACCATCACTAACACCAATAGTATTAAAAACCAAACCAACCATATTGTTTTTGCCAACAGAATCTTTCATTATAGCAGAAAAATTAGTTAGGTGCATATTGCAAGGATTGCCATCAAAACCTGTGCTACCAATGCCTACAAAGGGTTTTCCTAAATCTTCATACGGAATACCAGAGCCAATAAGCATGGCTTGAGCTGCAGGCAAAGTTTCGTCTTGTGTGAGTGTGCGACTATATTTATTTAATACCATTTTTAGTGATTTTTTTACAAATGTAAAGGGTTTTAAAAATTTATGAATGAGTTTTAAAAATTTATATCCAAGTTTTAATTCAAAGGCATTATAAATTCTTAGTTTTATACTCAAGAACTTAAAATTAAATTATGTGGCATAAAGATTTTAAAAATTATCTTTACAGTCAATTTTGAAATTGTAATATAATTATTGATTTGATATTCAAGAATAAATAATTGGATATAATTAAACCGACTTATTAAAATCAATAATACAAACAAAAAATATCAACTTAAAAATGAGCAATATAATAAAATCTGATTTTTTAAAAACATGGAGATCAATGTTAGATATTGATATTCAAAAAGAATTTTCTGATTTAGAGCAAATAAAATTAGAGCCTCATAGTTTTACATTTTATACATCTGTTTCGGTAATGTCATCTTCAAAAATAGAAGGAGAGCAACTAGAAGTAGATAGTTATGTAAAACATAAAATGTTAAAAGTTAAATATATTCCAGAACTAACAGAAAAGCCAAATGATTTATATCAAGCCTATCTGTTTGCAAATGAAAATAGCTTAAATCATAATAATTTCTTAAAAACGCACAAATTAATTTCAACACATTTACTTCCTAAATTTCAACAAGGGGTAATTAGAAAAACTGAAATGCTTGTTATGGAACATAAAACAGGTAGAATACAATATGAAGCTGCACCTTTAATTTTAGTAAAAAGTCATTACAAACAATTATGGGATGAAATAAATAAACTACTAAAACAAGAATTATCAATTGAAGAAGTTTTTTATTATGCATCTTATATTCATTTAGCATTTGTTAATATACATCCATTTAGTGATGGCAACGGTAGAATTTCACGCCTGCTAGAAAAATGGTTTTTGGTAGAAAAACTGGGGGAAAGAGCATGGTATATTAAATCTGAAAAATATTACTATAAAAATATTAATGATTATTATAAAAATCTGTCAAGATTAGGTTTATTCTATGAAGGATTAGACTACGAAAAATCAGTTCCATTTTTATTAATGCTTCCTCAATCTTTAGTTTTTGATAAATAAAAAGATTAGAAAAAATTAAACATAAATTTGCACCAAAATTAATTTATGCCTGATATTATTCGATTGCTTCCAGAGTCTTTAGCCAACCAAATTGCCGCTGGCGAGGTGGTTCAACGACCAGCTTCTGTGGTAAAAGAATTATTGGAAAACGCCATTGATGCAGGGGCAACCGAAATAAAATTAATTGTAAAAGATGCTGGAAAAACCTGGATTCAGGTAATAGACAACGGTTCGGGAATGACAGAAACCGATGCCCGCATGAGTTTTGAACGCCATGCAACTTCAAAAATAAAAGCTACCGAAGATTTGTTCAAAATCATGACTATGGGTTTTAGAGGCGAAGCCTTGGCTTCGATTGCTGCAGTGGCACAAGTCGAACTAAAAACCAGAAAAGATACGGACGAAACAGGTGTTGTATTGCAAATTGAAGCTTCACAAATTATAAAACTTGAACCTACGCAAACGCCAAAAGGCACTTCGATAACAGTCAAAAATTTATTTTTTAATGTTCCTGCACGAAGAAATTTCTTAAAAAACAATAATATAGAATTTGCACATATCCAAGATGAGTTCGTGAGAGTGGCATTGGCAAATCCGCAAATTAATTTTTCGTTTTACAACCAAGACCAAGAAGTTTATATTTTACCTGATGGAAAATTGGCTCAACGCATTTTATTACTATTGGGAAATCAATATAAATCACAATTGGTTGCTTGTCAAGAAGATACACCATTTATAAAAATCACAGGCTATATTGGAAAGCCCGAATCAGCTCGTAAAAAACGTGGCGATCAATATTTTTTTGCTAATAAAAGATATATCAAACATGGCTATTTGCATCATGCAGTAAAAGATAGTTTCAAAGGATTAATTGATGAAGATGAACATCCATTTTATGTATTATTCTTTGAAATAGACCCAAAACATATTGATATAAATGTACATCCAACCAAAACCGAAATCAAATTTGATGACGAACACACCGTTTACAGAATCGTAAATGCGGCTGTACGTAAAGCCATTGCGACTTCAAACTTATCAAAAATTGATTTTTCGGAAGATATAAATCACAATTCGTTTAGTGCTGTGCCGGTCCAAAAGCCAGATTTTGAAGCTTTTAAAAAACAATCAACCTTTCAATCGGAGAAAAAAACAGCTCAAAGTTGGGAAAAACTATATGAAGGAATCGAAAAAAACAGTTTTAGTCCAAGCCCAACTGCATCGCAAGAAAAAATGGAATTACGTTTTAAAAGCGAATTAGACACCATTCATAGTATCGATAAAAACGAAATTAAAGCCGAGCATCATTTAATTTTTCAAATTCAAAATAGCTATATTGTAACTCAAGTTCGGTCTGGAATGATGATTATCGACCAACAAGCAGCTCACGAGCGGGTTTTATATGATAAATTTATCGAAACCTTATCAAAAAAATATGGTGCATCGCAACAGTTTTTGTTTCCACTAACGCTCGAACTTTCGGTTGCCGATTTTGAATTGGTAAATTCGCTTTCCGAAGAAATTCATGCACTTGGTTTTTCGTTCTCAATTTTTGGAAAATCTGCCATAGTGATTAATGGCGTGCCTACTTCGATGCGACCAGGCAGCGAAAAAAGTCTTTTTGAAGGATTTTTAGAACAATATAAATATAATCAATCGCAGCTTAAATTACCTACAAAAGAAAATTTGGCACGAGCCTTAGCCAAACGTTCGGCAATCAAAAAAGGTACAAAACTATCGCAAACCGAAATGAGTACTTTGCTCGAACAATTGCTTAGTAGTCCCAATCCAAGTTTTACTCCCGATGGAAATTTCACAATAGTAAATTTTGATAGTGAAAAACTAGAAGAGTTATTCAAAAACTAAAAACTCATTCTCCTAAAAGCAAAATATAATCAAATTCTTCTTTTTTGAGTTTAATTACCGAAAGTCGACTTTGTTTTATCAACCCAATTTGTTGCAAAACAGCATCTGTTTTTATTTTTTGAAGCGTAACAGGTGTTTTGAGTTTTTTAACAGGCTCAACCTCCACCGCCACCCAACGTGCATCATCAATTGTTGGATCTGGATAATTTTCTTTTATAATTTTTACAACACCGACAACTTCCTTGCCAATATTACTATGATAAAAAAGTGCCAAATCGCCTTTTTTCATTTCTTTGAGGTTGTTTCGAGCCTGATAATTTCGTACACCGTCCCAAATACCTTTTTTATCGCTCACCAATTTGTCAAAACTATACACATCAGGTTCGGATTTAATTAACCAATAATTCATAAACTTGCTCAAATATTTTCCAAATGAAAAATATAAACTGTTAATTTGCAAATATTATGGGATTACTAGATAGAGATTTAGAACATGGTGGCGTTTTTATCACAAAATTTGACGATTTAGTAAATTGGGCAAGGCTTTCATCACTTTGGCCCATGGGTTTTGGCTTGGCTTGCTGTGCCATCGAAATGATGAGTACCTATGCTTCGGGCTATGATTTAGATCGTTTTGGCGTTATTCCACGTCCATCTCCACGCCAATCAGATATTATGCTTGTGGCTGGTACTGTTACTTTTAAAATGGCAGATCGCATCAAACGCCTTTATGAGCAAATGCCCGAACCACGTTATGTAATTTCGATGGGTTCGTGTTCAAATTGTGGTGGACCATATTGGGAACACGGCTATCATGTAGTAAAAGGTGTAGATCGCATCATACCCGTTGATGTATATGTGCCTGGCTGCCCCCCACGACCCGAAGCACTTATTGGAGGAATCTTAAAACTGCAAGATAAAATCCGCAAAGAAACCATTGTAAATAAACCTTTAGCGATTGAGAAGTTTTTATAAAAGTTTGTAATCAAACAGAAAATTGAGATTACTCATTTAAAAACAAAAAAAGGGTTGGTAAAAATTTACCAACCCTTTTTTGTTTTCTATTTTTCAAATCTATTAACGAATAATTGTTAAATCCCCACGATCATTTTCTGTTTTTGCACCTTTATAATCAATCAAATAATAATAAGTACCTGCTGGCAAGCCATCGCCATCGAAAGTGCGAGTTTGTAAATCTTTGCCTGTCATGCTATAAACTTCTACTCCATAACGATTAAAGATTGTTATTGTAACATTATCAGGCAAACGTAATTTTTGAATATCCCAGAACGAATTACCATCTGCTGAGCCTGGAGTTAAAGCATTTGGAATAAAATTATTTTTAGGACATTTAGAAATAATAAACACTGGCGTATAAACATCTTTTCCGTCAGGACCAAGTGTACAAACACCATTGTATACTTTTGCTCTAATATATAACTTACTTGTAAAATCTGCATTTGAATTAAATGCTGGAGATGTAGCAGATGGAAGTTTACTATCGTAAGCCAAGAAACTTTGATAAAAACCTTGAGCTGGCAAATATTTTACATTTTTTTCTTCATCAACTTCCTTTTTAGAGTATTCCCAAATAAAATTATTACCTCTGAACCCAATGATTGTCAAATTGGCAATTGTAGGTTCATAACATAATAAGGTATCGCCAGGTATTACTGTTTTTATCACACCAGCTTCTGGATATGCATCAACACTTATATTTACAGAATCTGCTTTTGGCAAACATTGACCATTTGTTACTGATACTTTTATTGTATGTAAGCCACTACCAGTCATTGTATGATTTAATTCTTTTGTGGTTTCAGCTAAAGTTGTAACGCCATTATTGAATTTTTCAGACCATACAAATGTAGAAGCATCAGCAATTTTTTGTGGATCAACTACTAAAACAATTGGGCTTCCATCGCAAACTCCTTTATCAGTTTGGAATATATCTGCAACACCCGAAGAGGTTACATTTACTACTGCTGTAAGGGCAGTAAAAGCACCACAATTATTTACATTATCGGTATAAGTTACTGTCCAACTACCTACAGGTAATTTACTAATCATAATTGTACCATCTGATTTAATTACGTTACTAGAAGGCACACCTGCTATATTAACACTGAAAGTAGGATTCCAACCATCAAATGCAGAACCAACAAAAGTAGGGACTAAGTCAGCACCACTATTACAAAACTGACCACCAACACCTTTTGTGTTTGAAGTATAACCAAAACTAGTTGGTGCAACCATTCTAACAACTGTAATACCAGTAGTAGTAATAGTTTGTGAAGTACATCCAGGAACAGTTGTAGTATAAGATACAGTAAACGATGATGACTTGCCAATACTGTTTCCAAACACAACTTGTCTGTTATTATTAATCGTAAAGCCTGCACCATTAACTGCAAAAGTACCACCACTTGGATTAACGCTTGCAGGTTCAGTATTTGTACTATTATTATAACAATAAACAGAATTTGCATAAGAAATGCTTGGCGTAACTTGTGGATTAACACTAACTGTTGCAAACCCAGTAGAAGTAACTGCAGCACAAGTTGGCGTTGCATTTATTACATACCGTATGTTAAATATACTGTTAGTTGTAACACTAGCAAGGTTTATATTACCTGTCGAAGCATTTGAGAACGCAACGCTAGGACTTGAAGCATAAGAACCACCAGCATTAGTAGAAGTTGCATCACCAGATGTACCAATATTACAATACAAATTATTTGAATTATTTGAGTATGTTGGCGTGTTTGCAACTGGATTTGCTCTAATTGTAAATGATACCCCAGAAGAGGTACTTGCAGGGCAACCAGCTGTTGCATTCAAAGCATAAAATACAGAATAATTACTAGGAGTAGTATTATTGGTAGTTACTTCTCCGTTTGTAGCATTCACAACTAAAGTAGAGTTACTAAAGAAGTTACCAGTAGTGGTGGTTCCAGAGGTGTTAAATAAAGCAACTGGTACAGTTCCATAGTTTTCGCAGTATGAGGCATTAGGATAACTAAACGAAGCAGTTGGATTTTGATTGATATTAACACCCGTAGTAGTTGTGAAAGCATTACAACCTTTGAACGCAGACGCAGTTAATGTTACAACATGGTTACCAATTGGAGCAGAAGCAATACTTATCAAACCTGAACTTGAATTTAAACTTCCTCCTAAAGAACCCGAAGAGAATGAATAAGGGAATGAACCTCCTGCCACAGTTGTAACCGTAACTAGAACATCAGATTGACTAACATTACCTTTACAATTATCTAATGTGTAAGAAATTGAAGCCGAAGGCTGCAAAGTAGAACTTACAGTAATTACATTTGAATAATTTGTAACCAAACAAGCACCATTTGTAACACCTAATCTGTAGAAATAATCAGATGATGTGCCAGTTGGGATAGGCATTGATTCTCCTGCTGTGGTTACACTACCTAAAGAAGTTGGCGAAACAAATGTATTTGTAGCTGCTCTTTCCCAAGCATAAGTAGTTGCAGTTGGCACACCAGATATACTTAGATTTAAGCTATTGCCCGAACAAAGTGCAGTAGAATTTGAAACTATTGAACTAGCAAAAGCAAGTCCATCTAACGTAAATGAGTCAGAAATACCAACCGTTGTAGTCGAAGTAAATACATTTCCGCCAGCAATAGTTACCGTTAAAGTAATTTGTTTAGCACCTGGCGTTGAATAGGTTACTACACCAGGAGCCGAAGTAGTAGCAGTTAGTGGATTAGCGCCAGATCCAAAATTCCAAGCCCAAGCTAATTTAGGAGCCGCAGAAATTGTTGCATCTACCATGGTGTATCCTGCAACACTTGCTGTGCTTACGCATTGTGTAGCCAAAGGATGACCAGTAAATGAAACAGTAGCTGTACAACCAATAGCATCAATTAACACTGAATTTCCACCAACAGGCGTACAACCAATTCCGTTTGTAATTAGCGGTCTGTAATAAACAATGGGATCAGTTAATGATACCAATGTAGTTGGATTACCAGTTAAAGCAGTCGAACTCCATGAAGAATTATCAGCTGAAGATTCCCATCCGGTAACAGTTCCTAAAATTCCAGTTGCAGTAATGCTAGCATTAGTACCAATACACAAAGTAGCAGGAATATTTACACCAGTAGATGTAGCTTGTTGGCGCACATTTACAATAAAACCAGTTGCTGTTACCATTGGAGATACTCCATTTCTAACAGTAGCAAAATAAGTTTCATTTGCCGTTAAGTTTGGCGTAGTGTAAGTTGCAGCATTTGCACCTACAATTATTCCTGAACTATTATACCATTGTATGGCATTGCCTACAAAACCTGACAACGTGAGTACATCGTTTGTGTTATAACAAATTGGATTTACAGAAGTACCATTACCTGTAATAGTACCTGGTAGGCTCATTCCATCAATAGTGATTACTACTAAATAAGGGAATGGCACATTACCAACTCCAATTACAGTAACTAATACATTATAAACACCTGGGGTTGCATAACCTGTATTTACTGTTGAAGCTGCAGAAGAGGTTGTTCCTGCTCCAGCTAAGCTCCAGTTGTAACCAACCACAGTACCACTAATTAATTGTACTCCAAAATTAAGACCAGTACCCGAAGCATTTTGTAAACTAATTGCTGTTGGTAATAAAGTTCCATTAACAGTAACATTTGCAGACAACGAACATACAATAGCATCTACTGTAACTGTATTAGAATAAGCAGGTGTACATGCATTTATACCGCTTTTAACTTCTAATCTGTATTGATAAGTTCCTGATATGGTATTTGTTAATGCAGAAGTAGTAAAGCCAGCTAAAGTAGCATTTGGAACATTTACAAAAGCCGAGCCATTCCATGACTGCCATTGGTATATTGTACCTGTATTTCCTGTTACTCCCAACGTAGCTGTTAAGTTTTGACAAACACTTGCGGCATTTGATGTGATAGTACCCGCATTGCTTTGTGGATGAACTGCTACAGAAACGCCAGAAGTAGTTAGCATCGGACAAACACCATTTTTAACCGTTGTAAAATAACCATCACTTGCAGTTAGGTTACCAGTACCCAAAGTAGAGGTTGTACCTACTAACAATCCAGTAGTTGTACTATACCATTGAATAGCACCTAAGCTACCTGTCAATGTTAAAGTAGAACCTGTTTTATAACATATAGGAGCAGCTAAGCCTGATGATATTGAGCCTTGTAAGCTTGTTCCATCCACAGTTACACTACCATTAGCAATACTTGTTAATCCTCCTAGACCTAAAATTGTTAAACGTACATTTTTTGGACCTGAAGTTCCAAAAGTAATATCATGCGGACCAGCAGTATTTACATTTCCGCCTGTACCTCCTGCAAAATCCCAAGTATATCCTAAGATTGTGTTTGTAGAAGTAGATGCGTCTGTGAAACGTACCGTGTTACCAACACTTACGCAAACTGTGGTAAGGATTGGAGTAAACGCAGCTTGTAAACCACAGCTCGATGCTGTAACAGTAATTACATTTGAGTAAACATCTCCACAAGCACCACCGTTGGTTACTCTTGCTCTGAAATATTTCGGACCAATAACGGTTTCAACATTTGCTGTCAATGATGCTGTTGTATTACCTGCACCTGCTGCATTTGCCCAAGAGCTTAAATCTAAAGAGCGTTCCCACTGAATCGTACCAGATGAATTTGCTAATGTGTAAATTCCACCATTTCCATCGCTCGTACATACTATCATTCTATCCACACTTGATGTACCTGCAATTGGTGTTGGCGTTACATTTATATTTACAATTCCAGATGCTACATTTGGACAAGCTCCACCAGTTACACTCACAACATAAGAAGTTGTAGTAGATAATGTACCCGTTGCAATAGTATTCACATTGCTTGATAATGCATTCCAAGTAGTTCCACTGTTGGTACTATTATACCAAGTATAGCTATTACCCACTTGACTCGTTACTGTTAAATTAAGTCCAGAAGAACTTGCACATATTGGACTAGCTCCTGCGATTGAACCACCAACATTCAGATTTGTTACTGTAACAACTCCTGTAGCAGTTACCATCGGACAAACGCCATTTACCGCAGTAGCAATAAATGTTGTGTTTGATGTCATTGCACCTGCCACTTGTAAACCTGCCGTGCCTTGTGCAACTCCTGCTTTATACCATTGAATGTTTCCTAGAGCGGTTACAGATACTACAGATGAGGTATTGGTTTCGCATATTGCAGTTACGGGAATAGACATTGCAGAAATTGTACTCAAAGCATCTACTTGCACAGAACCAGAAATCGTACTTGTTAAACCTCCTGTTCCCAAAATAGATAATGTTATCGTTTTCGGACCAGCTGCAGAATAAGTTACATTAATAGTATAACTTGTTGAATTTATACCAATGACCGTTGATGCTGGTGTTGCATTTGCACCAAAATTCCAAACATAACCTAAAATTGTTCCTCCAGCACTTGAAGAAGTATTTGTAAATGTAACTCCGGTAGAAGATGCATTAGTTAAACAAATTGGTGTTGGGTTAGAAGCAAACGCAGCTGTTAATCCGCAAAGACTTGAATTAACTATAATTGGAGTTGAAGTTACTGTTTGACAACCAGCTACAAACGCATAACCTACAAAACTAAAGGCATTACCAACAATCGTATTGGTAAATGTATAAATATTGCTTGGCAATACATTAAAACCTGTACCTGTATTTACTGCATAAACTATACTTCCAACTAAACCAGTATTGTTAAAGGTTACCGATTGCGAACTACAAGCAAAACTTTGGCTTGAGCTAATTCCTGTAACCGTTGGATTTACATTTACATTTACAACCATAGGTGCTGATGGAACTGTGGTACAAACACCATTATTAAGAACCGCAACATAAGTATATGATGTATTTGTTAAACCAGTAGTAGTATAAACTGCTGAGTTTGTACCAACTGCTACTCCATCTTGCAACCATTGTATAGATGCACCTGGTATTGTACCTGTTGCATTTAAAACAACTTGAGCATTATAACATTGTGTGGCTGGTATATTTGTGATAGTCAAAACATTAGGTACTCCCGATAATGTAATGGTATTATTTCCCGTTACGGATGCACATCCTGCACCAGCTGGAATATCATAACGAACTACAAAAACACCAGCTAATGTATTTTGTGGAATCGTAATTTGTCCATTTGTAGCATTTACGCTAAAACCGGTGGCAGTACTAAAGAATGAGCCATTTAAAGCATTTGTAGAAGAAACCAAACTAATTGGAGAACTGCTACTACAATATGGTGCAGCACCATAACTCAATGTTGGGGTACTTGGCAACGTAGTTACAACCAAACTAGTAGTTGTGCTTTGCGGTCCGCAACCTGCGATGGTATAGCTATAAGTAATCGTATATGTACCTCCAAATCCTGAAGGATTTACAGTTCCATTTGTAGGATTAATTGTTAATCCACCAGTTGCTGAATAAATACCACCTGAGACAGTGTTTAGTGCTGTAACACCTGAAATAGTTGACGTATTACAAACTGGGCTAACGTATGATATATTCACGCCTGGAACACTATTAATAGTTAATGCACTACCAACTGTACTCGATATATTTCCGCAACCTGGTACTGAAACAGTATAGGTTAATGGATATGTGCCTGCAGTTGAACTTGCTAAATTTACTATTCCAGTTACAGTATTTGTAAATACTAAACTTGATGAAGCCGAACTAAAACCACCTCCATTAAAGCCAGAAGTTGTTGGTGTTGCTGTACCTATATTACAATATGGACTACCTGTAAAGCCAAATAATAAGCCAGGCACACTATTTATCCTTAAACTAGTGGTAGTTGTTAATGCTCCACAACCTGCAATCGTATAATTATACGTTACAGTATATGTTCCTTGTGTACTACTTGTTGGTGTTACAAGTCCAGTAATTGAATTAATTGTTAATCCTGCTGGAGCTGTAAAAATTCCGCCTGTTACAGTGTTTACGGCTGTTACATTCGCAGATGCAACATTATTACAATAAGGCGAACCTGCATAAGAAATACTAGTTCCAGGTAATGAATTTATCGTGATTGCATTACCAACTGTACTTGTTACGTTTCCGCAACCTGCAATTGAAACGGTGTAAGTTACATTATATGTACCTGCAGTAGATGCGTTCAAATCAATTGTACCAGTAGTTGTATTTGCAAATACCAAACCAGCTGTACCCGAATAACTACCTCCTATACCACCAATAGTAGCTGATGGAGCAGAACTTGTACCACCATTTTTGCAAAATGGCGAATTTGAATAATTAAATAATATTCCTGGTAAAGAATTTATTACCAAAGTCCACAACCTGGAATGGTGTAGCTATATGTAATAGTATAAATTCCTTGTGTACTACTTGTTGGTGTTACAAGTCCAGTAATTGAATTAATTGTTAATCCTACGGGGGCAGAAGTATATATTCCTCCTGAAACTGTATTAACTGCAACTACATTTGCAGATGAAACATTATTACAATACGGAGTTCCTGTATATGAAATTGAAGTTCCTGATAAAGAATTTATCGTGATTGCATTACCTACTGTACTTGTTACATTTCCACAACCAACAACTGATACATTATAAATTAATGGATATGTACCAGCCGTTGAGCCTGCTATATTAACTTGACCAGTTGAAGCATTTGCAAACACTAATCCAGCCGAGGTTGAGCTGAAAGTACCACCTGAACCTAAACCTGTAAAAGTTGTTCCCGGTGTTTGATTACCACTAGAAGTACAAAATACAGTTGGTATAAATCCAAAAGCTAAACCTGGTATAGAACCAATACGCATACTGGTTGTTGTAGTCAAAGCTGGACAGCCTGGCACAGTATAACTATAAGTAACTGTATATAAAGCAGCTGAACTTGAATTTATTGTTGCAGCACCAGTAGTAGCATTCAAAGTTAATCCTGTAGGAGCAACTGTAAATACACCTCCAGCAACTGTATTAGATAAAACTGGAGATACTACAGTAGTTAAATTATTACAATAGGCAGGCTGATTATAAGCAAAAGTAGTTGTAACTGGCGAATTAACTGTTACGACTAAAGAAGTTGTAGTAATAGCTGGACATGCACCATTTGTAACTAATGCCCTAAATGTACTTGTTTGTGTTAATGATGGCGTAGTGTAATTAGCAACTGTTCCTCCTGTAGAAGCAAATGCACCACTTGTAGAAACTTGCCAATCTATAGTTCCATTTACACCACCTACAGATACAACTGAGGTACCTGGATTACAAACTGGATTTGTTCCTGTGATTATTGCTCCACTTGCTGAACTTAAACCATTTACAGTAATATTTTGAACACCAGCTAAAGTAACCAAAGAGCAACCTGGACTAAAAGCTAATGTTCTTATTTGATAAACTTGGTTTACTCCTGATGAAGTGAGTATGTTATTACCTGTAATTGATAATTGAATGTTTCCACCTGTACCAACAACGGTTGGAGAAACCATTAAACTGCCAATCATGGCATAATAGCGAACGTTATTTTCTGAACCGAGCACATTTATTCCACTACTTGTACTCGCAGTACAGACTTGACTTGCTCCCATAAGAGAAGTTCCTATTAAAGAAGAAGGCGGTGAAGTACCAATTATGATTTTAGATGTTATAGAAATAGGGGCATTACAACCATTAGAACCGTTATACCAAGCAGTAACTCCTGTAACACTAGAGCCTGCAAATAAACCAGTATTTAAAGTTATTGTATTATTGCCTGATAATGTAGCTGTACCATCCGAAATTAAATCGTTGTTCCAAGAAACTGCCCACGGAGAGCCAGTAAATGTACTTGGATTGAAACTTGCTAAAGTTATAGTTACAGAACCAGAAGCCAATGGATTACCACAACCCGATGGATCAGCAATTGAAACACCTAAAATACTTGGTTTCGGTGAAATAAAAGCATCGTATAATCTAATGGACGAACCACCGCAACCAATAGCTTGCACACCAATTTGAGCAGCACCAGAGAATGTAGTTTGCCATGCACAAAGACCTGTGTTTCCATTTATTTCTCCAATGTAATCTGATGGATCGGTAAATGCATTCGCATTGAGTGCATAAATAGCTGATACATCAGCTGGTAATAAAACCCTGTCAAATACCATCACTTCATCTATACCACCAATTAGAGAGCCGCCTTGTGCTCCATTAGTACCTATACGAGAATTCGTACTCACATTGCCAGTAAATGGTGAATTAGAGAATGGTATATTGACGCTTCCTAACAAAGCCCCATCTACATACCCAGTCAAAGACAGTATGCCCGCACCGTAAACACCAGTATATACAATATGCTTCCATCCTATAGCACTAAAGTTTGCACCAATGTATGTTCCTGGCCAACTTCCTCCATAGGGAGTAGCAAAAGGAGCTGTAGTACCTCTAATTCCTAATGTTGCATTTGAACCATTTATATCTATTAGAAACTGAACATCATTTTGCCAATTTGCTCCACCTGTTCCTCTCGAATAAATTGAATATGAACCATTACCACCCGTTGAATTTATCCATGCCGCAATAGAAAAACTTTTTGTTAAATTCAATCTACTATCTGAGCCTAAATCAACATAATCACCACCATTATCAAAAGTTATTGCTCTTGCAGCAACAGCATTTTTATTAGCTGCTACCGTAACGCTATTTGGTGTACCATTTGCTGCTGCTCCAAGCGACCAAACTCCAGTAGCTTTATTGTTATAATCTCCATCGAAAGAATAGTATGCCAATAATCCTGGGTCTATGTCTCCTATTTGTCCTGGTTTGCGTAGATAATACTTAAATTGATCAATATTAGTTCCAGTTGCGATGTATTGTTGGGTAGGGCTTGCTCCTTGGCATAACTGTAATTGTCCTGCCAAGTTAATATTTCCTGGGTTTGGAGCACCACCAATAGTGATTACAGCCGTAACCCAAGGCGAAGCACGCATATCACCTGCATTCGACATAGATCCGCAACCTAACGTACGAACACGAATAGTTGCAAGTCCTGTAAAGCCTGGCTGCCAACTTACTTCAGCTGTATTATTATTCGGACTAGGTGAACCACCTAATGGGGTTGAATTTAAACAAGGTGAAGTGTTTTCTGCCCAGTAACCACCGCCAAAACCTAAAGTACCAAATGCATCATTAAATCCTTTATCACCAACTACATTAGATACTTTGCTCCAACCGCAAGTACCTCCAGAAGCAACTACATTACTGGTTCCAGCATTTTGCAATTGCCATTGATATCCTCCAACTGCACTTTTTGAGTTGGTTACAAAATTTGTGTTGCTTTGCGATTGACAAAAACTAAGTTCAGTAAAGCCAATAGGCAAAGGTGGACTAGGAATTTGACCTAACATATCTAAAGTAATGTTAGTCTGTTCGTATCCTGGCGCACTAGGTAATCCTTGAGGATTGCTTTTTGCAAAACAAGGTGTTGATTTTGATGATGTAACACCAATGGTTGCAACTCCAGAAAATGTTCCATTCCAAGTGATAGTAATACCATTTTTAACTAAATCTGGATCAGAATTACCTCCACTAAATACACCAGTAGCTGCATTGTAAGCACCCCCTCCATAAAATGAGGTAACAGTTAAAATGGCATCTTTGGGTCCAACCGTCCATTCAACGCCATTAGGATCCGTATCTTGTGGAGCTGATAATACTACGCTTTCTCCTACACTGCTAAACCATATTCTTTTGCTAGATGAGAATGCTACATTTGTGCCATTCCCTATAGCACCAGCTTTTAATACCAAAGCACCTTCGTTGGTTACAGAGTTCACTTCACCAATAATGTTATTATTCATGTCTCTTAACAAAGCCCCACCAAGCCCATCGCCATTATCAGCCAAATCTTCATTTGCAAAAACAGTAGCAAAACCAGTCACATTAACATTACCAGCAGAATATGTAATTCTACCACGATTGATAAAGTAACCCGCAGATTTATTCCCTCCTTGTCTTTGATTTGCAGAAATCTGGAAATTTCTTCCACTAAAACTCGCCACATATTGTGTAGGATGGCACTGAACACCACTATATCCTACACA
This sequence comes from Bacteroidota bacterium, assembly GCA_004293915.1. GTDB lineage: Bacteria > Bacteroidota > Bacteroidia > Cytophagales > UBA9547 > REAG01. Next base: position 38,545 of record RDZG01000063.1, on the reverse strand, counting down.
CACACCACCTGGTGCTTGTGAAGCATAAATAAAATTAATTTGTGAATATAAACCTAAACCTAATGTTCCAAAACGATTAGGAATATTAAATGTATTTGTGCCAGCTGGAATATCAATGGTAATAGGTGCCCAGAATTTAATATTTGTAGCATTAAAATTCATTGTAATTGCTCCACCACCTCTTGATGTTGCTAATTGAATCGTATTAGCACCTGAGTTTACAGCTACTACGAAATATGGTGTTTTATTTCCATTACCATCTAATTGTGGCAAATTATTGCCAGCAGGTAAACCACTTCCATCTGTCTGAGTTCCTAAAATATACACTACATCATTGATATCAATCTGAGCAGAAGTCATATTAGAATAACTACTCATGGTAATATTAGCACTACCATTCGTCATAGCACCATTAAAATAGCGTTGGTTAAATTGAGAAATTGAACCACCTTTTGCAGTAGTAAAATGGCTTGTAGGTGTTCCAGTACATACAGGATATTTACCATCACCATCCATTTTTTGATCTTTGCCTGGACCGGCAACTTTTGAAGGAACAGCAACTCCAGGGGTGTTGTTGAGTGTAAATGTAGTTTTAGTAGTTAATTTTTGCGTTGGGCAACCGGGAGCTTTTGCAAAACCACTAATACTATTTGGAACTCCAAACGACAACCAAAACGGGAAAGAACTTGGTTTGGCTAACATGGTTACTGAAGTACCAGTAGCAATAACTGATCTTCCCATAACAGATTCAAAAGGTTCGCCATAAGGCTGTGCAAAAGTTAAATAATTGGGAGTATAAGTAGTTCCAGAAACAGCGCCACTTGTAATAACTAATGGAAAATCTTTGATATCTCCTGTATTCAAATCATAACAAATATTACCAGGATTTGCAAAAGTAGGAGCTAACTGACCCCCAGTTAGGGTATTTCCCATCAAAATATTTGCCGATGTTGCCATATTAACTGGAATGAGTGGACAAAGATTATTTTGAGCTTTTACTGTAATTACTTTATTTACAAAAGTCGTTAAAATGCCTGTTGGGACATTCAATAAAAGTGTGCCTCCGTTACCAGTAGTGGTAGCCACTGGGGTTGCACCATCAAAGGCTGTGTAGGTAACTCCATTTTGAGAATTATTAACTTTTATAGCAATTGTTGTAGAATTGTCTATCAAACAAAGTGAATCTCCTAGTATTCCTAATGTAGTAGTTGGCAAACTATTGTTGTTTACATTTAATGTATTTATCAATGCCAATCCACAAGAATATTGTCCATATACAGAGATACGAACAATGCTTTGCCCACCACCCCCAAAATTAAATGCGTTTGAAGGAGTTAAATTAGAGGGAGTAGGATTAATGGCATCGCCAGTTACAGACCAAAGATAGGCTATTGGCGATGGCGAAACATTTGAAACTGAATATGTTGCAGTTGCAGAATTACATGGGTTTAAATTTCCAGTGATATTAGAACTCAAATAACCCGTATTTTGAACATTAATTGGATATATGAATGGTGTGCTAGTGCCGAATTTATTAATTCCTATAACAGTTAATGTTTGTGCACCTGCTGTTAAGGCTGTAACATTTACTGTATCTGCTGTAGAATTTGATAAAGACAACCCATTTGAAGCTATCCATTTGAATGATAATGCACGTTTATCAACTGGAGCCAGTACTTTATATAAAGCATTAGATTCTCCTAAACATAAAGTAGATTTTCCTGTAATTCCAGCCAGAGTGGGAATACCATTGAGCGGAGCAATAAATGGGCTTGGATTGGTACCTGCTAACAAAAACTCACCAACAGGATGATGCGGATCTAGTCTTATTGGAGATTGCCAAGTTAAAGTTTTTGAAGCAATAACAGGATTAATACCAGTGTTTGTCCAATTTAAAACTTGATTAGTTTCTCTACGAATCAATCTAAGATTTGCCTCATTGGTGAAATTAATATTTTTGTTACCCGCATAATTGTATTCATATAAGTAAGACCTTTGATTGTCGTTATTAGCTATTGGATAGAATGGAATTACATACGTTCCAAAATATCTTGAAGTATCTCTATTTGGAATGCCTACAGGATAGGTTTCTGTACTTGGGAAAATAGGATAATTGGGATCTGAATTTACAATATAGACCTGTGTGCCTACCATACCATTTTGCACTGTGGGAGTTACTTTTATAAAATCACCATCAGGATGTGCAATGCTTGCAATAAAAGGAGCGTTGTAGTTATGTTTACTTTCATCTCCTATGGCAGCTCCAGATCTCACCCAAGCAATCGGACCATCAAATACAATATTGCCTGCACCTAAAGTATTTTCCATCACATTACCACTGCCTTCGTCAAATTTGAAATAAGCTTGTAAATCGCAATAGCTTGGGTGAGAAGGTGTGATTTTTTTACACATCAAATCTCTAATTTCTGTAAGGCTCAAATTTCTTTTCCATACAGAAAGCTCATCAAATTGACCAGCCCAAGGTCCCCCTGCTTTTATGAACATATCTACCATTGATGTATCGCCAGGAAAATCAATAGAAGAAGATGGATAACCATTAACATAATAAACAAACAAACCAGAGGCATCTCTCGTGTAAGCATAGTGAGTCCAAGATGTATTTTCTCCCCCACTAATTTTGTTTTGATTTCCTAAAGATAAATCTTGATATCTAGCCACAAAATCAGAACTATTCGTTGCTCGATAATTAATATAACGCTCAGTAAAAGGATCACGAAATCCCATTACACCATCTCCTACGCCTTTAGCCCAAAACGAAAGCGTATAAACATTAGATCTTTTAAAACTAAGAAATGTTCCTACTGAAGTACCTGGTAAACTGATACAAGTTCCTGAACCAGGTCTTTGGATTAACTGATTTTGTCGAACACCTAAAATATATTCTGCTCTATAATTTTCGGTGCAGTTGGTTATCAATGTTTTATTTAAAGGGTCAATTCTTGCTCCAGAATTATCCCAAGCATAATCTGAACCTCCATCGCGTTTTACCAAACGATTAAACCCAACAGTAGCAGAGGCAGATGCATTGCCTTGAAAGTTATAATTTACATTATAACTTGGATTTGTGCCATTTGCTAAAAATACACCAAAATATTTTCCTGCAATTGAGGTGTAAAACTGTGGTTTGGTATTAAGCGTTGGGGCTTGATTTACTACGTATATATGTACGCCATCTGGATTGCCTGCTCCTATGCCATTTACATTGATAATATCTCCACCAACAGGGTTTGTATATGAAAGCCCTGTATTAGCCCACGAGCCAGGATAAATATTGGTACTCAAATCGCCAATAGGTGCACCAGACGGCAAATAACCATAAGATTCGGTAGCTACAAAATTGACTAATGTGCCATGCGAAAGTGCTGTTTTTCTATCCATCAAATTAGTGCCCGAAATGCTATTAAATTCGATATAGGTAGAAAGCGAAGCATAGTTAGGTGTGGCTGGTATTATTTTTTTACACATATAATCTCGAATCGTAGGTTGCGAGAGTGCTACACCGCTCCAAACTCTATGTTCGTCTAATCCACCACGAAAATAATTGGCTAGGCTACCCGCATTTGATGCACCAAGTGTGTAGTTGGTTGGCACACCAGCCGAACCCGATGCCGAACCCGATGCTGCCACCGTACCATTTACATACATTTGTACACTTGTACCATTTTTGACTACTGCCACATGGTACCATTTATCTCGTTCCACGAGTGGACCTGTTAATATTGTCGAGCCATTGCCAATATTCCACTCTAATTTGTTTAGTGCAGTAATATTAAGTGCATTTAATACATTTGAACCATTAGAGTAAGCCCAAACAGCTTGCTGCCGTTCGAGTTCGGCTGGTTTTACCCAAGTTTCGATGGTGTAATTGGCTGTAGCTAAGGGATCGAAAAGCGAAGCTCCAGTTACATTTACATATTGACTTCTAGTGCTTACAAAATTTAACGACAAACCCGAACCTACAATATCGGATGTGATGGTAGGAGTACAGATTGAGTTGAATTTCCAAACATTGTTTTGTGCATTCAATTCTTTCCATACGCCATGGGCATTGGTACCGAAAATATTAATATTTCCAAATTCCGTAGATGTAAAAGACTTATCTCCTGTTGCGGTTGTATCTGAAAATGCGTTTGGTACAAAACCAAAATTATGCGCTTCTACAATTTGTCCATTAGATAATGGTTCACCGCTTCCACCATAAAGATTGAATGCCATTGCCAACTCCACTTCTGGAAAGTTTCTAAGTGTATCAATTAAGGAACGATAAAATGTACGAATCTCTGGCAACCATTTAATGAACTTAGACCTATCCCAAATTGCTCGATCAACCCCAACCCCATTTACCTTTTGTTCATAAGAATGATGCGTTCCACCTTCGTAAAGTGCAAGTTTTTTACCTTTTGCACGTGCCATACCCACATGCATTTGCATAACTTTTGCAATAGAAGGGAAAATATTTCCATTAGGGTTTACAGAAGAGTTTTGATTTCTATTAAAATTATTATCTGCAATCATGGCATTGAGCAACTGAAGTGGCGTACCATTTTGAGGAATAAGAGCGGCATTATCTTGTACCTGATCTAAGTACCAAGCCACTGACAACACATCATATCTTTCGTTTCTGGCTTCGTGATATTGTGTTTTACGAGCACAATGATATCCGTTTACCGCTTGCCCAGCTACAACACGCACCATACGATCTTGGTCTTCGCCTTTCCAACTGCTGCCGAAATTTACCCAAAATCTATTTTCTAAAAAGGATGCAGCATCAAAAAAGTCCATGCTGTTGGATTGTGCGTAGTTACTTATCAAACCTGGTCCATTAAAGCCCTGAAAAAAATTCCATGTATTTTCATTACTTAACTCTAAATACACTTTGAGATTTGGATCTAAATTATCTTTAAATAATTTTCCCAAATTCCGTTGATAATTTTCGTCAGAGTTCACAAAACCATTTATCCATGCATCCTTTTTAAGCAAGTTACATAGCTGAATCATGTACATATAAGCATAAGGATGTCCAACACCAGGAATTTGAGCGGTTTGCGTATAATAATCATACGGACGCACATTGAGCCAAGATACATCTTTAGGAGTTTCTTGATCTACTCCTATGGCATCTTTAAAACGAAAAACAGGAAAAATTTTAATCCAATTTAAAAATGCTGGATGAAAAGGCTGTGTTTTGAAATGTTCGGGACCAGAATTAACAAACGTACGAGCATTAGTGCCATCGGCTATAAATTTACTAGATCCATTATACCCACCAGGGTTTGAGCCAAAATCGGGTGCTACTACAGAAATCCCTCTTAAATGGTTGGGAGCAACCGCAGATGAAGTTATCTGCATTCCGATTCCAGCAATATTATTAAATGGATCTTTTGCTGGAGTACCTGTAGTGGCAGGAACAGTTATTCTACAATAATGCACTCCCGCAGAAGCATCGGAAGTTACTGCATTGGCAGAAATGGCTGTAATTCCATTGTTAGCGACACCAAAATTAAGTTCGTAACCATTGGCTACAGGAATAGTTCCGTAAGAACCTGCCGTAATTCTTATCATACCAGGACCATCGTTCCAAAAGAATCGCATAGTACCTTGTCCTTGCCAAAAAACATAATAATCACCCAATGCATACGGAGCGTAGCTTTCACGCTGCATATAGGTAGTGATAGAGGTAATAGAACCAGAATAGGTATTATTTATAGATGTTTGCAAACCAGATACATTATAAGGAATACCACCTGTAACATATCCATTTGCATCTTTTGGCAAAGCATCTATAATTGGTTGTTCAGGACATCCAGGAGCGCCAAAAATACCTGAACAAACCGCAGCTGGGCTTGTACCAGGAAATCGCCACCCAATATTTTCCTTAAACACATCTTTAAACTGAATACCAGTTACATTTTGCCCAATCTTCAAACAATTATTTTGAGCGATGGCAAAATTTAGCGTACAAAATTGTGCTAATACGAATAAAAATATTCTCGAAGCAGTATTTATTTTGTTCATAATCTTATAAAATAAAGTGGTTTATTTCTTAATGTAACGTTTTAATATAAATATAATTACCTAATTTTCAGTTGTTTATAAATTTAACATATTATATTGTATACACATTTATACACTAAACATAAATGAAGTAACCAATAAAATATTAAAATAATTTACAATATTCTTAATATTATTCAATTATTACAAATAAAAATTGCATTTATTTGTTTAAAATTTGTAAAATATTTATACGAAAAATTAGTTAAGATTGTTTAGATGCAATAAAATTAACTACGTTTTTATTATATTGCTAAATGAGTAATTGTGTGTGTTACAAAAAAGTGAACTATAAATAAAGAAGTCTTTTTTATTTGTAATGTATTTTCGTTGAACATGCAAAACTGCTTGATTTGGCTCAATAGCCAAATTTGTGGCTAAATCAACTTCGGCATTTATGGCTCTCAACTCTTGCTCAACTCCTTTTATTTCGATATTATATTGCGATTTTAATAGTTGAAATAATGATCCATCTACAAACTTTTGTGTCAAAAAATCTTCTAGATATAAGTCGGGCAAATAAGTGTTTTCTAACATCACAGTCTGATTATCAACTAACCGCAAGCGTTTGAGGTAAAAACAATCGGCAGCAAGTTCTTTTTCTGAAAGCGGAAAAAAGAATACACCATCCCATTTTCGTTTTATCGGATTTTGAAGCATAATTGTGTTTATTTTCCGCTCAGCACCAACAACCTGCGAAAATCCTTTTACCGACAACAAAGCCAACGATTTGCGTTCGGGAACAACAATGCTGCCTTTGCCTTGTTGTTTCACTATTTTTCCTTCTTTTTCGAGTTCGAGTAAAGCCTGCCTAACCACACTGCGAGCCACACCAAACTGAGTAGTTAGCAGATTTTCGGACGGCAACAAATCGCCTTCCAAAAATTCTTTTTTAGCAATTTGGGCATTCAAAGCGTTGTAAACACGTTTGTATTGAGCTTCTTTCATGTTATTATTTTTTGATTGTTTACATTTTCTATCTTCATTTTAATCAAAATTCTTTTGAAAATACAAATAAAATTATGAATAGTCCCATTATTTTCAAAAGTATAAAAAAAATACTCATAAAAGATAAATTGATATTGAAAATACTGGTATAACTGTATTTTTGTAAAAAATATTAAAATGTCTATTCCGTTTTCAGAAATTCCAAGTCCTTGTTTTTTGCTAGAAGAAAAATTGCTTCGCAAAAATTTAACGTTAATTAAATCTATTGCCGAACAATCTGGAGCAAAAATAATTTTGGCTTTGAAAGGTTTTTCGATGTATAGCACATTTGATTTGGTAAAACAATATGTGCCAGGCACAACAGCAAGCTCACTAAACGAGGCTCGACTTGGAGCCTTAGAATTTGGAGGCGAGGTACATGCCTATAATGTTGCCTACTTGGAAAGCGAATTTGAGGAAACAATGCAACATTGCGGACATATTACTTTTAATTCTATCGCACAATGGGAAAAATTTAAACCTCAAATACAGGCAAATAAAAAGAAAATTTCATGTGCCATTCGTATCAATCCAGAATATTCGGAAGTAGAAACCGATTTGTATAATCCTTGTATTCCAGGTTCTAGATTAGGAATGACAGCCGATAAATTTAATGGTAAATTACCCCAAGGAATAGAAGGGTTACACATGCACAATTTGTGCGAAAAAGATAGCTATGCTTTGGAAAGAACTTGGCTAGAAATAGAAAAGCGATTTGGCTCATTACTCACTCAAATTCAGTGGTTTAATATGGGAGGTGGGCATTTGATGACACGTTTGGGCTACGACCATCCGCACTTGATTTCGTTCATAAAAGGAGTATATAAAAAATATCCAAATATTAAAGAAATCATACTCGAGCCAGGTTCAGCATTTGGCTGGAAAACAGGCTATTTGGTATCAAAAGTTTTAGATTTTGTTGAAAGTGGTGGCAAAAATGTAGCTATTTTAGATTGTTCGATATCGGCACACATGCCCGATTGTATCGAAATGCCTTATACAGCAAAAATATCAGATGCAGAAGTTACAGAAAAAGGCAATTATGTATATAAAATGGGAGGACTAACATGCCTAGCAGGCGACCACATGGGACCCTATGCGTTCAAAAAGCCGCTTAAAATTGGCGACACTATAGTTTTTGAAGATATGATGCATTACACGATGGTAAAAACAACCACATTTAATGGTGTAAATTTGCCAAATATTGGAATTTGGAGAGAAGATAATACCTTTAAACTCATTAAATCGTTTGGATATGAAGAGTATAAAGCACGATTATAATTGAGAAAATTACTTGTGATTTAAAAAGTTGAATAAGGTAATTTTAACTTCTGTTCCCAAACCATAAGTGGATTTGTATTCTATTTTACCTTTAAGTTTTTCAACAACTTCTTTTACGATATACAAACCCAAACCAGAGCCTTTTCCTATTTCTGTTGCACGATAAAACATATTAAAAATTTTTGCTAATTCATTTTCATGAATCCCAATGCCATTATCAGCAATGGTTAAAACTGCATTTTGTTCATCTATTTCAATGTCTACATTTACAAAAGAATCTTTTTTTCCAGCATCATAATATTTTATAGCATTTGAAATAATATTATTTATTACAATTTGAATTCTTTTAGAATCAGATACAAAAGTAGCATGTTGATTTATTGAAATATTTTTTGTGATTTGCACTGAGTTATTAATAAAATTTAACTGTTCAAATGCTTCATTGATAATTGATTGAAAATCAATGATTGAAAAAGCTAATTCTAATCTTGTGTTTCTAGAATAATCGATAATATCATGAATAAAACTATCCATGCGTTTCAGGCTTTTTACTTGTAATTCAAATAATTGAATCAAGTTTTCAGGATTTTTCTCCATACGAGCCAAATCTACTAAGCCAAGCATTGAAGCAACAGGAGCTCGCAAATCGTGCGATGCACTATATACAAATTTATCTAATTCTGCGTTTGTTTTGGTTAGTTCATCGTTTTTGAGTAATAATTCAGTTTCGATTTTTTTCTGTGATGTAATATCTAAACATGTCCCAATAATCTGTATTACATCTCCATTTTGATTTAAAACCATTTTTGCTTTTCCCAAAATCCAACGAATACTCGTATCTTTAAGAATAATTCTATGTACAACTTCATAATCTAGCTTATTTGCAATGCTATTTTGAATTATGAATAACACATTTTCTTTATCTTCTGGATGCAATAAAGGCAAATAAGTATCTAATTTGAGTTTTGTGTTGGTTTCAACCTCAAAAATATCATACATGTGTTCAGACCAATAAATCTTATCCAGATTAACATCCCACTCCCAAACACCTATTTGGCTAGATTCTAATGCAATATTTAGTCTGTTTTGAGTTTCTTCAAGCTTTTTTGAAACCTCAACATGATTACTAACATCAACAGCAACAACTGTAACACCAATAACTTTGCCATCAAGGATTACTGGAGAATACTTGTCTTCCCAAAAAAAGCGTTGAATATTTTTATCTCCGTATTCTTCAACTAAAACAAACGATTCGCCTTTTAAAGCCCTATCGAAATTCTTTTTTGCTTTAATTTTATCTTCCTCACTCAAAAAATCTAGTATACAATCGCCTTTATTAATCTTTGCATTCCAAATAGCAAACATGGTGCTTTGGTGCAAAGATGAAAAAGTAATATATCGGTATGAAGTATCTAGAGTGAATGTAATTGTACTTAAAGAATTTTTAATAGCAATAGACAAAGTATCTTGCATAAAACCTTAGTGTAGTTATAATTCAAAGTATAATTGAGGTAATTTTAAATAAAACTTAAAGAAACTAAGCTTATTTCTTGAGAAATTTCTCGGTTTTATTATCAACATTTAGATAATAAACGCCTTCTTTTAGGGTTTCGCACGGTATTTCTTTTCCTTTTCCTTTATTTAAAACAACTCCTTTTTCGTCTGTAATTTCATAATCAGAGCCACGAGAAAGGTATATTTTGTTTGAAACTCGTTTTGGATAAAATGTAATTTCTGGCAATCCAGATTGATATTCAATTACACGAGAGTAAAATGCCGTTCCATCTTTATCAGTATATTTTATACGATATTTATTAATTCCAGAAGTATGATGGCTTTCGGAAGAATAACTGCTATTTGATGACGAACCTTTTGAAGGAATTTCTTTTAAAGTAATCCAAGAATTGTACAAAAACTGTTCAACATACATTTTGTCGCCAATTTTTTCTCCTTTTGTAGACCAACTAATACTGGTTTCATTTGAAACTAAGTTTGTAAACTGCAAATTACTATTTAAACGTATGACTTGGGCATTCAAAACCTTTGGTTTACAATCAGCTTTGTGTATGATTTCTATTGTAACAGGTTCGTTTATAGCTAAATACGACAAATCAATTTCATAAGCACTTGATTTGATTTGGCTCATCACTTTTTCGCTATTAACATACACTTCGTCTGTACAAAAATCTTTCATATTTACTGTAAAAGGATTTTGAACATACAGATTTTTACCTTGATAAGCACCATTTAATATGATGGTATTGCTTGATGTTTTATCATCTGCAAATCCAAAAAAGGATGCAAAAACAAAAAATATGCTTAAAAAAATAACCCTTAACAAAGATTTTGTAGAATCTTTCACGCTATTTACTGTAGTTAACTGCAACAAAGTTTACATTTTTTTTATTACGAACCAATTTTTGTGCAGAAAAGTTACATACACAATGCTTTATACACCAAATAAGACGAAAAGTAAGCCAAAAAACCAAAATAAATAAATTGCAATAGGGGTATTTTCCAATTTCCAGTTTCTTTTTTGGATACAGCTATGGTGCTCATACATTGCAAAGCAAAGGCATAAAACACCAACAAAGACATTCCACGTGCAAAATTAAAAAACAGATTTCCATTGTTATCTTTTACCGATTTAAGTTTTTCGATAATTGATTGATTATCATCTTGGTTTTCGATGGTATAAATGGTAGAAATTGTTCCAACAAAAACCTCTCGAGCAGCAAAAGAAGTAAGAATTGCTATTCCAATCTTCCAATCGAAGCCCAATGGTTTGATAATTGGCTCTATAAATTTGCCAAAACTACCAGCATAAGAAGCTTCAAGTTTGGCGGAAGAAATTTTTGCATCTATTTCGGCTATGTTTTTTTCTTCTCCTGTTTCGTATTTTGCAATGATATTTTTTTCAGCATTTTCAATATTATTACTATATCCAAAATTCGATAAAATCCATAAAATCAATGAAATTGCAATTATAATTTTGCCAGATTCTGATATAAAACTCCATACTTTTTGTTTCATTATAACTAAGATATTTTTGATTTTAGGTACTTTATAATCAGGCATTTCGAGTATTAAAAAACTTTTTTCATCTGATTTTAAAATCTTACTCAAAACAAAAGCACTAATTAAAGCTGTTATAAAACCCAAAGCATACATCGAAAGCATGGCAACAGCTTGATAATCAATAAATCCAATAAAATATTTATGTGGAATAACCAAAGAAATAATGATGGTATAAACAGGAATTCGAGCAGAACAACTGATGAGCGGAGCAATAAAAATAGTAATTAATCTTTCTTTTTTATGGCTAATATTTCGTGCACTCATCATGGCTGGAATGGCACAAGCAGCACTCGAAAAAAGAGGAACAATACTTCTGCCATTTAAACCAAACTTTTTCATTAAAGAATCCATCAAAAATATTACTCTTGCCATGTAACCAGACTCTTCGAGCAATGCAATAAAGAAAAACAAAATGGCAATTTGAGGAGCAAAAATCAAAACACCTCCAATGCCCGCTAGAAGTCCATCGGTAAGAAAATCGAGCCATTTAGATTCCGAAAAATTGTTTTTAATAAAGCCATTTATAGCATAAAACAAAAAATCAATTCCATCCATTGGTAGCAATGCCCAAGAAAAAATGGCTTGAAATACAAGAAAAAATACAGCAATCAGAAAAGCAAAACCAAAATAAGGATGTAATAAAAATTGGTCTATTTTTTTGGTAATTATATTTTTCTGTGTGGTTTTTTGTACACATTTATTTAAAATTTCATTAATTTTTTTGTAGCGAGAAATTGTTTCATGCGATTTAGAACGAACACAATCAAAGTTGTGTTTCGATTTAATATTCTCTAAATCAGACTGATACACGCTAAGCCCAAGCGAAGTATTATTGCTTTCGTTCAACAAAACCAAGCTTTGATAATTGTTTTTTAGATTCAAAACAGATTTTAGCTCTTCGCAAATCAAAGTAGTTTCAGTACTCATTTCATAAAACGAAAAACTACTATTTTTGACATTTTTATGATTTATTTTTTGTAAAATAATCTGTTTGAGTTCACTAATATTTTCGCCATTTTTTGCATTGATTTTTATAATGTCAACATTTGGCAAATATGATTTTAGCTTTGGGATATCGAATGTAAATCCTTTATATTCAGCCACATCCATCATGTTTAATACCAAAACCAATGGCAAACCCAAATCATAAAGTTGCGAAAAAAGTAATAAATTTCGATTCAAATTAGAAGCATCAACAATTGCCAAATACAAATCGGGTTGCGACTCAAATTTAGCATTTAGCAGCTCATCGTAAACCACTTTTTCGTCATAAGAATATGGATAAATACTATATGTGCCAGGATAATCAATTAATTCAACCTCTTGATTATCAGACAAATGAAAAAAACCCGATTTTCGCTCAATCGTTACACCAGCAAAATTTCCTGTTTTTTGGTTTAAGCCAGTGAGTTGGTTAAAAAGTGTAGATTTCCCACAATTTGGATTGCCAATTAAACCAATTTTCAACATTTTTTAATTTCGATAAGCGAGGCTTCTGATTTTCTTAGGGCAATGGTATATCCTAAAATTTGAACGTTAAAAGTAGCGTCAAAAGCTGTTTTTTGTAATAATTTCAATTCGTTTCCAGGCAAAAATCCCATTTCCAAAAATTTAATTTCTAAATCCGAAGGCAGCAATCGAACAATTTCTGCTTTTTCGTCTTTTTTCAAATCGAGAATAGTAAATATCATGAATGCAAAATTAATGTATTGCTTCAAACTCAAAGCCTTTTTCTGAAAAATGATTTAAAAATCGTGGCAAAACATATTTTAGGTTTTTTTCGGCTTTCAAACTATCATGAAAAACAACAATTGAGCCGTTTTTTGTGTGCTTAATTGCTTTTTCCAAACATTTTTCTGGACTTATATTTTTATCAAAATCATAAGTTAAAACATCCCAAAAAATAATTTTATATTCTTGCTTTAATTTAGTTAATTGACTTTTTTTGATGGCACCATAAGGAGGTCTAAACAATTGATTTTCAGAAATATAATTATTATTTATCAACGTGTTTTTACAAGATAAAATATCATCGAAATATAATTTTTGAGTTGTATTTTTTCCATTTAGGTGATGGAAAGTATGATTACCAATGGCATGATTATTATTTAAAATTTGAGCAAAAATTTCAGGATGTTTTCTAATATTATCGCCAATACAAAAAAAAGTAGCTTTTGCTTTGTGTTTTTCTAATTCTGACAACACAAAAGGGGTAATTTCTGGAATTGGACCATCATCAAAAGTTAAATATATCTTTTTTTCATTTCTAGATTGATGAAAAATCAAATCAGGAAATAGTTTTGAGAAAAAAAATGGCGTTTTGAAAAAGCGAATCATTGCAGATGTTATTTGTATTTAATTAAAAATATAGAAAACCAAATTAAAGCCAAAAGATGAATTAAAAATGGTAGAGCAATCAAAATAGAATAATAAAAATGTGATTTTCCAGCATAAGAAAATATTACAATTGCACTAGGAATGCAGAAAAATATACAATACATTGCAACACAAAAAAGCAAAATATATCCTATAATTTTCATTCCGTGAACTTATCTTATCCAACTCAATTTGTAAATATATCCAATATCAGGTTTTAATAAATGCAACTCGTATGATTTGGAAGTATTTTTTTAAATTTATGCAACATCAAACAAAAAAAACATAAAGCAATTAAAATGGCATACTTATCATTAAAAAAAACTACAAACAAGCTTACAAACGAAGCTAAGGAGGCTAAAAAATAAAATTGTTTTGAAAATATATTAGATAATGTAACATAAATATCTTTCAATATTTTCATTTGCTTACTTTGTATTTATTCGTCTGTTTCCATTTTTGAATCATTTCTGTACAAATTTACTATAAAAAATAATTACCACAAATATTTTGCCAAGAAATATTGTAATTACTAAAAGGCTTGACGATACGTTTAAACGAGCTTATCTAATTTTTTCAATTCATCCTCGAAACCACCGCTCAAAATCGGAAAACGACACCAACTGCGGGGATCAACATTGTGTAAATCCAAATGAAATGCTGGTGCAAAACGCTCTCTTTTCCATTGACTACGAGCCCAAAGTTGGAAAAACTTTTTAATATATTGTTTCAATAACTGATTTTCAACCAATTGTTCATCTTTTAATAATAAATAAACTTCGGATGGCGATTTCCATTTTCGGATTGACAAAAGCTCAATTTCGTTCAAAACAGAATAAGGCATCAAATCTTTTTCATCGGTTTGATGGGTTTCTAAAGGTCGCAATTCGGCTGTAGGTTGCAACTGATTCACATACTGTAAAGCAGTGTAATTCAGGTTTTTTTCTGCCCAAACGAGCCAGTTTTTTATATAACTTTTATCTACACCAGCAATTGGCGAAATACTCCCAGAAGTGTCGCCATCCATTGTGCAATATCCTACATCGCCTTCAGAGCGATTTGAAGTTGTAATCAAAAGTGCATTTTTGATATTTGCCAACATCCAAATCAAAGGACTTCGGACACGAGCCTGAATATTTTGCAAAGTCAAATCATCGGATTGCCAAGTTAAATTTCTATTAATTTGATTTTCAATTATTTGTGTGTTAATTTCAATTGTATCATCAATTTTCCAATCACAAAAAACTGCTCCAATAGAATCTGCCAATGCCTTTGCCGAAAGCAATGTATCGGCAGAAGAATTTTCGGTTCCTTGATAAGCAGTAATTAAATAATTTGCAAGTATATTTTGATTTTCATTACTAATTTTAACACCAGATTTTTTATTAAAATACTCATTACCTAGTTCTAAAACGCCTTTTTTTACCATTTCAGAAACCATAATGGCACAACAACACGAATCGGCACCACCACTGAGCGAAAGCACAAAACCTTGCGATTTACTTTTTCGCATATAATCAAAAAGAGCAAGCGAAACAGCATCTCTAAACTCAATTTCTTTGCTATCAAAAACATTTGGCTTGTTTATGATAGCCGAATTTTCTTTATTTTTAACATCTACATCTGTAAAAACCACATTAAATTCTTGAAAAGATAAAAGCTGATTTTTTGCCAACAAAATTCCTTTTTGGGCAAGAATTATTTCGCCATCAAAAATTACTTTACCAGCCTCATTTCCAAGCAAATTGGCATAAATATAGATGCAATTAAATTGCTCGGAAGAACTCACTATCAAATCTTCTCTACGTTTGGTTTTTCCAAATTCAAAATTGCTTGCACTGGGATTAATGATAATATCCACTCCCCTCTTTTGATGTAAAAAAGCAGGACGAACATTGCTTCGCCAAGCATCTTCGCAAATTTCAAATCCAATTTTATACGTGTGATTATGATTTAGTTTTAAATTAAAAATAGCATCGCCAAAAACGAACTTTTGATTTAATTTTTGAATTTCAAGATATTCAAATTCGCCTTTTTTATCCCAAGCAGAAAACCAACGTGTTTCATAAAAAATACCATCGTTTGCTAAAAATTGTTTTGCATAAAAGCCCTGAATTTCAGTGTTTTGTATCAAACACGTACAGTTATATCTTTTGTTGTTATACAAAATGGGCAAACCTAAACAAACCGAAATATCATAACAAAAAGGTAATAATTCGAGCAGTTTTTCTAATGCAGTTTCGTACAGCCAATCGCTCAAAAATAAATCCTCGCAACCATATCCACAAATGCACATTTCGGGCAATGCCACTAACTCAACACCATTCATACGTGCATATTCGATGGCATAAATAATGCGTTGTTTGTTTCCTTCCCAATCGATAGGAGTTTGGTTTAGTGTTGCACCACCAATTCTAATTTTTTGATTTTTTTGCACGTAATTGACTAAATAATGGTTATAATTGTATCGCTTTTAGCAAGTTATAAAAACAAATATACATAAGATTTTAAGCTTAAAATAAGGTCATGAAAATAAAATTCTGCAAATATCAAGGAACGGGAAACGATTTTGTGATGATAGACGACCGTGACGAAAATTTTGACATCACAAACACAGAATTGATAAAACAAATCTGTGACCGCAAATTTGGAGTTGGTGCCGATGGATTAATTTTGCTTCAAGGGCATAAAAAACATGACTTTAGAATGGTATATTTTAATAGTGATGGCAGAGAAAGTTCGATGTGTGGAAATGGCGGTAGATGTATCGTGATGTTTGCACAATTTCTGGGCATTATTGGAGATAAATGCAGTTTTAAAGCCATAGATGGAGTGCATCAAGCACATATTATTGACGAATTGGTGTTTTTAAAAATGAATGATGTGGTACAAATCGAAACAAAATCGGATAGCTATTTTTTAAATACAGGATCGCCACATCATGTGAAATTTGTTGAAAATGTAGAAAAATATGATGTTTTTGGCGAAGGAAGAGCAGTAAGATATAGCGAAGAATACAAACCTGACGGTACAAATGTAAATTTTGTAGAGAAAATTGGAGAAAATGAACTTTTCTTACGTACATACGAACGTGGAGTAGAAGACGAAACTTTGTCGTGCGGCACAGGAGCAACAGCCGCAGCTTTGGTAGCAGCAAAAAAAGGATTTTTTAGTCCTGTTACAATAAAAGTTTTGGGAGGAAAACTGAAAGTTTCGTTTAACAAAGTGATTAACAGTTTTGAAAATGTATATTTGATTGGACCAGCAGAAATGGTTTATAAAGGTAAATTTTACATTGAGAAAGTCTAATTTATGTCGGTAGAAATAAAAAATCTTGTAAAGATTTATGGCGAACAAAAAGCCGTAGATAATATTTCGTTTTCGGCAAAAAAAGGCGAAATTTTGGGCTTTTTAGGACCAAATGGAGCTGGAAAATCTACTACAATGAAAATCACAACGGGCTATTTGCCACAAACTAGCGGCTCGATTTCGGTTTGCGGATTTGATGTTGATGTAAACAATAAAGTAACCAAGCGTTTGATTGGCTATTTGCCCGAAAACAATCCGCTATATATAGATATGTATGTGCGAGAATATTTGGAATTTTGTGGAAAAGCTTTTGGCATGAAAAGTGATTTTTTATCTACACGTATCAACGAAACCATAGAACTAACAGGACTTACACTCGAACGAAAAAAGAAAACAGGACAACTTTCAAAAGGATATAAACAACGTGTGGGGCTTGCAGCAGCTATGTTGCACAATCCCGAAATATTAATTTTAGACGAACCCACAACAGGGCTAGATCCAAATCAGGTTGTAGAAATTCGGAATTTAATCAAACAACTTGGTAAAGAAAAAACTGTGATTTTTTCGACACATATTATGCAAGAAGTCCAGCAAGTATGTGATAGAGTTGTAATTATAAATGGTGGCAAAATTGTGGCAAACGATATTATTTCAAATATTGCCTCTTCAATGGAAATAAAAAAAGGATTTCGAATTTCTGTAGAATTTGAAACCGAAACTGCTATTTCAGTATTACAAAATATTGATGGAATTGAAAAAGTTGAAGCTATTTCTGCATCAAAATTCATACTTTATTCAACACAAAAAGACATTAGGAGTGCTATTTTTAAAGCTATTTCAGCACAAAATCTAAATTTGATTGAACTCAAATTGGAAGAGTATTCGCTAGAAGAAGTTTTTCAATCTTTAACTACAAAAAACACATAAAATGGCTTCGATTTTGGCTTTGGGAGATTCTTACACCATTGGAGAGGGAGTTTTGCCAAACCAAAATTATGTATATCAATTTTCAAAATTAGAAGAACAAAAAACCACCAAAATTGAAGTAATAAAAATAATTGCTCGCACGGGTTGGCGAACAGATAACTTGCTCGATGCCATACGTTTAGAAGCAATAAACGAAAAATTTGATTATGTTTTTTTACTCATTGGCGTAAATAATCAATACCAAAACAGAAATATAGAAATTTTTGAAAACGAGTTAAAATTATTAATTACTAAAGCAAAATCATACGCTAAAAAGAAAAATTACGTTTTTATTCTTTCAGTTCCTGATTATGGATTTAGTAATTTTGGAAAACCAACAAAAGATAAAATATCAGCTGAAATTGAAAAAATAAATCAAGTTATTCGAAAAAATGCATTGGCGTTAGAAACAAAATTTATAGACATAACTCCCATTTCGCAAACTGAGCAAAAGGCGTATTATTGTGAAGATGAGCTACATCCTTCGGCACTTCAATATCAAAAATGGGCTGAAGAAATTTTAAAACATTTGGATAAATAAAAAAATATTGCACTTTTTTGCATAAAAAAACGTTAGAAAATAAACTTTAAAAACTATATGCGATTTCTCAAAACAACTTTTTTTATTTTACTATTAATAAACTCACTTTTAGGATTTGGACAAGTAGAAAACCCCGTCAGTTTTAGTGTAAATTCATCAAAAAAAGAAGCAAAAATAGGCGACATTATAGAAATTTCGTTTAATGCAACCATCGAAAAAGGTTGGTATGTGTATGGAACGGGCAAATACGAATCTGCACCTTCTTCTGTTTTTACATTTGAAAAAAACAAAACCATAGCACTTGTTGGCGGTCTAATTACACCAAAATATAAACATAAAAACGATGAATACATTGGCGAATATGATTATGTAATTGATAAAGCTACTTTTGTTCAGAAAATAAAAATTTTAACCCAAAATCCAATCATTAAAGGTGTTTATGAATATAGCACTTGCTCACAAGAATCTGGAATTTGTTTGCCACCCAAAGAAACCGATTTTTCGATAGATTTGAAAGTTATTAGAAGTGTTGTAAAAGTAGATACTGTTTCAAAAACAGAAATAACAACACCAATTAATACCGTTGTGAGTGAAATCAAAAACACTAAAATCGAATCCAAACAAACAACCACAGAAACCAGCGAAACAGCAAGTTTATGGGGATTTTTTGTACTAGCATTTCTTTCAGGCTTGGCAGCTTTGATAACTCCTTGTGTGTTTCCAATGATACCAATGACGGTAACGTTTTTCTTAAACGCATCGAAATCGAAACGTGATGGAAAAATAAAAGCCTTGGTTTATGCCCTATCTATTGTATTGATTTACACCACAATAGGCGTTTTGGTAGCCTTTTTGGCTGGAGCTGAAGCTGCAAATTTTATCAGCACACATTGGTTGCCAAATTTATTTTTCTTTGGCGTATTTATTATTTTTGCTCTATCTTTTTTGGGATTATTTGAAATCACGTTGCCTTCTTCGGTAGTGAACGCAGTTGATAAACAATCCGAAAAAGGCGGGTTTTTAGGTGTATTTTTTATGGCATTTACCTTGTGTTTGGTATCGTTTTCTTGCACTGGTCCGATTGTTGGAAATGTTTTAGTAATGTTGGGCTTTTCTTTGGCTTTTGCAATTCCGTTTACGCTATTTGCGTTGTTTCCATCTTGGCTCAAAAACTTACCAAAATCTGGTGGTTGGCTCAATTCTGTAAAAGTAGTTTTGGGGTTTTTGGAATTGGCTTTGGCACTCAAATTTTTGAGTCTTGCCGACCAAGCCTATCATTGGAATATTTTGCCTAGAGATATAAATATTTCGATATGGATAGCCATTTTTGCGATGATTGGGTTGTATTTATTGCACAAAATAAAATTACCACACGATGACGAAGATTATCTTACACAGAAAATTAGTGTGTTTAAAGTAATATTAGCCATACTTACTTTTTCATTTGTGATTTATTTAGTTCCGGGATTGTTTGGAGCACCGCTAAAACCACTTTCTGGTTATCTGCCACCGCAAAAAAGTACTGATTTTGGGCTAAAAACCATCAGTTTAAACGAAAACAAAGACTATAATTCATTATGCGAAACACCAAAATATGCCGATTTTTTAGAACTTCCACATGGTTTGAAAGGCTATTTTGACTATAATCAAGCCATAGCTTGTTCGCAAAAAACAGGAAAACCTATTTTTATAGATTTTACTGGACACTCCTGCACCAATTGCCGAGAAATGGAAGCAAATGTTTGGTCTAATCCTGAGGTATTGAAAAAACTTCAAAATGATTTTATAGTTTTGGCTATGTATGTTGATGACAAAACTGAATTACCTGAAAATCAGTGGTATATATCAAAAATTGATAATAAAATCAAAAAAACTATTGGCAAACAAAATGCAGATTTGCAAATATTAAAATACAATACCAATGCTCAACCTTTTTATGTAATTATTGATTCTTCGGGTAAAACTATTAGTAACCCAGTTACCTATAATTTGGATATCAATAAGTTTTTGGCATTTCTAAATGCTGGAAGTTTAAAATAAATTAGATTGAAGATTGATTCTAAAAAATATTTCAACCTTTTTTTTGTAAATCATAAAAATTTAGTATTTTTGCAATCCGATTTTCAAAAAAAGCAAATAAAATGAAACGCACATTCCAGCCATCGAGAAGAAAAAGAGTTAACAAACATGGTTTCAGAGAAAGAATGTCTACTGCAAATGGAAGAAGAGTTCTTTCTGCACGCAGAAGAAGAGGTAGAAAAAAATTGACTGTTTCGAGCGAAAGAGCTGGTAAATAACACCTAGTTTTTCTTAAATATATTTCAAAAGGGCAATAGAACTAATTGCCCTTTTTTGTTGTTTATATTTTTACAAACATACTTTTGAATGAGACATTTTATATTTCTTTTGCTTATAATTTCATTTATTAACTCAAATGCTCAATATAAGCAAGCAAACTATTTTGAAGCAAATGTTGCTTTTGCAAAAAATAGATACGATTTCAACTTAAATTGGCATCATTTGCATCCAATAAGCAAAAACAAAAAACTTAAGTTTGGGTATGGTTTGCGGTTTACAAGTTTTTTTGGCGATGGACTACAAACCTATTCGAGTGCACCAGCAATAATTGCAAAAAACACTTCAGGACCAGCCGTTTTGTTTACCAAAACCATAGAAAACAACTTGGATTATGTACGTTTAAATAATTCAACAATGGCTTTTCTGAACACATATATTATTTTGCAATATACTTTTTTTGATAAACTAGATATTGGATTTAATATTGATGTAATAGGTTTTGGATTTGGACTAAAAAATAAGGGTGTATATGGTAACGACCAAGTATTTATAATTTCAACTCCTGTAAACCCAAGTCAATCAAATTTTAATTTACTTTTGATTGATGTAAATGATAGAGGCAGTTTAAATTCAGAACTTTTTGTTAGGTATTGGTTTTCAAAAAAATGGGCTGCAAAACTTGCTGTAAGTCATTTGTTTACAGAAATAAAAACTGCGATTCCAGTCCAAAGATTTCCTGAAGAAAACGATAGATTTCGGTTGGTTTCTAATTTGGTTTCGGTGGGTGTAACTTTCAAACCTTGGGAATAATGAAAAATATAATTTTATTTTTGATATTAAATAGTTCTTGTGTTTTGTTTGCACAACCAGAACTTAAAATAAAATCTGCAAGTATCAAGTTTTCGATTAAAAATGCGGGCTTAAAAGTTGATGGCAAATTTACTGGATTTGAAGCCCAAATAAATTTCAATACACAGGATGTAACTAATTCTAAAATCGAAGCAAAAATCGATGTAAACACCTTAAATACAGATATAAATGCTAGAGATAAGCATCTTAAAAAAGAAGAATATTTTGATATTGAAAAATATCCAAAAATTACTTTTGTATCAACAGAATTTACCCAAACAAAAGCGGATTTATATCAAGTAACTTGCGAACTGTCGATTAAAAACGTTAAAAAGAAAATCCAATTCCCATTTACGTATGTTAATAAGACTTTTAAAGGAAATTTCGCTATCAATCGAAGAGATTTTGGTGTTGGTGGTAATAGCTGGATAATGAGCGATAAAGTTTTAGTTGATTTTGAGGTTATAATTGAGTAAATAATTTAGCTACTATTTATTTTAACGACTTTGAAATTAATCTATAGCGTTCATAGGAAAAAGTGGCGATTTTTGACGCTCTTTTTTCATGATTTCTACCATTTCTTTTACAATTTCTCGATTTTCTGATGCAAGGTTTTTAGATTCAGACGGATCGATTTCGATATTATAAAGTTCAACATCTAATGGTTTGTCAGTACAAATATTAGTTTGTAGAGCTTTCCATTTGCCTTTTATAACTGCCCAACCTCCATTTTTTTCAGGAATTTCAAAATATAAATAAGGATGTTTTTGTTGCGATTTACCCAACAATTCATTCCAATACGAAATACCATCTGTTGGAATATTTTTTGTTTTTGAGTCCGAAACTTCAGCTGCAGTAGCCAAAAAATCATAAAAAGCAGAAGGAAGATTAGAAACAGAGTTTGCTTTTATTTTTGAAGGCATCCAAGCTATAAAAGGTGCACGTATTCCACCTTCTAAAATATCACGTTTCATTCCCCTAAATTTGCCATTACTTTTGAAACGCAAATCGATTTGTTGTGTGCCATTATCACTTGTAAAAATCACTAAAGTATTTTTATCTAATCCAGATTTTTTTAAATAATCAAGTACTTTTCCAGTATATTTATCAAGTAAGGTAACTGAAGCTGCATAATCTTTTTCTTGTTTTGTCCATCCTTTTTTGCATTTATAAATTCCTTGACTTGGAACTTCATAGCAATTTTCTATTTTATCATATTCGCCATTATCATGTGGAAGCACAAATGCGAGGTAAACGAAAAAAGGTTTGTTTTTATTCAAGTCAATAAAGTTAATCGCCTCATTAGCAAAAAGTTCATCTGCATATTGGTTTTTTATTATTGAATAACTTCCTAAACCTTTGTGCCAAGCTGTAGTGTCGCCATATATTACTTTATTATTTAAGAATTCTTTTTTACCATTTCGTAACAAAAATTCGGGAAAATGATTGTGAGCCAAAACCTGATCAGTATATCCAAAATGAACATCAAATCCTTTTTTGAGCGGATCGCCAGTAGAGTATGTTTCTCCTAAACCCCATTTGCCAAAAATACCAGTGCTATAACCTTGGTTTTTAAGTACTTGAGCTACAGTTAATTCGTCATCAGGCAAAGGGAATTGCCCTTTAATTTTATCTTGTAAATTACCTCTAACAATTGCATGACCTGTATGTTTGCCTGTCATAAGCACACATCTTGAAGGTGCACAAACCGAATTTCCACTATAATGATTTGTAAAAACCTTTCCTTCTTTTGCCATTTGTTGCAAATTTGGGGTTTTTATTTCTTTTTGTCCGTATGGTTCTATATCGCCAATGCCTAAATCGTCTGCCAAAATAAAAACAATATTCGGTTTGGATTGAGCTATAACTTCATTGGGGTGTATTGAAAATAAAAATACAGCTAAACTTGCTTTAAATATGCTTTTCATCTAATGTTTTTTGCCATAAAGTTAAAATTATTTATATATTATTCATTGAATTTTTTATATTATACAAAGTTAAATGCAAAGTCTTTTGATTATGCCAAGTTCTTTTTTTCTCAACGTACCTTACATGAAGTTAATTCGGCTAACTAACACCTGGCTTTTGAAACATAATTTAAGCGTTGATGCTTATTAATTACATTATTCATGTTTTGGAAAAATAAATGACATTTTTTATAAGCCATTCCTATTTTAATTGCCACCAAATTGGCATTGATTATAATCTTAAAAATGACTTTTTTGAGTCTTGAATAATTATTTACATAATCTATAAATTAAGGTTTTATCAGTCTTTTCTTCAAAATATTTTAATTTATTTTCTACTAAAACATTTCCAATATAAAATTGCATTCATTTGTTATAAAAAGAACTTTATACTTTTTCTGCATACATATAAATATCTGACTTTCAATATATTATATATCATTTGATTTTTATAAATATACGCATTTGATTACTTATAAAATCTCTACCATTATATAAGTTTATTAAATCTATTTTACTTTTAGTGTTATTCATACATAAATTTAAAAATAAAAAGTTATGCGAAATTTCAAATCAATACTAAAAAATAGGTTTAGCATCAGAATTGCTATATTATTCTATTTACTATCTACACAATTTTCAAATGCTCAATTACTAGCTTATGAAGGCTTTAGTGTGCCAGGTGCTACATTTATACAGGGTTCAAATGTGAGTGGATTTGGATTTCAAAGTGGATGGCAACAAGCTTCAAATGAGGGTTTTGCCTATACAAATACTTCACCATTATTAGTTTCTGGATTATTAAGTAACGATTTTTACTTGACAGCAGGTCGTAACTTTCAAGGTGCAGGGAGAGTACTAGACAATAGCTTTACTGGTCCATTCGCATCTTATTTTGAAAGTGGTGATAATAGCAATGGTTCTAGAAATATAGGAAACCAATCAGGTACTACTCTTTACATCAGTTTTGTTATTCAGAAAACAGTAAATAATCAAAATGAAAGTAAAATTACATTTCATGATCAGAATAACCCAACAGATGATGGAGGAGCTACTCAGTCAAAATCTTTTGGGTTTGGATATTATGATGCTGCTAGGTCTGAAGATTCAGGTATAAAATATTGGACTTTAAGAATTGGTAATAGTTATGTAAAAACAACTAAAGAATTAGTTGTAGGAGAAACTATATTTGCGGTTTTAAAAGTTGATTTTGCTTCAACATCTACCATTACTGCTTTTATAAACCCAAATAAATCTAGTTTTGGATTGGCAAATGCACCAAATGTTTCAACTATTGTTAGTTCTACAAACGATAAAATTTCTTTCAAAAGTATACATATCTACGCAGATCAAGCAAATCAATTGTTAATAGATGAATTTCGTTTTGGTTCTACTTGGGCAGATGTAACACCTGCAGTTCCTATTGTTTCAATTAGTGGTGTAAATGTAACTGCTTCAACAAACGCAATTAATACTCCAGGTGGTAAATCAACTTTATCTGGACTTGTTTTTCCAAGTTCTGCTACTTCTCCAATAATCACAACTTGGATATCTTCTAATCCATCTTTAGCAAGTGTATCAACTAATGGAATTGTAACCCCAATAAAAAATGGAATTGTTACAATTACAGGTACTTTTACAAATTCAGTAAATTCAGTTTCTGGAATGTCAGTTATTACAATTACTAATCAACCTATTCCTCCATTGTTAGCATATGAAGGTTTTAGTGTACCAGGAGCTACATTTATACAAGGTTCGAACGTAAGTGGTTTTGGATTTTCTGCAGCATGGGCACAAGCAAGTAGCAATGGATTTGCTTATGCAAATGCAAACCCTCTTGTTATTCCAGGGTTACAATCAAGTGATTTTTACATGAGTGCTGGTCAAAATTTTGAAGGGGCAGGTAGAAAATTTGATAATGGTTATACAGGTCCATTTTCAGGTTATTTTGATGCTTCAGAACAATTTAATAACAATAGAAATATTGGTAGTCAGAATGGCAAAACTTTGTTTATTAGTTTTATAATTTCAAAAACAGTTGAAAATCAAAATGAAAGCAAGATTACATTTCATGATCAGAATAACCCAACAGATGATGGAGGAGCCAATCAAAGTAAAACATTTGGATTTGGTTATTATGACCCTTCTAGATCAGAAACAGCTGGAGTAAAATATTGGACATTAAGAATTGGAAATAATTATGTTCAAACTACAAAACCTGTTGTTGTGAATGAAACTATATTTGTAGTTTTGAAAGTAGATTTTTCAAATAATTCTACCATTTCAGTATATGTAAATCCCGACAAATCTACATTTGAAGCTATGGATGAACCAAATACTCCAACTACAACTGCAAATACTTCTGCTAATATCTCATTTAAAAGTATGCATATTTATGCAGATCAATCTAATCAATTGCTCTTAGATGAATTTAGATTTGGCTCAACTTGGGCTACAGTTACTCCTCAAATTCAAGCTGGTGTGGTTAGTGCAACTATTAGTGGTCTTTCTGCTTTAGTTACAGGTCAGACTTATACTTATACTTTAGCTGGATATTCACCTACTATTATCACTTCTCCAGTTATCAATACTTGGTCCTCGAGCAATCCTAGTGTAATAGTTATTAATCCATCAACTGGTGCATTTACAGCATTAGGAATTGGAATGGCTAACATTTCTTGTAAAGTAATGAATCCATTAGGTACTATTACAAGTAATGTCATTTCTGTAAATGTTATTAATCCTATTTTAACTGCTACTATTTCAGGAGCTACTTCGCTTTTGACTAATACTACTACCACTTACACCTTAGTTGGATATACACCTTCTTCTGGAGTAGGAACTGTAATTTCAACTTGGAGAAGTAGTAATACATCGATTGCTACTATTGATGCAAATGGAATCTTAACTCCTGTTGGTGCAGGAAACGTAGGTACAATCAATGTGTCTGCAACTCTTGACAATGGTACAGGAACTACTGTAACAAGTAATATAATCACGGTTACTATTACAAATCCAATCATAGGAATAAATGGCGTAACTATTACGGGTGGAAATGCAATAGTCAATGTAAGTAGTACTAAACAATATTCGTTACTAAATTATTTACCCTTAAATCCAACTACTCCTTTAGGTATAAATTGGGTTTCATCAAACACAACAGTAGCAACTATTGATGGTACTGGCAATTTGAGAGCTTTGGCAAATGGACTTACAACTATTTCTTTAGTAATGAGCAATATTGCAACTACCGTAACCAGTAATATGTATACAGTTACGGTAGTTACACCTATCATCCCGGTAGCATCTTCTACCATTAGTGGTGCTAATGCTGTAATCACAGGCACTACTACTACATTCTCACTTGTTGGTTATAGCCCTTCAAATGCTACTGCTACAGTGTCTACAACTTGGTATACAAGCAATAGTGCCATTGCAACTATCAATGGAAGTGGAATATTAACTGCTATCAGTCCAGGATCGGTTAATGTATTTGCAGTGCATAATAATCCTGCCAATACTACAGTAATGAGTAATATTATTTCAGTAACTGTGAGTAATCCTATTGTTGCTTTAGTTTCGTCTACCATCAGCGGTGCGAGTTCAGTTTCTGTGGGTTCTACTATTCAATTTTCAGTAGATGGATATAGCCCAATCAATGCTACTAATCCTGTATCAGAAATGTGGTATACTAGCAATACTGCCATTGCCACAATCAGTGGATCTGGATTATTAACTGGTTTGTCAAATGGAAGTGTAGATGTATTTGTGATTAGCAACAATGCTGCCAATACTACAATTTTGAGTAATATGATAACGGTATCGGTTGCAGGAACTGCAAATACAACTACTGGTGTGAGTGTTACATCAAATGAATTGGAAAATATCTCTTTATATCCAAATCCAGTAACAAGCATACTTACTATAGATGCAAATGAAGTTTCTACGATAACGTTGTTTAACAATCATGGTCAGTTGATTGAATCAAAAGTAGCCTCAAAAACAACTTTCGATTTAGCTACTTCTCCTTCTGGCATCTATTTTGTGTTAGTGAATAAAAATGGAATACTGAAAAGATTGAAAGTAGTCAAAAACTAATTTCGATTAGAATAACATTTTTAAAAGCCTCTCAAATGATTTTGAGAGGCTTTTTTGTTATTATTATTAAAAGGAATATTGTTGTTAACATCTTTTTCGTTTCCACTCCAACCACGTTTGTCAAAAACTTGCATAGTACCCTTTTGCAGATTGGTTATCCAAAATAGTTTTTACACTATTGTAGTCATATTTATTTAAAAGCCACACGGTGTCGCACATAAATACAAATGGTGTTCCATCGCTTCAAACAAGGTATCGTCCATTGGATGAAACTTATAGGTATGCCTGTGATAGTTGCTGCTATGATATTATTAAGATTTGGCTATATCATTGCTGTACAACTGGCTGGCTGTTTTGTTTTGATCTGCTGTGGTTACGGTATAATAGCCGAACCACTAGCTACCACTGTAAGCATTTGAGAATGCAATAGTGGCTAAAAGAATCTATTGGTGCTGCCTGTAGAAATAGAAGTAGATGTTGGATTTAATGTAACACCAGTAACAAAAACAATAGTCTAACCACCAGTAGACAAAACCAAAATGGCATCTTCCCATCCACTTGGCGGGGTCATACTACGAGATTGACCAGCAGAAAATGTGCCACCAGAAGCAGTATTGCCAACATTTCGTGGATCTACCCAAGTTGCTGTAGTTCCAGCAGAAAGTGTGTTATTAATGGTAGCAGTAGAGTTGTTTGAATAATAAACTACTATTTCTGTACCATTGCTTGATTTAACAACCAGTTTTCCAAGACCATTATTAGGCTGCCAGTTCCACCAATTGTATCTGTTTGCAAATTTCACCAACTCACCCATTCCAAAAGCTCCAGTTGCATCTAAGAAAGATAGATTCCCTACTTGACTCCAGTTGCCATAATGACCATAGCCATAACCACAAACTGCACCTAAAAATGAAAACCAAGCCTCGTTTCGAACACTAGTTGGTGTTTGACCGCTTTCTGCCTCATACCAGCCTTCCATAAGAAACGATGGTTTTATGGGTACTCCTAAATTGTAATCACCATTTACTTGACCATAAACACCAGCAGTATTATGAAATACTTCAGTCCCATAAAAATCGCACCAGCTATCAAAATGCAAGGTTAGAGACACAGCATAGCCATGATAAGTCATGGTATTGTTAGAATAATTGGCGTTGCCGTCAAAATTATTCACACTGTTTACACCATCAGCTACACCTTCAGCGCAGGCACGTTTGCGGTCGGTAAGTTGATCAGCATTGTCATCATAACCCATTGAAAAAATGATATTTGGAGAAGTACGAAAAAATTCTGCCACTTGTCTTCCATAGCTGTAAGCATCTGTGGTATTGCCTGCTACCCGGCTAGGTTGTCCCCAGTTTTTTGTTGGCTCACCCATTATCAGAATAAAATATAAACCTCTGCTTGCTGCCTCATCTGCAATCCAACGCCAACGACTCCAATAGTCCGAAACTAACGATGTAGGATTGTTGTTATTGAAAGGAAGATTGTTGTTTACATCCCTTTCGTTCCCACCCCAACCACGTGTGGCAAAAACCTGAACAGATGTGAAACCTTTGGCTGCCCGGTTGTCCAAAATAGCTTTCACTCCATTATCGTCATATTTATTTAAAAGCTACTCGGTGTCGCTCATCAAAACAAATGGTGTTCCATCGCTGCGAACGAGGTATCGTCCATTGGATGATACTTTAGGTATGCCTGTGATAGGTGCTGCGGTTAAGTAATTGTTCAGATTTGGAAATAATGATACCAATAGTGCCAATCCGAGAATTCTTAAAGAAAAATAATTTCTTAATTTTAAAATTTGATTTCTAATAACGATTTGTTGTTGTGGATTTTTCATTTTTAGAGTATGTTTATTGTTAGAATTGTACCAAAAATATCATATTTAATTTCATCATATTTACAATATAAAACAGAATAAAGTATTGATAAGTGTAGTTTAAAATGTACTAAAAATTATATAACTATTTGATTATCAAATAGAAAATAGTTTTACACAACGCATTTTTTGAATTTAACAGATAAATACACCTTTCATATTATTTCAAGTATAAGTTATATAGTTTTGTACTATTCAACTTTTTGAATAGAATAACCAACCTTTTTAATAAAAAACCACATCTTCATTCAAGTATATTTACCTCAACTCAAGCAAAATGAACATAGCTAATTTAAAATCAGGTAATAGAAATTTATTTATTAGCCTATTAATGACCCTTTATGTGAATAATATCTGCTTAGGGCAAAAATTACATTCTAATATTTATAAATCGGATAACTATAGTGTATTTACCGACAAAGTCATTCAAGGCGAAAATGTGGCTATTGTTTTGTCAGCCAATGAAATTATTGCTAAAACCAGAGTTTATTCTGACTCAAAATACCTAAGATTTATTCCTATAAAATTTAGTATTAATCAAAAAGACAATGAAAACGAATCAGGTAAAAATCATTTTTTAGTAATTAATGAGAATGAAAAAACACAAAAATTTGTATTTGGCAAACCTAAAGCTCCTAATGAACTCATCACAAATGGGTATTTAGGGGCTAATTATTCTTATGAAATAGCGTTAGACATGACCCCCGTTTTTGATCAATTTGAGAAAGTGGGATTTTATGAAACCAATACTGGCGAAAAAATATATAAAAAAGAATTTGAAGGAGTGTATGTAGCGGGTAATGCTGAGCCATTGTCATGGGAATATTCAAACCTAGGCAAAAAAGGGCTAAAATTATTGCAATCAGAAAAGAATAACATTTATGTATTGACTGTTAATTTAAATCCATGCCCTACTGAGCCTGTTGAAAATACCAGAAAATTTACACCTTCAACGCTAGGAAAACCCACTTTTAGTTCGGGAATTGCTATTGTTGATGCTAACTACAATCTTTCGCTGGAAGAGATGGTTAAAAATATTGAAAAGGATAGCACTTTTAGAACAGGCACAAAATGGAGTGGTGTTTGGACAAGAGATGTGAGTTATAGTACCATATTAGCATTAGCCTACCTAGAGCCAGAAGTGGCAAAGAAGAGCTTACTAAGAAAAGTAAGCAGAGATAGAATTATTCAAGATACTGGTTCAGGCGGGGCTTGGCCAGTATCGTCTGATAGAGTGGTATGGGCAATAGCTGCTTGGGAAATATATAAAATTACTGGAGATAAAGACTGGCTAACCTATATTTATAAGGTGATAAAAAACACGCTCGAAGATGATGAGAAAACGCTCTTCGACTCCTCATCAGGGCTTTTTGGTGGAGAATCAACTTTTTTGGATTGGAGAGAACAAACCTATCCTACCTGGATGAACAATGTAGATATTTATGATTCAAAAAACTTAGGTACAAATGTGGTTTTTTCACAGGCTTATGATGTATTAGGGCAAATGGCAGAAGCACTAGATCAAAATGGGGCTATCTATTTTTTAAAATCTAAAAATTTAAAAAAGACTATTAAAAACAAGTTGTGGCAGCAGGAAAAAGGATACTTTGGGCAATATCTGTATGGAAGAAATGGTTTGATTCTATCTCCAAAATATGAAGCATTAGGAAATGCTTTATCAATATATTTTTCAGTAGCCGATTCCACTTTATACTCCAGAATCATTCAAAATACGCCTAAATTAGCTTTTGGAGTACCTTGCATTTATCCCCAAATTCCTTATATAAGCCCCTATCATAATGAGTCTATATGGCCTTTTGTACAAGCCTATTGGAATTTAGCTGCCGCAAAAGCCAATGATGAAAATGCACTTGTATACGGAATTGCTTCTATATACAGAGCCTCTACTTTGTTTCTAACAAATTATGAAAACATGGTGGCAAGTACTGGGCACTTTAAAGGAACGGAAATTAATTCTGATAACATGCTTTGGAGCATTTCTGGAAATTTATCTACCGTTTTTAGAATATTTTTGGGAATGTCTTTTCATGAAAATGGGATTCGATTTACACCTGTCATTCCTAAAGTTTTTGATGGATATAAAAAACTAAGTGGGTTTATATATAGAAAAGCCTTGCTTGACATTGAAGTAAGAGGATTTGGAAATAAAATAAAAAGTATTTCAATAGATGGTATACTGTTGAAAGCACCTTTTATTGGTTCAGAATTGGTTGGTAAACATAGCGTTTTGATTGAAATGAATAATAATTCCTTTGATAAAACGCCATTCAATTTAGTTGAAAACAAAGTATCGTTAGCAGCACCAAAAGCTATATATGAAAATGGTAAAATAGCATGGACTCCAGTTTCTAATTGTCAGTACTATATCGTTTACAAAAATAATTCAATTCTAACTAAAACCATATTGAATACAATAGAAGTTGATACAAACCAAGTGTGTGAATATAAGGTAAGTGCTTTTAACACTTTAGTTGGAGAGTCGTTTACAAGTGAGCCTTTTTTGGTGTTTCCTAGAAGTAAATCATCTAAAATAGAGATGGAAAACATTTTAAGTACAAACCCAAAACACGAAAAGTCAATTGAAGTTTCTTTGAAAGAAAACAAAGAATTAAAATTTGATATCGAGATCAAAAAAGAAGGTTTTTACCGTTTTGATTTTAGGTATGCCAATGGCTCGGGTCCTTTGAATACAGATAACAAATGTGCCATAAGAAGTTTATATTTAGATGAAAAGTATCTTGGGACTATTGTATTTCCTCAGCGTGGATTAGATGAATGGGAAAATTGGGCATTCTCAAACTATAAAGAAACCTATCTGAAGAAAGGAAGACACACCTTCAATCTAAAATTTCAAGAATGGAATACCAATATGAACCAAGATGTAAACACTGCTAAAATTGACTATTTTAGATCTGTTTTAATAAGAGAGTAGAAAGCAATAACCTAATCGCTAAATATTTTGTAAAATCTACTTTTATTTATTATTTTAGTTTCGATTTTGCTCATAAAAGCATTCTAAATACACTCCTTATTTAAGCCTAAAACCCTTATCGGCTAATCTAAAAATGTGTAACTCCTAAAAACAATTTGAAAGTTTATAATTGGAAAAATTCAGACAATTCATAGAAAATTACACGACACTTTCCGATAGCGATTGGAAGGAAATATACAAATGTTTTGAACAGCGAGTTTTCGACAAAGACCAAGTTCTTTTAGCAGAAGGTAAAGTTTGTAGACATCTTTATTTTGTGGAAAGCGGACTTTTTCACTTTTATATAAACAAGGACGGAAACAACATTACTAAATTCTTTACCGAAGCACCATATTTTTTTACATCACAAGCAAGTTTTAATGCTCAAAAACCTGCAACTGAAAATATCCAAGCCATAGAAGAGTCTATAGTTTGGCAAATTTCTTATAATCAAGCAAATGAATTATATAAACTTAAAAGTTGGACAGAGTTTGCAAGAAAAATAATCCAAGAAGTACAATTTTTTACAGAAGAAATATTGGAAGAATTGCAAACCGAAACAGCAGAGTTTCGCTACGAAAAGATGCTCAAAAATGAACCTGAACTTTTAAAACGTATTCCATTAAAAATTTTGGCTTCCTATTTAGGCATTGCCCCACAATCTTTGAGCAGAATTAGAAAAAAAATAATGACTTAACATAGGTGCAGTAGTTTCTCATTTTATAGATAGAACTTTACAGAAAGTTTTTAAATTCTATCTGAAAAAATGAAGCAGAGCAATCATCATTTTAGTTTTACAATAACTGTAAACACTACAAAAGCCAATGTTTGGCAAACACTTATTGATGTTCAAAATTGGAATCAATGGGACACAGAACTCCTTGAGGCAAACCTTGAAGGCGATTTTGAAGTAGGTGCAAAAGGCACTATGAAACCCAAAACGAGCCCGAAATTGAAGTTTTACATTTCAGAACTTATCACTAATCAGTCCTACACCATCAATACAATTATGCCAGTTGGCGAACTTGTAATCAAACGAAGTTTGATAGAAACAAACAACGAAGTTCATTTTACAGATGATATTGCATTTACAGGTTTCTTAAAGTATATTTTTGGGTTTATGCTTGGCGGTCAATTCAGAAAAGTTTTACCCGAAGTAATGAATAATTTTAAAAGAATTGCAGAAAGTAAATGAAAACAATAATTTTATTTTGCTTGATTGGTATGTTTTCAACTATACAAGCACAAACAAGTGAACCTAAATTGCCTGTTGGAAATATCAGATTAAGTTTTTTGATTTTTCCACCATTTAGTCCTTTGCTTACATTAGAAATGAGAACATTTGATAAATTGACAATTCAGTTAGAAACAAATTTCATCAACACTCATGGAGTGAACTTGAAATATTTCATCAACGAAAGAATGAACGGACATTTTATTTTTGTTGGTACTGCATTTATTGAAAACGACTTTTTGCGTAAAGACAAAAACATAACTATTTTACCTTATGCAGGGTATGGTTATGCTCACAGATTTGGAAAGTCAAATGCTTGGACGTTTGACAGCAGATTAGGCATTGGCAGAACAACAAATGCGGACAATAACTTAATTCTTCCTGTTTTAAAAACAGGCATTGGACGAACCTTTTAAAATAAAAAAAATGATAGCACTAAAAATAGTTTACATAGCAAACATAATAGTAGCAGGTTGGATTAGCATTACATCAATGACATCACCTAAAAAAGCAGCAGAGACTGTTTTTCAATACTCCTATCAACCAACAGAAGTGATGAAATTGGTAGGTTGCTTATGGTTTGCTATTACAGTCTTGTCCATTTTAGGACTTTGGCGACCCATTTCATTTTCACCAATTCTTTTAGTGCAACTTGTTTACAAAGGAACTTGGCTCTTAATTGTGGCATTACCAGCAATAAGAAATAACCAATCTTATCCTACAGGTATGGCATTATTCTTTTTAATTTGGGTTTTAGTTTTGCCATTCGTTATTCCTTGGACTGAGTGGACAAGGTAAAAAATCTATCAAGAAAAAAAGTTGGACTTATACCAGATGTATAAATTAACTATGACTTTTCAGCTTCAATTTCTTTCATATGCATTAAACCCCATTTTTTAAATTCATAAATGAGCGACTTCAATGTTTTTCCTAATTCAGTAGTTCGATATTCAACAGTTGGCGGTACTGTTGCAAAAATTTCTCTACTGACAAGTCCATTTTTTTCTAAATCTCTTAATTGAGTAGTTAGCATTGTTGGAGTGATACCATCAAGTTCTCGTTCAAGTTCTTTAAATCGTTTCGGACTAGCTTTATGCAAGGCGTGAAGTATAGGTAATTTCCATTTTCCGCTCAATATGTCTAAAGAATATTGAACAGGACAAATTATTTTTGATTTATTTTCCATCTTAATATCTTGATTAACAGCATTACTATTGTTTACAATATTAGTACAGTTTCTATGTACTACTTGCAAAAGTATAGTAATGGATATAGATTTACAACTTAATCAATAAAATAATTTTAAAAATGGATATTTTAAAAAGCCTTAATTGGCGTTATGCCACCAAAAGAATGACAGGTAAAAAATTACCTGCACAAGATTTACAAACTATTTTAGATGCTATACGACTATCGGCATCAAGTTATGGTTTGCAACCTTATAATGTAATCGTAATTGAAAGTGAAGAATTAAGAAAGCAATTACAGCCTTTGGCCTATGGGCAAGCACAAATCGTTGAAAGTTCACATGTTTTAGTTTTTGCAGCTTGGAACTCGGTTGATGAAGCAAAAGTGGATGAATATTTACAAGCCTATTCTGAAACTACGAGTATGCCGTTGGAGAAAATACTAGCTTTTGGAGTTAAAGACAGAATGATGCAAGCCATTGTAGGTATGCCACAAGACGAGCAATACCATTGGGCTGCAAAACAAGCATTCATCGCATTAGGAACAGGAATCATTGCAGCAGCAAGTTTAGAAATTTATGCAACACCTATGGAAGGCTTCTTACCTTCAAAAGTGGATGAGCTGTTAGGTTTACAAGAAAGAAACTTACGCAGTGTTGCATTGTTAGCCTTAGGCTATAGAGATTCTGCGAATGATTTTATGGAGAAAGCTCCAAAACATCGATGGAGTGCTGAAAAATTATTTATTAAAATATAATTGAATTATTATGAATCAAGAAATAAAAAAAGTTTCAAAAAAAGATTTGATTATTTATTGGATTACAACAGGTTTGGTTGTATTTGGAATGGTGGCAGCAGCCATATTTTATATAGTTAAGCACGATATGGTAGTTGAAAATATGAAACATTTAGGGTATCCACCTTATTTGGCTAATATTTTACCATTCACTAAATTATTAGTAGCAATATTATTGATTTTTAATAAAAATAAAAGTGTTAAAGATTGGGTATATTCTGCTTATTTCTGCAATTGTATTCTAGCAACTATTGCTCATGGATTGGCAGGTGATGGATGGATAAATCCAGGATCAATTACTACAGTGTTATTAACTATTTCCTACTACTATTCAAATAAAGTTGGGAAGTAAAATTTATTTTAATTCAAAAAATAAAATAATAATAAATATGCAATGGTGCAAAGCAAATTAGAAAATTATCAAAATTTTAAATTTCTGTTATATACATTAAAAACTATGCTTGATAAACACAAGCATAGTTTTTCAAAAGTAGATTTATACGTATCAAAAGAAAAACATAAGGAACTTATATTTTATCATTCTTTACTTTCAAAAAAATATATCCCAAAACAAGCAGTGTATTTTTCAGAGCAGGAAGTAGAAAAAACTCTTTATCATTTATTAATCATATTAGATAAATACAGCATAGAAATAAACAGTTTTCAAAAATTGATATTTCAGTTTGAAGAATTTAAAAAACAAATTAATAATTAAAAAAATGAAAAAACAACATATTTTAATAGCCTTAATGGCAGCAGTTCAGTTTACGCATATAGTGGATTTTGTAATTATGATGCCGCTTGGTCCACAATTAATGCGGACTCTAAATATAAACCCTACACAATTTGGAGTAGTCGTTTCGGCTTATACTTTTAGTGCAGCTATTTCAGGTTTAATAGGTGCCTTTTTCCTAGACAAATACAACCGAAAATCAGCTTTACTTTTTTTGTACATAGGTTTTGTGATTGGGACATTTTTTTGTGCATTGAGTAACCAATTTGAATTGTTAGTTGCTGCAAGAATTTTTACAGGGGCATTTGGTGGTTTGTTAGGCTCTATGGTAATGGCAGTCATTGGCGATGCAGTTGCAGAAAAACAAAGAGGAAAAGCCATAGGCATTGTTATGGGTGCTTTTTCATTGGCATCAGTAGTTGGTATTCCTATTGGCTTAATTTTAGCAACTAAATTTAATTGGAATGCTCCGTTTTATTTTTTAGGTACATTAAGTTTAATTATTGGTATTTTCCTATTCAAATATATGGAAAATATGACGCTACATTTAAACAGAATTAATCTAAAACAAAAATGGTATTCAGTAGTGAGTACAGTTTTACAATCTGCCAATCAACGAAACGCATTACTGTTGACTTTTCTTTTAATGTCAGGACACTTTATCGTTTTTACTTTTTTAAGTCCTTACTTGGTTGCCAATGTTGGCTTTGCTGAAACACAATTAAGTTTAATTTATTTAGTGGGTGGTTTTGTAACGTTTTTTAGTTCACCACTCATAGGAAAATATACCGACAAATTAGGCAAAAAAAAGGTGTACATATTTTTTGCCTTACTTATTTTACCAATTATATTTGTGGTTACAAATCTTCCACAAATGCCTGTTGCATTGGCGTTAGTAATTACAAGTATTTTTTTCATTGTTATTGGAGGACGAGTAATTCCTGCAACGGCAACAGCAACATCTGCAGTCGAGCCACAACAAAGAGGAAGTTTTATGGCGTTTAATGCCTCTGTACAACAATTAGGTTCAGGAGTTGCAGCATTTCTTGCAGGTGCAATTGTTGTAAAAAATTCAAATGGATTATATGAACATTTTAATTACGTTGGCTATGTTGCCATTGCAATAAATATTCTTTCCATATTTGTAATTTCGAGAATAAAGGCAAATCCACAATCTTAAAATTACAACTCTTAAAAAATTATTCGGTTATATCACAAAAAATAGATTATTTTATATTTCATATTTAAAAAAATCCGAAATATTGAATTAAACAAAAAGCAAATTTGGATTTAATGCATGATAAACTTTTATATTTAGAATTTTACTTCTAAAATTTCATATAAATCTATTTTGGGTATCTCAGCTTCTATGCTATTGTTAAAGTATGTATAATTTACTTCTCTATTTCTAGGCTGTAATAACACGGTTTTAGGTCTGGTCTCTACTTTTAGTTTTATTTTGATATTTGTAATTGGAGGAATGGTATCGTAAGTTACCGTATGAATACTGTTATGTTCTCCACCAGTATTGATTAAATGAACATAAATATTATTATTATTATTATTTTTCATTAAGCTAGAATGCAAGTATCTACTACCAATGATATTTAAGGTTTGAGTACTGTCAAGTTCATTTAGTATTTGAAATAAAAAATCACGCTCAGTATTAGATTTACGTCCTTCGTAACTCCAACTCATATTATAAAACACCATCCCCAATTTTCCTTTGCCAACCTTTCCTATCAATGCAGAAGGAAAATGAGTAGTATCATAAGCATTGGCTTTTTTTATCAAAATGGTAGTATCCTAAAAAGTGTGTATGAAGAGAATCAAAAATATCATTTTAGAGATAGATTGAAGTCTTTGTTTTTTTTGTCTAAACTAACAAATGGAGTG
>RDZG01000062.1 GCA_004293915.1 Bacteroidota bacterium | reverse complement strand
TTCGTGGCAAAAAAATAATAGAAATAAATTTGAGGTTGAAGTTGTATCTTCAAATCGAATAAGGAATTTAACAAATGTTGTTTAATTTAGAATATAGCCTTTTTTAATAATTACATGCATAATTTCCAAGCATTGATAAGTAAATATACAAAACTTTAGTAATTCTACTCCACTCTTTTAACTTTTTTAGTCTTATTCATGTGATAAATCAACCTACCTGCGTTAAACAATAAAAAAAAGGATACAAATAATACTGCAAATAAAGGAAGTGTCATGATTGGTTATTTTTAAGATTGTGTTGTAAATTTACTTTTTATAAGATTCAAAAATGCTGAATTTCTTAATTGAGCGTCATTTATAACTGCGTCTAAATCCCATATATATACACTTGCAGGTAATGTTTTTGTGGGATTTAATGAAATAGCGACAGGTGTTTCTTTATAATACATTTTACCTGATGAATATAGTGGTTTATATTCAGCTGCAAGTGCTAACTCTACTTCTTCATTAAATTCAATAATTCCGTAAAACCATATTCGTTGTATTTGATTATCATAATATTTCATCAACTTTCTAGCCCTTTTTTCAAGTTGGGTAATAACTTTCATGTTTTCTTCTAATGAAAGTCCTCTTTTTTTTAATTCTACAATTACAATATCAAATGGTTTTTTATTTTCAGGATTATTTGAAAATACCAATGCAATATCTATTCTATCTTCATTTTTTTCTTTTTCTCCTTCAGTAATAAAATCAATTAACTCTCCAAATTCTCTATCACTAAGCATTGATTCGTAAGTCATAAATTTATCATCTAATAACCATGAATTATTTCTATACAAATCATTTACAAAATTTGACTTTTCAAATTTTCCTTCTTTTCTTTTTGTTGCAAAAAGTTTATGCAACTCGGCTTCGCTGTTTTTATTCGTAGAATTTTTTAGATTATCTATTGTTAATTGCCTAAACAAAATATATTCAGTTAGTGATCTTGAAGAAACTTCTAGTGCTTTTTCAAACTGTTCATCGCTTAAAACATTAGCTTCTAATAACTCTTTTTGAGATTTAAAAAATTCTTCTTGGGCTTTTTCAAGTATATGATTTCTTGAAATATAACCAATATTTTCTGAATCAAAATACCCGCTAAGGTGTGGATATTTATTTATTAGACCATTTTTAGTTTCTTTATTTCGACTTTTAATTTTCGGAATAAACTCCTCGATTATATTTGCTACTTTCTTTCTAAATATGCTTTGAATTTCTTTTAATTCAGTTTTTGAGATTGTTAAGTTTTGCCTATTTAAATCTACTTTTCCATCAAAATAACTAGAAAACAATAGAAAAATCATGTTATATCCTTGTGGAATGTTTTCTTCTGCAACGATATCAACTTTTACAGTTCTATTATCAACAGAAATTGCTGCAATAAAAGAACTTTTATTTAATTCAACTTCTGTAATAGAATAATGTAAATGAAATTTATCAAAAAGATCAATATGACTTTCTACATTGACTATTTTAAATTCAGGAATATCAACATTTGTGATTTGAGAGTTTATTTGAATATTATCAATATTTGTTTTAAAATTTATAATAATATTTTTACCTCTATTTTTTAAATAAAATAATCTAGATATGAACTCCTGTAGTATTTTAACTTTTAAATAATCTGCCTGAATATATTCGTTTTTAGCGATTTTTTCAAGAGCATAATTAGTCATTTTAAATATACTTCCTGATTCCGTTTTATCTACTAAAGATACTTTAGAATCTTTTTCAGTAAATTTTTCAGAAAAATCAAACTCTCTAAAATTTATGTTTTCAAAATAACTTGTTACTTTTACTTCCTCGAAATAACATAAATATACTAACCTCCCTAGTCCTTTATGTGAACTCTCTTCTACATCAAATAATTTAGAAAATTTACTGTACCTTTCATTTGTAAATCCTAATCCATTATCAGAAATTTCAACTTCTAATGTTTTGGGTTGATTTAGTGCTTTTAAATTAATTGAAATATTTATTTCTGTAGCATCTGCGTCTAAAGCATTAGCAATCGCTTCAATAAAAATCATTTCCAAGGATGAGTTTCCAAAGAACATTTTTACAGCTCTGCTTAGTTTTACTTGCATAAATTCTTTAGTTTAATTTTAAAAATCCATCATGCCCACTACACCCCAACTCCTTCTCTATATACCGCTCCTTTTTTTGTAGCTTCGTTTGGGTGGTTGATATGCCATTCAAATTCGTGTCTGAAATGACGAATATGGCTCGCTACGGGCCAAGCTGCAGCATCGCCAAGCGGACAAATGGTGTTTCCTTCTATTTTTTTGGCTATATCTACCAATAAATCAATGTCGTGAGCGTGTCCGTGTCCGTGTTCGATGCGGTGCAACACTTTTTCCATCCAGCCTGTACCTTCTCGACAAGGCGAACATTGTCCGCACGATTCGTGATGATAAAAACGAGAAAAATTCCAAAGGTTATTAACCATACAAGATTCCTCATCATAGGCGATAAATCCACCCGAACCGAGCATCGAACCCGAAGCAAATCCGCCATCCGAAAGCGATTCGTAACTCATTAATCTTGTTTCGCCATTGAGTGTTTTAAAAAGTAAATGTGCGGGCAAAACAGGAACAGAACTTCCGCCAGGAACACAGGCTTTTAGTTTTCTGTTTTTCCAAATACCTCCACAATATTCGTCTGACATGGTAAATTCTTCTACCGAAAGTCCTAATTCGATTTCATAAACGCCAGGTTTATTTAAACTTCCACCCGCAGAAATTAATTTTGTGCCTGTTGATTTTCCAATTCCAATTTTGGCATATTCATCGCCACCGTTATTTACAATCCACGAAGTGGCAGAAATAGTTTCTACATTATTTACCACTGTTGGGCAACCCCAAAGTCCTTTTACAGCAGGAAAAGGTGGTTTCATACGTGGATTTCCACGTTTTCCTTCCAATGATTCGAGCAAAGCAGTTTCTTCGCCACAGATATACGCACCAGCACCGCAATGCACATATAAATCCAAATTATAACCTGTTCCTAAAATATTCTTACCTAAAAATCCTTTTGCATAGGCTTCATTTATTGCTTTTTCAATAATACGAACAACATACATCAACTCGCCACGCACATATATATAGGCTGCATTTGCACCCAAAGCAAAACTCGAAACAATCATGCCTTCAATCAATCCATGTGGATTTTTTTGCATATAATAACGATCTTTGAATGTTCCAGGCTCGCTTTCATCGGCATTGCAAACCAAATAACGAGGCACACCTTCGGGTTTGGCAATAAAACTCCATTTCATACCCGTTGGAAAACCAGCACCTCCCCGACCTCTTAAACCAGATTTTTTTACTTCTTCAACCACAGCCTCTGGAGTCATGGTTTTTAATGCTTTTTCTACTGCTGAATATCCACCTTTTGAACGGTAAACA
Organism: Bacteroidota bacterium; assembly: GCA_004293915.1. Classification (GTDB taxonomy): domain Bacteria; phylum Bacteroidota; class Bacteroidia; order Cytophagales; family UBA9547; genus REAG01. The sequence continues at coordinate 44,976 of RDZG01000062.1, read as the reverse complement.
TCAAAAGTGTCGATGTTAGGCGTATTGATATGCTCGGTAAGGATTTTAATTGCCATGTTATATTTTAAATTATGCTATTCTAATTAGGTAATTACTCGATTTTTAACTTCAAGGTTTAATAATTTTCAAAAATAATATTTTCTTTTGAAATGTTTCAATGTGTTTAAAACTAGAAATGTATTTTATGATTTTCGTTGAAAAACTTCTTGCATCAGAAATGCAGTTTGTAAACTATTTTTATTTTTTAAATTATTCATTATCAAAGACTTATTTTTGTTTGGTTTTGGCTTATGAACAAAATGTGTAATCGGCTTTCTATCTGATTCGGTCATTCCCGATTCGTTATTAATTGTATCATCTTCAAATTGTTTTTTGGCATACATATCTTCTAACGAAACATATTGCGAAACATATTCTACTGGTTTTTCAACTTGCATTTCAAAAACAGGGTTTTGAGGTTCTGTTCTCGTTTTCGATGGTTTTGTAACTGGAGTTGGAATTGGAATTTGCTGCTGTTCTTCAGCATTTTTCTTTAGTTTTCGATAAGCTTGATAAGCATAATACCCAACAAAAAGTATAATATAAAATACAACTTTAAATTCCATTTTTTAGATTTATTGAGTAAAACAATATGTAATAATATTTGCTCCCATTTTGAGGGCTTGTAATCTTTTTTCTTCTGGGTCATTATAAACTTCGGCATCTTCCCAGCCATTTCCCAAATCGCATTCATACGAATAAAAACACACCAATTTACCTTGATAAATCAGTCCAAAACCTTGCGAAGGTTTACCATCGTGTTCGTGAATTTTAGGTAATCCATTCGTGAATTTATATTTTTGATTATAAATTGGATGCGAAAAAGGCAATTCTACAAAACTCAATTCTGGAAAAACTTTTTTCATTTCCAAGCGAATAAATTTATCTAAACCATAATTATCATCTATATGTAAAAAACCACCAGAAGTTAAATAATTACGCAAATTTTGAGCTTCTGAAGCCGAAAAAGTAATATTCCCATGTCCTGTAATATGTACAAAAGGATATAAAAAAATATCTTTACTGCTGGTTTCTACCACATCTTCTTCTTGATGAATGGCAGTTTTTAGATTTTTATTGCAAAAAGAAATCAAATTTGGCAACGAAGTTTTGTTTGCATACCAATCGCCTCCGCCATTGTATTTCAAACGAGCAATTTTAAATGCCTGATTTTGAGCATTTGAGCACAAAAAAATAAACAGTATTGGGAATAAAAAACGTGTCATTGGATTTTTGCACCAAGCTAACAAAAAATAAAATACTATAAAAATAAAAAAGCACTCAACAAAAAAAATAGTCGAGTGCTTTTTGAAAAACTATTTGGCTACATACGAGCAAGTACCAGAAGAATTGCCTGTTACAGCTTTAACCTCACATTTTGATTTAACTTCATCTTCGGTTAATTGCAAAAGCGGAAATGCCTGATTAGCCGAACCTAAAGAAGAAGAAACTGTACAAGTGCAATTCCAATCTTTTCTACCAGAACAAGAACTCAAAGCTACAACTAAACCAGCAGCAAAAATTAAAATAACTTTTTTCATTTTTTTGAAATTTTATGTGAATAATAAAACTAAGATACGAAAAAAGATAATTAAGGTTTTTATAATTTAGCCTAATAAAGATTTTACTAAGGTAGAAACCAACTTTCCATCGGCTAAGCCAGCCAATTCTTTGGCTGCAGTACCCATCACTTTTCCCATATCTTGTGGTCCTTTTGCACCAACTTTTTCTATAATTTCTTTCAATTTCGACTTAACTTCGTCTTCTGAAAGTTGTTTTGGAAGGAATTTCTCAATTATAATGAGTTCTTTTTGCTCAGTTTCGGCTAAATCACTACGGTTTTGAGCAGTAAAAACCTCTATGCTTTCTTTGCGTTGTTTAGCAGCTTTTGTGAGCAATTTCAATTCGGCATCACGTGTCAATTCGCCATGCTGTCCTTCTGAAGTTTCGGCTAGCAAAATAGCCGATTTAATGGCTCTCAATGCTCTCAAACCATCTTGGTCTTTAGCTTTCATTGCCTCTTTTATGGCATTGTCTATTTCTGACTTTAAACTCATTTATGTTATTATTTTATGGTTCAAATGTACACATTTTTAGGAATTCAAAAATGTTTTAAACCAAAGTCCACTATTTTTTATGGTTCTTTTTTGAGTTTGGTGGTCTACATATACTAAACCAAAACGAGCTTTAAATCCTTCCCACCACTCAAAATTATCTGTTAATGTCCAGCAAAAAAATCCTTCAATTGGCACTCCTTCGTTTTTTGCACGCAAAAGTTGTGCCAAATAATCTTTATAAAACTGAATCCGAATGGGGTCATTAACTTGCTCATTACCAAGCAAATCATCCAAACACACACCGTTTTCGGTAACCAAAAGTTTTTTGATTTTTGGATATGCAGCATAGCGTTTGAGAACATGATACAATCCTTCGGGAAAAATCTCAAAACCCATGTTATTCATGGGTACATTTCGTTCTTTTGCTGGTACTTCGTTAGCAAAAGCCACAGGCGGAAACAAACTAAACTTACCAATCAAACGACAGTAATATTGAATGCCAACAAAATCAAAATCGTGTTGTATCAATTTTTCGTCATCATTTTTTATGTATTTTTCAATCATCCGCATAGCGGGAAATTCTTTATAAGGATAACCCAAACCAACAATTGGCTCGATAAACATTCTATTAATTGTGGCATCTATACGTTCGGTTGCCTCTCGGTGAAAAAAGTTTTGATTTTTAGGTTCAATATGAAAAGTTGCAAAACTTGTGCCTACATGTCCATCTTTTACATTTTTTTGTGCAATTCTACCCGCAATTCCTTGACACAAATTGGCATGATGAGCAGCAGCAAGGTATTTAAAAATACTTTTTTTGCCTGGTGCATGTTCGCCTGTCATGTAACCAAACCCGCAAAAAGCAGATGGTTCGTTTATCACTTTCCAGTTTTTAACTCGGTCGCCAAAGGCTTTAGTAACCACATCGGTATATTCGCCAAACCAATTTAGTATTTCACGATTTGCCCAACCACCTTTATCTTCTAATATTTGTGGCAAATCCCAATGATAAATCGTAAGCCAAGGGGTAATATTGTTTTCAAGTTGAAAATCAATTAATCTATTGTAATAATCTAATCCTTTGGTGTTTACACTTCCAATTCCATTTGGCAAAATACGTGTCCAAGCCAATGAATGTCCAAAGTTTTTGAATCCTAAATGTTGGCTTAACAAAACATCGGGTTTGAAATCTTTGTAAAACTCACAGCAATTGAGTGCATTTTCACCCGTTTTTATAGCACCTTTTTTGGCTGAAAAAACATCCCAAATAGATTCTGATTTGCCATCAGCAAACACAGAACCTTCTGTTTGAAATGCAGATTGCGATACTCCCCAAGTAAAATCCGAACCAAAATCTTTTTTTGTAATTTCCATTTTTAAGCGCACGAAATTAGAGTAAAGAAAAGATTTTATATGTTAAGATATTGTAAATTTTTTATAAAAAACGTATATAAATTAGGATTTATTCTTGAATGAAAAAAATATTTAATAAAAACGTAACCTTTCTACGAACTAAATTCGTATTATTGACACTAAGAATGAAGAAACACCTTTTTTTACCTACTTTATTAGTTTTTTTTAGTTTTACTAATTCGTTTTCAGACAGCGTAGTTGCCATTAACGATTCTATAAATCAATATGAAGTTGCGTTTTCTAAGTTAGATATTTTTGAAGACAAAACATCTGCCTTAACCATTTCTGATGTTTCATCTGACGCTTATAAATACAAATTCAAAGAAAATAAAGTACAACTCCCAAGAAATTACAACAAAAACTCGGCATACTGGTTACGGTTTAAAATTTTAAACAATTCTAATCGAAATAAATTTTGGCTTTTCGAATATTTTGATTCTTCTATACAACAAATTGTGTTTTTTGCACCTGATAGCAAAGGTGGTTTTAATGAATTTGCAGCTGGAAACCACCTAAGTTTCGATAACAAATACATTTTTCACAAAAACTTTGTATTTCCTATTTCTCCAATTATTGGTGATGAACAAATATATTATGCAAGAATAAAATCTTCGCATTTGGTGTTTATGCTTGGCGTTGTGCGTTCTTACGAACGATTTACAAGCTATGCATTATACGAATATTACTTTTTAGGTGTTTTTTACGGCATCATTTTGGCAATGGCAATTTACAATTTATTGCTTTTCGTTACTGTAAAAGACCGTACATATCTATACTATGTATTATATGTACTTAGCAGTGGATTTTTATGTTCGGTTTTAGATGGCACAGGATTTCATTTTGTGTGGCCAAATTACCCACAATTTAATCAAAATGCATTTTCACTTTCAATGTTTTTAATGTCAGTATGGGCATTGATGTATACGCAAGGATTTGTGAGTTTAAAAACCGCCACAAAATTTCATTTCAATATCTTAGAGTTATTTATCATTTTAAGAATGTTGGTTTTTATAATCGCACAAGCATTCTTTCCATCGCTTCGTGAGCTTGTAATTATAGATATTATTGTCTTATTAATTTGCTATGTTTCAGGCATAATTTCATATAAATCTGGCAATACTTCCACAAAATATTTTGTAATAGGTTTTACCTTGTTGTTCATTGGATTTATTGTTTCAAACCTCACTATAAATAGTATTTTAGGAATTACTTTGCCAAATAATATTTATACCGTTTATAGTTTTAATGTTGGAATTATTCTAGAAATGATCCTGCTTTCTTATGCTCTTGCTGATAAAATAAAAGTTGTGATGCGTGAACACCATGACACACAAGCAAGTTTGATTTTACAACTAAAAGAAAAAGATGAACTTCGTGATGTTTTAAATAAAGAATTAGAACAAAAAGTAATTGCTAGAACATCGGAATTATCGAAAAAAACAGTTTTATTAGAAGAAAAAAACAGCGAACTATCTCGCTTGTATGAAGAAGTAAAAGACAATATTAAAGTGGCAAAATGGATTCAAGAATCGATTTTACCTCCTGATTCATTAATCAAAAAACATTTGCCACATAATTTCGTTTACTACAAACCAAAAGATGTAGTTAGTGGTGATTTCTATTGGTTTTATGCAAAAGGAAGCAAAAAATACATTGCCGCTGTGGATTGTACTGGGCATGGTGTAGCTGGTGCGTTTATGTCAATTATTGGGTATGACATGTTGAATCAAATTGTTCGAAATCCAGAAAATGAACATTTGAATGCCGCACAAATTTTGGACAAATTAAACGAAGGTGTAATTGAAACTTTGCGTCAAAAGCAACGTGATGCCAAAACAAGAGATGGCATGGATATTAACCTTTGTATATTCGACACTAAAACAAATATTGTAAACTACTCTGGTGCTGTAAATTATTTATATATTGTTAGAGATAAGGAACTTATAAAATTAGTTGCAGATTCGTTTAGCATTGGAATTCCAAAAATGGGAGACATAAAACAATTTACAAATCATGAATATCAGCTTGTTTCTGGGGATTTAGTGATTCAATATTCTGATGGATATGCCGATCAATTAGGCGGAAAAGATGGGTATAAAAAGTTCTTATATCCACGATTTAGAGACATGATTTTGGAAATGAGCGATAAGCCAATTTCGCAGTATTACGGAATTTTAGATAAAAATTTTGTAGAATGGATGGGAAATTGGGAACAAACTGATGATATACTCGTAATTGGTACAAAAATAATTTAAGTGATATTTAATGTGAAATGTAAAGGTTTGTGTGTAGTTTTAAACCCGAAATTGACTGATGCTAAATTTTGTTGAAATAAAAGACCAAATGAAATCCGATAGTATTGCCCTTTCTTTTAAAGGCAATGTTACGTTTGAATTGGTTGATTCTATTATTATTATTATTTCTGATAAGCTTGACGCTATAGAATCAGATATTAATACCCGCAAAAAAATGTATGGTATTTTAACCGAGTGCCTTCAAAATTTATGCAATCATACGGATGATAAAACTGCCGAAATTAATTCTAACTATGATATAAAGTCAGTAGCAATTTCGGTTACATCAACAGACACAAATTACGAAATCAAAACAGGAAACTTTGTTTCAACTGAGCGTTCGGTTCAATTGAAAAGTAGAGTTGATGAAGTAAATTCAAAAGATAAAGATGGTTTAAAAGCACTTTATAATCAAATACTTACCAATAAAGTTTTTTCAGATAAAGGTGGAGGTGGATTAGGCTTTATAGATATTGCACGTAAATCTGGCGAAAAACTAGAATACGATTTTCAAAAAGTTGATGAAAAATACACATTCTTTAGTTTAAAAATAAAAGTTAATAAAAAATAGTAGGAATAAACGAAAATGGAAAACTTAGTAATTGAGCCCAAAAATAAAACACCCAAGATTAATTTTGATTCTGCCAACGGGCTAATGGAAATTATGGGAATTTCTTGTGCAGAAAACTCTGTTGATTTCTATAAACCGGTTATAGAGTGGATAGAAACATACAAAAAAGAACCGCAAGCAGCTACTATGGTTGAAATAAACTACAAATATTTCAATACAAGTTCTGCAAAATGTATTTTAGACATGTTGGAGCGTTTTGTGAATTTAAAAAATCATGGAACTAATGTTACTATCAATTGGTATTACGAAACTGATGACGAAGAAATGTTTGATGCAGGTAGCAACTTTAGCGAAATTTTAGAAATGCCTTTTAATTTAATTAAAGTAGAATAATTTTGCCTTGAACTATATTACTCACTTGTTTTTATCGGGTTCAGATGATGGTCTAATTGTGGGTAATTTTATTGGCGATAGTGTAAAAGGAAAAGATTACTTAAATTATCCTGAATCAATCCAACGTGGAATATTATTACATAGGCATATCGATTTCTATACCGATACACATCCTACAATACATAAAAGCAAATCTTATTTAGTTTCTAAATACAATCATTGGGCTGGGGTTTTGATTGATATTTTTTATGGACATATACTTACATTATATTTTAAAAATTATACATCTGAATCTCTGAATGATTTTGCAAATAGAGTCCAAGATGTATTACTCGATCATTATGAATATCTAACAGATGATACCAAAATGTTTTTAGATTATTCTATCAAATACAACAGAATCGAACATTTTGATAAAATTCAGACAGTTGATGAGGTATTGAAAGGAATTGCAGGAAGAACAAAATATGTTTCTAATATCGAAAATGCTTCGGCAGATTTATTATATCATCTTGAAAATTTAACACGCGACTTTGAACAATTTTTCCCACAACTAATAACAGAAACACAAAATTATATTTCCAATTTTAAAACTTAAAAAATGAAAAAAAACAAATTAATTTGCTTAATATCAGCTAGTTTGTTGATATTAAATGCCTGTCAAGGGGTGAGAAAAGAAAAAGAATCTACAACTAATTATGTGCCAAAATACGGCTCGGAGTGGGCTAACGTAGACACTTATATTCGCAAAAGCTGGGATAGTTACATTACAAAAGCTTCAGATTTGCCCGAAGTTTTTATAAACGCATTCACAAATGCTCCTTTTATTTTTTATTGGGATACTTATTTTATAAACAAAGGATTGTTGGTGCATGATTATGATTATATAGCAAAATGTAATGTCAAAAACTTACTTTTTGTGGTTGATAAATTTGGCTACATGGGCAATGCTGCTATTACAAATTGGGGAATGAATCGCTCACAACCTCCTTATTTATCAGAAATGGTAAGGGAATATTATGAATATTCAAAAGATACAAATTTCTTGCGATTTGCCTATCCAATTTTAAAAAAGGAATATCTTTTTTGGACAGATACCAGCAGAAAAGCCATCGAATCGCATATTACACCCATTTCGGGATTATACCATTTTTCGGCACATCCAACAGATGGCGAAATGATAATAATGTACAAAGAATTAGCCGAAAGATTCGACCTCGATACTAATATTTCAGACAAAGAAAAATCAAGAATTTCTTTTAATTATGCGGTTGAAGCAGCCACAGGAATGGACTTTACAACTCGTTTTGAGGCTCGTTGCCCAGATTTTGCAGCAGTAGAACTCAACACCTTAATTTATACATATGAGCGAAATTTTGCTAAAATAGTTAAAACTTTAGGACTTACAAACGAGCCAAACTGGGATGAAATTGCTGCTGCACGAAAAGATTTTATCAATAAATACCTTTGGAATGAAAAAAGAGGAATGTTTATGGATTATGATTTCGTAAATAAACGCCATTCAAAAGTTGCATCTGTAATAACTTATCAAGCTATGTGGGCTGGATTGGCTTCGCCAGAGCAAGCAAAGAGGATGGTCGATAACATGTCTATTTTTGAAGGCGAATGGGGAATGGCAACTACAGAAAAAACGAACGAAACTAAATATTATCAATGGGGAGAAAAATCGATATGGGCACCCATGCACGTAATTATTGCACAAGGATTAGATAATTATGGCTACAAAACAGAAGCCAAACGCATAGCTTCTAAATTTTTAGACATAATCGCCAGAAACTATGTAAGTCCAACACCTGCTGTTGCAAAACGTACAAATGGTGAAGTGATAACAAGAGCAAAAGGCAGAACATTTGAAAAATATACTACCTCTGGCGAAATCAATGATGGAGAATATGTGGCAGCCGAAATGATGGGTTGGACAGCAGCAAGCTATGCATGGTGTTATGATTATGTAAAAAAATAACTTATTCTATTAAATTCAAAACCTCTTCAATCGCAGCATAAATGCGATTGAGTTGGTTTTCAGAAATAATATATGGCGGCAAAACATAAATTACGTTTCCGAGTGGACGGAGCAATATATCACGTTTTAGAAATTCGGTATACAAAAACTCTCTAAGATTGTTAAAATAGCTTGTATCTGTGTCGTTTTTTACTTCTAATGCCAAAATTGTACCAAGCGTTTTGGCATTTTTTATTTTAGGGTTTCCTTTTATTTTTTCTACAAAAGCAATATGATTCTCACTGATTTTCAATCGGTTTTGCGTGGATTCTGAAGAAAGCAAAATTTCTAAACTTGCATTTGCAGCAGCACAAGCTAGTGGATTTGCGGTATATGAATGTCCATGTAAAAATATTTTATCAATTTGTTTTGTTGCAAAGCTTTCTGCAATTCTAGTATTTACTGCTGTAGCCCCCAATGGAAAATAGCCACCCGTAATTCCTTTGGAAAGACAAATGATGTCGGGTTTTGTTTGGCAAAACTCACTTGCAAATAGTTTGTTTGTACGTCCAAAACCAGTCATAACCTCATCAGCTATACAAATCACATCATACTTTTTTGCTATTAGTATTAGCTTTTCGAGCATTTTAGGTTCATACATACGCATACCCGCACTGCCTTGCACAAGTGGTTCGTAAATAAACACTCCAGCATCGGTAGATTTACATGCTACCTCAAATTGATCCAAAACTAAATCATGGTCTGGAAAAGGGATAAATACTACATCAAATAAATAAGGTTCAAAAGGAACATTGAACCCTCCCCTTTCGGCAACCGACATAGCTCCAAAAGTGTCGCCATGATAAGCTCCTTGCAAAGCCATTACTTTTATTTTTTTTGCATTTTTATTATGCCAATATTGAAATGCCATTTTTAAAGCAATTTCGGTGGAGGTACTTCCATTATCCGAAAAAAATATTTTTTGCATCTCTCCAGGCAATATTTTGCATAAACTTTCAGCCAGTTTTATAGCAGGCTCATGCGAAAATCCAGCAAAAATCACATGTTCGAGATACCGCAATTGTTTGTTTATGGCTTTTGAAATTTTAGTATTCCGATGCCCATGCAAATTTACCCACCACGAAGAAATGCCATCTAAGATTTTTCTACCGTCTTTGGTATGTAAATACACTCCCGACCCTTTTTTTATAATGATATTTTCCGAATTATAAATATCAAACGGATGCCAAACAAAGGATTTATCTTTTTCGGATAGGTTCATCAAGATCTGTAAATTAGTTTGCAAAAATACGTTTTATTAACAAACTTACGTGCCAACTGCCAATAATCAAACCAAAAACTTTTCAGTATAGATGAGTCAAAAAATATTAAAATTTTGGAATGTAGTTTTCGAGGTTTTTTTTGAATACAAGATCTGAAATAGTTTTTTGTATGTTTGAGAATAAGTATCAATACATAAAGATACTTATAAAAATAATCAAAATATCAATAACATATAACGATGGTAAAAAAATATTGCATAGTAACAACTTCTGATTTTACAAAAAAGTAGCAAGATAAAACGCATTTTTACTAAATTTGCAATCAAATATTTATTGGCTATGAATAATACATATATTGGATTTGACGAACTCAAAAAATTATATCCAGACGAATGGGTACTTTTAGGTAATCCTGAAATGAAAAACACATCAGTTTTAGGTGGAATAGTTTTGTATCATAGTAAAGACAAAAAAGAAGTTTGCTACATAGGAAGAGACAAAACTGAAGACTTCTCTACAGTAACAATTGCATTTGCAGGAGATGTGAAACAGCATCGTAAAATCGGAATATTAAAAAGACTATGAGAATTTTTACTTTTGACCTTCCTACGGACGAAAATGTTATTATTGTAAATGCTTCGATTCAAGGAAAATATAAATTTAGACTAGCACTTGACACTGCTGCAACGCACACTACAATTGATAGTAATGTGTTATACTTTTCGGGTTATGATTTAAAAAATAGCAAAGGAGAATTTGAGATTGAAACAGCAAATGGAATAATCCTAGTTGAGCGCTATGACTTAGAACAACTAGAATGTTTAGGAATCTGCAAGTTAAATTTTGAAGTTCAAGTGTATGACTTTTTAACCCACGGAATTACATCAGATTATGATGGCGTTGTTGGATTAAATTTTTTAAAAGAACACAAATTTTGCATAGACATTTTAAAAAAAGAACTTAGCGTTGATATTTGATACTTATAAAATACAAATAAAAAACATATAACACCATAGATTTAAACGTTTTTTGTTATTAAACTACTTTTATATTAAATATTATACAAATTATCCTTACGAATAAAGCACGATTTGCCTTCGTATTTTATTTCTGCCCAAATATCGCGTTTTTTTGTAATAATAACACGATTGCCTTTGATAGCGGTTCCTACCAATTTTGAACCAGCTGATGGAGCTTCCATCAATAAAGCTCGATCTTTTATTATTACTCCTTTTTCGGGATTAAAAAAAGTTTCTCCATAATTGATTAAATAAAACACAAACAATAAAAACAACACAAACAAAAATGGACTTGTGTTTGAAATTCCTTTAATAAAAATCTTGTTAGTAATTACTGCCAAAAAATAAACAAATACCAAAGCCATAATTCCTAAAATAATTTCTTTCTGGTAGTTTCGATATACATTTGAAAAAAACTCCAAATCAGAATACATATATCCGTTGAGTTTTTCTTTTTCGGCAAGTTCTTTCATTTTATTGAATATTTTTTTGTCAGGATAATTTTCATAAAAATAATTCATATAAAATAAGGCTTTTACAGGCTCGTTGATTCCTTCTTGTATGAATGCCATTTTTAGCACAGCTTGAGGTGTAGTTATGCCTTTTTTAAACAATTCATAATATTTATGATATGATTCTTGGTATTTTTTGGTCGAAAATAATTTATCGGCTTCCAACATTTCTGAAGGGTGTTGAGCATGTAAAAACAGCGAACTAAAGCCTATAAAAATAAATATTATTTTTTTTAAATATTTTGTTTGCATATTAGAATAAAGCAACTACTTTTGCAGTCCCAAATTTAACTAATGAGTTCTAATCGAACAAAATAAAGTTAAATTAAATACATGATTCCGTAGCTCAGCTGGTAGAGCATTACACTTTTAATGTAGGGGTCCTGGGTTCGAATCCCAGCGGGATCACATAAATTTACTCATAAAAAAAACCTCTCAAATTTATATCTTGAGAGGTTTTTTTTTTTAGTTGATTCTGAAAAAATGAATTCATTGTTATCGAAAACTTTTGCACAATACCCAAAAGAATTTGATTGTATTGTGCAAAATTTCAATAAAAACTATCCATTAATTGGATTTTTCAACTTCATTCTTTTTTGAAGTTCTACCATTTGAGCTCTAAATTTTTTATCGGTAACCATCATATCCTCTACCGACTCCACAGAATGAATCACGGTGCTGTGATCTCTGCCACCATAATACAAACCAATTGTTTTGAGCGAAAGTGTGGTATAATTTTTTGCAATATAAATCCCAACTTGACGTGGAATAACAAGTTCTTTTTTGCGTGATTTGCTTTTCATGTCTTCAACACTGATGTTGAAATATTCGCAAACCGATTTTTGAATAAACTCTATGTTAATTTCTAAGCTTATATCCGAAACAATTGATTGAATAGTTGTTTTTGCTAAATCCAAATCAATTTCTTTTTTATTTAGCGAAGATTGTGCAATTAAAGCAATCACTACACCTTCTAATTCTCTAATATTTGTATCAACTGTTTGTGCAATATATTCTACAACACTTTGTGGAATAAGTACACCTTCGTAGTCCATTTTTTGTTGTATGATAGCCATTTTAGTTTCAAAATCTGGCTGTTGCATGTCTGCATTTAAACCCCATTTGAAACGTGATAACAAACGTTCTTCCATGCCTTTCAAATCTTTAACAGGGCAATCGCTAGTCATAATAATTTGGCGTTGCGATTGGTGTAATTCGTTAAATATTTTAAAAAACATCTCTTGCGTACGTTCTTTGCCCGAAAGAAATTGTATGTCATCTATAATCAAAACATCTACGCCAAGATAATAAGACGAAAAATCTTGCAAACTACCCGTGCGGACAGATTCCATAAAATGGTTTACAAATTTTTCGGAAGTAACATATAAAACTTTTTTAGTGGGATTTTCTGATAAAATTTTATTTCCAATTGCCTGAATCAAATGTGTTTTTCCCAAACCAACTGCACCGTAGATTGTAAGCGGATTAAATGCTGTTGTTCCGGGTTTATTTGCAATGGCTAAACCAGCAGAGCGTGTCAAACGATTACATTCTCCTTCTATAAAATTATCAAAGGTATAATTGGCATTGAGATTGGTTTTATATCGATTTACCTCATATTGATTAACTTCAACTTGAGTTTCAAGCCTGTTTAAAATTTCGTTTTTATATCCCGAAATTTTTTTGCCTGGAAAATTCAATGCTAAGCTTCCACTTTTACCATTTCCTTTATCTACAATAATAGAATATTCTAAACGACCATTATCTCCAAGTTCTGAAAGTATAGCTTTTTTAAGCACATGTAAATAATGCTCTTCAAGCCATTCGTAAAAAAATTGACTCGGAACCTGAATAGTTAAAATTTCAGCATTTAGCGAAACTGGTAAAATCGGTTTAAACCATGTTTCAAAATTTTTCTCTGAAATATGTTGTTTAATAATTAATAAACAGTTTTCCCAAACCAATGCTGAGTCCTTTTCAATTGCAATCATAGCCGCTAATAATTTTAGTATCTTAAAAACTTATCTGAACGATAACGCATCAAAAGTCATAAGAAAATATTTAAAAAAAAAATGCACAAAAAGCTTGACTTTTCGAACATGTGGAAAACTCCTTAATTTGAGGCTTCTCACAAAAAAGTTCTTTGAAAAATACAACACTTAATGAGAAAAATCAAAACTCTGACACAACTAGTCCTACAACCTGACATTTTTTCAAAATACTCATTATCAATACGTTAGATATAAACAAGAAAAAAGTTTTATTTTTTTTTGTTTAACTTTTAAATAAATTTTGTTTAACAATTTATTAGATAAATACTTTTCATTAAAACTAGTAATAAATGTGATTTTACTAGAATTCGTATAATTAATTCATAAAAAAGACTTGTAATAAATATTAAAAAAAATAATATAATCTGTATGATATAGATATAAGTAAAATACTTATTAAAAAATATATCCTACAAAGACATTGTTTTATAGGATATTTTAGATGTATTAATTTAACTAAATATGTATTGGACGATTTTCCGTTGCAGCCAAACAGGCTTCTTTTACTGCCTCCATATAAGTAGGATGTGCATGACTCATACGACTAACATCTTCAGCTGAGGCTCTAAACTCCATAGCTGTAACGGCAGCTGCAATCATATCTGCGGCACGAGCACCAATGATATGAACACCTAAAATTTCATCAGTAGTTTTATCAGCCAAAACCTTTACAAAACCATCAACATCCATACTTGCTCTGGCTCGTCCTAATGCTTTAAACGGGAAATTTCCTGCTTTATACGCCTTTCCAGAAGCTTTTAATTGCTCTTCGGTTTGCCCAACACCTGCCACTTCGGGCCAAGTATAAACCACGCCAGGTATCAAATTATAATTAATATGTGGTTTTTGACCTGCAATGGTTTCGGCAACAAACGTTCCTTCTTCTTCGGCTTTGTGAGCCAACATTGCACCATCAATTACATCGCCAATAGCATAAATTCCTGAAACTGAAGTTTGTAAATGTTTATCAACTGCTATTTTTCCACGTTGATCTGCTTTTAAGCCAATGTTTTCTAGCCCCAAACCATCTGTAAATGCTTTTCGACCAACGGCAACTATACAATAATCGCCTTTAAATTCAACTTTTTTTCCGTCAGCAGTTTCGGCAGAAACAGTAACTTCTTTGCCTTTTACAATTGCACCAGTTACTTTTGTTTGAAAATGAAATTCAAAACCGATTTTTGTAAGCGATTTTTGAAGTTCTTTGCCCAAAGCTCTATCCATAGTTGGGATTATGCTATCCATAAACTCCACAACTGTTACTTTAGAACCTAATCGAGCATAAACCGAACCCAATTCTAATCCAATCACTCCCCCACCAATCAAAATCAATTGTTTTGGAACTTCTTTCATTTTCAGGGCTTCGGTAGAAGTAATGATACGTTCTTTATCAATTTTAATAAATGGCAATGCTGTTGGTTTGGAGCCTGTGGCAATAATTACATTTTTTGTAGTTATTTCTTCAACACCATCAGATTTTGTGATTTTTATAGTATTTTTATCTTTAAAAGCACCAACACCTTTATAGGTAGTAATTTTATTTTTTTTCATCAAATACACAATCCCTTCGGTGGTTTGCTTTACCACTTCATCTTTGCGTTTAATCATTTGAGGCAAATTCACTTTAATATCGCCTTTGATATCGATGCCATGTGTTTCGAAAGTATGTGTAGCGTTGTGATAATGTTCGGAAGAATCGAGCAAAGCCTTTGAAGGAATACAACCTACATTTAGACAAGTGCCACCAAAAGTGTCGTATTTTTCGATTAACGCAGTTTTCATGCCAAGTTGGGCACAACGGATAGCAGCCACATATCCACCAGGACCAGAGCCAATTACTGTAACATCGTATTGCATAAAATTGATATTTTGAGGAATTTATAATTTCAAGTCCGAAAGTTAATAGATTGACTCAAAACGAAAAAATTGTTTTTAAGAAAAAGAGAAAACCGAATTTGTGTATATTATTATTATTTCTTTTTTCTATACAATAAATGGCTATAGATTTATAATAGACTATGCTCCTAAATCATAAAAACATAACTTTAAACCTTTATTGAATAAACAAATTTTTGTTTTTTATCTAAAATCATCTCCCAACTGCAATCAATTTCCCGGTTTGAAACACTCTACTTTTTGTGTTTTCAATCTTTGCTGCTTCACTTTTGTTTTCAGCTATAATTGTTTTTGAAAAACCAAGATGTTGTTTTATAAATTCTTTGGCATCTTTTTCGGTTGAAAATACATATTCATAGCCAGTAAATGGATTATTATCATTTTCGGTGGAAATTCCAATTTGCGTATCTGTGCATTGAAGAGTTAAAATGAATTTATTAGAATTAAAATTATACACATCCATAAAAACAGAGCTTTGGGAAAAATATTCCATAGTTCTAAGTTTATGGGTATCAAAAAACTTTTTAAAAGTATAATATGTTGTTATATAATTTAACATTTAATATTATTTTCAGTGCGTTATTTTCCTGATTTAATTCTATTATCGTGTTTGCAAAGCATTTGGCAGTTTTCGGTGGTTGTTTTTCCGCCTTTGCTCCAAGGAGTGATGTGGTCTGCCTCCATTTCGCTTAGTTCAAACGCAACTTTACATTTTACGCAAATGCCTTTTTGCCTTTCAAAAGCTTCTCTTTTTTGTTTGTCTGTAAAAGCTCGTATGTTTAAATATTTTTCATTTCTAGTAATTACAAATTCATAAATGCCCGACTTTTTAGTTACATCTTCGTCTTGCATCAATTTTGTGATTTCTATTTCAAGTTTTTTAGCATCAAATTCTTTGTCTTTATAATCGTTGTATAAAACGCCAAAACTTACGCCTTTCATTTCTTTTCGGTAGTTAGTAAAAATAACTTTTACCCAATTAATTACGTTTTGAAAATACAACCACAATTCGTTTGCATTTGGTTTGTGCTGATGTTTTGACATATAATCTTCAATTTCGCCTTTAGAAATCCAATCAATGGTAGTTTCTAAATAATCTTGACGAATAGGTGTGCCGTTTACATAGTCTTTGGCAATATTATAGGCAGCACAACCATTTTTGCTAAAATATTTTTTGGCATCCGTAAGCCAAGTGCCTGTATAAATAGCATTTCTTAGCTCTTGATCTGTAAGTTTTTCGCCTGCTATGTTTATAGTTTTGAACCAATCTAGCTTTTCTTTATCATTGCCTTCGCAAAAATAAATCATCAATTTATAATCTAATATTTGTTTTTGTTCAACATCTTGTAGGTTATGAAAGTATAAATTATTTAAAGAAAAATTGCCCGCTACGTACTCACAAATACTAATGGTTCGTTGTTGCCCATCCATTACTTCATAGGTATTTTCGCCTGTTTTTAATTTTTGTTTTGGTACTTCTATTACTTCAAAAGTATCATCTGAATTTTTAACCCAGTACATCACATTCAAAGGAAAATCTTTTTTTACAGTTTCTATAACTGCATCTCTTTGTTTGTCTTTATATACATATTCACGTTGATATTTCGGTCTGATATTTAACTTTCCTCCAAAACCAATTACGCCATCATCGTAAGTATTGATATAACCATTTGAAACTTCTCTAATTGTGATTTCTTTAAGTTCAATTTTCATTTTCTACATTTTTTAAATACTTTATTATTATTCTAGCATACGGTACTTCAACAATTCCGTTTTTAATCATATATAAATCTCCATCGACAGCACCTCTTTTTTGTACTTCTTTTCGATATTTTTTATGTTCATTTTTATATGGTCTAACCCCAAATTCTAAACCAGAATTTGATATTCCTAATCCTAATATTTCAAATTGTTCGGGATTATATTTGTCTAAAAATGTAATCGGTACTCCCATTGCTCCTTTATAATCCTTAGGAATGTCTTTTGTTTTATCCACATTAATGGCATCATAATTATCATATTTTGGGTAATCGGTTTCTTTATTTTCATAAACACAATTAAGAATTAATATGTCATTTCGTTTTTTAATTTCTAGATTAGTAAACCAAGTAACCCCAGAAACTCTAATCATACCATCTTTATGGTTGCTTGCAGTAGCGTAATCAACATAGTGTTTATTAATAAAATGAGCCGCACCCCCACTAAACCCATAACCTAACCACATTTTATTTTCTTTAATAAACTTAAAAATTTCTTTGTACGTAATGGCATTTTGATGACCTACAATAATAAATTTCTTATTATAATCTATCAATTGAGTTGTATATTCTCTAAAAAGCGAAAATGGTGGATTTGTTACGACAATATCAGCCTCTTTTAAAAGTTCAATACACTCTTTGTTTCTAAAATCTCCATCTCCCTTAAAATGTTTGATACCAATTTCTTCTGCATCAGGCACTTTATTTCCGTTTTTATCGCCATAATATTCCAAATAAATGGCTTTTTCAGAATCATTTTTGCTAAACAAATCCATATTTTGGCTTTTATAGCAAGTTGCAATCAGTTTTTTTAATTCTAAAAATTCAAACCCATAAGCAAAATAATGAAAAAAATTGCTCACACGTGGGTCATCACAATTACAAAGCACTATTTTTCCTTTGAAATGGTCTTTGTAATGCCTCATTTCTTTTTCTATATCAGGCAGTTGCGTATAAAACTCATCGTTTTTGCCTGATTTTGCTTTTTGTAAATTTTTATTTTGCGATTTTGCCATTAATAAACAAGTCTTAAAGTTGCAATTTACAAAATTTTAAAGAAAATAACGCTGTGTGTATAACTTTTTAGCTTCAAAATCTCTACCTCACATTTATCCCTAATTCTTTCAATTGAGCTTCGTTTATGGTACTTGGCGAATCTATCATTACATCTTTTCCGGCATTATTTTTTGGGAATGCAATAAAATCACGAATAGAATCTACACCGCCAAAAAGCGAACAAAGTCTATCGAAGCCAAATGCCAAACCGCCATGTGGAGGTGCTCCATATTCAAAAGCATCCATCAAAAAGCCAAATTGTTTTTTGGCTTCTTCTGGGCTAAAGCCTAAAATACCAAACATTTTGGCTTGCAATTCTCGGTCGTGAATACGAATACTTCCGCCTCCAATTTCTACGCCATTAATAACCATATCGTAGGCATTGGCACGAACTGCTCCTAAATCTGTATCTAACAAGTGGATGTCTTCTGGTTTTGGCGATGTAAACGGATGGTGCATGGCATACCAACGTCCATCTTCTTCGTTATGTTCAAATGCTGGAAAATCTACCACCCATAAAACCGAATATTTATTTCTATCTCTCAGTCCGAGTCTTGAACCCATTTCTAATCTTAATTCACACAAATGTTTGCGGGCTTTTGCATCATCGCCACAAACGATAAGTAATAAATCGCCTTTTTCGGCTTTCATAGCTTTTGCCCATTTTTGCAAATCGTCTTGGTTGTAAAATTTATCAACCGAAGATTTTATACTTCCATCTTCTTCTATTCTGGCATAAATCAAGCCTTTTGCACCAATTTGCGGTCTTTTGATCCATTCGGTAAGTTCATCTATTTGTTTTCGGGTATAATTGGCACAGCCTTTAGCACAAATTCCCAATACGGTTTCGGCAGCATCAAACACGGCAAAATCCTTGCCCGAAGTTAAATCTGTGTTTTCGGCTTTTACTTTCAAAGGCACAAATTCCATTCCAAAACGTGTGTCTGGCTTATCTGAACCATACAATCGGGCTGCATCTGCATAAGTCATGCGGGGGAAAGTACCCAAATCAATGCTTTTGGTTTGTTTGAAAAGATGCACAATTAAACCTTCAAACATATTTAAAATATCTTCTTGCTCAATAAAACTCATTTCGCAGTCGATTTGCGTAAATTCTGGTTGGCGGTCGGCACGTAAATCTTCATCTCTAAAACATTTTACAATCTGAAAATAACGGTCAAATCCCGAAACCATCAAAAGCTGTTTGAAAGTTTGAGGTGATTGAGGCAAAGCATAAAATTCGCCTGGGTGCATTCTGCTTGGCACCACAAAATCTCTCGCTCCTTCTGGCGTAGATTTTATCAAAACTGGAGTTTCTACTTCTAAAAAATCTTTACTATCCATGTATTTACGGATTTCCTGAGCCAATTTATGTCTTAAAATAAGCGAATTTCTTACAGGATTTCTACGCAAATCTAAATATCTGTATTTCATACGAATATCCTCACCGCCATCGGTTTCGTCTTCAATAGTAAAAGGAGGAAGTTTCGAAGCATTTAAAATTTCTAAACTCGAAAGTGCGATTTCTACATCGCCAGTGCCTATTTTATCGTTTTTTGATTGACGTTCTTGCACCGTTCCGATTGCTTTAATTACAAACTCACGACCTAGTTTTCGGGCAGTTTCCAAAACATTTTTATCTACTTTTGCTTCTTCAATCAAAAGTTGGGTTATGCCATATCTATCTCTAATATCTATCCAAATCAACGCACCTTTGTCGCGAATAGTTTGTACCCAACCACAAAGTGTTACAGTTTTACCTTTATCTGAAATTCTTAATTCGCCTGCTGTATGTGTTCTTAACATCTTTTTTTGTAAATAAGACATCAAAATTGCGACAAAAATATGATTGCGACAAAAAATATAATGGTATAATATAAAAATAATGTAAAAAAACTATAAAGCATAGTTTGATAAACACAAACTATGCTTTATAGGGCATTTAATCTTAAATTATTTATCTTCGAGTAATTTAAAATTGATGGGTAATAATTGTAAAACACTTACCGCTTTATTGTTTTGCAAACCGGGTTGCCAATCGGGCATTTGGGCAACAACCCGAAGTGCTTCGTTATCAAAAGCTTCGTATCCGCTCGAACGTGCAATTTTTAAATCTCTAATTTTCCCATTTTTCCCAACTATAAAGCTAACTACTAATTTTCCAGATACACCTTTTGCTGCCATTTCGGATGGAAAAATTAGATTTTTACTCAAATACAAATTCAAACCTTTAAAAACCGGCATAGAAGATGCAAAGTTTATTGGAACATCAACTTCGAGAACGTTTGTTTCAATTGGAGCATTTTCCAAACCTCCATTTATAATTGAATTTAAATCAGATTTTGTAAGATTTGCGTCCACTATGTCTGTTTTTACTCCAGCATTTTCTATAGCCTCAACGGGCTTTTCTGGCACATTTTCAACTGGTTTGTATGCCAAATTTGTCGAAACAATTGGCTTTGAAATCGCAGCAGGTTTTTCTGTTTTTGGAATTATTTCGGGAATAATCTCAATTGGTGTAAAGATATATGGAACATCATTATCCTTGTTTTCAATGATTGAAATCGGTTCGATTTTTCCAGTGTTTATGTAATTTAAAACGATTGGCACAACAGCCAACATACTTACACCAAAAAACATGATAAAAACCGACTTCAATAAGTGGTAATTATAAATTTGGCGAAGTTCAAATGCTCCATACGCTTGATTGCGTTGCTCAAAAACCACTTCATCGAGGGTTAATTGAGAATAATTGCGGTTAATCATAAGTTATAGAATTTATATAGCTATAACTTTACTTTTTGTAAATTATTGTATAAGGATATAACTTTTTGTATTTAAATTTTATTCATCATTAATAAAACACCAAAAAATACCATCATCGACATTACGGTGAGTGTAAAAATAAAGTGAGAATTTTTTTTCATTCGCTCTCTGGCTCTAAAACTTTCTATCATTCCAACCAAAATTGCAAATAAAAATTGTATTAAAACAACCAACCCTACCTGCACAAAAATGTGCATGGAACTATCTATAAATAAATTACTTAGCAACATGCCATACATCACAAATTTTAGCGAAGATGTATATAAAATCAAACCTAAATCAAAACCACTATTGTCCAAAATCATTACTTCGTGAATCATAGTAAGTTCCAAATGTGTTTTTGGGTCATCAACTGGCAAACGACTATTTTCTATCATCGCAACTTGTATCAAAATATAAGCTGCTATGATAATCAAGAACACAGATGTAGCATCTTTTAAATCAATAAAATCATAAAAGATTTCATAAAACGAAGTTTTGCCTGTGTACATCGCAAACGAAGCCAACAAAATAAAAAAAGCAGGTTCAACTAACATCGAAAAAAGTGCTTCACGATTTGCACCCATTCCTTCAAACGGACTGCCTGTATCTAATGCTGATAAAATCATAAAAAACTTGCCTAAAGCAAGCAAATAAGCAAAAAAAACAAAGTCTCCATCGAAAGAAATAATGGCTTTCTGGCTAAAAAAAGGTACTAATAATAAGGCAGTTACAACTGTACTAAAATAAATTATTGGAGCAATTTTGAAAATAAAACTTGTTGTGGTGCTATATATGGTGGCTTTATTAAATAATCTAAAAATATCTTTCATGTTTTGAATCACACTAGGACCTTTTCTGCCTTGCATTAAGCTTTTGGTTCGGGTTACAATTCCTAAAAAAAATAAACTACAAATGATTAAAATTACGATTCCAAACATTTTATATGATATTAAAAAATGTAATTATAAATAAAACCAAAATAAATAAAAAAGCATACCAAACATAAGTTTGCGTGTTACCAGATTTGAAAATTGCAAAGTTTTTTAGGTTTTTTTGTATATAACTAATTGGCGGGTCTATGATATTTTCTTCTAAAATATCTTCATTCGTTTGTACAAAAGTTCTTGAAACAGGAAAGATATCCGTTTTTTCTATTTCTTTATATTTTGTAGTTTTGAATAAAGATAAAAAAGCAAGTTTTTCAAAACTTTCAGAAAAAGATGAAGCGGTATATTGCATTTTTTTAGTTTCGCCAACATAGCCACAGCCCCAAGTTGGTCCATACGATTCGCCATTGGCTTGCACCACAAACTTACGCACAAAAAACATAATTAAAACAATACTTATAAGCACAACTAAAACCACAACTATCTCATTTTGAGGTGCTAAAGCTGCAAAAGGAATGGTATGATAATTAGGCATAAAAGATGCAATGATTTGACTTATAAACTGTAAATAAAAGCTAGAGAAAAAAGAAACAGTAAGAATAATTGCAATAATAACAAATTGTGTGATATACATTATGGGTTCTACTTCTTGCATTTTTTCCACTTTTGGCGAACGAGCAGTTCCCAAATAAACTATTCCAAATATGCGAGTAAAATTAAAAATTGCTAAACCACCAATAAGTGAAATGCTAAATAAAGAAACCAGCAACAATACATCAATAGATACATTTCCTTTGTTAAACTCAGAAATTATACCATCATAAATCAAAAATTCGGATATAAATCCATTAAAAGGTGGTAAACCACAAATTGCCAATGCACCAATTAAAAAAGTAATGCTTGTGATAGGAGATTTTTTTATTACACCTCCCAACAATTCCATATTTGTGGTTTCAGCTTGGTTAAAAATATTGCCAGTACCTAAAAACAATAAAGTTTTGAATAATGCATGATTTAGAATATGTAAAATAGCTCCAGCCAATCCCAAAAAACCTAAACTGAAATTATTTACTGCAATTCCCAAAAAACCTATTCCAAGCCCAAGCCCAATAATTCCAATATTTTCGATGCTACTATATGCCAAAGATTTTTTCATGTCTTTTTGCATGATGGCATTAAAAATTCCATAAAGTCCTGTAATTAAACTAATGATAATCAAGAACATACCTATTTCGTATTTTTCGTTTTGAACAAAAGAAAGTGTCCGCAAAATGCCATATAATCCCAATTTTATAGCTGCTCCAGACATCACTGCTGCCACATGATCAGGTGCAGCTGGGTCGGCTTTGGGCAACCAAGTGTGAAGCGGAACAAAGCCTGCTTTCATACCAAAACCAATAAAAAAAAGTAGAAACATCCAAATATTATTGTGTGTCGAAAAATAAACTTTCATTGCCTCAAAAGTTGTTATGCCTGTCGAACCCATTAGCCAAAGCATACCAACCAAAAGTATTGCCATGCAAACATGCATTTGAACTAAAAAATTGATTGCCGATCGCAAAACCTCTTTATTTTTTGAATCAAACAAAACCAGAAGAAAAGAACTAACAGCCATAATCTCCCAAAATATCAAAAAAGGCACAAAACTTTGGACAATACACAAAAGCAACATGCTGATATGTAGGAAATTAAAAGCAAAATAATGTAAATTAATTTTACTTATTTCAGTGTATTTTTTCATATAACCAATGCCATATACCAAAGCCGACATAACAACAATGTTTATCAAAAAAATAAAAAAAGCCGATAAATTATCAACAACAAAATATAGGGAAAATGGTTCGTTTTCAGAACCAATAAAACCTTTTGTGGTATGTCCAAAAAAAGCATCTAAGGCAAAAGAAATTGAAATAAATGATGCAATCGAAACTATCAATAAGCTAAAAAAAGACTTAAACTTAGTTGGAATAATTAGCCCCAAAGGAACCAATAAAAATGAAAGAAATAAATACGAAATATCCATTTTGAATGAAAAACAAATTTCTGATTTTAATTTAAATAAATCAAAAACGAGAAATTTAACTTTTTTAAAAGCATACAAAAATAGAATTCCTAATGAATAAAAAAATTAAAATTGAATTAAATACACAATTTTATAATTACATACCCGGAATACCCATTCTGCCCATCAAATTTTTCATAGCATGTTTGTTGTTCATCATTTTCATCATTTTTCTCATGTCTTCAAATTGTTTGATGAATTTATTCATTTCTTGAATCGAATTTCCGCTTCCTTTAGCAATTCTTATTCTGCGAGATTGTGTAATAATATCAGGATTTTCTCTTTCTTTTGGTGTCATCGATTGTATCATTGCTTTCATAGGTTTGAACATATTTTCGTCAATTTCTACATCTTTTGCAGCTTTGTTCATTCCTGGAATCATGCCCATTAGGTCTTTCACATTTCCCATTTTGTCGATTTGCTCCAATTGGCTCAAAAAATCATTGAAATCAAACTGATTTTTACTGATTTTTTTATTGATTTTACGGGCTTCTTCTTCGTTAAAAACTTGTTGTGCTTTTTCTACCAACGAAATCACATCACCCATTCCCAAAATCCGTTGAGCCATACGATCAGGATGAAATACATCTATTCCATCCATTTTTTCGCTCGTACCAATGAATTTTATTGGTTTATTAACTTCATGTTTTACAGAAAGAGCAGCTCCACCACGTGTGTCGCCATCTAATTTTGTTAAAACTACTCCATCAAAATTTAATCTTTCATTAAAAACACGAGCTGTGTTTACAGCATCTTGCCCAGT
The DNA here is from genome assembly GCA_004293915.1 of Bacteroidota bacterium. Taxonomy (GTDB): domain Bacteria; phylum Bacteroidota; class Bacteroidia; order Cytophagales; family UBA9547; genus REAG01. The sequence continues at coordinate 20,152 of RDZG01000062.1, read as the reverse complement.
CATGGCATCAACCACAAAAAGTATTTCGGAAGGATTAACAGCTTTTTTAATTCCTTCTATTTCTTGCATCATTTCTTCATCAACTGCCAAACGACCAGCAGTATCGATAATGATTACTTTTCTATTATTCTTTTTGGCAAACTCAATTCCATTTTTTGCAATTTGAATAGCATTTTTGCTTTCGGGTTCGGCATAAACATCAACTCCAATAGTTTCTCCCAAAACTTTGAGTTGGTCAATGGCTGCTGGTCTGTAAATATCACAAGCGATAAGTTGCACTTGTCTGCCTTGACTTTTGAGCATTTTTGCCAACTTACCCGAAAAAGTTGTTTTACCAGAACCCTGCAATCCCGACATTAATATTACCGAAACATCAGTTTTTAAATTAATATCTACTTTAGTGCCACCCATCAAACGAGTAAGCTCATCAGAAACAATTTTAGTAAATAACTGTCCTGGAGACACAGAAATTGAGATTTTTTGTCCAATTGCTTCGTCTTTAATTTTGTCCGTAATTTCTTTTGCTACTTTATAATTTACATCGGCATCAAGCAATGCTTTTCGTATTTCTTTTACGGTTTGAGCAATGTTAATGTCAGATATTTTGCCTTGTCCTTTTAGGGTTTTGATGGCATTATCGAGCTTGGCACTTAAACTTTCGAACATAATTCTTACTTAATAATATATTTGGGATTGCAAATTTACAACAAAGTGTAAAAATGCAATCAAAAAATGTTTGCTAAATTTTATTTTGATTTACTAAAGCAAGAATATACTAAAAAAACAGGTATTCGATTCAACTTTTTACATTAAAAACATTTGTAAAAGTTTGTAAGTAAAAAAACGTTTGTCAAGATTTTCAACCATTGACAACGTTTTCGGTTCTAATGATTTACAACCAATTTTTTAATCGAATTACCAATTTTGAGATGGTAAATTCCATTGGCTAAATTTTCTGCATCAATTTCTGTTTTAGACCCATTTTCAAGTAATCCTGATTGCAAAACTCTACCAGTAACATCAAATAATTCCCAGTTTTTAACATCTGATAAAGAATAAATAATATTGAAAACTGTGGCAGAAGGATTTGGGTAAACCTCGAAAACTCCTTTGTTTTCTATTGAATTTTTATCATCAAAACTAGTTGGCATTGTGGTTGGCGGCACACCCAAGCCAATCAATTGTGCTTGTAATACTTTTTTGGTTTCTTTATCTTGAATAAATATAATGGCAGCCAAACTGTCTTTATTGTATAAATCACCATTGGCATAAGCCCACGATTGATAAATGGTTTTGCTAGTGCCAGCATTCCAAGTCTCAATCAAAGATGTACCAGCAGGGTTTGGCAACATGCGTTTGAGTACATTTTTATATGATTTTGTTAATGTAGTATTTGGAATAGAAGAAATAGTTTTTTCAACAACCGCCACATGAGCAATGTATTCTTTTGAACTAGTGTTTGCTATCCCTAATTGTGGGTTTGCAACAAATTGAGCGGTAACAGCAAATAAATTATTTTGATTACTAAATGCAGCTCTTATTTCAAAAGCTGGGTCAAGCAACGTTTGATCAAGTAAGAAATTCAAACCAATATTTGTTGAACTACCTGAAACTAACTCTCCATTTACAGCCGCTCTTGGTATAGTTTCTACTCCATAATATAATACTCTTGTACTTGGATCAGATGGATTAAAAGCATTGAAAACATCGGTTGTTGGAAACCCAGTATGATAGTTTAATCCAACCACATCCTCTTTGTTTGTAGTGAAAAAGTTATCTAATGTTTGAGATTGTGCCGTATTGGAAGCTACAGAATTGATATTTGCAAAATTTTCAATTAACGTTTTTTTAGATCTCGAACTTACCACAACATTATCAACTGCAAATCCATCAGAAACTACATTTCCAGAAGTTGCAAAAGCTAACCGCAATCTTATTTTTTGATTTTGAGCTAAAGATTGATTTTTGGCTTCATCGAGCGTATTTCTTACCGTTATCCAATCTTGTGAATTTCCATTCCAGCCCATTTGTCTAAAATATGCACCAGTTGTAGGAGCAGTTTGTGGATTATTTAAAATATTTGTCAAAAATTGAACTTGCTCTCCAGGATTGTTTACAATATTTCTGCTTTTATACCAATTAATTCCAGTTCCTTGATTTCCAACGGGTTGCCAAACAGTATCGCCACTTAATGCAAACTGCAACACCATTCCATCGTTATTTGCGTTTGCTGTTTTGTATTTCAAATCCATACGAATCATTGGTCGATTTAATCCTCTAATATCTAAACAAGGTCCATATAAATAAGAGCGTTCGTTTTGATTATAATTTCCATTATTAAGATTTGTTGCCCAGTATGAACTTGTATTTACTCCTGTGTTTGTGCCAGTTAAAGAACCCCAAATCCAGCTCGAATTCAGTCCATTAGCAAACCAATTCCCTGTATTTGCTTCAAAATTTTCAGTATAAGAATCAAATCCAGAAATCGTAGCAACTGGCAAAATATTCACAGTACTGGTAAGAGAAGTTACACAATTTTCTTGTGTAGAAACTTTTAGTGTTACAGGATATGCATTTGTCTGCCCAAAATTAAAAGACGGATTTACGGTTAATGAAGATACGGTTTGTTCAGGATTTGATGCAAATTTCCAAGTTACATCTTTGAGCAAACCACCGCCAACAGGAATAAAAGATTTGTTTGTAAATTGTGTAATATCACCACTACAAATATTTTTCCAATCGAAATTTACAACTGGATAAGCATCAATGGTAGAATCTGCACTAAATTCTGCATGGCAACCTAAATCACTTTCTACATAATACGATATATTATAAAGTCCAGAAGCAATAAATTCGTAAGAAATATTTTTTTGATTAGATATAGAATCGTTGTTTATAAACCATGTGAAATAATTAATCCCATCGTTATTTTTCCCAACAATTGTACTAACTCCAGTTAAACTTGAAATACCAACACAATGTGAAGACATTTTGAAAGAAGCATTTGGACTAGGTTTTACAATAAATTTCTTTTCAGTAGAACCATTACAATTATTATTATCTGCATAACTATAAATTACCTTTACAGTATCAACGATAGAACTATTTGTAATTACACCAGTTGCATTTGGGAAAAACTCATTTCCTATAGTTGCACTCGAGGGCAACGATGAAAAACTACCAAACGGAGCAGTACCTCTTAATTGAGTTTTGTTATCATTACTACAATAAATTGTTTTGCTATTATTTTTATCATCAAAGGCATTAAACGAAAAAACTTGTTTTGCAAAAACATTGATACGCTCTGTATAGTCATTTACACAATTGTTGGTATCTGATACAGTATATGTAATAGCATATTTTTTATCTACTGTAGTTGCAGGATTTCGTACATCAAATATTGCTAAATGAGAAGATGCCCCACCAAATGTTGTTAAATAAGGGGAATTACTGATTGAATTTGTTAAATCATAAATTGAAAACTGTTTTGAAACTAAGACATTTATATTTGTCCCAGTTAATGTGCTAGGTAAAACCCCATCACAATATGTTGTATTTATTCCTGAAAATGTTGCTTGTGGTAAATTATAAACGGTAACTGTTACAACTAATTCAGGACTTTGGCATCCATCATAATTTTGTGAAACACCATATTTATTTGTACTTGGAAAACTTAATCCAATATTTGGATTAAATTGAGAAGAATTTACAGAAGAACTGGAAGCCAAATCTGACCAAGTAAAATCAGAATTTATTCCTGCTATACCATTTGCAGTTAGTACATTAGAAAGTCCACCAAATTGAAGACAATATTTAACAAGTTTTGTAGAAGTTGGAGTAGGTGGATTGGCTTTTACTCTAATTGTATCGCTTGCAAAAGAACTTCTACAACCTGCAAAATTTAGCTTTGGATAATTTCTTTTATACTGCAAAGCGGTTACATATCCTATATAATCCAAATATGATGTAGTTGTATTAGTCCAACCAAGCGTTGAAGATAATGGTGGCAAATAAGATGTAACACTTGTTGCAACCATACTGTTCAAACTTGTGGTTGAAAACCAGTCAATTTGAGTGTTTTTTGTATTTGGAGTAATTACAATGCCAAATGGAAGAATAGTTTGTCCACTACAAAATTCTTGTTTTTTTGTTGTTATTGGTAAATCAGGAGTATAATATAACTTAAGTTTTTGAATAGTAGAACCAAAGCTTTCGCATCCGTCCACAACTTGTGTTACATAATATTCGTAATTACTTGTATCGGCAGCAATATCGTTTGTGGCAGAGATGTTTAGCACAGAAATAGATGTGGCAAAAACACTTTTATGAAATCCTGTAAGCGTAGAGCCTGTTACAGTAGCCTTTGGAATAACATCGTTTGATGAAAAAGTGTTATATGTTTTTGGTAAAGACCCAATATTATATTCATTCCATTTGAAAATAGGATTAAATCCACCTGAAACAGTTGATAAAGCTAAAATGTTCCCAACTAAACCTGGCACACAATAGGCCGTATCTCTCAAAACAGGAGGAGTAGGTCTAGGTTTTTGAACTAATTGCCATCCTGATAAAGTAGTAACCGAACTACATATTTTGTTAGATGGCGTTTTAAATATTTCTTGAATATCAAATTTGGGGTTTTGTCCAAATGAATACGACCCGATTTCGTAAGCTATTCTATTGTTGCCATTTTCAAATAAATTATTCCCAGAAAACGTTTTATTAAAGTATAAATAATCTTTTATAATCAAATCTTTAGTCCCTGCAAGTGGATGGTTAAAATTTGCATTATTACTGTAGTTATAAATCCAAGCATAGCCAGCATTTCCTTCGCAAGGCTGAGTGCCAAATTGCAAATTAATATATGGAACAGTCAATGGTGTACTTGAAATAGGCATAGAAACAAATGGTTCATACATCCTAAATCTAACTCCTGTGGTAGAACTTTCACACCCATTGGTAGTTTGTGTGGCATAAAACAAAGTGTCGGTATGGATATTTTTAAGATACCTATTCATTGGCATTACAGATGAAACATTAAAAATTGTGCCAGTAGCTAAACCAGTTGTTGTTGCATTCGACTCGCCATACCAATTAATAGCTGTACCTGAAGCAGTTACTACTCCATACATTGAACTATTGCAATAAATGTCAATAGGTGTAGAAACGGGTTGATTAGGAGTACTAAAAATATTTTTAGCTAATTTTATAGGTACGATGCTTTTACAACCTGTAATAGAACTTATAGCAAAATAATTTAAAAGTTCAATTTGCCCAGTGGTTGTAACTACAACTTGATTTAATGAAATGGCATGATTAGATAGTCCATCAAATGTAGTTAAGCTAAAACCAAGCAAAGTTGTAATATTTGGTGCTTGAAATTGAGATTCAAATATTACAGGTTCATTGTGATTGACACTAAATTTTAATTTTGGTAATTGATAAAAATTATTATTAAAATCTAAACATCCATTATCAAAATTTGAAACGGTAGGTATAGGTGGCAAATCATTAAGCGAAATAAGCTTTAATTCAGGATCGCTGTAACAGTTGTTTAAAATTGACTTTGCTGTAACAGTTATTACCTGTTCTAAAGCATTTGTTCTAAAATAATCAGTATAAAAGCCCGAATTAACAAAATTGAAATTATTATTACGTAGTGCATTGTTATGATTAATATCCCAATCATATCCATTTGCACCAGTAGTACTTGCTGATAATGTAAAATAATTGTCATTCACATTTTTATTTATACATCCGCCAGTTGGTGGCAAACTCGTTGTAATTACAGGTTTTGTAGGTTTTAACCTAATTGTAACAGTAATTACACTCAAATCGCTTGGACAGCCATTAACATATTGGCGAACATAATATAAATAATTTCCAACTCCACTTGCTGTCGAAATTCCTAATTGTTGGAGTGTAACAATGTTTAATCCACTTAGTGAGCTAATTATACTTGAAGTTGAAGTAGTTGTATAATATTCATTAGCAAGACCACTAACGTTTATTACCTGATTGATATTTATTAAATCTTCGCACACACTAACACTACTAACATTTGGCGGTGAAGGTTTTGCAAAAACCTCGATTTGTTGATTGTTTTGTATATATATTTGGGGACTGTTTCTAGGATTTGTACAAGAACTTAGAAAAGAGGTTTGATCAAAATAATAATTCAAAATATAATTCCCATTAGATAAATTTCCTGGAATAAAAGTAAAATTATTCATATCAAATCTATTTGTTCCTGTAATGGCATCAAAAACTAAACTACTACCAATTACAGAGTTTGAAATACCTGCTATAGATAATGCAAAACTCCTAGGACATCTTGTTGAAAACAAATTTTCTGGTGTTTGAAATCCAGTAAATGAAATCAATCGTATGGCATAATCTGTACTACAAAATGAAGATTTATTGGGTAAATCGACATAACCATTTGTTGTAATAAGTGGAATAAAAGCATAATTATTTTGTGGGAAAAACACACTTACTGTTGATACTATCATTGCAGAGCATCCAGAAACCGATTCTGTAAATTGTCCAGTGATATAAACATCTTTAGTAATGTTACCAATATTTGGTGCTGGATTTACATTGTTGGGATAAAATAAATCTCCTACAACTCCAGATTGATTCATGCCAGGAAAAGTTCCCAAAAAAGAGCTAGTTCCAAGAAAACCACCTGTTGCAGTAAGCACTAAATTTTCAGGCGAAGTTTGTGAGCTAGGAAATGTACCTCCTAAACCTACAAATTGCAGGCCAAAACCAGAAACAGAATACACGGTTGAAGTTAATGTTGTTATATTTCTACATCCCAAAGCATTTGGGGCAGAGGTATATCTAATCGCTACTGGAGTAGTATTTGAATAAACAAATGGTCGAAATGCAGCCTTATTGAATCCCATACCTGTTATAGAAAGTCCAGCACCTCCACTAATTGCTGTAAATAATCCAGCAACTGTACTTAAAGGAAAACTTAAGTCAGTAAATGCTTCTAAAATATCAGGATCATCATAATTACAATATTTTGGTTTTAAGCCAAAAACAGAAATATTTGGTCCGAAATTAACTTGCAAAGTACTTACTTGCGAAGCTATTCCAATTCCGCAAGTTCCAGTTACACTTACCCTAAAGCTGACTCCATTTAGTGTATTTGGAAAGTTGCTTACTGTTAATTGATTTGAAGTTGCTCCTGCAAAAGCACCACCTGCATTTGTAACATTTTGCCACGAGCTAAAAAAATATTGCCACTGATAATTTACTCCTGTTCCTGTAGCTAAAGCATTTACAAAAGTTGATAATCCTAAGCAAGTTGTAAAAGTTAATGGTGGATTTGCACTTATTCCTACAGTTGTGCCAACATTAATTGTTACAGTTGGAGAAATTTGCACACCTCCACATTCGCCATCAACAGTTGCATATAGATTTGCACCATTTAGGCTAAGTGGAACATTTGCAATGTTTAATCCTACTGTTGTAAAACTTGTACCATAAATGCCTCCATCAGTTGCCGATGTGATAGATACACTGTTTTTGTACCATTGATAAACAGGATTTACAGAAATGGCTGTAACTGTAACAACACCTGATGTACCTTGGCAAATGAGTGGACTAACTACTGTGGTAATAGAAGTATTATTTTGAACATTTAAAATTGTTCCAGTTGTTGTAAAACTACCACAAAACCCTGTTAGCGATAAAGCATATCTTTTATTATCATCGCCTGTTGTTTTAGTATCTGAATATATTGAACTTGTTTCGCCAGACAAAGGAGAATAACTTGCTCCTAAATTGGTAGACTCTAACCAAATCATTGCTGAAGGTGTACCAGTTATAGTTGCAACAAAAGTGGCAGTGCTATTATTACATACAGTAACTCCAGATGGCACTGTTGCAGTAATAGGATTAGACATTGTAAACCCAGCAACTGATGATTGATAACTACCACAAACGCCAGTAGCAGTTGCAATAAAGACATCAGAAATAGTTGATAACATACCACTAATACTCAAACCTGAGGCGTTTACACCATTTACTGTTCCAACTCCAGCTATAAATGTGTTATTAAAAATTGGAGTATATGTAGATAAAGTATTATCCCACATTCCCCACTGATATGTTATTCCAACACCAGCATTTGTGGTAACAGAAATAGTTTTTGTATTTCCTAAACAATAATTTGTATTAGTAGCTGGACCCGAAATACTCGTAATTCCATTTACGGTTATAGAAATAACAGACGAAGTAGTGGTGCCACAAGTTCCAAAAGCTCTCAAAGTGTATCCTAAAACGGTTGAAGTACTGTTACCAGGCAAAGCAGAAATAGACAAAGTTTGTGTAGTTGCATTGGTATAAATGCCTCCATCAGAAACGCCATCGGTAAGCGAAAAGCCTCTACGCCAACGGTAGGTATTGGCATATATGCCCGTGGCAGAAAGTGTATATGGCTGACCTACACACTCCGAAGCACCTAAACTCAACCCCGAAAACGTTGGAACACCTGTAATACTAATTGTATAAATGGCAGACAAGACTCCATCGCAAAGCCCTGTTACTGAGCAAGTAAAATCTTGTGCTGTACCAACCAATGATGTAGGAAAGCCAGTGATGGATAATGTGGCTGTATTGAAGTTTTTATACACTCCCCCATCGGTAGCTGCACCAATTACACTTCCATTTTTGAGCCATTTATACGAAAGCGAGTTGCCAACAGCAGAGCAAGTAATAGTGGTAGAAGTATTGTTACAACGGGTGTTGCTAGTGCCTGAGATACCTGTTATTGTAGGAGACGGGAATACACCGCCTACTACTGTAGTTGAGTTTGATTCAAAAGAACCGCATGAACTTAATCCAGTTATAGAAATTATACTTCCTATATCAGCAGAAGATAAAGATATTGAAGTTGTCGTCAAACCTAAGTTTGTCCCATTTTTAAACCAACCAGTAATAGAATAATTTGCTCCAAATAAAATATTTAATGGTAACAAGATTGAATTTGTACCACTAGGACATACTGAAAAAGTTAAAGGTTGGTTTACTTGTGAAGATTTATACCATTTTAAAACTTCATTTGCAGATAAATATTGATTAAAAAACGAAAAATCATTCATAGTCCCGTTCATATGAAGTGATGAAGAAGTCAACCCATCCGTAGAAAACCCGTTAATTAACAAATTTGTACTAGATGTTAATGTATTTAAAAAATTGCTGCCTATTAAACTACCATTTAGATAATATGAAAAAATATTTGAAGAATTTTTTGAAATTACATAATGATTCCAACCTCCATTGGGAGTAACTATTCCTGTTGTAGTACTACCTATCCCAGTAATTGATTGAAAGATTTCTCCAGTCCCAATGGCATATAGATAATAAGGAGGCTTAGAAACAACATACCTACTTGCGCCATTATAAGTTTCTAACCAAAATGAAATTGTAAACTGATTTAGTATATCCAATTGTGGGTCATTTGTAACAACTACATGATTTCCACCACCTGCATAAAAAAAATTAAAACTATTGTTTGAAACACCACACCTGTCAGAAATTTGCGCACCTGCACCACTAAATACCCCATTAGATACACCTGAAGTTGTATTTATATTATTATATCCATTTAAAGCATCAAATAGCATTCTCAACACTGGCTGCGGAAATTGTGCAACAGCAAAAAAAGAAACAATACTGCTTAACAAAAATAAGATTTTTTTCATACGCATGGTAAAAACAGGTGTTTTATGGCAAATCCAACCCAAATATAGTAATTAGTCGAAATATTTATGTGCTTTATCGACAATATTACAGTTAATAACTAAAAAATACAAAAAGTAACCTATCAAAATTTCTGGTTTTGAGGTTTATTGTCAATGTCATTTACCCTAATTGACCTCGTTTTACTTGTCTTAGTTTCTAACAAATTAATTACAATATTTTTTTATTACAATCACACATTACTTCCAATTTGTAAACAAATTATACAAAACAAAATGTAAGTTTAGTAAGTGTTTACTTTTTCAGTTATAAATAAAGCTCAGATTGCAAACTAACAGAAAACTTATCAAAACATTTATTTGCATAAATTAGCTCGATATTATATTTTTACTTCTTTTGGTGTAGATTTGTGGTTGAAATACAAAATCGATATTCTTTAAGCTAAAAATGGTTTTTAACCGAAAAAATTTTTCTAACGAACTTTTAGTCAACCTTTATAAAGGCATTTTAAAACCTCGATTGATAGAGGAAAAAATGATTTTATTGGTGCGACAAGGCAAAATAAACAAATGGTTTTCGGCTTGGGGGCAAGAAGCCATTTCGGCTGGCATCGCCATTGGGTTGCAAGCCGATGAATGGATTTTTCCTTCACATCGCAATTTAGGAGTGTTTGTAAATCGTAATTTGCCGCTCCAAAAACTCTATGCCCAATGGCAAGGCAAAGCCGAAGGATTTACAAAAGGTAGGGAACGTTCGTTTCATTTTGGATCAAAAGAACATTATATTGGTGCTATGATTTCGCACATGGCTGCCCAATTGCCAGTGGCTTGTGGGGTTGCGTATGGCAATTTGTTGCAATCAAAAGCCAAGGCTACAGTTGTGATTTGTGGCGAAGGTGCCACAAGCGAAGGCGATTTTCACGAAGCACTCAATTTGGCTGCGGTTTGGAGTTTGCCTATTATTTTTGTGGTCGAAAACAATGGTTTTGGTCTTTCTACACCTGTAAATGAGCAATTTAACTGCTCAACTATTATTGATAAAGCACCTGGCTATGGAATAGATGCTTTGCAAGTAGATGGAAATAATATTTTGGAAGTCTATGATGTGATTTCGCAAATGGCACAAAATATTAGAAATAATCCTCGTCCAGTTTTGGTAGAAGCCATCACTTTTCGCATGCGTGGACACGAAGAAGGTGCAGATAATAACTTTGTTTCGCCAGACTTGCTCGAAAAATGGAAAGCAAAAGATCCTATTGCACGTTTTGAAAAATATTTGATAGACGAATTTGTGCTTACTCCAAATAGTATCGATGCTTTTAAATCCGAAATAAAAGAAGAAATTGAACTCGCATTTAAAATTGTAGATGATAAAAATTCAAAAATTACTAATTTTGAAAATGAAGTTAAAGACATATATGCCTCTCATAATCAGATTGATACCGAAAATGATTTTTCAAACGGAAGCGAAATTCGGTTTATAGACGCTATTCAACAAGCGTTGGTATATAATTTAGAAAAATATCAAAACTTGGTGCTTTATGGGCAAGATGTGGCAGAGTTTGGTGGAGTTTTTAAAGTAACAGAAGGCTTAGTAGAGAAATTTGGTAAAGAGCGAATAAAAAACACACCACTTTCGGAATCGGTTTTGGTGGGGGCTTCGCTTGGTTTAGCCATAAATAATTGCAAATCGATAGTAGAAATTCAGTTTGCTGATTTTGTTAGCAATGCTTTTTCACAGATTATCAACAACTTAGCAAAATCGCATTACCGTTGGGGGCAAGTTGCAGATGTGGTTATTCGTCTGCCAACAGGTGGCGGAGTTGGGGCAGGTCCGTTTCATTCTCAATCGCCAGAAGGATATTTTTTTCATACACCAGGCTTAAAAATTGTATATCCGTCTTCGCCAAAAGATGCAAAAGGTTTACTCAATAGTGCCGTTGCCGACCAAAATCCAGTTTTGTTTTTTGAACACAAAGCCATGTATCGTAGCATAAAAGATAATGTGCCTGAAGAAGATTTTTATACGCCAATTGGCAAAGCAAAAGTTGTAAGAGAGGGGAATGAACTTACGATAATTACATACGGAATGGGAGTCCATTGGGCTTTAGATGTTGCCGAACTCGAAAATATTGATGCTCAAATTGTGGATTTGCGTACACTTTTGCCTTGGGATAAACTATTGGTTTTTGAATCGGTACGCAAAACAGGTAAAGTTTTAGTACTCACAGAAGATACATTAACAGGCAGTATTGCTGCCGAAATTGCTGCCGAAATTGCCGAAAATTGTTTCACTTCGCTCGATGCACCTGTGTTTCGCTTAGGTAGTTTAGACACGCCAGTACCATTTGCAAAAGAACTCGAAGAAAACTTTTTGCCCAAAAATAGGCTAAAACAAAAATTGCTTGATTTATTGAAATATTAGTAAACTATTGCCTAATCTCAAAATTTTCAAATCTTTTGAGCTTTGAAGTTTCTATTTCTACAGTTTCGACTCTCGATTTTGGCGAACCAATGTGGCACCAATCAACAAATTTCATTACTAAATCATCTGCACCCTCGGCTTCAATATACACATTTCCGTTTTGTAAATTTTTTACAAAACCTTTGATTTTAAGATTGTGTGCTGCTGTTTTGGTATATTGTCTAAACGATACACCTTGTACTTTTCCAATTACTGTAATATTATAATGTACCAAAAGAATAAATTTATAGTTGCGAGATTAACCTAAATTTTTTAAATTATGATTCACTTTCAAAAACTAATTAGTCAATTTGCGACATGATTGAAGATTTGTATCTTAAAATTATAATTCCGTGTTATAAAGAACCCGAAATTTTAAAAACGTTAGACTCGCTTTTGGTATGTAAATTACCTAAAAACAAGGTTGATGTGATTATTTTGATTAATCATGCCATTGATTCAACCGAAGAAATCAAAATATTTAATCAAAAAACGCTTTTTGATGTCCAAAATTGGATAGAAAATAATAAATTAAATGAAATACATTTTTTACCAAAACTAGTCGAACTAAAGCAACAAAGCGTAGGTTTGGCTCGAAAAACAGGCATGGATTTGGCTTATGAGTTGTTTCAAACCGATAATATTGTAAAAAGCGGAATAATGATAGCTTTGGATGCCGATTGCACAGTTGAAGATACTTATTTAATTGCAGTAGAAAAACATTTTTTGACTTACAAGAAAACGCCAGCTGCAAGTATTTATTATGAACATCAAATATCTGACAATCAATTAATTGTCGAATACGAATTGCATTTGAGATACATGGTTGATGCATTGCGATGGACAGGGCATCCTTATGCATTTCAAACTGTAGGCTCAAGTATGGCTGTTAGAGCCGAAACCTACAAAAAACAAGGTGGTATGAACACTCGCCAAGCTGGCGAAGATTTTTATTTTCTCCAAAAAATGATGGATTTGGGTGGATTTACAGATATTTCAACAACAAAAGTATTTCCATCAGCTCGCGTTTCGGATCGTGTTCCGTTTGGCACAGGTAGAGCCATGCAGCAAAAAGAAGTTTTGCAATCGTGGATGAGTTATGATTTTAGAAGCTATATCGACATAAAAACTTTGGTAGATTTTGTTCCAAATTTATACGAAAAAAAAATTTTTAAGCCACAATCAGAAGCATTAAAACAATTTTTAAAAACTATTTATTTTGACGAAAAATGCACCGAAATCAGAAACAACACTACAAATTTTTCGGCTTTTAAAAAACGTTTTTTTCAGTACTTCAATGGCTTTCAGGTAATGAAATTTTTGAATTATGGTAAAGAAAATCATTATCTTGCTCAACCAATTCGTGAAGCAATTGAGCCTTTGGTAGCTATTTTATTTCCAAATCAAAAACTAGATACAACTAAAAAAATACTTGAAAGATTTAGAAATTTGGACAAAAACACAATTTATAAGCCCGAATGAAAAAAATCAAACTTTGCATAGGATTCGTTTTTTTGCTTTTAACTCAGTTATTTTCTCAAAATATAGATATTGATATATTGCGAGAAATCAATTTGAATCGGAACAAATCGCTTGATGGAACACTAAATTTTATTACCAATTCTGCATTCGTTCCCGAAATCGGAATTCCAATCGGAATGATAGCAGCAGGATATATTTCTAAAGATAAAGTATTGAGAAACAAGGGGTTTGTTGTTGCTGCTTCTGGTTTAACCGCTTCATTATTAGTTACTATTTTGAAACATAGTATAAACAGAACTCGACCATTTATAAGCTATCCCGAACTAGACAAACAAACATCAGGTGGTAGCCCAAGTTTTCCTTCTGGACATTCATCTTCAGCTTTTTCGTTGGCAACAGCCTTGTCTATTCAATATCCAAAATGGTATGTAATTGCACCCGCCTACGCTTGGGCAGGTTTGGTTGGCTATTCTCGTATGCACTTGGGAGTACACTATCCTAGCGATGTTTTTGTAGGAGCATTACTCGGCACAGGAAGCTCTTTTCTTACTTTTTATGCCAACCGTTGGCTTTTTAAACCAAAAAACAAAACGCCAAAACCTGAAACATTTTAAGTATGAATTATTATAAAAATAGTTTAATTTTTTTTATTGGATTTATAATATCGTTATCACTAAAAGCTCAACCCAAAGTAGTTGTATTTTATTCGGTAGATTGTCCAATGTGCATACGTGAAACATTAACTATCAGAATGTTACAAAAAACATATAAAAATATTAATTTCGATTTTATATTTTCAAACTCGGGTTCAACCCAACAACAAATCGAAGAGTTTAAACAAAAATATTTGCTCACAAATGCTAATTTTATTCTTGATTCAAATCAGTTTTTTCAAAAAAAATATAAAGCAAAAGTTACACCAGAAGTTTTTTTGATTAACAGTAAAAATCAAATCATATATGCTGGAGCAATTGATAATAGTCTAACTGCCAATCAACAGAAAAAAATGTTGGTAACAAAAAAATATCTAGCAAATGCCTTATTTCAATTCATAAATAAAAAACCGATTGAAATTGCTAAAACAAAAGCTTTTGGTTGTTTGATTGAATAATTTTTAAGACTTTTGATTTATGAAAATGATTTTAAAATCCATTTTATTAATACAAATTTTTGCAACTTCTGTTTTTGCGCAAAACTATACTTTTACAAAGCATATAGCCCCTCTTGTTTTTTCAAAATGTGCTCCATGTCATAACTCCGAAGGCATTGCACCATTTGGTTTAACTAATTATGAAGAAGTTAAGAAAAAAGGAAAAATGATAAAATTGGTAACAGGTATAAAATACATGCCACCATTTTTTGCAGACCCACATTATTCTTTATTAGCTGATGTACAATCGCTTACAAGCCAAGAAATTAAAATGATTGCCAATTGGGTAGATAATAATATGCCTTATGGAGATAAAAATAGTGCAATTCCAAGCTATCAAAAAAAGGACACAAAAGCTAAACCAGATTTGGTACTAACTGGTGCTAAAATTCCAATTGCAGGCGACAATACCGAACGTTTTTATCATATTAAAATCCCGTTTCGGTTGCCAGTTGAGCGAAATGTTTGTCATTGCGAATTGGTACCTGGCAACACAAAAGTTGTCCACCATGTAAATGCATTTATTTATAATTTTTCAGAATTTAGCCCCATTTCTGAACCACCTTTTTTTGTAGATGGCGACAAATTTAAACAAACTGGAGATGTTTTGGCTTATCTCAAACTTTATAATACCAACGGCTCAAAACCACAAACATTAACAGCAAGTGTTTTGGATTATTTTCCAGGAATGTTACCAGTAACTTATCCAAAAGGAATGCAAAAAATGTTTGAAATGGGCAAAAATGGAGCTTTTTATTTGAATAT
Source organism: Bacteroidota bacterium (assembly GCA_004293915.1). Classification (GTDB taxonomy): domain Bacteria; phylum Bacteroidota; class Bacteroidia; order Cytophagales; family UBA9547; genus REAG01. Next base: position 4,575 of record RDZG01000062.1, on the reverse strand, counting down.
TGTGCATTATGGACCTTCGCCAATTCCAACTACGGATCAAATCAAAATTAATATTTTTTTCTGCAAAGAACCATTTAAACGCAAAGTTTATGGACATGCTTTTGGCTCTCCTACTCATATTATTGAACCTACTTTATTGGTTCCTAAAAATAAAATTAAAACATTTAAAACTAGGCTAGAAATCAAAACTGATATTTCAATTTTAAGTGTTCAACCACATGCACATTTGCTTTGCGAAAAAATAAAAGTTTATATCAAAACGGCTAAAAATACGATTATTCCAGTTTTGAAAATTGATAAGTGGGACTTTAGGTGGCAACGAGTTTATAAACTCAAACATCCGATTAAAGCCCCTGCTGGCTCAAATATTATTTTGGAAGGCACATATAATAACACGGTTGAAAACCCAAATAATCCATACAATCCACCACAAGATATTCCAGAAAGTATCAAAACAAAAGACGAAATGTTGCAACTTTGGTTCGATTTTGTAGCATACCAAAGTGGGGACGAAAAAATTGATTTAGAACAGAAATAATACTTTTAAATTTTGTGCGCATAAATGTACTTTTATATTTAGTGGTCGCTTTGCTTTTTTATGCATTACATGAATTTGTTATTTTTATTGAATTGCAATCAGCTGCTTTTAAAAAGTACTTACGCTACTAAAGTTGATGAGAATTTGTACCTACATTCAAATAAAACGCAACCAAAATCCGTTTTTGAAGCGAATGTTGGTTGCGTAAAAAACTGAAGACTAGAGCGTAATCACAGATTGCATATTTACAAAACCACCTTTAGATTCGATATAATTTCTAACTTCATACAAATCTTTTTGCAGTTCCTTTATTCTTTTTTCTCTCATCTTTACTTCTTCTTCATTGCTAGTTTCGTTTATTTTACTTTCATGAAATTTAACTTTCACATGTAGCATTTGAGTTAATATGTCGATAGCCTCTTTTGTGCTAAACTGACCATTTATGAGTTGTATATTCATTTTTTTAATTATTTAAAGTTAATTTAAAATGGTTAATTATGTTTTTAAAAACATGGTTAATTATCAAAATCAATAATTAACCATTAATAATTACTACTGTCCTTGTCCGAGCGAAAAACCTGGTTTTCCATCAAAACTGTATAGATTTTCGGTTTTTATACAATCGATGTTTTTATCCAAAGCCTCAGAAAGTAGTTTTATAATATGACTTTTTGAGATTGAATTTCCATCGGTAGGTTTGAAACGGCATCTCCAATGGTCGGTACAAAATGTTTCTTCAAAACCTTCGGGCCAAACTTTTATACCACGATTGGTAATCATGGTTAATTTCACTTCTTTTGAGTCTAAAGCCTGCACTTTTGAAGCTAATTCGTTGGCATTCAAACCATTCCAATGTACAAATAAATCTACTCCCATCAATTCTTTTTTAGCTGCAGGTTTCTTTTTGTATTTTGGTAAATTTAAAGCCGAACCTTTTGCATAAGATACAGATTTTAAAGAATTTGGTTTTTTGCCCAAATTTGCGATTACAGCTTTTGCAAATTCCTTGGTACCTACTTTTTGTTTGCTTGTATCTTCTTTATAAATATCATAAGTATGTATGCCATCTTCTATGGTTTTAAGCCAAGCATTTTGAATTTTTTCTGCTACTTCTGTTTCGCCAATATGATTCAACATCATAATTGCACCTTGCAAAAGTCCAGATGGGTTTGCCATATTTTGTCCTGCTCTTCGAGGTGCTGAGCCATGTATGGCTTCAAACATGGCACATTCTTCGCCAATATTTGCCGAACCTGCCAATCCTACCGAACCAGCAATTTGTGCAGCAACATCCGAAAGCACATCTCCATATAAATTTAGCGTTACAATCACATCAAAAACTTCAGGTGTGTCAGCCATTTTTGCTGCTCCAATATCGATAATCCAATGTTCGTTTTCGATAGTTGGATATTCTTTTGCTATTTCGTCAAACACTTGATGAAATAATCCATCGGTTTGTTTCATAATATTGTCTTTTGTAAAACAAGTTACTTTTTTGCGACCATATTGTTTGGCATACTCAAAAGCATATCTTACTATTTTTTCGCATCCTGGACGGCTATATGCCTGCATACAAATCTTCTTCATTTTCACGAATCATCACTATATCCATCACAGGATGTTTGGTTTTAACAAACGGATGATAACTCGCACATGGACGCACATTGGAGTATAACCCCAAAAACTTACGTGTGGTTACATTTAAACTTTTGTATCCACCTCCTTGTGGAGTGGTAATGGGAGCTTTCAAAAAAACTTTATTTCTTCTGATTATATCCCAAGATTCTTTAGCAATACCAGAAGTATTTCCCGCTAGATAAACCTTTTCGCCATTTTAGCACCAGCCGATAAAATGATATCTAGCGTAGCATCCATAATTTCGGGACCTATTCCGTCTCCTTTGGCAACTGTTATTTTTTGCATTTTTTTATTGGTTTATGTAAATTGATGATGCAAAGTTGTAGGATTTGTTTTATATATTTTTATTTATACTTATAATAATATGTATAAATATTATTTATACATAGGGATAAAAAAAAAAAGACCAATTCATTTCAAATTGGTCTTAAATTATAAATATTTAGTAGCTATTTTCTTTTATAAATCAACACAAATTCTTGGCTTTGAGGTTGCCTATTTGCCTGATTATCAAAATAATAATTACTTTGTCCTTGTGGAGCAACGTCTACTAAGCCAACCAAATTATAATTTTCGGCAGCATATTTTCCATACCAATCAAAAATATCCATTGGAGAACCTTGTTGTACCAACCAAGATGTACGCACATTGCAATAAACTAAAAATTCTGGCTTAGCTTTTTCGATTTCTGCAATCATTTCGGCTTGCATTTTTTTATTATAATCATGAATTTCCATCAATCCATACGTATATATGTGTCCTGTTGCAGATTTCCTATTTGCATAAACCATAATTTCGGGTTCTGAACCCAAAACTGCAATTTGAGCTGTGTCGCTTGCGTTTTTATTAATATAATCGGCAATTTCTACTGCCTCTACAAATGGATTAGTGCCATATATCATTTTACATAATTGCATTGGTTTATTTTTAAAGAAATAAAATTTGCCATTTGCAACCACTCCAATACTCAGAAGCATCAATACAATAAGTGGAATAAATCGCAGACTTTGTATTTTCAACAATTTAGAAAACGTATCTAAAGCTACGCCTACCAAAAGTCCAACGGCAGGCAATAAAACTATAAAATAATGTTGTCTAAAATAAAATCCAGGACAAACAGATGCAACTCCCATCAAAGCAAAAAGTGTAATAAATATTTTTTGTTGCAAAGTGTATTTAGAAACCCAAAGACAAACTAAACCAGCCAAAGCCAAAAGCCAAATCCACATAAATTCTGTCCAAATAGGTTTAAAAGTCATACCTAAAAGCATTTTCCCTTGCTCCCAATCTACACCAGAAGCATATTTTGAAGCATATTGAACTGTCCAAAACCAAAAAGTGTCAAAATTGCCACCTAAAACCATAATTAAAACTATAATTAGATAAGGCAAAAACACTCCTGTAGCATATAATAATGTGTGAATTACAGTTTTAGAAATTTCGATTGGTTTTTTAAGTCCTTGATGCAAAAGCAAAACGATTCCACCAAAAACTAAAAAGAAAACAACCTGTTGTTTCATCAAAAAAGCAGTACCAAATGCTATTCCTGTAAATAAAATCCATTTCAATTGTTCTTTTTCTGTGTATTTCGACCAGAAAAAAGTAGCTAAAGCAACATAAAAAGCAGCAAAATGTGTTGCATGAGCAGCAAAACCAAGCATATTTACACTTATTGCCATAATTCCAAAAGTGAGAGCCGCACCTAAACCAGCAATTGGAGTTAGTAGTTTTTTTAATGCCAAAAAGAGTAAAGCCATTGTACCTGCATTCATTAACAAAAGTCCAACATGAATACCAGTGTAGGATTTACCAAAAAACAACATAATTAAAGCATACATAAAATATGTGCCAGGCAATTTCATGTTGTACGCGTCTTTGTAAGGCAAAACACCATCTAAAATCCGTGAACCCATGTAGGCATACTCGCCTTCATCACGTTCGAGTGGAATCCCAACTAATTTATATCTTAAAAGAGCAATTGCAGTTAAAATTATACCTAAAAAAATATAATAAATAGTTTCGGAAGAATTTGTAGAAACTTGGCTAACATTAGATTTAGCCTGATTTTGAACGGGTTGTGGTTTTTTAGCCATAAAATCCTTTTTGTTTGGCAAATATATTAAAAGGTTGTGATTATGGTATATTTTGGAAAATAAAAAAGCCTTGCTAATAAGCGAGCAAGGCTTTTTTGATTGCAATTTCCCCTAATAGGCTAGTATTTTGATACTTTAACTGTTTGATATACTCCATTTGATGTTTTTATTACCATCAAGTATGTTGAATTGGGTATTTCTAATTTCTCAATTTCCAATTTGCCCGATTTTGTATCTAAACTTGAATATGTTTTCTTAAACACTTCGTTGCCTAACATATTTTGCAATACAATCGTTACTTCTTCT
>RDZG01000108.1 GCA_004293915.1 Bacteroidota bacterium | reverse complement strand
ACTCCATTTGTTAGTTTAGACAAAAAAACAAAGACTTCAATCTATCTCTAAAATGATATTTTTGATTCTCTTCATACACACTTTTTAGGATACTACCAAAGTTCAGTAAATGTCCCTTTGTCAATTGGTAGTGATTTGTTGAATTCCAACTTCTCTTTTTCTTTTAGCTGTCGAAGCATTTCTTTTCTGTTTTCCTTTTCTGATTTTATCATATTAATCTTGTAAAACATTACTTAGTTATTGTTTAACTTGCTGTGGGTTAAGTTTTTTTGCAGTGTTTTCTATTTGTTTTACAAAGTGTTTTTCCCCTTCCGAAAATTCGTTTTTGGTTTTCTCTTTGTATTTTTCATACTCAGTATTTGCTTTTTTCAATGCCTGTGCATGGCTTACTTTCCCTGCATTTTGCAAAATATTATTGCCTGTCATTCTTACAAAATCATCTAAGCGTTCAATCCAATCTTTCATGTACATTGGCTTGCGGTTGAGTGCCTGTAATTCGGCTAATTCTAAATAGGCAGTTACCATTCTGTTCAGCACATTCAGTTCGTTTTCGTTCAAATAGTTTTTAGCTATTTCGGTTTCTTGTTTAGTGGGCTTGCTTCCTTTGATATGCGTTAAACCAAGATTGGACTTTTTAGCATCAATGCGTTGGTAAATAATTTCGGCTGCTGTATGTCCGTGTGCTGCCCAATGCATTTTGTTTTGTACGGTTTGAAAAAACTGAATGGACATTTCTAGTTTGGGGTCGTAATCAATACTGGTTGTATAAATATCAAGCACCTTTCGCCAAAATACCTTTTCGGATGAACGTATATCACGAATACGTGCCAATAATTCTTCAAAATAATTACCACCACCAGCTTGTTTTAGTAGCTCATCATTCATTGTAAAACCTTTTACAATGTATTCACGAAGTCTTGCTGTAGCCCATTGCCGAAATTTTGTTCCCTGATGGCTTTTTACACGATAGCCAACGGAGATAATTATGTCCAGATTGTAGTAATTCGTGGGTTTGGTAGAAAAATCGGAATTTCCGATTTTTCTCATAGTTTGCTCGCTATTAAGTTCTTCTTCTTCGTAAATATGTAAAATATGTTCGTTGATTGTAGAACGTGATTTTTGGAATAGTTCCACCATTTGCTCTATTGTAAGCCAAACGGTTTCATCTTCTAAACGGGTTTCTATTTTAGTATTACCGTCTTCGGTTTGGTAAATAATTATTTTTGTGTTTTCCATTTTTACTTTTCGATTTTGTTAATGTGAGCAATAAAATTGGAAAGTTCAATACCATTTTTTACTAAGTTTCAGATCAAAAAATCTATAATAGCATGCTATTACTAGCAGAGAAGTATTATTTAATGTATTCAAAATACGTTGGAGTTAACCGAATAGAATCATATGGAGAAACAATATCTTGTATATAAGTTTTAAATTTTATCACTCCTTCTTCTTCTAATTTTTTTAGTTCTGACAATGTAAAATCAGGTCTCCATCTTTTTTCATCTTCTGCTATATCTAAAACATTCTTAACTTCGATAGATTCATTATTGAGTCTGACTTTTCCAAGTAATACAAAAAGATAATTACAAACAGTATTATCCTCTCCTAATAATTCATTTTTTAGTTTCCTTAATTCTTTATTTTCAATTACCTTTTTGGTATTTTCCATCTTAGAACTATTATTGATTGTTTGGTTAAAATTTATATTTTTTGCCTTAAGATTATTATTCCCCAAATTTTCAATATTTCTATTATTGTCTTTATTTCTAGTTTTATTTATTATATTTAAAATATAAACAATTAAAGGAACACCTATTCAAGAAAAAATCCATTCTTTGTTTTTTAGTATATATTCAATCATTTTTGTTTTAAAGTATTTTACCTAATTCTGCACAAATCTACATATCAAATTATCTGCTTGTACTTCAATACAATATTAATAAATTATTTTGAAGATTTAAAAACCAGTTTTATAATGCACACAATCATATTTTGCAGAAGGTATTTAGATGTGTTTTTTCGGGACATTTATATTACCGAAAAAGGCAGTTTAAAGGCATCTTCGCCTCTCAAAACTTTGTCATTTGGGTAATATACGTGTTCTAAAAACAAACCGGATGGGGGAGCGGTGTATTTTGCTACTGGGAAATTACTATCATCGAATATTTCTGAAATCTGGTGGGCTTTGAGGCTACCTCTGCCTACTTCTGCCAAAATTCCGACCATTCTACGCACCATTTTCCACAAAAAATGTGAGCCAACAACATGCAAAACTATGGTTTCGCCATATTCGTAGACATCTATAAAACTTAAATCTACCATTGTAGATTTTTCGTCTGACGAATCATCTGTAAAATTCTCAAAATCGTGAAAGCCAGCAAACTGGGTAGCTGCTTTTTTCATTTCTGACACATCTAAACGGTCTTTTATCCACCAAACAAACTGTTTGCCTAAAGCTGTTTTTCGGGTCGAAATCAAATAGATATAGCTGCGAGCTATGGCATCGTGGCGGGCATGAAATTTTGCATGCACTTTTTCTATGGCTAAAATGGTAATGTCTTGTGGTAAATTATCATTCAATTTGATTTGGATTTGATACTCATTTAGTATTGTATCAACCTCCAAATGAGCGATTTGTTCGATAGCATGCACCCCCGAATCGGTTCTGCCAGAGCCATAAAACTCAAATTCGGTGGTTTCAAACACACGCTCACATGCCTTAAAAAACTCGCCTTGAACCGTTCTAACATTTTTTTGAATTTGCCAACCTTGATATCTTGTGCCTTCAAACTCAATGAAGATTTTAAACTTTGCCATTTGTTAATTTTGACGCAAAGTTAATCCGATTTATGAATTGAAATCCGAAAATATAATGTTATAAAATGTTGGAATTATAAATTTGTTTTTATTTTTCAACTATCAACTATCAACTATCAACTATCAACTATCAACTATCAACTATCAACTATCAACTATCAACTATCAACTATCAACTATCAACTATCAACTATCCCGCATTTTCCTCGCCTTTAAAAATATTCAAAACTGTAAGCGAAATAATTTTAAGGTCTAATATAAATTGCCAGTTTTCTATATAGAAAATATCCATTTTTACCCTTCCTTGCATTTTTTTTGCATCCGTGGTTTCGCCTCTAAATCCTTTTATTTGTGCTAAACCAGTGATGCCAGGTTTTACAAAATGCCTAACCATATATTTTGAAATCATTTGCGAATACTCTTCGGTATGTTTAAGCATGTGTGGACGTGGACCAACAATGCTCATGTTTCCTAAAAATACATTTATAAACTGAGGAAATTCATCTAAGCTTGTTTTGCGAATAAACTTACCAATGGGTGTTATGCGTGCATCGCCTTTCATTGCTTGTACTTTGTCTGAATTTTCGTTCACATACATGCTTCTAAATTTGTAGCACCAAAAATCTTTTCCACCTTTTCCTGTTCGTTTTTGCCTAAAAAACACAGGTCCACGCGAAGTTAAAATTATTATTAGTGACAAAACTGGGAATAACCATGATAAAATAAAAATCATAACTAAGCCTGAAAAAGCTACATCGAATAGTCGTTTTATAACACGATTAAAAATATCATCAAGTGGCAAATTTCTGAAAGATAAAATAGGAATTCCTTCAAATAATTCCACAAAAAAGTTTTTATTTGTAATTCTCCTGAAATCGGGCATTATTCGCAATCGAATTACATTATCATCAGCAAAATCAATCAATTGATTGATGTTTACTGTGAGTGCATCTGGAATAGAAATGTAAATTTCATCAATTTTTATATTTTCAATCACTGATTGAATTTCTGATGTTTTGCCAATAATTTCAGAATTTTTATTCCCTTCATCCGACAAAAAACCCAAAAAACGAAAGCCATATTCGGGATAGTTTTGAAAAAATTTGCTTAACTCTATAGCTGATTCTCCATAACCAATAATGATTACATTTTTATATTTAAACCACTGTTTGCGATAAAACTTTAAAAAATAATATAACGACATTTTCCAAGCTAACATGCTTACAAGCAAAATAGAATAGGTGTGGAATAAATGTAGGCGAGAAAAATAAAATCCTTTGAGATAAACCCAAAACATTGCTAGTAATAAAATATGAGAAATGATGAGTTTGAATAAAATAATCAATACATTCTCTATTCCTAACTGAGGTTTAAATGAATATGATTCTAAATAGTTGGCAGTTAGAAGCCAAACAGCATTAAAATAAATGATAAACGAAAAATAACTTGAATCGTTAAAAAGATTTAAGTTTCCAAATTTCATAAAATAACCCCAAAAAAATGCTGTGTTTAGTAGAAAAAAATCTACTAAAACATGAATTCGTTTGGTATATGTGCTTTGGTTTAAGGTCATTGCTTAGTTTGTATGGCAAAGTACCAATTATTTTTATTTGTAAATATATTTAAGTCTATTTTTTTTGCAAAAAGTTGCAAACATGATGCCACATGATAATTCCAGCCGACACAGCAATGTTAAGTGAATGTTTTGTACCATATTGTGGAATTTCAATTGCGAAATCTGCTAACTCTAAAATTTCGGATGATACTCCATCTACTTCATTACCAAATACATATGCAATTTTTTCGTTGTCATTTGGTGTGTATTTTTCGAGCGAAAAAGATGGTTCTATTTGTTCGATTAAGGCAATTTTATAGTTTTCTTTTTTTAATTTTCTTATACATTCTATAGTAGTTTCAAAATAAGTCCAGTTTACACTTTCTTCGGAGCCTAGTGCAGTTTTGTGTAATTCTCTGTTGGGTGGTGTACCCGAAATTCCACATAGATATAGGTGTGATGCACCCAACGAATCGGCAGTTCTAAAAACAGAACCTACATTGCTCAAGCTCCGAACATTATCTAAAACGATGCAAAAATTCATTTTTTGTGCCACTTTAGATTCATCAATACTTAGTCTGCCAAGTTCTTCGTTTAAAATTTTTCGCATTTATTTTTAACAAATTATTAATTTTGGGATTATAGAAATATGCACAATATAGAACCATTTTATCGATGGCAAAAATATTACGATAGTAGTGTCGATAAAAAATCGCCATTTTTTGGCAAAGAATACAATTTTGAACTTTTAACAGATACAATTTATGGCTATTATATTAGTCCGGGTTGGGATTATATTGGTTCTGAAACTTTGTATGTGAAAATTATTTTTGCTGATTATAAATTTGGATGTGCCATTATTGAGTGTATTGGCGAGTGGAACGATGCTTTGCACAATGATATTATGCACCTTAAACGCAATTTAATTGACCTTTTAGTTTCTAGAAACATCAATAAATTTATAATCATTGGCGAAAATGTATTTAATTTTCATGGCTCTGATGATTGTTATTACGAAGAATGGTTTGAAGATTGTGAAGATGGCTGGGTAGCTTTTCTTGGTTTTCGAGATTTTATCCACCGTGAATGGCGAAAATTTGGCATCGATTGCTATATAAATTACGGAGGAGATATGGAAATGGATAATTGGCGTACATTTACACCACAATCGATTATTCAAAAAATAAACGAATTGATTACCAAACGACTAGCCTAATGAATGTATATTTTGATAATGCAGCCACAACACCAACATTGCCTGAAGTGGTGGATGTGATGTTGCCCTATTTTTCGCAAACTTTTGGGAATCCATCATCCATACATTCACACGGAAGAGAAACTCGTTCGGCAATTGAAAAAGCTCGAAAATCGGTGGCTAACGTGCTTGGTACTTCGCCATCGCAGCTTTTTTTTACATCAGGTGCCACAGAATCAAACAATATGATTTTGAATGGAGCTGTGCAATCGCTTGGTTGTAAGCATATTATAACATCTGCCATCGAACATCATGCAGTTTTGCATACCGCACAAAATTTAGCAACAGATGGAATTAAAGTTCATTTTGTAAAATTAAATCAAGATGGCGAGATTGAATTAGAACATCTTGAAACGCTTTTAAAAATATATCCAAATGCAATTGTTTCGTTGATGCATGGCAACAACGAAGTAGGTAATATACTTGATTTACAGCAAGTTGGTACATTAGCTAAAAAATATAATGCGTATTTTCATTCAGACACCGTTCAAACAATTGGGTATTATGATTTTGATTTAAAAAATCTGCCAATAGATTTTTTGGTTGGTTCGGCACACAAATTTCATGGTCCAAAAGGAGTTGGATTTGTTCATATAAATGAAGGAATAAAACTACCAGCTTTTATTCATGGTGGTTCGCAAGAACGCAACATGCGTGGAGGTACAGAAAATGTGCCAGCCATTGTAGGTTTAGCAAAAGCAATAGAAATTTCTGCTGTAAAAAGAAGCACTAATAATTTGAAAATCAAAGCGTTAAAAAAATATTTTATTGATTCTTTACAAAATATTGTACCAAATATTGGGTTCAATGGGATGTCTGGAAATCCAGAAAAAAGCTTATCGCATATAATAAATGTAGCGTTTCCAAAAACAGAAATAGACGAAATGTTACTTTTTAATTTTGATATACATAAAATTTCGGTTTCTGGAGGAAGTGCTTGCACAAGCGGTGCTTTGGCTGGTTCTCATGTGCTTCATGCTATTTATGGCGATGCAGACGAACGCCAATCTGTACGTTTTTCGTTTTCGAGTTTCAATACAACATCAGAGATTGATTATGTGATGGAAGTAATTAAAAAATTGTTCGGATAAATCATTTTCCAATCAAATTTAGCAATTCATTGTACCATTCAGTTCCATATTTTCGGATTAATGGTTCTTTCAAAAACTTGTAAAGTGGCACTTTTAAAGCCTCACCGTGTGCGCAAGCAGCCGAGCAAATATCCCAACGGCTATAATTAATGAGTTCGAATGCAGCTGTTTTAGAAATTCTAATTGGATATAGATGGCATGAAATTGGTTTTTTAAAACTTGTTTTTTTATCTAAATAAGCCTGTTCAATACCACATTTTAGGATTTTTTTATCGTCATAAATGGCAAATACACATTCTCTGTTGTTAATGGTTGTGGTACAAAAATCACCTTCGCTATCTACTTCATACAAGCCTTTTTCTGCAATAACTTTGAGTGATTCGGCAGAAAGATATGGTTTTACAGATTCAAAAATCTCATCTAAAATAAGCAATTCATCTTGCTCGAGTGGAGCACCAGCATCGCCTTCAACACAACAAGCACCTTTGCAGGCATTCAAATTGCAAACAAAATGCTTTTCTACAATTTCGTCTGATAAAACTGTGTTTTGGTGAATAATCATTTTTGTTGATTTATAACACTTTGATTTTAGAACTTTTGCCAATACCTTCTTTTATTTCCACATTTAAGTCGTCTGAAAGTCCGATTTTGATTTGTTTTTTTTCAAATTCTTGATTTTTGGTTTCTTCATATACAAATGTGCTGTCGTTTTTAAACTCAATATTTCGTTCTTTAATGGTTAAAACATTTTTTTTGACATCCAAAATAATGTCTGCATTGGCACTATAACCCGCTCTTATTTTAGTGTTTTTGGCATTTGTAATCAAGCCAGCTTTTACTTCAAATTGTATCGAACCTTTGTCTTCTAAGCCTTTAGATGCTATAAATTCGAGTTTTGCAGGAAATGTATCTGATGCCAAAGCTCCGATGGTCAGGTTAAGTGGCATTCCGATTTGAAGTTTTCCAACTTCGCTCTCAACAACTTTTCCTTTAAAAATCAAATCATCCATGTTTGCCAACGAAGCAATAGTTGTACCTTCGTTAAATGTATTGGCTTGAATCACATTTGTGCCTTCTTTTACTGGAATATCCAAAATTTTTCCATCAATCGTTGCTCTAATATCGGTTGTGGTGTTTTTTATCCTATCTGATGAGCCTTTTTTTACCAAATCTAAATTGTTTTGAGCATTAATAAGTTGTTCTTTTTTGATTAAAAAATCTTGTTCGAATTTTATAAAATCAAATTGAGTAATCACTTTGTCATCAAATAATCTTTTTTGTCTATCGAGTTCTTTTTGAGCTAATTCAGCATTTATTTTTGCTGTATTTAGCGAAGATTCGGCATCGTTTAAACGAGTCATTTCAGGAATAATTCTGATTTTGGCAATAACATCTCCTTTCTTGACTATATCTCCAGGTTTAAAATAAATTTTTTCGATTATGCCCGAAACTTGAGGTTTTACTAACACCTCTCTTCGTGGTTCGATAGTGCCAGTAGCTACTGTTTTCTTGATAATATCCATAAAAACAGGGTTTTCTGTTTTGAAAACTTCTTTAGGTTTTTGCTCTTTTTGGTATAAATAATAGGTTGTACCAATACATGCAGCAACGAAAAGTAGACCTAAAATGCTTAAAATTATTTTTTTCATAGAAGAATTTTGATTCAAATATAAAAACGAATTGGTCAATGCACCTAATTTCTTAATTTCGCATCCAAATTATTTTATAATGAGCGAATACAAACCCCAAGAGATAGAAAAAAAATGGCAGAAGATTTGGAAAGATAACCAAACTTTCAAAACTGAATTTCCATCAAAAAAACCTAAATACTATGTTTTAGATATGTTTCCGTATCCATCGGGAGCTGGTTTGCATGTGGGGCATCCGCTGGGGTATATTGCTACTGATATTGTGGCTCGTTACAAAAGATTGAAAGGATACAATGTGCTTCATCCAATGGGCTACGATTCTTTCGGTCTTCCTGCCGAACAGTATGCGGTGCAAACAGGGCAGCATCCTGCTATCACAACTGAAAATAATATTGCTCGTTATCATGAACAATTAGATAATATCGGATTCAGCTACGATTGGAGTCGTGAGGTAAGAACCTCAAATCCAGATTTTTATAAATGGACGCAATGGATTTTTGTCAAAATATTCAATCACTGGTACAATAAAGAAAGCGATAAAGCCGAACCCATTGAAACGCTTTATAAAAAGTTTTCTGAGAATGGAAATGTAAAAGTAAAAGCTGTTTGTGATGAAAATACTGAACCTTTTTCAGCTCAAGAATGGAATGCTTTTTCTGAAGAACAAAAGCATGAAATCTCTCTTAAATACAGATTGGCTTATCTTTCCAATACTTTTGTAAATTGGTGTCCAGGTTTAGGAACTGTACTTGCTAATGAAGAAGTAAAAGATGGTGTTTCTGAACGTGGTGGATTTCCTGTCGAACGCAAAGAAATGGCTCAATGGAGTATGCGAATTACCGCCTATGCCGAACGTTTATTGAAAGATTTAGACGGTTTAGACTGGTCGGATTCTATCAAAGAACAACAACGCTATTGGATTGGAAAGTCTAAAGGTTGTATGCTTACTTTTCAAATAGCAGACCTTCCAAGTTTTAAAAACTTAGAAGGTCTAAATACCCCACCCCTAACCCCTCCCCAAGGGGAGGGGAACACCATCAGTGTTTTTACTACCCGTGTAGATACTATATATGGTGTAACCTATCTTACCCTTGCTCCTGAACATGAATTGGTAGATAAAATCACCACGCCAGAGCAAAAAGCCAAAGTAAATGCATACGTACATTATGCCAAAAACAAATCTGAATTAGATAGACAAGCTGATGTAAAAACCGTTACTGGTGAATTTACTGGTGCTTATGCCATCAATCCATTGAACAATGCCTTGATTCCTATTTGGATAGGCGAATATGTGCTAGCTGGCTATGGAACAGGAGCTGTTATGGCTGTACCAAGCTCAGATACAAGGGATTATGCTTTTGCTAAACATTTTAATCTTCCTATTATTAATGTACAAGAAGGCGAGAAAACAGACATTACCAAAGAAGATTTTGACCCAAAAGCAGGGACAATGATTAATTCCGATTTCTTAAATGGAATGGATGTAAAATCTGCTCTCGATGCCATGACCAAACGTGTAGAAGAACTTGGAGTGGGCTATGGAAAAGTGAATTATAAGATAAGAGATAGCATTTTTAGCCGTCAACGCTATTGGGGAGAACCTATTCCTGTGTATTTTAAAAATGGATTGCCTTACACTTTAGATGAGTCGCAGCTTCCGTTGGAATTACCTAAAATAGATGAATATAAGCCAACTGCGAATGGAGAACCACCATTGGCAAGAGCTAAGAATTGGGTAGCCAGTTCCCCTCCCCTTGGGGAGGGGTTTGGGGAGGGGCTAGGGGAGGGGTCAAATTCACAATTACAAAACGCAAATTTACCCTCTTGGCAAACTACAGATGCTATTAAGTGGAAAGCTATTAAAGAAAAAGCAAGGGAATTACGAAAAAATCAGACGGATGCCGAACAGACTTTATGGTATGCTTTAAGAGGTGAGCAACTTGGGGTAAAGTTCAGACGTCAGCAGGTTATTGATGTGTTTATTGCAGATTTTGTAAATCTTAATACAAAATTAATTATAGAAGTTGATGGTGGTATTCATCTTGATTCAGATGTGAAAAAGTATGACGAATATCGCACAGAAGTTTTACAGAATTTGGGATATACGGTAGTTCGGTTTACAAATGAAGAAGTAGAAAATCATCTTGATCGAGTGATTGAAAAAATCAGAAATAAAATTTCAGAGTTGCCCAAATTGAACCCAACTTTTGCAAATTCTCAAAAGACCCCACCCCTAACAAATTCTGCTTCGATTTCGCAGAACCACCTTGGGGAGGGGAAATACCCCCTCGAAACCTCCACCATGCCAGGTTGGGCAGGTTCTTCTTGGTATTTTTTAAGGTATATGGATGCTAAAAATGAATCTGAATTTGCTTCAAAGGATGCCTTAGACTATTGGCAAGATGTAGATTTGTATTTAGGAGGAAGCGAACATGCTACAGGGCATTTGCTTTATTCTCGTTTTTGGCACAAGTTTTTGTACGATTTAGGATATGTAAAAACCAAAGAATATGCTAAAAAGCTGATTAATCAAGGAATGATTCAAGGGGTATCTGCTTTTTTTAGAGTTGTTGGATCAGGTTTGAATTATAAAAGAGATATTAATGATGAGTTACCAGATGATATTGATCGACCTGTATATATTGTATCCTATGGCTTACAAAATAATGAATATATTGATTTAATTAAACAGGATTTATTAAAAAGAAATCCAAAAATAGCTGAATCTAACCTTGAATTTAATATAAGTTTTGGTATCCACCGTATAGATATTACGAATGTAGATATTGATAATTCAATAGACATTAATGAAATAGTCGATTTTTTGGAAAGAAATGAAATTAAAGGAGAGAAAATATTAATATCCAAAATCCCAAATAGATACATATGTAATAGAGAGGTTGAAAAAATGTCTAAATCCAAACTAAACGTGGTCAATCCCGATGATGTAGTTTCAAAATATGGAGCAGATACTTTGCGGATGTTCGAGATGTTTTTGGGTCCACTTGAACTTTCAAAACCTTGGAGTACAAGTAGCATCAGCGGAGTAAGTCGCTTTTTAAGAAATGTTTGGAAAATGTTTTACGATGAAAGTGGCAAACTTTTGCTTACCGATGAAGCTCCAAACGACAAGGAATTAAAAGTATTACACAAAACCATCAAAAAAGTAGAAGAAGATATTGAGCGTTTTTCATTTAATACTTCGGTGAGTACTTTTATGGTATGTGTAAACGAACTTTCAGATTTGAAATGCCACAAAAGAACTATTTTGAGCGATTTTCTAATCATTCTAGCACCTTATGCACCACATATAGCTGAAGAATTGTGGGAAGCAATGGGTAATAAAAACGGAATTTCTTATGCTATATTCCCAAAATATGACGAAAAATATTTAGTAGAATCAAGTTTTGAATATCCTATTTCTATCAATGGGAAAGTGCGTCATAAAATGAATTTTCCAGCTAACATGGACTTGAAAGAAGTAGAAAATCAGGCTCTTGCAAGTGCCGAAATCATCAAATGGCTCGAAGGAAAAGCTCCTAAAAAAGTAATCGTTGTGCCAAATAAAATTGTGAATGTGGTTTTATAAATAGTGTTAAAAATGAAAAAATATTTTGTAATAATTGTATTTACTTTTCCGTATTTGAGTTTTTCACAATACTTTACAATACATACACATAAAGAAACGTGGAAAAGAAATAATTCCGAAAGTGTTTTTAAATTCCCATTAATTGTAAATCATAAATATCCTGATATTACAGCAAAGATTAACGCAACTTTACAAAAAGAATATCTTGATACATTAATTATTCCAGGAAAAATAGGTTTTTTTAAAAAGATATATCCTTTTTTTACCGACAATAATGGTGTTTACGATGATAGTTATGAAATCATTCGTAATGATTCATTAGTCTTGACTTTATTTTTTAGAGGTGAAAGTTGTGGAGGTGGTTGTTCGTTTTTTAAGTTGTATTATAATTTTAATTCTCATACAGGAGATTTAATACAAGTTGAAAATTTATATACTCACAAAGGGTTAATATTTACAGATATTGCTTTAAGTTATGCTAGAATCAAAAAAATAAAAGATTACATTAAAAAATTAAAAATAGAAAAACTTA
The DNA here is from genome assembly GCA_004293915.1 of Bacteroidota bacterium. Taxonomy (GTDB): domain Bacteria; phylum Bacteroidota; class Bacteroidia; order Cytophagales; family UBA9547; genus REAG01. The sequence goes on along the minus strand of RDZG01000108.1, from coordinate 705 downwards.
AAGTAACAAAGCTCGAAGATAAAGTAAGAATAAAAGAACAAATAGAATTTTATCAAGACTGTCTTACTTTCAAAACTAATGCAACTCCTTATAAATATAAATCAAAGAAAGACACATCGTTTATATCATCAAATGATAAGATTTACTTTAAATCTAGTTCTTTAGTACAGACCACTTATGGGTGTGATAGTAGATATGGATTGGATGATTTAGGTGATTTGTATGTCGAATTGCCAATAAATACAATTTCTGATTGCATTCGTTCTAAACATTTATCTGCTCTAAATATCAAAAGAGAAGAAATAAAAAAGCAATCTATATTTTCTGGGAGTTTGAACGGAAATATTCAAATCGTGATGTTGATTTCAACTTATATAGATAATAAAATGCGAGGAACTTATTTTTATAAATCTCAAGGTGTGCCGATTGAGTTAAAAATAGAAACTCAATCGGACACGTTGATTATGAGGGAATTAATAAATGAAAACCTTTCAAAATCTTATTTCAAAATAACAAAAACGCAAGATGGATTTTCAGGAAAATGGACTGACCTTTTTCAAAATAAAGAACTTGATGTTATTTTAAAAGAAGATGATGGGTTGATTCATTTTATATTAAACCGAAAAATTAAGATTACATAAGTCAACTATAAATTCATTGGGTTTTTGGTATTGAGAAAACATTTTCCAAAACTGTTTCATTCTA
>RDZG01000048.1 GCA_004293915.1 Bacteroidota bacterium | reverse complement strand
CCCACATTCCGCACCCTCAACTGTCACAGATCAAAAAAGCCATTAAAGTAGTACATAATAACTAATAGCAACTCAAAAGTTAAGAGGGTTAATGAGAAGATATTGCATTAAAAGGAACATGGTGTGAGAAAGTGAAGTTGGGTAACAAAAATATTCTTAAAAAATGAATTGACAACAAAATAAGGAATAATTGATGACAACAGAAATAGTAGAGGAAACTGTTGTGAAATTAAAACCTCAAGACATAGAAATTCAGAACATAGACCATCTAGGGATAGTAGCAGGAATAATAGACGCGATAGGAATAGTAGAAATAATCAATGAATTAATAGGAGTTGAAAAAAGCGAAAAAGTAAATGCAGGTCAAGTAGTAAAAGCCATGATAATAAACGGTTTAGGATTTGTCTCCAAACCCTTATATATGTTTCCCGAATATTTTGAAACAATGGCCTGTGAACATCTAATAGGAGCAGGAGTAAAACCAGAGTATCTCAACGACGATAAACTGGGGAGAGTCATGGATAAACTATTTATAAAAGGATTGGATACAATATTTTTTATCATCGCTGTAAAAGCTGCTCAAAAATTTGGAGTATCACTATCAACATCACATCTAGACTCATCGTCAATGCACGTGCATGGGCAGTATAACACCAGCTTACCAGAAGTAATATTTGAGAGTCAAAAAGTAGGAGATAACCAAGAATTAGAAGAATTAGCAGTAAAATCACCAAAAGAAATAACCATCACCTATGGTTATTCTCGTGACCACAGACCAGACTTAAAACAATTCATCATAGAAATGATATGTTCAGGAGATGGAGACATACCAATATTTTTAAAACTAGCATCAGGAAACCAAGCAGATTCATCATGCTTTGGTAAAATAGCAGTAGAATATCAAAAACAATTAGAAGTTAATAGTCTCATCGTTGCTGACTCTGCCTTATATACAGAATCAAACCTGAAAATGATGTCAGAATTAGACTGGTTATGTAGAGTACCATTAAGCATAAAAGCAGCAAAATCATTAATTTCAACAATCCCAGAATCAGAATTTATTGATAGTACAATACCAGGATATAGATTAGCATCAAAAACCGAAAATTATGCTGGAATAGAACAAAGATGGCTAGTAGTACAAAGTCAAGAAAGAAGAGAATCAGACCTGCGTAAGCTCAACCAAAAAATTACCAAAGCAGAATCAAAAACTGTGCAAGATTTGAAAAAGTTATCACAAGAAGAATTTGCTTGTGAAGCAGATGCTATCAAGGCATTATCCAAACTATCAAAACAATTTAAATATCATCAAATTAACGAAAGTAAAGTTACTCAAGTCAAATCTAAGACAAAAGATTCTCCAGAAGAAATATCTTACCAAATATCAGCCACAGTCTCACAGGATGAAAGTAAAATTAATACAGACGTGCTGAGTGCAGGGCGTTTTATTATTGCCACCAATGTTTTAGATTCAAAGGAACTGAGCAATGATTCTATCTTGAGTGAATATAAAGCTCAACAATCATGTGAAAGAGGGTTTGGTTTTCTCAAAGACCCATTATTTTTTGCAGATAGTATTTTCCTCAAAAGTCCTGAGAGAATAGAGTCTCTGGGAATGATTATGGGTTTATGTCTACTGGTTTATACTTTAGCTCAACGTCAAATTAGAAATGCTCTAAAAGAGTCTAAATCAACAATTAAAAATCAATTAGGCAAAGCAACTAACCGCCCTACTTTACGCTGGATTTTTCAATGTTTTCAGTGTATTCATTTAGTTGAATATAACAATGAACAACACGTCTCTAATTGGACTCCAGATAGGGATTTTATCCTGAATCTTTTGCCAGATGATTGTTTTCGTTACTATCAATTAGCCACTTAATTCTTCTCTAAATTAATTTAATTAATATTAGATTTAGGAGCTAATATTTTTGATTTATAGCTCTATTTTACTATGTCTATAATTTTGTTTTTTACTTCAATTTATTAGTCTAACTTATAAGGACTATCTTGAATACTTTCATTTATTTATCTATTGACTCTTCTGCTTGGTGTTCATTCTTATTGCTCCTTATTGAGAATGGGTTTTGATCCCATTTTTGGTGTTTTTCTTTTTCGACAATGTATTTTTTCGCTAATATGTGATTTTTTAGCCTCAGTTCTCTTTCT
>RDZG01000061.1 GCA_004293915.1 Bacteroidota bacterium | reverse complement strand
AAAATAATACGAATGAAAGTTTAAGTTTTGTTTTGAAAAGCTATTTTTGGTTCAAGAAAAAATTTATTATTTCGCCAGAGAATGATAATTATTTGCTAATCCGCAGCCTCGCAAATATTACCAACTTACTAATTTGTTGCTCCTCAGCAATGCTTATTTCTATTTCCTCATTTTCAAAACCGCAAAGCAATTGTAGGTTTAAAAAATTTAAACAATCCTTAAACCCCTTCAGCCACAACTTCTTTTACTTCTGGAATCATACTAGTTAGTAATCGTTCTATGCCGCCTTTTAGCGTTGCAGTCGAAGATGGACAGCCGCTACAAGAGCCTTGCATTTGTACTTTTACAACACCTTCGGTAAACGAATGAAAAATGATATTTCCTCCATCAGATTCTACTGCTGGACGCACATATTCGTCCAAAATTCCTTTTATTTTTTTTACTACTTCCGAATCGTTTGGATCTAAATCAGAACTGATTTCTTCTAAAAGTAACGGTTTTTCGTCTTCCAAAAATCCTTTGATAAAAGGTTTTACAATTGGTGAAACTTCGTCCCACGTTATGTTTTCATCTTTTGTAACAGTAACAAAATTTGATGATATAAACACACGTTTTACAAAACTAAAACGAAACAAATCTAATGCCAATGGACAACGAGCAGCAGCAATTGGATCTGGAAAATCCATCGACTTATTTTCTGGAAGTAAAAAAAAATCGACCACAAATTTCATTGAATTTGGGTTTGGATTCGATTCTGTATATATGGTTACGTTTTTCATGGTAATTTAATTTTTGATTTAGGGTAAATTAATAACTTGGTTTTGAAAGCCAAAGTTCAAATTTTAATAAATTTTGAAATACAAACATAAAAAATTTAGTTCAATAAAAATAAAAAGTATAATTTCGCACTCGGTAAGCCTGTACGACCAGCTCCTGCCAAATCCCCCAGGTCTTGATCGAAGCAAGGGTAGGCGGTTGTAGCGGTGCGATATTGGGCTTACCTTTTTTGTTTTTTAGACCTTTTTCAATAATTTTATCACATCTGTTGGGCTTTGGCTACTAAACACAAAGTTTCCTGCTACTAGGGCATCGGCACCTGCATCTTTTAGTTTTTTTCCAGTTTCAAGATTTACACCCCCATCGATTTCAATCAATGTTTTTGCATTTTTGGCAATTATAAGTTCTTTTAATTTTGTGGTTTTTGAAAGCGAAGCTTCAATAAATTTTTGAGCACCAAAACCTGGATTTACAGACATTAAAATAACTAAATCTAAGTCCGAAATGATTTCTTCTAACAAATGTACAGGCGTGTGCGGATTGAGTGCAACACCAGCCTTGCACCCAACCGATTTTATGAGCTGTATGGTTCGATGCAAATGCGTACAAGCTTCGATATGAACCGAAATATGTGCAGCACCTGCTTTTTTGAATGCTTCGATATATTTGTCGGGTTCGACAATCATCAAATGTACATCTAAAGGTTTTTTGGCATGTTTGGCAATGGCTTCACAAACTGGCAATCCAAACGAAATATTTGGCACAAACGAGCCATCCATAATATCTATATGAATCCAATCGGCATCGCTGCTATTTAGCATTTCTACATCGCGTTGAATATTGGCAAAATCTGCCGAAAGCATAGAGGGTGAAACTATCATGAATTTATTGGTTTTTGGTTTGCAAATGTAATTGTTTTTCAATCAAAATTTTTGCAATTTATGTTTTTGAAAAAATCCATTGTGTCTAATCACTAAAAAATAAATTCCTGATAGTAAATCATTTACGTTTATTTCTGAATGAGATTGATAGGTTTTTTTTGTATATATTTTTGATAAAACACCTAAACTGTTATAAAATTCGATTTGTAAATCTTCTATGTCAGAATCCAAAAATATGCTTTCGTTGGCTGGATTTGGAAAGACAGAAACCAATTTATTTACAATATTCTTTTCGGTATTTATTCCAACAAATGTGGGTTTAATTTCAATAGGTTTGCTATCTTTATTTACAAACAAACGCATTCCGCCACCAGCCTCTCCAACCACAAAAGCAAGTGTGCCATTGCCAAATAAATCGCCAGTTGCAAAAGCCGATTGTGCCGATAATCTAAATGGGTAATTTAAACCATTAAGTGTGTTGAGTAATAGAATAGAGTCTTTTGTAATAAAATTATTTTGTTCGTTTATAAAATTAGGATACATTCTAATTTTGCCATTTGCATCTGTTGTAATTAAAATAGGCGTGTCTGTCGATTTTAGTTTTGTTATTGTGCCACTATAATTTCTGAAATCTATATTGTAGTCTATGCCGCCAAACAGAATACCAGTTTCGGTTGTGTTTGGAATAGTATATGTTTGAATCGCAAAACTTGGCGATACAGCAGTTCCAATATTTTTATAATAAATTAAAGGACCAAAATTACCTTTTATATAAAGCAAATCAACCAATCCATCAGTACTGATATCATGAAAAACAGGTGTATCTACTTCTTTTAATGATGGATTGTTTGGCAAAACTATCGTTTGGATATTTGCAATTGGATATGAAAAAGCTTGGTTTGTATCTGCCACATTTAAAATATATTTTATACTTGTGATATTGGAATTTTCTCTAACCAAAAAATACATATCCATTTTTTTATCATTATTAATATCTATAAAATTTGGTTTTATAGATAGATAACTCAAACTCGATAAACCTTGATAATCGTAGTTTTCTAAATTAAATTTTGGCTCTAGTTTTGTTCCAGTATTACGAAAGAGAATCAATGTGGCATAGTATAAACCACCTGCTTGTTGTCTTCTTTCGCTTCCACAAACCAAATCTAAATCGCCATCTGCATCTATATCTGCCAAACTTGGATAAAGATTGTAGCCCAAATCTATTGTTTTGTCTTGCAAAAAATTATTTTGTTGAAATTGAAAAGAGGGCAAAGTTGTATTACCCACATTTTTATAAAATTGGATTGATTTTGTATTATCAAAATTATAATCAACCGGACTAGCATTTGGCGTAACAATCATATCTTTTAGGTTGTCGCCATCCACATCTTCGATAGAAACTATGGGCATAGTTGGCACAGTAACAGGGTATTGTGGTGGGTAATTTGAACTAGCAATTTGCATTACACCCGAAAGATTGGTGCCAGAATTTGTAAGTGCAACCAAATTTGTACACGAAACATCTCCCAACAAAACATCTTTTAGCCCATCGCCATTGATGTCATATATCGTTACACTTGCATTAAGATGTTCAGCTCGCATAGTGTTTTTTGCATTAGTGCCTAAACAAGAAACTATTGGAGTAATTAGATTTGAACAATTAGAAGTAACTCTAAACTTGCCCCAACAAGCAATGTATTTTTCGTATTCTAAATGTGTGCAATCGTTGTATTTATCTATGCTTAAGTTTCGATAAAAATTAAGTGCTTCTCCTGATAAAAAATCATAAACAACAATATCAATATCGCCATCGTTTTCAATATCTACAACAGAAGGTATTTCTAAAATACCTACATTTACTTTGGTATTTTGATTTGCAAATTGACCTTCAAAAGGCAATTCGTTTGATGCCACAACCCAACTTGGTATGGTAGTTACAGAAGTATTATTTCTATAAACTTTTACTGAATTACTTAGTCCTGGCGTGTCGTTGCCCGTAAAAATATCCTTTTTCCCATCGCAATCGTAATCAATAACGGTAAGCCAACTGATAATTGGAGGAAAAAAAGAGGCATAACGCGAATCGTATGTAAAATCTGTACCATTATGAATATACGTATAAATCCGATTTGTAAATTTATCAAAAACCACCAAATCTTCTTGACCAGTGCCATCGAGATTGAGGAGATAAAACTGTCCAGAAGTATGTCCACCTGTCCAAGGATTTTGAACATTTATGCCTAAAACACTAACTGGTACATTAAACTCTTCTCTATATATAAATTGCGAAAAGCTAGATTTAAAACAAAAAAACAATACAATTAATATATACTTTTTTGTTGTGCTTTTCATTTTAAAATGTGTTCAACTAATTATTATTTACAAAATCTTGATACGTTTTTTTAATACCATCTTCGAGCGAAATTTTTGCTTTCCAACCTAATTGATTTATTTTAGTTACATCCATCAATTTTCGAGGTGTGCCATCAGGTTTTGAACTATCAAAAACGATTTTACCAGTAAACCCCACTGTTTTTTGTATTAATTCGGCTAGCTCACGAATTGTAACATCTGTTCCGCTACCAATGTTTACGAGTGTTGGTTCGTTATAGTTTTGCATCAAAAACAAACAAGCCTCAGCCAAATCATCGGCATGTAAAAATTCTCTTCGTGGCGTGCCACTTCCCCATACTGTAACCGTTTCGCTGTTTGATATTTTGGCTTCATGAAATTTGCGAATTAAAGCTGGTAAAACATGTGAGTTTTGCAAATCATAATTGTCGTTTTGTCCATACATATTTGTTGGCATAGCAGAAATAAAATTGCTACCATATTGGCTACGATAGGCTTCGCACATTTTTATACCTGCAATTTTGGCTATGGCATAAGGTTCGTTGGTTTCTTCCAAATAGCCAGAAAGCAAATATTCTTCTTTTAACGGTTGAGGTGCAAGTTTTGGATAAATACACGAAGATCCTAAAAACATCAATTTTGTAACATTGTTCAAATGGGCATGATGAATAATATTGTTTTGAATCATCAGGTTTTGATAAATAAAATCGCCTCTAAAAGTATTATTGGCATATATACCGCCAACTTTTGCAGCTGCAACAAACACATAATCAGGCTTGTGAGCCTCAAAAAAATCTTTTACTGCATTTTGGTTTGTTAAATCTAATTCTTTTGATGTTTTAAATACAATATTTGAATATCCTTCTTTTTGTAATGCTCTCAAAATGGCAGAACCAACCATTCCTCTGTGTCCTGCAATGTATATTTTACTGTTTTTTTGCATTAAATCGTATTTTTTACAAAAATATAAAATAAAAATGGTTGTAAATAAAAATCCTTAATTGTTTTACATAGTGTACGCATTTTGAATTAGTCTACGAAATCTCTAACTCACAATTATAAAAAAATCACTCTTGCTTTTTATTTTTTATATACCATTCTCTAAAACTTTCTTTGGGAACAACAGGTAATTCACGTTGTTTGCCCCAAGCGTTAAGGTTGTTATACATCATAAAACGAGGCATAATGGAAACCATTTTTCTACCTATTTTACCCGCCAAACGATACATCCACGGAGTAGAAAGTAAAAACCCCATGGCTTTCATACTTAGTTTTTTTGATAAAGGCAACTCACCTTCTGAGGCTATAATTTGTCGCCATTTGTAAAGTTGTTGGTGAATATCAATTTTTACCGGACACACATCTGTACACGAGCCACAAAGTGTAGATGCAAAAGGCAATGTACTGTGTTTTTTGAGGTCGATATTTGGCGAAAGAATTGCTCCAATTGGTCCAGGCACGGTGTAACCATAGCTATGTCCGCCACTTCTGCGATAAACTGGGCAGGTGTTCATACATGCTCCGCAACGAATACAATATAATGATTTTCTAAAATCGGCTCTGCCTAATTGCTCGGTTCTTCCATTATCGACTATGATATAGTGCATTTCTTGTCCATCAATTGGTTTTATAAAATGCGAAGAAAAAGCTGTGATAGGCTGTCCAGTGGCATTTCTGCCTAATAATCGTAAAAACACTCCCAAATCAGCTTGGCGTGGTAATAGTTTTTCCATTCCAAAACTTGCAATGTGGATTTTAGCCATGTGTACTCCCAAATCAGCATTGCCTTCGTTGGTGCAAACAGTGATACCGCCAGTTTCGGCTATGGCAAAGTTTACGCCTGTGAGTGCGGCTTCTGCAGCCAAAAACTTTTCTCTTAGGTGGTTTCGAGCCACTTCGGCAAGGTATTTTGGATCTGATGCACCTTTTTCGGATCCTAAATGTTGAAAAAATGTTTCGCCAACATCTTCTTTTTTCAAATGAATGGCTGGTAACACAATATGACTAGGAGCTTCGTTACGGAGCTGAACAATGCGTTCGCCAAGGTCGGTATCAACTACATCTATGCCGTTTTTTTCTAAAAACGGATTGAGATGGCACTCTTCGGTAAGCATAGATTTGCTTTTAACCATTTTTGAAACGCCACCTTTTTTGAGAATTTCTAACACAATTTTGTTGTGTTCTTCGGCATCTTTTGCCCAATGTACTTTTACTCCATTTTTAGTAGCATTTTCTTCTAACTTAATTAAATAGGTATCGAGATTTGCCAACACATTTGCTTTGGTTTGCGAAGCAATTTCTCTCAATTCTTCCCATTCAGGCACTTTTTTTACGGCATTATCACGTTTGTATCGCACAAACCACAAAGCACCATCGTGCCAATCGGTGCGAGATTCGTCTTTTATAAATTCTTCGGCTGCTGATGCGTGTGTCATAATTTTTTCACTTATTTATGAAAATTAAACCTTGTGTTTTTGATAATGTTTTCACTAAAATATCTGCTCTTTTTTGTTTTTTTTCTTTTCCCACGGTTTTATTGTTTTAGACGACATATCATAAACTATGGCAATGATAATCATTATAAATATTACAGTGCCGATTATAAAAAGCAAACGAGCCTTTTTCATGATTTAACTTTCGATAGATTTTATTTTCTGACAAAGATAAATAGTTATCAAACTACATGCAATAGCAATATAACCTACAATATGGAAGTTTTCGAGTTTGCCTAAAGCATTGGTATAAACTATTTTACCAGCTATAAAAGATGCAAAACCAGATGATAACTGTTGGACAGAAGAGTTGATGCTCATAAAACCACCTCGTTCTTTTGGCAAAACCACTGTTGTAGCAATGGTTGAGGCTGGTATAGACCTGCCTGTGAGGGTTACAAAAAACAAGGCACTTACGCCAAGTGCCATAAAAATTGGCACTACGGGCAAATTTGTAATTAAAAAAAGGGGGATAATAGTAACTGCACAAAATATTGTAAAAATACGTTTTCTGCCATATTTATCCGAAAGTTTGCCTGCCAATGGAGCTGTTGCTAAACTTACGATTCCGCCTATTAAATAAATGTAAAACAATTGGTCTTCGGTAAAGCCTACATTAGCCACCATATATTTACTTATAAAAATGATAACCGTAAATTGAGCTAGCATCAAAAAAAACATAAAAACTAATGTTAATAATTGATTATTGTTTTTGGCAATATTAGTAATAACATGAAATGGATTTGTATGTAGTTCTTTTTTTTGAATATGATTATTTAGTATTGGTACAAAAGAAATAATTAGGAAAATTATAATGGCAGAAATGCCAACTAAAAATATAAAAGGTGCATGCCAACTAAATTTATTTGCCAAATATAAGCCAAGTGGAACTCCAGCAATAGAAGCAACCGAAAAAGCTGCCATTACCATGCCCATAGCAGAGGCTCTTCGCTCGTTTGGAATCACATCGCCAATAATTGCAAGCACAGTTGAACCCAAAATACCTCCAAAAATACCTGTAAATATGCGTGCAGACATCAAAAAAGCAAAATTTGGCGCCAAGGCACAACTCAATGTACCTAAATTAAATCCTACAAATACAAAAAGGAGTACTTTTTTTCTATCGAATTTATCAACAACAAAAGCACCTAAAAATCCAGAAACACCTGCACTTATGGCATACGAAGAAACCAAAATACTAAACTGCTCAGGACTTATTGAAAATATACGCATTAATTGCGGACCAAGCGGCATCATAATCATAAAATCTACGATATTTGCAAACTGCACCATTGCCAAAGTCATTAGCAATAGTTTTTCTTTCTTTAATTCCATTATCTATGATTATTGTGTATAAAAATTGTAAATTGTAACAACATAAATTGCAAAGATGTTAATCCAAAATACTGTTTTTGAAAATCACTCTGCGAGATTGCACTTGCACTACTGCCGTATCAGATTTTTGAATACCTGCAATATTTGCCGAAGCTCTAATGTAGTAATTGCCTGTGTTTATATAGCCAAAGTTTGCTAAACCATTGCTTGCGGTTCGCAAATACAAAACATATAGATTTCTTTTGATATCATCGTAACTTAAATACAAAAACACATCAGCACCAGCTACTTTGTTAGAAGCATTGTCATAAACTGTAACTTGCAAATTACCAGATGTTATAGATGTATCGGAACTCACAATATTTTGTGTTGGTTGAGGAGTAATATTACTTGTACTACAAGCAAATAAATAAAGTAAACAAACAATAAAAAAGATTTTGTAAATCATAATAAACTAATTATTTTAACTTGCCTAATGGCAAAACTTATATAGTAAACATTTTTATGTACAATATCTAGGTTAGTTTTAGCAAACTATTTATTAAGTAGGTTGCCAATCCGAAAACAAAGTAGTTCTATTTTCTGTTTTATTGTTCCATTCCTTTGCTACTTTTTCTTTAATTAGTAGTTTAATTTCTATTACTTTGAAAACTTATGACAAACGCGTTATGTAGAAGTAACTACTTGAACAACAGATATATCTTGGCTTTTATTTCTACTAAATCTGCTACTTTTTTTTGGTTTACGAATTAAATTTTGTCTCTTTTTTGCATACAGAAAGCTCAAGTTCATCATATCCAACTGTGCCTGAGAGCTTGGTGGAAACAAAGCTTGATGGTTGCAAGTATTTTGTGTCGCCAATCAAAACTAGTTTAATTGCATATACCCGTTATTTTAGCAGATTTCGTGAACGCATATCATTCACTAATCCGTGTAAATATTTTGCCAATTTCTGTTTCGATTTTATATCACATAGTGGTGAGCCCGTTGTTTGACTATACCATTTTTGCAATCTTTACTTTGCTCTGACTCACTCTTGCGTATTTATTCGTATTTTTATAATAGAGACAAGGTTTACGTTGTTCTATGAGTAATACCTTAACTTTTTATTTTTCAATTACAGGCGTTTTAACTCATGTTCTAATGTCAACTTTTCTAGAAACAACTATTGCTCCAAAATTGGCAACTCTTCAACAATTTTAAGTATATTTATTTTGTCTCCAATAACACTAAGATAGTATATATTGTTGTCTTTTCAAGAACATTGTCGAAATTCAAAATTCATTACTGAGCTATTTTCTCTGCAAATTCTTCTTTTAACCATTTTATGGCACTATCATATTCTTTAAAAGCATTTGTTAAAAGTACACCATGTGCGTCAATTTTTTTCTTTATTACAGTAAGTGTAAAGTTTCCAAAAACGCTATCGCCAACAATGTATGCTATTTTTTTAAGACTTGAATTATGCAATCTTGGTTGAACAATATCATTTGTCCAATTTGCATTTGTAATAGTTGTTCCTTTAAAATCGCGTATATCACAAATCAATAATTTCAAGGACTCGTTATTTATCATTTTTTCTTGAATCAAAACTGTGCTTTTGTAATCTTCTTCGTTGCAATAGTCTTTCCAGATAGCATAGCCAATTTTTGTAATTAAATCATAGTATATTTCAATGTATTTTGTAGATAAGTAAGACTTTGAATTCATATTCATTTTTTATTAGGTATTTAGGTTAAATAATTTATAATTTTAAATAATAGGGTTAGCAAGTGCAATAATACTATTTTCGTAATCAAAAATACTGTAAACGGTTTCTAAAAACACCGAGCCAACTAGCAACATACCTTGTGGCATGCCGTCTAGAGTTTGTATGCCAATAGTCCAACTCGTTGTTGATAACTGTATGAAATATTGTTGTGGAGTTAGATTATAATAGTTGTTGCATAAATTAAGTGTAATAGTTGGATAGTTTGCCATAAGGTTTGGATCCGAAATTGAAATGGGTAATTGCCCATTTAAAGTTACTGCATTTAGCAAAGCATCTATCATTTGCTGGTTGGCTTTGAATATTGAAGAGCCAGTGTCGAGCACAAAACTAGTAATTCCTGCTTGAACCGCCACATTATTTACCATAAAAGCATTTAATTTTAATGCCCAAAGATAGCCAAGACCCGTTACCGTAATTTCTTGCAATGTAAAAAATCGAAGCGTTTGGTAATCGAATTTAGAATAATCAACCGCACCAAAAAGACACTCGCCAACTCCATTTGAAGAATTATACCAAAATGAAGCAATGGCATAATCTATTTTTCCATCTTTCAAAAGTTGCAACATAAGCGACTCTGTGTTTGGAGTTGCTTCCCAAAATGGCGAAGGAATAGCAATGCCACCATCGCAATCTAATTCCAAAAATTGTGGTCCGTCATAATTAATCGCATTTTCAAAGTTCATGGCTTCAGAGGTAATAATACCTTCTTTTTTTTGTGAAGATTGAATTTGAGTTAGCGAAAAATAATCTTGTCCTTCGATAACGGTCATATTTCCCCAAGGTCCAAAACTTTTTATTTTAGGATTTGGGTCTAAGGTATTAAAAGTAGAAGAATTTGCCGCATTGAAAGTATCGTGAGCCAAACAAGCCTGCGTGGTGCATTGGCTTGAAGTTACCCACGTATTGTCGGTACCTGTGTCTATCATTAATTTTAAAAACTGGCTTGGTGTACCTATTCCTACAGATGCAAACCAAGGAGTAGCACCGTTTTCGGTCAAAATTCCTTTTTGCAACGAAAACAAAACAACATCTGATAGCTCTTCTAATTTTGGGTAGGTATTTATGCGTTTGAAAGTTGCAGTTGCCACCACAGTTGCACCCCAGTTATCTGCTGGATTTGAGTTTTTTTGCAACAAGTATGTAGTAACAATCTGTTGCGAGCCATCCGCAGCAATTTGAAGCTGCCCTGCAAAGCCTGAAACCCAATTATCACCCGTTTGTGGTGGCACAGGCGGACTTGTATAGCTTCGCCACGAAATAGAAAATGATACGGTTTGGCTGTTTGTAGTTGGGTCTGGCATAAAATCAGTAACTCCTACAACATAATAGCTACCTGTAGCACCTGTGTGTGAACTATAAGTACCAAAAAAAATGCCTGTTTGGTTATCTACATTTTGAACGGTAAATATTGAACCAAATTCGTTTTCCCAATTTCCTGTTATATCTATATATGTCATAATGTTACCATTTTTAAAGTTTAATTTTTTGGTTAAAATTACAATTAATAATGCAAACTTAAAAAAAGTATCGACTAATACAACTTTGAATCAAATTTTTATTTTTTTTAAAAAATAGTTACAATATTAATTTTAGTATATATTATTGCAAATAAAAAACAACCTAAATATCTTAAACGATGATTAAAAAAATAATTTCAGTAATTACAATTTTAAGTAGCATTGCAGTTTTTGCGCAAGCTCAAGATGTTGAAAAATCAACATCAATTTCTACAAAAATAAAAGTAAAAGGAAAAATAATTGCTACCGATAAGTCTCAGATTATTGGAGCAATTATTCAAACACAAAACAAAACTGTAGCCACAGACGAAAATGGAGATTTTCAAATTTATGTCGATACTTTGCCAGTAACCCTAAAAGTAAGTTATTTAGGGTTTGTAAACAAAGAGATAGTAGTAGAAAACGCAAATATGGCTACATACACACTCGAAGAGGAAACTAAAAACCTGTCAGAAGTGGTAGTTAAAGGATTTGTAAACAGCAACACCGAAGCCAGACGTAGAGCCGAATCGCTGCAAGAAACACCAGAGTCGGTTACGTCTTTTACCAAAGAAGAAATTCAGGCAAAAGGAATTACAAATTTGGTAAATTTTGCTCCTTATGTGCCAAACATAAATTTCACTACCTCTCAAAACGCGGGTACAAATTTTATGATTGTGCGTGGGATACCGCAAATTAGAAATGGCGAATCGCCAGTAGCGGTGGTGATAGATGGAGTAACGGTGCAAGATCCTAATATTATGAACCGAGAACTATACGATATTTCGATGATTGAAATGGTAAAAGGTCCACAAGGAGCATTGTATGGCAAAAATGCCATAGGAGGAGCTTTAAATATCATTACTGAATCGCCATCTAATGTTCAAAAAAACAGAATAGATATGGGTTACAGCAAAGGTAATATGTATAAAATTGGCGTTATGAGTTCTGGAGCTGTGGTAGCAGACAAATTATTTTATAGAGTTTCTGCCAATTTTAAACAAGGAGATGGCGTTTTTAAAAACGAAACCTTAAATATAGCTCCCGATTATATGCGAGATATAAGTGCAAGAGCACAACTTAAATACGTAATAAGCGACACTTGGACAGCCACTGCCACTGCACAATATTTTAAAACCCAAGCTGGTGCTGTTTATTATGCACATGCAAAGGCAGGTAGCCCAACCTATACGTCTGGTCCATTTGGACAACCAATATTAAAACCAAACGATTTTAGTGGTGTTATTGATAGCGACATTTTGGGTCAGTCGAACCTTAGCAATGCGTTTACAACACTTAAAATTGTTGGAAATTTAAACAAAGTTAGATTTCAGTCTGTGTCGGCATATAGCAATTCTAATATTAGTTATTTTGGAGATTTAGATTTTCAAAAAATTCAATTTTACAAACAACAACAAAATAATATTAACCAAATATTTAACCAAGAGTTTAGGTTAATGTCGCAAAACCCTAATGCAAGACTTACTTGGAGTGTGGGTGCATTTTTTCAATCGCTCAATAAATCTTTGTCGCTTGATGCACTTATATATGATGACATTACTCAAAGTTATCAAAAAGCCAGTAATTTTGGTGTTCCATTTTCTACCTTAACAGGTGCTCCAACTATAAATCAACAATCTGCAACCGATTTTACAAACACATATAATACCTTGGCATTATTTGGATTTAGTGATTTCAAAATCACCGAAAAACTTACAGCTTCGGCAGGTTTGCGTTTTGATTATGATATGATTTCGCAAAAAAACAAATTATCAAACACCAATCCAAGCACTACAAATGCACAACTTCAGCCCAAATTATCGCTTTCTTATAAATTTGCACCTGAGTTTATGCTTTATGCCAATTATGGCTTAGGATATCGCAGTGGGGGTTATAACCAAGAAAAATCTGCCGTATACGATGCTTTTTATAAAGCTGAAACTTCAAACAATTATGAGTTAGGATTTAAAACAACTGCATTGAAAAATAGATTAATTTTTAATGCAGCCGCATTTTATATCGACCTAGCAAATCAACAACAATATGCAGCCAGTTTTGGAAGCAAAGGATTGATTATAGGAAATTATAACTATGACAAAAGCCGTTCGATAGGTTTTGAAGCAGAAATCAAATGTAGAGCGTCAAAATATTTAGATATTTTAGGCAGTGTAGGATACACAGAAGCAAAAATTGTAAAAGGAGGTTTGTCGGGCAGTACCGACCGAAAAGCGTTTGAAGGCAATTATATACCCTTTGTGCCACGCTACACCTACAATATCGGTTTGCAATCAGTGGTACCTGTTTCAAAATCTTTTAATTTAACAGGTTTAATAAGCTATACCTCTAAAGGACAAATAGCTTGGCACGACAATAACGAAGATTTTAACCCAACCTACGGGTTGGTAGATGCCAAAATTGGCGTTGCAACAAAAACATTTGAATTTGGTGTGTTTGGCAATAATATTTTAAATCAAAAATATTATACCGAATGGTTTTCGGCTTCTATTTCTGGATCAAGTGCTGGAGATATTGGTTGGTATGGTTTGCCATCTATATTTGGTGCTAATGCTAGTTTTAAATTTTAAAAAAATATTCTGATTCTTTTTTAAAACGACAAAGAGTCCCCCTTAAATTCATATTAAAAAAAACAAAAGGCGAAGTTTTATAAAAACTATCGCCTTTTTTATCTTAAACTGTAGTCGAATGACATTTGGGCTGTATAGAATTATCGATGATAAAATACATAAATGGACTTTTTCAATGTTTTGTTCCTGTATAAAAGATAGTATCCTAAAAAAGTATGTAAAGCAATCAAAATATTATATTTGAAATAGCACCATTTTAATATAAAAAGACGCACTTTACTCAAAAGCAAATTATTGAAAAACATTAACACAAACAGCAAGAAAAAAGATGGATTTCGTAAAATAATGATTTTTACACCTTTTTAGGCGTTCTTTACCTACGAACCACATATTTAATTATATAATTTGCTATGTTTTTGGTATATGAGATTTGATGCATTTATTTAGTCAAATAGACCAACAAAGGCAGAAACAGTAAGTTCACGAATTGCTTACAGTTTCATATCTTCAAACATAAAAAAAATTACGCAAACTATCAAAGCTGTGAAAAAAATCACAAATTTGTAGTCAGAAAAAAATTACATGAAAATACTAAAAATTATAATTGCATTAGCTTTAGGCTTTGGTTTGCAATCGTGTTCAAAACTCACTAATTTTATTCCAATCGATGTAGACAAAGCCATTGGCGAAAATTTTGCTAATTCATTTGAATATCATCCAACAAGCGGAAAAGTGCTAGATTCGGCTCAAAACCAACAAATTTATGCGTATTTGAATACCATAAAATCAAATCTTTTGGCATCAGACAAAATTAAACACAAAAAAGATTTTGTGTGGAAGTTGCGGATAATCGAAGACGACAGCACCCTCAATGCATTTTGTGTGGCTGGAGGCTATATATATGTATATACGGGTTTGATACGTTTTTTGGACAACGAAGCCCAGCTTGCAGGTGTTTTGGCACATGAAATTGCTCATGCCGACAACCGCCACACCACATCGCAAATGATGAGCCAATATGGTTTATCGATTGCTGTGGCAATGATTATTGGTACAGATGCAAGTGCAGTAGTCGAAATTGGTAAAAATTTATTAGGACTTTCATTTAGCAGAGAAGACGAAGCAGAGGCAGATGCTTGTGCAGTTTTATACATGAGCCAAACCAATTATGATCCAAGAGAAGTTGGTGGGTTTTTCAAAAAAATGATTGAAAAAAACAAAGATACGCCTATTCCTGAGCTTTTTAGTACACATCCAGCATCCCAAAACCGAGTGGCTGACATAGAAGCCGAATGGAAAAAAATAGGCAGCAAGCCAGGCAAAACATTCGAAACCGAATATCTACAAGCAAAAACCTATTTGAACAAAGCAAAAACGACAACTGATTTTTAGGTAAATAGAGTTACTTTTTAATTAAACCAACTTTTATTTGGTTTAATAAGTAAAAATTAGTTAATTTTGCATGATTTTTAGATTTTATGCAATCGTATGAAATCATGTAACACTTAATTACTTATTATGTCAAAAATAAAAATCCTCTACATTTCCAGCGAAATAAATCCATTTACTGAAGCCAACAAATTAGCAGATTATGTAAGGCAATTGCCCGAAGTGATGCAAGAGAAAGGGATGGAAATCAGGATTTTAGTTCCTCGATTTGGTTGTATAAACGAACGCAAAAGTAGGTTACACGAAGTAGTACGTTTGTGTGGTATCAATATTTCGGTGGGAGAAGACGATAAGCCATTAGTTATCAAAGTTGCATCAATACCAGCTGCCAAATTGCAAGTTTATTTTACGGATAATGACGATTATTTTTCACGCAAAACCATGCTACACGATAAAGATGGCAAGTTTTATGCTGATAATGACGAAAGAGCTATATTTTTCTGCAAAGGAGCATTAGAAACTGTTCGCAAGCTAAGCTGGTCGCCAGATATAGTACATTGCAGCGATTGGATGAGTGCATTAGTGCCATTATATTTGAAAACACATTATAAAAAAGATCCAGTATATAAAAATGCAAAATGTGTTTTTACTGTTTTTGACAATTATTTTGAACACAAATTCGACAAAAGTATTTTAGCAAAAGCCAAAATGGGAGAAATTTCGGAAGATATGCTTGCCAATTTAGGTTCGGCAGACTACGAAGGTTTTATCAAAATGGGAATTCAATATGCTGATACAGTTATAAAAGCAGAAGAAACATATAGCGCAGCACACGATGCTATTTTTGAGCAATTTGCTTCAAAAACTATGGATTTTGCTCCTGCCGAAAACAATACAGATTATTACTTTAATTTATATAACGAATTAGTTGGCACGGGTGAATTGGTTGAAGGATAATTTAAGTATAATAGGATTTAGTTGTATTGTATTTTTTGCTTGTACTCGAGGTTCTGACGAAGTTAATAAAACCGTTAGACCTGATAGTCAGCAGTTTACTACTAAAGTTACTGATACATTTACGGTAAAAACCTCCACGATATTGTTCGATAGTTCTATATCGAACAATTCGTTTAGGTCGCTAATTGGCAGTTATTATAATTCTGATTTTGGAAAAGTAACATCCGAAGCTTATTTGCAATTTCTGCCAGAAACATATAAAAACACACTCGGACCAAACCCAAAATTTGATTCGCTTTTTTTAGAATTACAATTTTCAAGTTCACTCATTAATCCAATAAATACAACATATAGTTATGGTTCTAACAATGATATCCAAAACTTTAATGTAAGAAGACTTAACGAAGACATTTCAAGTACAACATTATATTATAATAATTCAAGTTTCGATTCCCCAATTTATTTAGGAGCATTTCAATTGAGTAAAAATAAATTAATTTCTGCTCCAACAAATACCATAAGTGGCATTGTATCTTACATCAAAGTACCCTTGTCTGATGCACTTGGTCAGGAATTTATTGCTGAATCACAAACATTTTTGTTTGCCAATCAAGCCAATTTTTTTGCGAAATTCAAAGGTTTATATATCCAAAGTCTGAGTGGAAATACATGCATTTGGGGTATTCAATCTGCAAAAATCATTTTAAAATACCACAATTATTTTGCTGCTAATGATTTGAAAGTCAGCGATGTTTATAATCTTAAGTTAACTTCTATTAGAAGTCAATTACGAAACCTGACTACCGACAGAAGCACTTCTGCACTAGCTGGACTAACAAAAAATTATGATGAAATTTCGGGTACAGATTGTTATGTGCAAGCAAACACAGGTGTATGTACAAAAATTTCTTTTCCATCGCTACTAGATTTTAAAAAACGAGTTGGAGTCGAAAAACTTGTTGTTAATCGTGCCGAATTAGAAATTACACCCGATTTATCAAACGCTGGAGCATATCCTGTGCCAACCAATTTGTTTTTTTATGAGTTTGATAAAGATGGAAAATGTAAAAAAACTTCTGCTGGATTGCCAAGTATAAAAACTGCTAATAGTGAGGGAGAAATTGCTCCTGGAAGTTATTTTTTGAGTTATAATAGCACTGCAAATAATTATATTGTGAAACGCGACAATAGCGATGATGGTGCTGCAAGACCACTTGTACAAACTGCAAACATTACCCGTTTTGTACAATCAATTTTGGATGGAAACACAGATCCAAACGAAAGTTTGGTTTTGGCATCGGATGGTAAAACTTTTTATCCTGTAACTTTAGATAGAAGCGGAATTAAACAATATGTTTCAACCGAAAACTATGCAGAGGTTAATCAATTAAAATTCAAAAGCAACAAAGAGGGTATTAAGCTACGTATTTTTTATACAGCATATCCTTAGTTTTTACACTTATTTTTTATTTTGTTTAACAAAACAATATTTTTTTAGTTGTAATGTTAAACAAAAATATATGCTCATAACCTTAAGGCAACTACAGTACGCCATTGCAGTTTCAAACTCAGGAAGTTTTTCCAAAGCTGCTGATCTCTGTTTTGCCGAGCAAAGCACTGTAAGTCAGCAAATTAAATTGATGGAAGAAAAGTTGGGAGTCGAACTTTTTGATAGATCAACATTGCCAGTAAAAGTAACAGATGAAGGCAAAATCATGATAGAACAAGCCAAAGAAATTATCGAAAAAGTAGATGAATTGTTGCTTCCCTTTAAAGCTCCGATTAAGAAGAAAATATAGTTGTACTTCAATCCTAAGTCTTTTTTGCAAAATTAAAAATATTGATTTGTTCAAACGATAGATTTACTATAACTTTGTGCCGCAAATAGCAACATTTATCTATTTGCCATGCCCTCAAACTCCAAAATACAAAAAATTCTTTTCGAAGCACTTACGTATGATGATGTATTATTAATACCCTCATATTCAGAAGTTTTGCCAAAAGAAGTTTCTACCGAAACATTTTTAACAAAAAACATTCGTTTGCACCTTCCTATTGTTTCTGCAGCAATGGACACCGTTACCGAATATCAAATGGCAATAGCACTTGCCGAAGAAGGC
Organism: Bacteroidota bacterium; assembly: GCA_004293915.1. Taxonomy (GTDB): domain Bacteria; phylum Bacteroidota; class Bacteroidia; order Cytophagales; family UBA9547; genus REAG01. The sequence goes on along the minus strand of RDZG01000061.1, from coordinate 31,097 downwards.
GGATTGGGAATTATACATAAAAATATGTCGATTGATGAGCAAGCTGCTCAAGTTCGGAAAGTAAAACGTTCGGAAAGTGGCATGATTCTCGACCCAGTTACACTCACAAAAGATGCAACTTTGCGTGATGCTTTGGCATTGATGAAAGAAAACAAAATAGGTGGAATTCCTGTAATTGACAGCGAAAACAAATTAATTGGAATTATTACAAATCGAGATTTACGATTCGAAAAAAAATTAAATAAAACAGTTGGCGAAGTAATGACCAAAACCAATTTGGTAACAGCTCCAGAAGGAGTAACAATGGCAGAAGCCGAAGAAATTTTACAAAATAATAAAATTGAAAAGCTGCCTGTAATTAGCAAAGCGGGAAAACTCACAGGTTTGATTACTTATAGAGATATTTCAAAACGTAAAGATAGACCTTATTCGAGCAAAGATCAATATGGACGTTTGCGAGTGGGAGCAGCTGTTGGAGTTACTAAAGACATGCTTGATAGAGTAGCTGCCTTGCACAAAGCTGGTGTGGATGTAATTAGTATTGATACTGCTCATGGGCACTCAAAAGGAGTAATTGAAGCTTTAAAATCTGTAAAACAAAAATTTCCTGCCTTAGATGTAATTGTTGGCAATGTAGCCACAGGAGCAGGTGCGAAAGCATTGGCCGAAGCTGGTGCCGATGCCGTAAAAGTAGGTGTTGGTCCGGGGAGTATTTGTACTACACGTATCATTGCTGGTGTGGGAATGCCGCAATTAAGTGCCGTAATGGAAGCTGCAGAAGCCTTAAAAGGTATGAATGTGCCTGTGATTGCTGATGGTGGTATTCGCTATTCTGGAGATTTTGTGAAAGCGATAGCAGGCGGAGCAAGTACAATAATGGTTGGTTCGATGCTTGCTGGCACCGAAGAAGCACCAGGCGAAGTTTCTATTTTTGAAGGCAGAAAATACAAATCATACCGTGGAATGGGTTCGCTCGAAGCAATGGAAGATGGTTCAAAAGATCGTTATTTTCAAGATGCAGAAGATGATATTAAAAAACTTGTACCCGAAGGTATTGTTGGCAGAGTGCCATTTAAAGGCAATGCATTCGAGATTTTGTATCAAATGATTGGCGGTTTGCGTGCAGGTATGGGCTATTGTGGCTCAAAAGATATCGAAACCTTACAGAAAGCAAACTTTGTAAAAATTTCTGCTGCTGGCATGAAAGAAAGCCACCCGCACGATGTACAAATTACAACAGAAGCACCAAACTATAGCAGATAACTTTAAATAATCAAAAATTGAACTGGCTTAAAAGTAAATAAAACAAGCCAATCAAATTGAGTGTATATTTGGCAAATTTTAAAACTTATTAAACATTTTTGATATGCCTAATAGAACATTTTTAAAATCGATTTTGGCTCAAAAATGCCCAAATTGTAGAACAGGTTTAATGTTTGAATCTGCTACATATCATTTATCTAAGTTTGATAAAATGAATAGTTCATGCCCAGTTTGCAAACAAGATTTTGTAATCGAACCAGGTTTTTATACAGGTGCTATGTATTTTAGCTATGCCATTAATGTTGGTATTGTATTAGTTTTGGGACTTGGCACGCAATTGATTTTTAGTCCAAATATTTTTGTATTGGTATCTGTAGTAAGTTTGGGAGTTATTTTGGCGGTGCCGTTTACATTTCGATATTCTCGATTGTTGATGATTTATTTATTTTCTGGTATAAAATTTGACAGCGAAAAAATAAACTAAATCACTTTGTTTTTATAGCCTAAATCGGTTAAAATTTTGCTTACTTTTTGTCTAAAATCGCCTTGAATGATAATTTCACGATCTTTTACTGAGCCACCAACTCCGCATTTTGTTTTTATAATTTTTGATAATGCTATAATATCGCCAGTTTTGCCTTCAAAATCGCTTACCAAAGTTACTTGCTTTCCGGCTCTGGCTTTTTTATCAAGCGATATTTTTAAACTTTGTTTGTTTTTCGATGGCGTTTCGGGTTCTGAAACAGTTAAAAGTGTATATTCAAAATCTGGATTTGTAGAATAAACTACACCGATTTTATCTTTATTTTTTTTATCAAGCATAATTTTACATATCTAATTCGAGTCCTAACCTGCGTTTGAGTTCTTCTATTTCTGGAAAAAGTTCTTTTAAATGGTTGTATTTATCAGAAGATGAATAAAGTTGTTTTTTTTCTAAAATTTGTTCTACTAACGTATCTATTTTGGGCAAAAAACCAAGTTTAGATTTTATATGAACATTAAATTCGTTTTTGAGGGCATTAAATTGATTTTGCTCCATTTCATTACCAAATTTCAGCAAAATGGTATTTTCCGAAACATCAAATGGTCTATCTTGAAAAACCATAAATTCGAGCATTTTGTCTTCCGCTTTTCGTTGCAGGGCATATTCTTGCAAGAGTTTAGAAATGGTGTTTTCGTCTAATTTTGTATTCGTTTGTAAAACCGTATTTTCTGTTTCAATTGCCTCATTTACAATATTTTCGGGTTCATTATTTTTAGTTATTAATTTATTTTTTAGCTGCTCAAACGAGGGCAACACAGGCATAGCAAATTGAGAAGTTCCAGGCTGATTTGCAACAACTTGTGTTGCTTGTGCTTTTGGTGTCTCAGACTGAACTTGAGGAGTTTGGCTAACTATTTTTTTTTTAGTGCTTCCGGGTCTGAGAGCACTTGCGAAAGGTTTACAGCCTGGCTGATGTGAGCCATTTTCATCAATGCGAGTTCGATGTGCAAACGTGTGTTTTTGCTGTTTCGATATTCAATATCAAATTTATTGGCAATATTAAGTGCCGTTAAAATAAAAGATAGCGATGTGGCGTTTGCTTGTTCTTGGTATTTTACTTTTATGGTATCTGATACGGGCAAAAGTTGAATCGTAGCATTGTCTTTGCAAACCATAATATTTCGGAGATGCTCCATCAATCCAACCAAAAAATTGTGTCCATCAAATCCATTTCTCAAGATTTCGTCAAAAATCAAAAGGGTTTGAGCCAATTTTCCATCTCGCAACAAATCTGTGATTTTGAAAAAATATTCGTAATCTAAAATGTGTAAATTCTCAATTACGGTTTTATATGTAAGCGAACCGCCAATCGAAAACGTAACCATCCGATCAAACATCGAAAGTGCATCTCGCAATCCGCCATCGGCTTTCATGGCAATCAGCCGTAAAGCTTCGTCTTCAAACACCACTTTTTCTTTATTGGCAATCGAAGAAAGGTGTTCAGAAATGTCTTTAACTTGTATGCGATTGAAATCAAAAATCTGACAACGAGATAAAATCGTTGGCAATATTTTGTTTTTCTCGGTTGTGGCAAGAATAAAAATAGCATATTTTGGTGGCTCTTCCAATGTTTTCAAAAAAGCATTAAATGCCGAAGTCGAAAGCATGTGAACCTCATCTATAATATAAACTTTAAATTGCCCATGTTGTGGCGGGTATCGAACTTGGTCTACAACTTGGCGAATATCATCGACCGAATTGTTTGATGCAGCATCGAGTTCATAGACATTAAAAGAGGCATTGTTCTGAAAACTTGTACACGAATCGCATTTGCCACAAGCCTCAAAATCAGGCGTTAAGCTGGTACAATTGATGGTTTTTGCCAAAATTCTGGCACAAGTTGTTTTGCCTACTCCTCTTGGTCCACAAAACAAAAAAGCTTGGGCAAGGTGGTTATTTTTGATTGCATTTTTTAAAGTAGTTGTGATATGCCCCTGACCAACCACACTGTCGAATAGTGTAGGTCTATATTTTCGGGCTGATACAACAAAATTTTCCATTCTTCAAAGTAAATCAAAAAACAGAATAGGTTATAAAAAAATAATCAACAAATTGAAAAAAGTTGGTAAATTCTATAGTTTTTTATAACTGTAATTTTTGACTAGAAATTATTTTTGTCTAAAGCTCATAAAAGATTTAGCGTTAATTAAATTTTCAAAATTAGATGATGAAAAATAGATATGTGCTTTGCCTACCTAGACTTTTAAAAAAAGATTCGAAATATTCTGAATAAACTTAATAACACTTGGGTGTTGGTTCTCGCTTTTTCATCTACTAATGAAAGTAAAATTAGTAGATGTTGATAGGTGATTGTTTTTAAAAGCAATCTTTTAAATATATAGTACTAAGAATCTGACTATCAATACTCTAAAGATTGGCTTAGTCATCTTTCGCAAGTTTAAATATTCTTTTATTTCTTGAAGACAAATCATTGATTTGATAAATAGTTAATTTACATTCGCCAACTGTCCCAATATGTTTTATCCCATAATATTCTAAATCTAGCATATGCTAACTCTTTATTATACATTTTCCAAAATAAAAGTAGGCATAAATAATCTAGTACTTTTTCACTTAATTCTTCTTCAATCCAAGTAATAAATTCATAATGTGAACTATGTCCCATTCTTATTTCCTTTAAACGTGCATTTATTAAGCGTACTTTTTCTTCTTTAGTCATTAACTTAAGATTTGCCACAAATTCATGATGCGTATCAGAATTATACATGTTATTCAATCTTTCCATTAACTTTTCTATACTTTCTTCTATATTTAGATAATAAGGATTTGCAAGAAGTGCTTGCTGTACAAAAAAATGTTCATGCTGTTTAAATTTTTGCAAAAACTCGTCTTTGTTAGCATCATTTTGAGTTTTAGTCAATTCGTCATTTTCGTCATTTTTTGTGGGGTGTTTGTTTTCTGTTTCTAATAATTTTTGATAAAAGTTTTGGTAAGCATCTTGATTATTTAAAATCCATTTGTCAATAATATTTCTATATAACAATCCATTTTTGGGGTCGTGATACATAAAAGATTCAAATAATTCTGTTTCGGAAGCATAAATAGGACAAATATCAACTCTATTACCTGTTATTCTAAAAATTGAATCCCATATATCTTCCCTTCCTTTTTCTAAAGCCTCATCATTAGTATAAAAATGAGAGAGTGCTTCTCGTTGTTGAGGTGTCCAAAGGATAAAACTATTTAGCATTTTCGTCAAAAGCTCTGACAAATTATATCCCTCCAGTTTTTTCAAATTATATTCTGAGGGATCGCTTAATAAAATTTTTTTGCTTGTGGCAATCAAATCCAGTGTTTTTTCAATATCTTGTGTCATTGCCATCCACGGGTTCAAAACATCATTAAAACCAAAAGTGTTAAAATTGTTATCTGACAAAACTTCTGCATAAAATTGAAGGCTTGGTTCATATCCAATATTTTCAATAGAAAAAGCCATATTACGCATGTACTGTTTTCTATATAAATGTTCCATACGGCACACGATGTCCTTTTTTGAATCATATTTATTAAAAATGGTAGCTAGGACCTGTTTTTTATCAAAATATAAAGGCAAATCAAAAGACTGATTAAAATGTCCATTTAACCAATTGATGGTTTCTTGTATATCGTGTTCATCGTTTTCGGGAGAAACAAGAAGTACTTTTAAGGGCAACACATTTTCAAGCATGATTGCAATAGCCAAAAAAGTATATTGCGAAACGGAACCTGAATATTCTATGTGCGATTTATAACTTTTGCCATTAGCTTCAAGCAGGGAACCATCGTTTTTAAAAGGTATATTAGGCGTCCAAGTAATTGGCTTACTAGAATCAAATTCATGCCCTTCTTCAAATTCTTCTATTTGTTTATGCCAATTTTTGTAAAAGTTTATGTTTTTGCCACCTGAAAAGCTTATCCAATCAATATAAAAAGAAATTTGTTCATTTTCAGTGCCTTTATCCAAATATAAGTCTTCATGCAACTTATCTTGATTTCTAGAAAAACCATCGTAAGATTCAAGCCTTAATAATTTTACAGGAAAATTACTAATTATAGATTCTATTTTTTGATAAGCAAATGCCCAATCATTAGGTTTTATAACCGAGCATTTGAAGAATAACTGAAGCATAGTTTCTAAGTTTTAGTCATATAACTTATCAAAAAAGTATTCAAACTTATTTTTTCTAATACCCCAGCACAGGACTCAGCCATCTTTCAGTTGTATCTAAATCCATATTTTTTCGTTTAGAATAGTCATTCACTTGATCCTTATCTATTTTGCCTAGTCCAAAATATTTGGATTGGGGATGTGAGAAATACCATCCACTCACAGCCGATGCTGGATACATCGCAAAACTATCTGTCAAAATCATGCCTGTATTTTTCTCTACTTCAAGTAAGCTAAACAAAGTAGCTTTTTCTGTATGGTCTGGACATGCAGGATAGCCTGGTGCAGGACGGATACCTTGATATTCTTCTTCTATCAGTTGTTCTGTTGATATTTTCTCATCTTTGGCATAACCCCACAGTTCTCTTCGTACTTTTTCGTGCATCAATTCGGCAAAGGCTTCTGCAAAACGATCTGCCAATGCTTTGAGCATAATTGAATTGTAATCGTCATGGTCTTTTTCGTATTTTTCGATATGTTTTTCCATGCCAATACCTGTGCAAACAGCAAAACCTCCAATATAATCTTGTTTTCCACTTTCTTTGGGAGCGACAAAATCTGTCAGACACATATAAGGTACGCCTTCGGCACGTTTGGTCTGTTGGCGGAGGTGATGGAGCATCACTGTTTTGTCTCCCGCACCTTGAAGCGAAAGTTTTAATTCTATATCGTCATCGTTCACTGCATTGGCAGGGTAAAACCCTATTACTGCATTGGCTTGAATCATTTTTCTATCAATGATTTGTTTGAGCATTTTTTGTGCATCTTCAAACAATTTGGTGGCTTCTTTGCCTACTACTTCATCTGAAAGTATTTTTGGATATTTTCCTGCCAATTCCCACGTTTGGAAAAAGGGAGTCCAGTCGATATACTTGGCAATTTCTTCTAATGGGTAATTATTGAAAGTTTTATTGCCCAAGAAAGAAGGTTTTACAGGCGTAATTTCATTCCAGTCTGTTTTAAATTTTTTTGTTCTGGCGTCTTCCAATTTTACAAAGTTTTTATCCTTTTGTTTGTTGGCATGTTCCTCACGCATTTTTTGATACTCCAGTTTGGTTTTCAAGAAAAAATCTTCTTTGGTGTCTTTTCCTAATAAATTTGAAACTACGGGCACAGAGCGAGAAGCATCCAATACGTGCACTACCGGACCATCATACATCGGGTCGATTTTAACGGCAGTATGTATGCGTGAAGTAGTAGCTCCTCCAATTAATAAAGGAATTTTAAATCCTTGACGTTGCATTTCTTTTGCCATGTGTACCATCTCATCAAGTGATGGGGTTATCAAACCACTCAATCCAATGACATCTACATTTTGTTCAATGGCAGTTTTGATGATTTTTTCGGCAGGTACCATTACGCCAATATCTATCACTTCATAGTTATTGCAAGCCATTACCACACCTACAATATTTTTTCCAATATCATGCACATCGCCTTTTACTGTTGCCATGAGAATCCTCCCTTGCCCCCTAACCCCCGAAGGGGGAACTCCCACCGCACGCTCTCTTCCCACTTTTGCAATAGCATCAATTGTGTTTTCAAAATCACCGATTACTTGCTCGTTTGTAAATCTAATTACCTTGAAACCAACCGATTCTAGCCATTCTGTTCTAATTTTATCATTTTCTTTGTTTTCAGGTAATTGGTGTATCGAGCCGTCTATTTCTACAACTAACCTACTTTTCAAACAAACAAAGTCTGCAATATACTGACCTAAAATATGTTGTCTTCTGAATTTTAGACCATCTAGTTTTTTTCCTGATAAAGCATTCCAAATAATTGATTCTGTTTCTGTAGGAAAATTTCTATTGCTTAAAGCAAATTCTTTTAACTTACTATATAATAATGGGTCTGCGGATTGAAGTCCATCTATTTTGTGTTCGAACGCTTGAACTTCAAGGTCGCTAAAGCCCCCTTCGGGGGTTTGGGGGCTTTTTTTCTTCTCTTCTTCAATATATGGAAGAAGAAATGCCACAGCCTTTTTCATTACCCTGGCAGATTTTACCACTTGGGGCAAAAACATTTTTCCAGCTCCAAACAAATCTCCAACCACATTCATTCCATCCATCAAAGGACCTTCAATAACCTCCAAAGGTTTATCGAAAAGCAAACGACATTCTTCTACATCGGCATCGATATGTAAATCCATTCCTTTTACAAGCGAATGTGTAAGTCGCTCTTTTACAGGAAGTTTACGCCATTCTTCGTCTTGTTTCTCGGCTTTTTGTCCAGAATGTTGTGCTTTGATTTTATCAGCATATTCTACCAATCGCTCGGTAGAATCGGCTCTTCGATTGAGCAATACATCTTCTATATATTCTAATAATTCTTTGTCAATATCGTCATATACAGGAATGATACCTGCATTTACAATTCCCATATCCAGCCCATGTTTGATACCATGATACAAGAAAGCAGAGTGCATAGCTTCACGCACATGGTTATTTCCTCTAAATGAAAAAGAAATATTGGAAACACCTCCACTCACACGTGCATGGGGAAGATTTTCTTTTATCCATTTAGTAGCATTAAAAAAGTCAATGGCATAGTTATTATGCTCCTCCATCCCAGTAGCTACTGTCAGGATATTTGGGTCAAAAATAATATCTTGTGCATTGAAACCTACTTCATTAACTAAAATATCGTAGCTGCGTTTGCAAATTTGTATTCTGCGCTCATAGCTATCTGCTTGACCAGTTTCATCAAATGCCATAACTACTGAAGCAGCACCATACATTTTTATTTTATTGGCATAATATTTGAATTTTTCTTCGCCTTCTTTTAATGAAATAGAGTTTACAATGGCTTTTCCTTGAGAGCACTTTAAACCTGCTTCTATGACTGACCATTTGGAAGAATCTATCATCACTGGCACACGAGCAATATCAGGTTCGGCAGCTATTAAATTTAAAAAACGAGTCATCATGGCTTCGGAATCTATCATTCCTTCGTCCATATTAATATCAATTACCTGAGCTCCACTTTCTACTTGCTCGCGAGCAATTGTAAGTGCCTCATCTAATTTTTCTTCTCTTATTAATCTTGCAAATTTGATAGAACCCGTAATGTTGGTACGTTCACCCACATTGATAAACATACTTTCTGGCGTGAAAGTGGCAGGTTCGAGTCCACTCAAACGCATAAAAGGCTCTGGATTGGCTCTTTTTCGAGGCTTTTTGCCTTCTGCCATTTTTGCCATTTCACGAATATGGTCGGGAGTAGTACCACAACATCCACCTATGATATTGACAAATCCGGCATCAATAAACTCTTGATGTACACCTTTTTCAACCATTAGCTCTGGCGTTTCGTCATACTCTCCAAATTGGTTTGGTAAGCCAGCATTGGGATAAATACTCACAAAACAAGAAGCTTTTATGGCTAATTCTTCCAAATACGGTCGCATATCTTTGGCACCTAAAGCACAATTCAACCCAATGCTCAATAAGCCTGCATGCGATACAGAATTATAAAACGCTTCGGTAGTTTGTCCTGAAAGTGTTCGACCTGAGGCATCTGTAATCGTGCCAGAAATCATGAGGGGTAAAGCCCCCTTGCCCCCGAAGGGGGAATTGCTATCGCCTGTATTTCCAACATGGACCTTACGACCGTCTATTGGTGAAATGAAAAAGCCTTCGCCTTCTGAAAGTTCTTTAAATAGTTTCAGAACGGCAAATATACCTGCTTTTGAATTTAAAGTATCTGTAATGGTTTCAAATAATAATGTATCTACGCCTCCATCTATCAAAGCTTTTATTTGAGTAGTATATGCTTCAACCAATTGGTCAAAGGTAATAGCTCTGTATCCAGGATCGTTCACATCAGGACTCATGGAAGCCAATTTTGTGGTTGGTCCCATTGCTCCAGCTACAAAACGTGGTTTGGCAGGATTTAATTTTGTATAATCATCGGCTGCTTTGCGAGCTACTTTGGCATTATAATAATTGATATCATATACTTCATTTTCCATTTCATAATCAGCCATGGCTACCCATGTGCCAGAAAATGTATTTGTTTCGATGATGTCTGCTCCTGCTTCGAGGTATAATTTATGAATTTCTTCTAAAACATCGGGTCGGGTTATTCCCAAAAGATCATTATTTCCTTTGAGCGAAATATGCCAATCTTTATAGCGTTCGCCTCTATAATCTTTTTCTTCTAATTTATAAGTTTGAATCATGCTGCCCATAGCACCATCCAAAATCAATATTCTTTTTTCTAATTCTTCTTCTATTCGATGCTTCATATTTAATTGTCCCAAAAATTTAGGGTTTTAATTATAATTTTCTTGTATTGCTTCGTTTGTTTCGTCTAAATTAAAATATTCTGAGTCATATTTCCCTCCAAACCATTCTTCGAATTCTTTTATTTCTGCTTTAAATTTTTTTGGATTTGCATAATGCTCAAGTATTTGCTCATAGCCTGGATAAGAACCGCAATCTTCGGGAGGTGTGTTTCTGGCACCTTTTATGCAAATTGGATAATCTAAACTTGAATCTTTTTCTAATACTTTTTGAAGCGTGATTTCATGCTCCCATCCATCGCCAAAGTCGTACTCAAAATTTATTTTTTTTCTTTCTGAATTTAATATTTCGTTTAATTCTAATGCAGAGGCTTCCAGTTGATCTTCATTTACATCAAAATCATCTTCATAGGCTTCAGCGATATAGGTAAAAGCTTTGTGGCTACCTTTTGTAAATCCACTTGATTGGAAACGAAACTGCCAAAGGTGTCCACCACCCCAGTTAAATGCAGACATAAGAACATTAGCAAGCTCTGAAAATGTAAATTCTTCTTGCACCAATATTGTTCTTGTTATCTTAGGTTCAATATATTTCAGCTCTATTTTTAATTGATATATGTTCATGTTCTTTTAAATTAATAGAATGTTTAAGCGATTTCAAAGTTATTTAATTTCTATAATTTTTTTGTATTTTTATTTGTAATTATGGTGCAAATAAGCAAAAAAGGCTGCCTTTGCAGACAGCCTTTTTTCTATTTTAATAAATACATAAATCGTTGATACAAACGAGGTTTGCTGTTTTCGTCACGTGGTTTAAATTTGCCAGTGATAAATGGAACATACATTACCCTTCTGCGACTGATTTCGCCAACCAAAGGCGAAAGAGCAACTCTGTGCCATAATCTGCCATCGTGAACAGTCAAATCTCCGGGATCTACATTTAATCCAATTTCTTCTGGATCTGGTTCATAATCCAAAAAATATTTTTTGCGAAACAGCAACTGTCTGAGCGATTGTTTATGTGTGCCTGGAATCAAACGCAAACCACCATTATCAGTGGTTGAACGGTCTAAATGAATACCAACATTAAGCATCGGCATTATTTTTTTTCCATAAAAAACATCACGCAAAGAATCTGTATGCCAGCCCATTTGCGAAAATTTACTGTTTTCTGTATTGATATAATGATTTAAAACCAAACCATCTTTTTCGTATTCTCCCACACGTGGATTTGATACTTTTTTTCCTAAAAACGGAAAAAGAGATTTAAAACGTGGGTCTTTCAAAAGCTCGTGCAATGTAGGGCTAAAAAGCGATGAAAAAGCAAAACGTTGAACGATTTTTGAGCCATCCAAATCGAATCCCCATTTAATAGGAACACCATTTACTTTCTCTCTATTTTCGGCAATCCACTGTTTTTGAACATCGTGCGAACCTTTTATGATTTCGGCTACACGTTCTTTTGTGATAAACGATTTGAAATGAATAAAACCATGTTCATCAAAAAAAGCTAATTGCTCTTGTGTTAAGCTCTCGCCTAATGTAAATTTTGGGTAATTAAATTCTCTCATTATTGTAATCTAGAAATTTGATTATCTCTGTTGCAAAATAAATAATATTTTAGTTCATATACGAATTATTATTTATCATAATTATCGAAATATTTTTTTAAGCCACTTTCATCGACCGATATTTCGATTTTTCAAATTTATCTTTTGCGTAATCTAACGTTAATTTGAAATGCTTTTGCTCATTTGATGGCAATTCAAACATGATGTCATTCATTATTTCTTCGCATATCGAGCGCAAGCCACGTGCGCCAAGTTTATATTCCATGGCGTTGTCTACAATATAATCAAAAACTTCGTCATCAAAACTTAGTTCTGTACCTTCCAATTCAAACAGTTTTTTATATTGTTTTACTAATGCGTTTTTGGGTTCGGTCAATATTTGGCGTAAAGCCTTTTTATCTAACGGATTAAGGCTTGTGATTACAGGTAAACGACCAATCAATTCGGGAATTAAACCATACGATTTTATATCTTGAGCAGTAACATATTGCAATAAATTTTCTTCATTAATATCAACTGTTTCTTCTTTCAACGATTTGAATCCCAGCGGTTTGGTGTTCATTCGATTTGCAATTTTTTTATCAATACCTTCAAAAGCTCCGCCACAAATAAATAAAATATTTTCTGTATTGATTTGCACAAACTTTTGTTCTGGATGTTTTCTTCCGCCTTGCGGTGGCACATTTGCTGTAGTGCCTTCGAGCAATTTTAATAATGCCTGTTGCACACCTTCGCCACTTACATCTCTAGTAATACTTGGGTTATCAGATTTTCGAGCAATTTTATCTATTTCGTCTATATATACTATGCCTCGCTCGGCAGCTTCGGCATTTCCACCTGCATTGAGCAAAAGTCTCGATAAAATACTTTCTACATCTTCGCCAACATATCCAGCTTCGGTAATTACCGTAGCATCTGCAATACAAAATGGCACATCTAATATTTTTGCAATCGTTTTTACCAAATAAGTTTTGCCCGTTCCCGTTTCGCCAACCATCAAAACATTTGATTTTTCAATCATAATATCATCAGAAACAGTGGTTTCGGCTCTGTGATTTATTTTTTTGTAGTGATTATAAACCGCAACGCAAAGTGCTTTTTTGGCTTCGTCCTGACCAATTACATATTTGTCAAGATGTTTTTTTATTTCTATAGGTTTTAAAAGGTTCAATTTAGGCTGTGTTCCTGATTTTCCTTTTTGAAAAACAGGATTCGATTTCATTTCTTTCTGTACTATTTCATGTCCTCGTTCCACACAATCATTACAAATATGTGCGTTATGCCCCGAAAGCATAAATTGCAATTGCGATTGTGGTTTGCCACAAAACGAGCACATTTCTTCTTGTTTTTTTGCCATGATATAATTTGTTTTAAAACAATAAATCTAATATCAGTACTTTTTAATATAAACTGGTATTAGATTTTATTGTGTTGTTAAATAGCTAAAATGCACTGAATGCAAATGGAATCAGCCCTATAACCATGTATTGAAATCTAAATTTTGTTTTTGTTTGAACATTAAAATCTTTCATAGAAGTTGTAAATTCCTCCCTATTTTCTTTCGTATCGAAAGCGATAAATACACTTGATAAATCTTTAATTTTTATTTCTATAATTTTTCTGTCAAAAACTCCTTTTTTTAGTTTAATGTCGGCATAACTAACATTTAGAATGTCTAAATTTGTGCATTTTAATGGAATTAATTCTAGTTTATACTCATTAAGTACCAAGCTAGATTTGCATGCGTGTGCTGGAGAAATTATTTTTGAATAAGAAGCTGCATAATTAACATAAAAACTTTGTAGAATGATTAAAATGTTAATGAAAAGCATAGTATGGAAATGAAATTAAGCTTATTAAAAATATTCATCTAACTAAAATAACAACAAAATCTCATGCTTTTTTCAAAACATGAGATTTTATTAATTAATGTAAGCTATTATTTTTTAGCATCCGCAGGAGCTACTTCTTTCATTGCACGTGTCATTTCGACAGCAGCAATTGGAGTAGCAGCTGTTTTAAGCACAGAAAAGTTTTTGGTTTCAATATCAGAAACACGAATGGCTTTTCCTACTTCAAGATTTGTAACATCTAATTCGATAAGTTCTGGCATGTTTTTAGGCAATGCTTTTACAACAATATGTTTTAGGCGTTGAACCAATTTACCACCTTTTAAAACACCACTTGCAGTACCTTTCAACGCAACTGGAATATTCATTTTTACTTCTTTTCCATCTTCTAACAATAAAAAATCAACATGCATAACCATGTCGTTTACTGGATGAAATTGGATTTCTTGCTTGATAGCTTTATATTCTGTACCCTCGATGTTAAGTTTAACAAACTTAGCTTCTGGCGTATAAATCAAATCTTTGAATAATGCCGCTGGAGCGTGAAATTGAATATTTAAACCACCACCATAAAGCACTGCAGGTATGTTACCATCATAACGAAGGGTTGATAATTGCGACTTAGTAAGATTTGCTCTTTTAAACCCTATAATCTCTACTGTTTTCATTTTTACTACTTGTTTTATATGTGAAATTAAAATTAAATACTAAAGAAATAACGAACTAACCGACCCATGTTCGTGCACTTTTTTGATAGCCAGTGCAAATAAATTTGCAACGGTAATTACTTTTATTTTTGAACTTTCTTGTTTCAATGGAATGGTATCAGAAACGACCATTTCTTCTAAAACCGAACCATTTATATTATCATAGGCTTTGCCTGATAAAATCGGATGTGTACAAAAAGCACGTACCGTTTTAGCACCTTTTTCTTTTAATAATGCTGCTGCTTTGCAAATTGTGCCTCCAGTATCAACCAAATCATCAATCAAGATAACATTGGCATCTTCTACATTTCCAATTAATTGCATCGAAGCAATTTCATTGGCTTTTTTGCGGTGTTTATCAACCACAACTAATTCGCAATTCAAAATTTTTGCATAGGCTCTGGCACGAGTCAAACCACCCACATCAGGCGATGCAATCACTAAATTTTCGAGTTTTAAAGATTGAATATACGGAATAAACAATGCCGAACCATCTAAATGATCGACAGGAATATCAAAAAAACCTTGAATCTGACCTGCATGCAAATCGCATGTCATAAGTCTATCAGCTCCAGCAGCTGAAAGTATATTTGCAACCAACTTTGCTGTAATAGCAACTCTGGGTTTGTCTTTTCTGTCTTGACGAGCATATCCAAAATAAGGAACAACTGCGGTTACATATTTTGCGGAAGCTCGTTTTGCAGCATCAATCATTATCATCAACTGCATCAAATTATCGGCTGTTGGAAATGTAGATTGTATTAAAAACAACTCCATTCCACGTACAGATTCGTCATAACTAACAAACAATTCGCCATCGCTAAACTGCTGATGGGTAATCATTCCTAGTTTATCGCCATAGGCTTTAGCAATTTTTTCGGCTAAATATTGGGACGAAGTACCAGCATACAATTTTACACTTGAAGGCATTTGTAAAGTATCTTTTTTGAAACGGGGTGCAAAGATAGCAGTTTGATTGTGTTGATAAAAATTATTTCTCAAAAAAATACTTTTTTCTCCAAAATTTGTTTCTCACGGTTTAAATTGGCTATTTTGATAAATATTCAGCAATAATTATCCATGAAAACAAAGTCTTTTTTATATTTTTTGCCACTATTTTTTTTGTTTACCTGCAAAAATGGCTCCGTTTCGGTTTTAGTATTTTCTAAAACGGCTGCGTTTAGGCACGAATCTATAAAATATGGAAAAGAAGCATTTTTGAAACTTGGCAAAACATATAATATTAATGTAGATACAACCGAAGATGCTTCTAAATTTACCGACTTAAATTTAAAAAAATATAAAGCAGTGGTTTTTTTGAGTACAACTGGCGATATATTAAATAACGATCAACAAGCTGCATTTGAGCGATTTATAAAAAAAGGAAATGGATTTGTGGGTGTGCATGCAGCTAGTGATTGCGAATACGAATGGCAATGGTTTGTGAGTTTGGTTGGCGGTAATTTCAATGGACATCCGGCCATACAAACGGCAGATTTGCATTTAACAAATACAGATCATGCCTCTACTAAAATGCTGCCGTTGATTTGGCAACGTACCGATGAGTGGTATAATTTTAAAAACCTAAATCCTAAAACAAATTTGCTAATTAAAATTGACGAAAAAACTTATCTAGGTGGTACTCATGGCGTTGAAAAAACGCATCCAATGTGTTGGTACCATGCTTTTGATGGCGGCAGGGCTTGGTACACAGCACTTGGGCATACCAACGAAAGTTATTCTGAAGATTTGTTTTTAAAACATCTTGCAGGTGGAGTAAAATATGCGATTGGCGAATAAGATTTATTTATAAAAATCTGCTATATTTTTCATGCTGATTTTGCCTTCATAAATGGCTTTGCCAACTACTACGCCATAAATATTTAAAGCAGCAAGTTCTTCGATATCAGCCATTTTGCTCACTCCTCCACTTGCAATAATTTGCAGTTTTGGGAACAATTGATTCATTTCTTTGTATAAATCAACCGATGGTCCTTGCATCATTCCATCTTTGGCAACATCAGTACTGATACAATATTTTACACCTTTATTTGTGTATTCTTCTAAAAAATCAAAAATTGGAATGCCTGAAGATTCTTGCCAACCGCTAACTGCAATTTTTCTATCTTTGGCATCGGCACCTAATATAATTTTTTCGGCTCCAAATTTTTTGAGCCATTCAAAAAACAAAACTGGATTTTTTACCGCAATGCTGCCACCTGTAATTTGTTTTGCACCAGACTCGAAGGCTATCTGCAAATCTTTATCTGATTGCAATCCACCACCAAAATCTATATCTAGCTTTGTTTTCGATGCAATTTTTTCTAACACCTTGTGGTTTACAATTTGCTTTTGTTTGGCTCCATCTAAATCTACCAAATGCAAACGTTTGATGCCATTGTCTTCAAACATTTTGGCTACTTCGAGCGGATCTGTGTGATATTCAGTTACTTGAGCATAATCGCCTTGGGTTAGTCGCACGCATTTGCCATCAATAATATCAATAGCTGGAATAATATAAAACATGGGTTAGGGTATTAATGCAATTAGGCGTAAATATATCTTTTTTCAAAAACCTCATTTCTATGATAGTCTAAATATTCCAATCTTTTAGCGTTTATGAATCTATTGTCTAAAGAATAATTTGAAATAAAGTCTTTAACTTCTTGTTTAAGTTTAGTTGCGAAAATAATTTCTCCCGCATCACTAAATGTTATGTAGCCTAAATCAAAAAGACTATCAATGTTTCTACTTAGCAAGATTCCATTATTTACATCATATGCTTCATTTTCATCACATTTAATAAATGGTTTAATATGGCTTGCAATTAAAGTAGGATAAGGCAACTTTTCAACCATACAATTTTCAATTTGATAAACGGAAAAACTTTCTTCTTTGAGTTGGTTTTTATATATCAAATGTAAATATGGATTTCTTTTTCTTGTTGTAATTTCAAGATTTTCACCAAAAATTTGTTTTGCATCTTCAGTAAAATATAATTCATTTTTTACAAAAATGATGTCATCAAGTTTTCGCAATAGGTTTGTTAAATACCCAATTTGATTGTATTTTCTCTCAATGAAATTTATTTGATTAGCAATTATAACATAATGGTTTAATTCAATTCTTGTTAAGTAACCTTTTTTTACATTTCCAATATCAACTAACATCAATGCAATAATTTCTTCTTTTGTTAGCTTTCCTACTTCTACTAATGTATCAATTAAAAATGTAATTTGATTCCAATTGTGGAAAGTTGTAACTGAACTATTAAATTTTGCATTTGAATAAACTATTTTAGAAAAAATAGTTTTCCTTTTTCTAATAGTTTTTGCTTCTAGATATTCTCTAGTATTTGGATGGTATGATTGATATCCAGGGTTAACAAAACCTAATTTTATACATTGATTAATTGCTTTTCTAGTAGAACCCAACTGATTATTTAAATTATCAGATGATTTAGGTAGTTTGCTAAGAATTGCTAATTGTAATTCTTTATTGTCGCCTGGATTATATACATAAATACCATTTTGATTTAATTCATCTATCTTGTCAACGACCATTTTTAATGTCAAAAAAAAATTTTCATCATTAAAATCAGTGTATTCGAGAGTTAATTTCCAATATTCTTCATAATTCTGCTCGCTCATAAGCCAATTCTGTTTTAGAAGTTAGATTTGTGTTTTCAACAATAAACAAATATTCCATATTTACTTTTTTGTTCTCTTTTCCTGTAATTTTATAAATGTGTGGCTTTTCAACTAATTGTACATTGTTTGAATAGTTGCCTAAAAGTTTGACAAGTTGTTCTTTAGTTGGATAAGAAGAATTATTATAACTTAAATACCAATACTTAAAATTATTTAATTTAGAAAATAGCTTGTCAAATAATGCAATTGAAGTTTTTTTATCAATGAAATTATTTTCAAAAGGCTGTAATTTTTTTCCAACAATATACTCATCTAACATACCATAAAACCCAAAGTAATCATTCATTGTTCCTGTATAAGGAGGGTCTAAATAAATAACATCTGCTTTTACATTATCTAAAATATTAAAAATATCATCATTTAAAGATAGATTTTCTTTATTATTATCGAAAACAGCTCTATTATATTCGCTTACGTTTTCAATAAAAAGAGATTTGAATGATTGGTTGTGATAGGCTCTTTTTCGTTTGTATTTTTCATAGCTGTATTTTTCATCTCTTAATTGAACGATTTTATCCCAATTGATATTGAAACGTGAATAAGGCATTTTACGAATCATTGCTCTTCGCATTAAGACTAATGCCAGCGCTTTTTTATATTCTGAATCTAGTTTTTCGATATTTTCTCTGTATAAATCTAATGCTGCACATTCTTTAGGAAAGAAAAATACTTCGGAATAATTATTAAACATAAAACCTTCTTTAGGTACTCCCGAAAATAGTATTTCTACATCTTCATAAGAAAGTTTAGTTGAATTATTTTCAATTAATGCTTTAGATAGTAAATAGTTTATTTTTAAAATATCATTAGAAATTACTTTTAATCCTTTCATTTTAGATTGATAACTTACAGAACTACCACCTGAAAAAGCATCAAAAATACTTTCGGCATCTTTTGGAAAATAATCTGTAATCCATTTAGCAATTTTTTCTTTATTGCCAATAAAATTTATTTTAGGAAATTTGTGCATCATTTTTCATCATTTTTTTAATAGTTAATGCAATTTCCTTTGCTAAAATTGGAGGAACTGAATTTCCAACTTGTTGTTGTTGAGAAATTGTAGAACCTTTAAATATAAAATCTAACGGAAAGGTTTGTAGCGTTGCTAATTCTCTAACTGTCAATGCTCTGTTTTGTGAATAATGAAATATTTTTCTCATATCACCAGTTACACAAACCGCAGGTTCTGTGCTCTTGTATCTTATATATTTTCTGACATCACCACTTTTTGGTCTTATTAATTCTGGAATTTCGTGCCTATTTCCTCCATCTGAAACATATTTCATTTTTTCAAGCATTTGCACTGAATGTTTCATGGAAATATGATTAGGAATATTTGATTTTTCGCCAGATTTAAGTTTAGGAAGTTTGTCAATAGCTTCTTTTATTGAAATCGGTTTAACAATTGTTTTTGTTGGAAAAGCAATATTGTTTGAAATTCTATTTCCAATAAATAAAACTCTATTTCTAACTTGAGGAATTCCAAAATCTGCTGTATTTACAACTTTGCAATCAACATTGTAATTCATTTTTTTGAAAAGCTCAATAATTTCTTTTTTTGTTTCTCCATTATTGTGGGTAAAAAGTCTAGCAACATTTTCCATTACAAAGTAAGTAGGTTGAGCTATTTCAACTATTCTAGCAAATTCTCTAAATAATTGATTTCTTGAATCATCAATAAATTTTCTTCCGATATTTCCAGCCATACTGAAACCTTGGCAAGGTGGTCCACCAATTATTACATCAATAATTTGATTTCCAATTAATGATATTATTTCTTGATTGGAAAGTTTGGAAATATCTTTTTGGATAAGATTATGTTTTGGGAAATTTGTTTTATAAGTTTCGCAAAATCTTGGTTCAATATCTATTGAAAAAATATTATTAAAACCAACTTGGTCAAAACCTAATGACATTCCACCAGCACCTGAAAATAGGTCAATGTAATTCGATTTGGTTTTCATAAATCTAAATTTCTTTATTTATTATTACCAAAGGTAACAATTTCTTTTATCAAACTCGGACCTTCGTAAATAAATCCAGTATAGAGCTGCACAAGCGAAGCTCCAGCATCAATTTTTTCTTGTGCATCGGCTGCCGAATGTATGCCTCCAACGCCAATAATTCGCAATTTTCCGTTTGTTTTTTGAAAAATATAACGAATAACCTCCGTAGATTTTGATGTTACTGGTTTTCCGCTCAATCCACCATTGGCAATTTCTGTTATGGTTTTAGTATCTGTTTTTAGGTTTTCTCTGCCAATTGTTGTGTTTGTGGCCACAATCCCATCTGTTTTTGAAATTTGTACTATTTCTATAATATCATCTAACTGTGCATGATTCAAATCGGGTGCAATTTTGAGCAAAACAGGCTTTTTGCTTCTTGTATATCGCTTTGCTAATTCGCAATTTAATTCATAAATTTCTGTTAATAATTTTGTAAGTGGTTCTTTGTCTTGCAGTTCTCGCAAATTTGGTGTATTTGGCGAGCTCACATTTACCACAAAATAATCGACCCAAGGAAAAAGTGCTTCGAAGCATTTAAGATAATCGCTTGTGGCATTTTCGTTAGGAGTAATTTTGTTTTTTCCAATATTTCCACCAATAATTATGTCCGTTTTTCGTGATTTTAATTTTTTTACAAGCTCTTCAAGTCCTAGATTATTAAATCCCATGCGGTTGATAATGGCTTTATCTTCTGGCAAACGAAACAAGCGAGGCTGATCGTTGCCAGGCTGAGCTAGTGGTGTAACAGTGCCAACTTCGATAAAACCAAAACCCAAACAAGCTAATTCATCAATATGTTTTCCATCTTTATCAAAACCTGCTGCCAAACCTACTTTGTTTTTGAATTTTAATCCCAAAAAATCTATTTCCTTATTTTTTGGTTCATACATTGCTTTGCAAATGGTTTTTGCAAATGGCAATGCCAATACAAATTTTAAGATATTGAATGTAAAATGATGTGCTTTTTCGGGTTGCATCAAAAAAAGCAATGGTTTGATGATTAATTTATACACGTTTTTGTTTTATTTTAGTAGAAATTAGTTAATTAATTCGCAAAAAGAAATTAGTATTGTAACATGCAATCGTTGTATGACATCCGAAAAAATTTTAAAGCCTCAACAGGTTTTTTCGACAAGATTATTTTAGCTTTATTATTTTTCATTTGGGGTTGTTTAACACAATTAAACGACATCACTTTGCCGCATCTTTACGATTTTGGACTCGGATTTTCCGAAGCTTTGGCGTTGCAATTTACATTTTTTGCTGCGTATTTGCTTATGTCTTATCCTGCTGCAAAACTAATAGATAAATTAGGCTATAAAAATGGTATTTACATTGGTTTATTACTTTCAGCTATTGGAAGTATGTATTTTTATATCATTACTGGCAGTCATTATTACCAAAACTATTTGATAGCTTTATTCATAATTGGCTCAGGAGTAGCTTTTTTGCAAATTTCGGGCAATGGCTATGTTGTACTTTCGAGCGATACAAACAGAGCTGCTTCGAATTTAACTTTTTTGCAAATATTTAATTCTGTTGGCAGATTAGGCGTGCTTTTGGTTAGCACTTCCTTGTTTTTTATCATCACAGGAATGACAATTGACGAACTTTATACACTCGGAGTAGATGAATATTTAGAAATACAAACCCAACATATTCGAATGCCTTATTTATGGATGGCTTTATTGATTTTTTTAACTGCTGTTTTAATTTATTTTTCAAAATTGCCAGAGATTAAAACAAATAAATTGCCTATTTTAATTGACAATGGCAGAAAACAAATTACATCTGTTTTTACAGTTAAACATACCATTTTGGGTGCTATTGCTATTTTTGCCTATGTAGGTGCCGAAGTTGCAATTGGTTCATATTTAGTACAATATGTGAGTTTACCAAATGTTGGCGGACGATTTTTTCCAGAAAAAGAAGCATTAAAAATGATTCAATATTATTGGGGAAGTGCCTTGGTTGGTCGAATTATTGGCGGGTTTATCTTAAGAGATATTTCGCTCCGAAAAGTAACTACTGGCTTTGCAGTAGCAGCCGCTGTTTTTGCATTGGTTTCGATTATTACATCAGGAAAAATTGCTATAGTAACGATTATTGCCATAGGTTTTTTTAACTCTATTTTATTTCCCGCCATTTTTACTTTAGCCATAAGTGGACTCGGGCATTTTGCCGAAGAAGGTGCAGGTTTATTAATAACTTCAATAGCCGGTGGAGCAGTTGTTCCATATATTATTGTGGCTTTGGCTACACTTTTTGGATTGCAATTTTCGTTTATAACTATCGTTTTTTGCTATGTGTATATTGCATTTTATGGTGTTTATGGAAGTCAATATAAACAAAAAACGTTATAATAGCTAAAAATCAAACTTTTGAACTTTGCTAGAGAAATTAATATAAACTAAATTTGCAAAAAAAAGATTTTGGGAAATACATACGGCAAAATATTTAAAATTACCACTTATGGCGAATCGCATGGCAAAGCAGTAGGCGTAACTATTGATGGCTGCCCCGCTGGTTTGGCGTTAGATTTAAAAGAAATTCAATACGAATTAGACAGACGCAAACCTGGTCAATCCAAAATTGTAACCCAACGCAGAGAACCCGATGAGTTTCAAATACTTTCTGGCATTTTCGATAAAGACGATTCGGGAATATTTTATACCACTGGCACTCCTATTCAATTAGTGGTTTTTAACACCGACCAAAAAAGCAAAGACTATTCGCATATAGCCACATCGTTTCGTCCATCTCATGCCGATTTTACCTATTTTGCAAAATATGGCGTTAGAGATTATCGTGGTGGAGGCAGAAGTTCGGCTCGTGAAACCATAGCCAGAGTGGCAGCAGGAGCCATAGCCAAACAAATATTAACCAAAATTGGTGTTTCTATTCATGCGTATGTATCGCAGGTAGGAAAACTAAAACTCGAAAAAAATTATACTCAGCTTGATTTATCACAAACCGAAACAAACGATGTGCGTTGCCCCGATGCTGAAATGGCACAAAAAATGTATGATTTGATAGACGATACACGCAAAAAAGCTGATACCATTGGAGGCATAGTTAGCTGTGTAATCAAAGGAGTACCAGCAGGATTGGGAGAACCTGTTTTTGATAAATTTCATGCCGAATTAGGTAAAGCCATGTTGAGTATAAATGCTGTTAAAGGTTTTGAATATGGAAGTGGATTCGAAGGCATTTCACTTTATGGTTCGCAACATAACGATGCGTTTTATGCCGAAAGCGGAAAAGTGCATACCAAAACAAATCTTTCAGGAGGTGTTCAAGGAGGAATTACAAATGGTGAAGATATTTATTTCAATGTAGCTTTTAAACCCGTAGCAACAATTATGCAAGATCAAGAAAGTGTAAACGAAGCCTTAGAGCCCATTTTGGTTTCTGGAAAAGGCAGACACGACCCTTGTGTTTTGCCACGTGCAGTACCTATTGTAGATGCAATGGCAGCTTTAGTAACTGTAGATTTTTGGCTCAGAAACAAATTGATAAAGTTAGAAAATTTACTTTAATTATACTTTTGGCGTTTATAAAACGTTCTTCTATCGATGTTTCGCAAAATATTGTTTATTGGGTCATTATTTTTTATTTTCGATTCGTGTGTGAGTCGCAAAAAAACATCGTTGCGAGAGCTGATGGAAAAATTTCAATCCGAAATCAATGGCGATAACAAAGCTGTAGATACAACCACAAAACCGAGCTTAGCTTTAACCAAAAAAGCAGATGCAAAAAAAGAAGAAGCTCGAAAAAAGAAAATTGGTGCCAAAACTTTTTATGGTTATAAAACTGCCAGAAAATTCACCCGTAAAGGTAGAGATCCTCGCAAACGTGAGTACGAAATATTTTTTGTGCTTAAAAAATATATCGAACCAGATCCTATGGTTAAAGATAGGTTTTGGTATTATTCTAGAAAAAAAATTATCATTACCGGTGATATTTCTAAATACGATAAAAAATATTTAAAACCACTTCATGGACCATACTCGCACCGTATTGGCAAAGATGTAATAGACGAAGGCATTTATTATATTGGCACAAAACATGGTAGATGGGTAAAATATGATCGAAATTTTATTCTTTTAGACAAAAAAAGATACTATAAAGGCTATGCTACCGATGCCGAAATTACGTATTATGACGAAGAAAAAAAGAAACCAAAAGAAATTACTCCGTTTCAACTTGGCAAACTCGAAGGCGAATATGTTTTTTTAGCCGAAGATGGTACTATTTTGGTTTCTGGATTGTATAAAGATGGCATTAAAGTAGGTGTTTGGACTGAGTTTTATCCAAACAAAAAGAAAAAACGTGAAACACAGTATGTGAAAGAAAAAGACCCATATCAGAAAAATTTTGAACCTTTTATTATCAAAGAATATAGCGAAACAGGAAAAATAATTTATGATTATAGAAAAGACAAAAAGAAAGAAGCAGAAAAAGATTCCACCGCCATAAAATAAATTTATTTCTTTGTTTTGAAATCAGAATACTTTGCTATATTTGCACTCCTTTTCGGAAAACAGACCAACAATTATACCTAGAGAGGTGGCAGAGTGGTCGATTGCGGCAGTCTTGAAAACTGTTGACTGTCACAGGTCCGGGGGTTCGAATCCCTCCCTCTCTACTTTCAAAAAACCAGCTTCGTGTTGGTTTTTTGTTTTATATTCCATCCAAAATTTTGATTAGCTTTGCCTAATTATCATTTTAAGTAATGCCAAAAACATTTATCATTTCTAGGACAGATAGCATTGGCGATGTGGTACTAACTTTGCCGCTGGCAGGGATTTTGAAGCATTTTTTTTCGGATTGTAAAATTGTATTTATTGGAAATTCTTACACAAAAACAATTATTGAACTATCTAAATTCGTTGATTTTTTTGTTGATAAACAAGATTTAATTACCCAAAAACTTGATTTAAAATCTTTTCATGCATCACACATTTTTTTTGTTTTTCCAGATATTGAGATTGCAAAATTGGCTAAAATTGCCAAAATTTCGGTTAGAGTGGGTACTTCGCACCGATGGTACCATTGGTTGTATTGTACCAAATTATTGCATTTTAGTAGAAAAAAATCAGATTTGCACGAAGCAGAACTAAATTTAAAACTCATTTCGTTTTTGCATCCTGAAATAACTAAAATTACTAAAAATGAAATTGCTAACTTTTATGGTTTTGAATTAAATTCACTTACTGATTTTGAATTGTCAAGCCAAAAATTTAATCTTATTTTACATCCAAAATCGAAAGGGAGTGCTAGGGAATGGAGCATTTATCACTACCAAAAATTAATTTCTTTGTTGGCAAACGAAAAAGTTTCGATTTATATCACAGGCACAGCATCTGAAAAAATGGCTATTTTAGCCGAAATACCCGATTTTTTTTCAAACTCAGCCGCCATAGATATGATGGGAAAAATGACACTGTCGGAGTTTGTTGAATTTATAAACCAAGCCGATGGATTAGTGGCTTGCAGCACAGGACCCTTGCATGTGGCTGCAGCATTAGGCAAAAATGCAATTGGAATTTATGCTCCGCTCAAAGTTTTGCACCCCAATCGCTGGGCTGCATTAGGTAAAAATGTAAAATTATTTTACAAAAACGAAATTTGCTCTACTTGCATCAAAACACCTATTTGTGATTGTGTAAATAGTATTGAAGCTCAAAGTATTGCAAAATATATCGTATCTATTTGCAAAAACTAATCCAAATGTTCGAGCAACATCAAAATTTGATCGATGGTAATTGTGGCTCCGTGCATCACTAATTTTGCTTCTTTGTAAAAAGATAATCGTTCGGCACGAACACCTTCAAGATACGTGAAAAGCTCGTCTTTACTTTTTCCTTTTATTAAGGGTCTGTTTTCGCGATTTGGTGTGTTCCAAAGTCGATTTGTGATTTCTGTTACAGGCACATCTAAAAAAATAGTTATGCCAGCTACATTCATCAATGTCATATTATCATGAAAACAAGGTGCACCACCGCCAGTAGAAATCACAATATCTTTTTCTTTAATCAATTCTTTAATTGCCTGATTTTCAAGTAATCTAAAGTGTGATTCGCTTTTTTCGGCAAATATTTCTGATATCGACATTTGTTCGTTCAAAATGATATAATCATCTAAATCGACAAATTTTGTATTTAGTTTTTGTGCTAATTGTTTTGCAATGGTGCTTTTGCCACAACCTGTAAGTCCGATAAGGAATATCCTCATAAATAATAGTAAAAAACCTATAATGTTATTTAGAACCCAAATGTAATAGGTTGTTAGAAATTTTCATTAAAAAAATGATGTAAAGCCCAAAAAATATTTTTGATATCAAAAAAATGTAAAAAAACGCAAATTTGTTATCCACTGAAAATGAATGAATTGTAGATTAATAAAAACATTTTTTAAAAATAATTGTTATATTCCAATATTAATTTGCAACATTTGTAGAAAATTTAAGTATTAATACCTAAATAAAGTTTGAAATGTCAAAAATGGTAAAGTCAGTAATTCTATATTCAGATTTTGGATTTATAAAATGGTTGTTATTAGGAGTTTTAGTTATCATGCTAATTTTCTAACACTTTTATAATTCCTATAAAAAAGCTATGATTTGAATTATAGCTTAATTTTTTTTGGTTTAGTTTTTTTATAACTTTGGCGAGTTAAACAAAAAACTTTCCCTTCGAGAAAATGAAGGTTTTAAATACATGAAAGCATATATTTTTCCAGGTCAAGGTGCACAGTTTGTGGGTATGGGCAAAGATTTGTACGAAAAATCTGACATAGCCAAAAAACTTTTTAAACAAGCCAATGAAATTTTAGGATTTGAAATCACAAAAGTGATGTTTGAGGGTACAGACGAAGAGCTCAAACAAACCAATGTTACCCAACCTGCCATATTTTTACATTCAGTAATTTTAGCAAAAGTAGCTGAAATTCAGCCTGATATGGTTGCTGGACATTCGCTTGGTGAGTTTTCGGCATTAGTTGCAAATGGCGTTTTGAGTTTCCAAGATGGATTAAGTCTTGTTGCCAAACGTGCTACTGCCATGCAAAAAGCTTGTGATATCCAACCTGGTGGAATGGCTGCTATTTTAGGTTTAGACGATGCAAAAGTGGTAGAAATATGTCATTCTATAAAAGAAGAAATTGTTGTAGCAGCTAATTTTAATTGTCCGGGACAATTAGTTATTTCTGGTTCGGCAAAAGGCATTGAGATGGCATGTGAACTAATGAAAGCTGCAGGTGCAAAACGTGCTTTGCCATTGCCTGTAGGTGGAGCTTTTCATTCGCCATTGATGGAACCTGCTCGAATCGAGCTCGAAGCTGCCATCAATAATACTACCTTTGGAAAAGCGGCTTGTAAAATTTATCAAAATATATATGCTTTACCATTTTCGGATAGCAAAGACATTAAAGCAAATCTGATTTCGCAGCTCACTGGCTCTGTTCGATGGACACAATCGGTCCAAAAAATGGCTCAAGATGGTGCTACTGAATTTGTAGAATGCGGACCAGGAAAAGTGCTACAAGGTTTGGTAGGAAAAATTGTGGCTGGTGCAGTTACAAGTGGGGTTAGTATATAAGTGGTGTGCATACTATGTGACCCAATCCAATACGACAACGTTTAGGTAAAACAGAATGACCCGAAAGAAATTTTTCTTACATTTGAAACTATGAATTATTGGACAGAATTAAGTATAGAATACGCTAATCAAAGAAGTTACTTGGACGACTTGTTTCAAGTATATCCGACTATTCCAGAAGGAATTAGAGAACTAAATACCGACCGTTGGGCAAGCATAGAAAAAGCATTTAAGAAAAAGAATAACGAAGCGTTAATCAAGGAACTTTTAAAACTTGACCTTTTTCTAATCAAGGACAGCTACATTGCATATTTGAAACGAGATGCTTCATCTATTGAGCGCAATCCGAAAACAATCAACAGAATTTGCGGACGACTTTATGAAATGGGCTTAGATAAAATCTTTGAGCGTTGTAGCGAACCCAAAGAAACTAACCGACAAATCGGACCATTTTTCAGACGTTGGACAAATAGCAAAGCGTTAGGCATTCAGCCAGTAACACTTGAAGAGTTTACAAAGACCAAAAAGGATGCAATCTTAAACGGTAGCGACAAGCAACAAATGGACTTTGCATCGGGAGAATTAAATTACAAACACCCCAAAGGTCTTGACTTTATCGGACGTTTCAATGGAAAATATGTAATTGGTGAAGCAAAGTTTCTGACCGATTTTGGCGGACATCAAAACGCACAGTTCAATGATGCAATCAGCACGGTTCAAGCCAAGAATGTAAAGGCAGTTAAAATTGCCATACTTGACGGAGTTTTATACATCAAAGGAAAAAACAAGATGTATAAAGACATTACCACAAAATATAAAGACCTTAATATAATGAGCAGTTTGGTACTGCGTGAATTTCTATATCAAATCTAAATTCTATGCAGTTACATTATCCAAATAAAAAAACAGAAAAGGAAATATTTGACAGTATTCCCGATATTGAATTAGTGCAAATTAATTCAAGCGACAATCCTAATTTGCTTATTCAATCGAATAATTTAGTTGCCTTAAAACAACTTATTACCAAACACAATCTTGCAGGTAAAATTGACCTCATATACATAGACCCTCCGTTTGCCACAAACAACACTTTCACAATTACTGACGGCAGAGCAAGCACAATAAGCAATAGTTCAAACGGAACAGTTGCTTACACCGACACTTTAAAGGGTTATGACTTTATTGAGTTTATTCGTGAGCGACTTGTTCTTTTAAATACGCTATTGTCCAACAAAGGTTCAATTTATCTACATATTGATTATAAGATTGGGCATTATGTAAAAATTGTAATGGACGAAATTTTTGGAATTGAGAATTTCCGAAATGACATCACAAGAATTAAATGCAATCCGAAAAACTTTGCACGTAAAGGTTTCGGAAACATGAAAGATTTGATTTTGTTTTATTCAAAATCGGACAACTTAATTTGGAACGAACCAAAAACACCATACACCGAAGAAGATAAATTAAAACTATTTCCAAAAACAGAGAAGGACGGCAGACGTTACACAACAATTCCTTTACACGCTCCGGGAGAAACTCAAAATGGTAAGACATCAAAAGCATTTAAAGGTATTTTGCCACCACCCGGCAGACATTGGAGAAGTGATGTAACTATTTTGGAGCAGTGGGACAAAGACGGACTTATTGAATGGAGCGACAATGGAAATCCAAGAAAAAAAATATACTTAGACGAACAAGAAGGGAAACGTATGCAAGACATTTGGGAATTTAAAGACCCACAATATCCTGTTTACCCAACAGAAAAAAACCCTGACTTGTTAGACATAATCGTTAAAACATCTTCCAACGAAAATAGTATTGTTTTGGACTGTTTTGCAGGTTCAGGGACAACTTTAAAAGCAGCACAAACCAACGGCAGACAATGGATTGGCATAGACCAATCTGACGAAGCAATTAAAGCAATCAAGATAAAACTTGACACAATTGAAGGCGACTTATTTGTTTCAAAATCGGACTACAAACTATTAAATGAAGTTAATCACAGTAAACAAAAATTATATGATGAAACTGCTTTTGCAGTTGTTTAGTTGAATTATTATCAGAAATAAACTTTACAGCTAAATTAATAGTTTATTAATTCTAAAGTTGAATTATGGCATAGCTTCAAACATTTATTTTACTATTTTTAAACAATGCAGCTTCAAAAAAATATCAAAACCATAGAAGAAAATCTTTCTGGTTCGGATTGTAAATTAATAATTGTTACAAAAACTCGACCTGTCGAAGTTTTGCAAGAGGTTTATGATTTAGGTTATAAAACCTTTGGTGAAAATAGGGTGCAAGAATTAGTAAGCAAATACGAAGCCTTGCCCAAAGATATTCGTTGATACATTCTGTTGAAAGTTTTGAATTACTAAAAGAAATAGATAAACAAGCACTTAAACATAACCGTATAATCAACTGTTTATTACAGGTTTATATCGCAAAAGAAGAAACAAAATTTGGACTTTCTGAACCAGAATTAGTCGAAATTTTAAATAATATAACTTCTTTTAAAAACATAAAAATTGTAGGTTTGATGGGGATGGCAACCAATACCGAAAACCAAGAAACCGTTAGGAATGAATTTAAATCATTAAAAAATCTGTTTGATAAAGTAAAAAACATTAAAACAGAAAATATTGATTTGACAGAAATTTCTATGGGAATGAGCAATGATTATATTATTGCAAAAGAAGAAGGAAGCACATTTGTAAGAGTAGGAAGTGCGGTTTTTGCTTAGGTAATAAGTTTTTTAATATATTCGGCTTGATTCTAAATTAAACAATATTTGTCAAATCCTTTTTTAGATTTAAAAAATATAAGTTCAAATACAAATTAGTTTCTGTTATTTTTTTGCGTTGAATTCACTAATTTTTAGTGTTTTTTCGTGCATTCGTGACAAAATATTTAGTTATAATGATTTTCATCTTATCTTTAAAATCATATTTTGTTGTAAATTTCAAAACATAGCTATACATACTATTTTCATTTTGAAACCATTTTTAACTAAAAATATGTTATCTTGTTGATAATATGATTAAAAACTACTTAAATTTGTAAAAAAACCAAATGGAAGCCATAAAAAACACCATAGAAGAAGCACTAAACAAAATTAGACCTTATCTTGAGGCTGATGGAGGCAATGTAAAATTGGTTGGTGTTACCGATGATTTAGAGGTTTTGCTCGAACTCGAAGGTGCGTGTGTATCGTGCCCAATGAGTATGATGACCATGAAAGCTGGTATAGAAGACACCATTCGCAAAGCAGTTCCAAATGTTAAAAGCGTGCGTGCTGTTAATCTTGCCGAACATGTTTAGTTTTATTTGGCTATATTCTAAATTAAACAACATTTGTTAAATTCCTTATTCGATTTGAAGATACAACTTCAACCTCAAATTTATTTCTATTATTTTTTTGCCACGAA
>RDZG01000060.1 GCA_004293915.1 Bacteroidota bacterium | reverse complement strand
CTTCCCCAAAATTTAATATTTTTGTCAAAAGTGTTTCTAATTTATCCATATAGCTTTTTAGGCAAATCTAATATTTTCATTCTAAATACTGTAGTGCCATAATTTCTTTGCTTGTAAGTTGGTCTTTTTGTCCATCAGCAATCGCTTTTAAATAATTAACTTGTGTTCGGCTAAGCGATTCAAATAATTGTTGAAACATTGGCGAATAACTTTGCACTAAATCTTCTAATGCTGCAATAATATCCGATTCTTGGGTTTCGGTTTGCGTATTATACCATACCAATTGGGCATAATGTTGCACATAATGCGGATGACATTCCATTTTGTCCACAATTTTTTCGGCTAACGATGCACTAATTCGTTTTTCAGTAGTTTCAAATCGCCTAATGATGTAGGCTACCAAATGGTGTTTCTCGATTTTAGTCAAAAATAGGGTATCTCCAAATTTATAAAAAGGCATTTTTGACTTATGAAACATATCGGATAACATGCTCAGTTTGCTGCCATAAAGCACATAAACCACATGCTGATGGTGTTGCCAATGTGCACGAAGTTTTTTCTGAAAAGCAAGTCCCAAACTAAAATCTGCAATGTTTTGAAACTCATCCATGCAAATCACTATTTTTATATTTTTGTCGATAGCAATTTTTTCGGGTAGATTTAAAATGTATTCTGGCGAGTTTTTTACATCATCTAGTCTGAATTTAAGCTCGAAATCGGCATCTATTGTATTGCCAAAACCAAAAGATGGAATTAAACTTTTGGCGTATTTGGAAATATTTGTTGCTACGTCTTCAATTTTTGTTGCTGTTGATTTAAAAATTATTTCGGCATATTGCCTGTAAAAATCTTGTTCGTCTTTCACACTAAACAAGTCTAAAAAACAAAATTTTAAATTTGAATCTGTATTTTCTTTTGCAATTTGTTTTACCAACGAACTTTTGCCCCACCTGCGAGGCGACACCAAAGTTGTACTAATTCCACTTTTTATGTTTAATATGATTCGTTTTTTTTCTGCTTCTCTGTTTACAAACATTTCGCCAAACGATACATTTCCAAAATTAAATACCTTTTCCATACCCAAATTTAGTTATTTACTTTTGATTTACCAAATAGTAATTTACCAAACAGTAATTTACTAAAAAGTAATTTACTGTTTGGTAAATTTTATAAAGTATTGAATTTTAGATATTTAAGTGTATATAAATGATTTTTAAATTATTATATGATGCTTTAAAAATGCTAAAAAATAATCTATAAAAACAAAAAAAACCACTAAAAGTAAATTTAGTGGTTTTGCAGAAATTTAATTTCTAAGTTTTGGGCTTAGTAAGCAACTCCTCTGTACATGTGTGGTTGAGTTGATTTCACAACAGTACCAGCAGCACTACTTAAAATATTAGCACCTCTGTAGCTAAGATTTTTTAAATTTGTTTTTTGTTCTGAAATGATATTAGATACATAACGAACTCCTCTGTAATACAAATATTTTATTGACCTTTCCATGATTTTAATTGTTTATATGTTAGAATATATTTTTTAATTTTAAATCTTGAACAAATATACGCCATAGTTTTTAATTAGTTTTTGAGCCATTTTTTGAAAATCAGGCTTGTTTTTCAAGTACATATTTATTAAAGTATAGTATTTTGAAAAAATAATAGTTGCGCTTTTATATTCGTAAGTTATTTTTTATTGTTTTTACAGAAAAGTGTATCAAAATTTAAGTCAAAAGATTAAATAATCATATAAAAAAAATATTAAAAGTTCTTTAAAAAGTACAATTATTTTTAATCTGTTTTTTATAACCTATTTTTAAAAAATAAAAGATTTTTACAGATTATTAGCCATTTATGGAACTATTAAAAATAAATTATCAGTATTTATTTTGTAGAATGGTGCTTTTCGATAGTTTTGTGCCGAAATATTAACATTTTAACCAAAATTAAAAGTTCTTTATAAAGTGAAAATTAAATTTACCTTAGCGATTTGCTTTTTAAGTTAGATTTAGATTTTAATTTTATTCAAACCCAAAAAAAATTATTATAATATGAAAAAATCCTATCTTCCATTTGCCGCACTTGTACTGGTTTGTATTGCCGCATTGTTCTTTTCAAAAGTACCGGGTCCAATTATTACAGAGGGTTTGAACTCTGGAGACACAGCATGGATGCTCATTGCTACTGCCATGGTATTATTAATGACACCTGGTTTGGCCTATTTTTATGGTGGTATGATTGATAGCAAAAATATTATTTCAACCATGCTTCAAAGTTTTATTTCGATGGGAGTAATAAGTGTACTTTGGGTTGTGGTTGGCTTTAGCCTAGCTTTTGGTGATACAATTGGTGGTTTTATTGGCGATCCAACTACATTTTTCCTTTTCAATGGTGTTTTAGATGGTAAACCTTGGACTTTTCCAGATGTAGATGGTAATTTAACCGTTGCAACAACTATTCCATTAGCTTTATTTGCATTTTTTCAATTAAAATTTGCCATAATCACACCAGCTTTAATTTCTGGTACTTTTTCAGAACGCATAAAATTTGAGTCATATATTTTGTTCATTACACTTTTCTCATTATTTATCTATGCACCACTGGCACACATGACTTGGCATCCCAAAGGATATTTATTTAATTTAGGAGTTTTAGATTTTGCAGGAGGCACAGTTGTTCATATGTCGGCAGGTTTGGCTGCTTTGGCTGCTTCAATATATTTAAAAGGCGATAAAGCAACAGATCCGCACAGCCCAGCAAATATTCCATTTGTACTTTTAGGTACTGGGTTGCTTTGGTTTGGTTGGTTTGGTTTTAATGGCGGTTCTGCACTCGGAGCTGGTAGTTTAGCCGTTAGTGCTTTTGCTTGTACAAATACCGCTTCGGCAGCTGCTGGTTTGGCTTGGGTGTTGTTTGATGTTGTAAAAGGCAAAAAACCATCAGCTTTGGCATTTTGTATTGGTGCTGTGGTTGGTTTAGTTGCTATCACTCCAGCTTGCGGATTTGTAACTATTCCTCATAGTATATTTATAGGTGTTTTTGCAGCTATTATTAGTAATTTAGTTGTTGATTTTAAAAACAAATCTTCATTACACGACACTTTAGATGTTTTTCCTTGTCATGGAGTTGGAGGTATGGTTGGTATGTTGATGACAGGTATATTTGCAAACACGGCACTTAACTCAGCAAATACAACTGGTAATGGTTTGTTTTTTGGTGAAACAAAATTGTTTTTGGTTCATTTATTTGCATTAGTATTAGTTTCCGCATTTGCATTTATTGGTTCTTACGTTTTATTATTTATAACAGATAAAATATCGCCATTAAAAGTAACAGATTCTGAATACAAAATGGGCTTAGATTTAAGCCAACATGGTGAAAATATTTAGTAATTAATTTACTTAGTTTTTAAAAGAGCATTTTTGTATGAAAATGCTCTTTTTTTTATTTTTACACAAAAATATAAAATTCAAAAAATGAAAATATCGCTCATTTGTAATACTATTGCTGCTTTTCCTTTGTTAGATTGGTTAGCAAATCAAGGTGTATTGGTTGGTGTAGGAACAAAAATACAAAAAAGCGATTTTTTTGATGATTTAACAGTAATTTGCATACAACATAAAATCAAAATCCATACTTTTGATAAACCAAATTTAACCGAACAATTAAGTGAATTTCAAAAAAACACGAATGCGGATTTGGTTTTAGTTTTGGGATTTCCTTACAAAATCTCTGCCGTTGCTTTAGAAAAACCGCCTTTAGGATTTTATAATATTCATTTTGGGCAATTACCCAAATATGGAGGCAGTTTTCCCGTGTTTTGGCAAATTAAAAACCAAGAAAAAAGTGGAGTATTAACCATTCACAAAATGGATGATTCATTTGATTCGGGTCCGATTGCAATTGAATTGTCACTTCAAATCGAATCTTACCAATGTAATGGGATTGTGGATATAAATTATGGCATATTGGCAATTAATGCAACCTACCAGTTAATTGATAATTTATTAAAAAACAGTCTTGTTTTAAAACCGCAACCGGCACATAATATTGTTTACTTTCCAAAACCAACACTAAAAAATCTCATTATTGATTGGCAAAATATGGATGCAAACGAAGTTTTGGCATTGGTTAAATCGTGTAATCCATGGAATAAAGGAGCTATTGCTCAAATAAATGGGCAAGGAATTAAAATTATTGATGCTCAACTTTCAAGCTCAAAACGATTATTACAGGGCACTATTTCGGATATAAATTTATATGGAATTGACGTAGAATGTGCGAACCAAACAGCCCTAACCATAACCACAATACATTCTAGTTTTGGTTATTTTGGTGGAGAAAATTTAGGTAATTTTGGTATAAAATCAGGTGATGTTTTTCAAAATATTTTCATTTAAAATAGCATATAAATTCATGGCTTTTTGTTGGTATTTGGGTATTGTTTTTTCTATTTGAGCTTCACTAAAAACGGTATTTGGCATTTTGCTATGAAATTGAGAGCGTATTTTCATTTTTTCTTTTGTGTTTGTGTCAATTTGTAAATTCAAAAGCGCAATAATCTTTTCTAAATTGGTAAGAATACCCTCTTTATAATCATAAAAATGAGCATTTTTATCTGTTTTTTGAATTTCAATAAATTTTTCAAAATAAACTTCTAATACTTTTGCAATATATTCTGGTCGAGATAATTTTAAAATTTCAAACAAATCAAAACCAAATAAAGCAGGTTGAATTACGCCTGGTGCTGCGTGCATGCCCGATTGGTTGATTTGCGAACGAATTACTTCGTTGGGTTGTCTATACGAAAACAAAAAAGGTGTATTTGGATATAATTCCCTTAATTTTTGGTAATAAAATATATGCCAACTATCTAGTTTAATAAATAAATGTGATTCGTTTCCAGTTCTTATTTGTCCTAATATTTTTATAGCAGCTTTAAAATATTGATTTATTTTTGAATCATTTATATTTGGTTTATTAAATGATATTTCTCTTATTATTTCATCTAAAATGGGGGCTTCAGCCAACACAATATGTTGCGAATCGAGCGAAAGTAATTGGGCCAAAAGTGTAGAACCACAACGAGATACATGAAAAATAAAAGCAGTTGGGGCAATTGTTGGTATGGTTTCTGAAAATTCTATCAAGTTTTCTAACGTAGAAACTGATTTTATAGGTTTTCTGTTTTCTTCAAAACCTTTGCAAAAACCTGTTGTTTCTTGAAAAAATGGCTCTGTAAATTTCTTATTTTCGATGAAAAGCCATTTGCACAAAATTTCATCAGAAGCGAAATCGAGCCGAAATGGAATATAGTTTATGAGTGGATGGTTCATTTTTTTTTAAATCACAATAGATTTAATTCTTTTTTTAGTTGCAGAATCAGATTTTCTGCAGCCTCTATTTTCATAAACGATAATTGTTCTATCATTTTGAGTTTTGTTTCATTATCATAATTTGGTTTGTTTTCAGATTCAAAATCATAGCCTGCAGACTCAAAAAGTTTGTCTGACCAATCGTTTCTTTTGCAATCTATTACCAAATGAATTCTATCTGTATTTCCTGTATTGCTCACAAAATGTGGTAAATTAAAATCGGCATACCAACACTCGCCAACTTTCATAGGCAATACTTTTTTATTTACAGTAAAAACTACATTTTCGTTTGTCAAAATAGGAATATGTAACCGAAAAAAACCATCTTTATATCCTGCACTTTGGTCTTTGTGTTCTTTTATAAAGCTATTTTGAGCCAAATTTAATAGCCTAATAGCTTCTTTTTCGCATTCAAACGTAGAAATTATATGCTTAAAATAATTGCATTTTTCAAGCGTAGGCGTATTTTTAAATTCCGAATTGGGATGTGCAAAAATATCTGTTTCCAAACCAGAGATTGAACGCAACGAAATGCTTGTCCAATTTCCAGCATAATCTTTTTGATTATAATGTTGCTGCCAAGATTGTTGCACACAAATTTGCAAATCATGCAATAAAAAAGATTCTTCAAATATAAAATCGAACTTATGAAATTCCATTGTTTTAATTCAAATTATGTCGTAAATTTTGATTGAATGGCATAAATTCATACTATTGTACAAATATTAGTAATTTATGGATACAAACGAAATCATATTAACTAAAATAATAGATTTTACAAATAAAATTGGAATAAAAACACAGTTTTGCGACATTTCAAAAGATGAATTTTTGCCAGGCTTGAAAGTAGAAAAAGGGGTTTTGTTAATTGATAAATCAAAACTTTTGTATGTAGGCGATATTTTGCACGAAGCTGGACATATTGCATTAATGACAAAAGAAGAAAAAGAAATGCTGGATGGCAATCTAGATTCTCAAAAAGATGCCGCAGCAATAGAAATGGCAGCCATCGCTTGGTCTTATGCCGCTTGTTTAGAAATCGGAATTGAGCTTAGTGTTGTTTTTCACGAAGATGGCTACAAAGGACAAAGCCAACAAATAATTGATAATTTTGCAAATGGTTACTATTTTGGCGTACCTATTTTAGAATGGTTTGGCATGTGTGATAATTTGCGACTTACCACAAATCCCAATCCGATTGCTTTTCCTAAATTAAGAACTTGGATTAGACCCGAAAAAACAACATGAGCATCATCCACATTCCCCAATTGCTAAATGCAGAAGAGTTGAAGCAAATTGATATTTTATTTGATAAAAGTAGTTTTATTGATGGAGCAAGTACAGCTTCTCTAAATGCAAAACTTCAAAAAAACAATTTACAAATTGATAAAAACGACACCGAAACCTTGCCTGATTTGCAAAAAATAATCAATAATGCATTGGATACAAGTCCGCTTTTTCAAATTTCGGCTATGCCACATCAAATCTATCCTATCTTGTTTAGCAAATATACTGCTGGCATGACCTATGGTTGGCATGTAGATAGTCCGTTAATGGGCAATCCTGCCATACGAACCGATTTGGCTATGACCATTTTTTTATCAGACCCCAACACTTATGTGGGTGGCGAGTTGATGATTCAAGGTTCTCTTGGGGTTTCGAGTTTTAAGCCCAACAAAGGCGATGCCATTATATATCCTTGTCATTTTTTGCATGGTGTAAACCCAATTAGTAGTGGCGAAAGGCGTGCGGCAGTTACTTGGATTCAAAGTCAAGTAAAAGAAGATGACAAAAGAAAAATTTTATTTGAAATAAATCAGGTACATAGTATGATTTATCAAAAAGATAGTGCATCTTTGGAATCTAATTTATTATTACAAGTACACAGCAATTTGTTGCGCATGTGGCTCAATAGTTAAAATTACAATGTTTTAGAAATATAAAATTAAAAAATATAATGTCGAATAGTCGAAGAAGTTTTTGTAAAAATTCAATATTTGTTGGTTTGGGATTATCTATGTATCCGCTTGTTAGTCAGGCAGATTCTATGATAAATAAACCAATTTCTAAATTAAATTTGAGTAAGATTAAAAATAAAGTCGTAACTATTAACGGGAAGGTTTTATACCAAAATTTAGATGCTGCTCAAAATGCAATTATCGAAGTTTGGCATAATAATTCTAACAACAATCAAGCTAAATTTGCCTACAAAGGAAATTTAAAAACTGACGACAAAGGAAATTATAGTTTTGAAACCGATTTTCCTGAAAAACATTTCGAGGAAGGAAATTCTACTATGAGACGCATATTTTTAAAAATAAAAGATGCTAAAGGAACCGAAAAACAAACCAAACTTTATTTTGGCGAAACAGGAAAAGCCTTTGTGGATGGTTTTCATATAGAAAACACGCCAACCAATTTCAAATATGAATTACCCAAAACTGTAGTTCAAAACGAAAAAGCATCTGCCATACAATTTAATATCTATCTCTAATTTAAAAAAATAAAAAAACATATTTATGGAAGGCACAATCGGAGAAATAAGACTATTTGCAGGTAATTTTAACCCAATTAATTGGCAGTTTTGCAATGGACAATTATTGTCAATAGTGAATTATACACCATTATTTTCAATACTAGGCACTACTTATGGTGGGGATGGACTAGTTACATTTGGCGTTCCTGATTTGCGAGGCAGAATTGCCGTGGGTACGGGAACTGGAGCTGGTTTAACCAATAAAAACCTAGGGGATTTGGCAGGAACAGAATTGGTTACACTCTCAGTAAGCAACTTGCCTGCACATACTCATCCCATGATGGCATCTTCTGACGCAGCATCGGCTGGCGTTCATACTGGCAATTCGGTTGGGAATAACCCGAGAGGTGGCATAACTCCCTTTGCAACAGGTGCAACAAATCAAGTAGCCATGGGTTCAAATACAGGTAGTGCAGGCTCTGGAACAAGTGTAAATACGATGCAACCTCACTTAGGAATGAATTATATTTTATGTACAGATGGAATTTACCCATCAAGAAATTAATTAAATCAATCAAAAAATCAATTTAACATTAATCAATTAAAATTTTATATTTATGGAAGGCACAATTGGAGAAATCAGAATGTTTGCAGGTAATTTTAGTCCAAGAACTTGGTCATTTTGTAATGGGCAAATAATCAGCATTGCATCAAATTCGGCATTATTTTCAATACTAGGTACTACTTATGGTGGTAATGGTACGACTACCTTTGCTTTGCCAGATTTTAGAGGTAGAGTAGCTGTGGGTACTGGCACTGGTCCAGGATTGAGCAATATAGTTCTTGGACAAGCAGGCGGAACAGAAACCAATGTGCTTTCTACTGCAAATTTACCAGCACATACGCATCCTATGACAGCTTCTACTGATGCCGCCTCTACTAATTCGCCTGCTGGCAATTCGTTAGCTGTAAATCCACGTGGCGGAATTACTCCTTATGCACCAGGTGCTGCCAATCAAGTACCTATGGGGTCTGTTACAGGCAGTGCGGGCAGCGGAATAGCGGTAAATAATATGCAACCTTATTTGGGAATGAATTATGTCATTTGCTTGATGGGTATTTACCCATCAAGAAATTAATATTTTAAAAATACATTGTACATAAGTGTATTAAATCAATGCACTTATGTATTTGTTATTTTAATACACAATCAAAAAATTAAACTGTTTTAGTTTTTAAAAACCATATCTCGATAAATAAATTCAAAAAATATGAAAAATAATTTTATCAATTTCAATTTGCTTAAAATAGGTATTGCCTTTTTTTTGCTATTTTCAATAGCCTTTCAAGGAAATGCTCAAGTAACAGCAACAGATGGTTTTGAAGACGAAGGTCCAGTATTGCAAAATGCCCCTTTCAAAAAAACATTTAGTGAAAGCAATATAAGTTTTTCTACTACTGGTCGATTAAAATTATTTGGAAACACATACAGTACTTCTGTAGGTGCAAACGGAAGTGTATTTTTTATGGATTGTGGCGATAATACCAAAAATCCTGTTTCTGGCAATGTAGGAACACTATCTATTAATAATCCAAGCACTGCTTTTCGAGTAAATTCATTTAGTGGCTACACCGCTTCTGATGCACTTGGGCATGTAAAAACCACAGGAATTATTACTTTTACAGGTACGAGAGTAGATGGTACAACCGTTTCAAGTGCTGTAACGATTACACCAACCAATGTGGGAACATTTGTTCAAAATGGTTTAACTTTTTTAAGTACCCCTTTAAATGGATTGTTTTTTACTTCTTTATCAATCACGCTGCCTGTTGGCATTCAATATATTCAAATAGATGATTTTAACTTTACTACTCAAGCAGTTGTAACTAATCAATTTTCAATTTCTGACGTTTCAAAAATTGAAGGAAATAGTGGTACAAGTACTTTTCAGTTTACCGTAACTCGAACCGATAATACATCTGCAAGTTCTGTGCAAGTACAATCTGCCAACGGTACAGCCGTTTCTGGTACAGATTTTGTAAATTTTCCATTAACAACCCTTAATTTTTTAGCTAGCGGTGTATTAACTCAAACGGTTACTGTTACAGTGAATGGCGATGCAACTATTGAGCCAAACGAAACATTTACGATGGCACTTTCAAATCCTACAAATGGCGTAATTTTGGATGGCACAGGAATTGGCACAATTTTAGACGATGATGCTTCAAGAGAAACTTTTGAAGATGAAATGAATAATGCCACAACTTTTTCAGAAACTGCCATTAATTTTGCGAGTTCAGGTAAATTAAAAGTTACTAATGCTTCGGGTTTAGGTGCTGGAGGGTCTAATTTTTATTTAGCATCATCTTTACCTTTTGCCACTGGCAATCAAGGTTCTATATCAATTTCAAATGTTGGAAGTGCGATTAGCTTAACGAGCATTGATGTTTGGACTGGCTCAAATTATAGTCCTATATCTTCCAATATTACTTTTTTGGGTACAAAATTGGATGGTACTGGTACTGTAACGCATACGGCAACAGTAAGTCCTGTTGGAAATGGTTTTGTTACAGTAAATTTTGCAAGCACAAGTTTTAATAATGTATCGATTACAGCACTTTCTTTTAATATTTCAAATGCTGCAAACAATTTACAAATTGATAATATTGCATTTACACCATTTAATTTTAACAATACGCAAGTTTCGATTAATTCAATTTCTGTACAAGAAGGCACAGGCGGAGGGTCAAATACAGCCATATTTACCGTAAGTAGAAGTAATAATACAACCACTTTTTCGGTAGATGTGGCTTCTTCTAATGGCACTGCAACCGCAGGAAGCGACTATACAGCATTTCCTAATACAACATTAAATTTTACAAGTGGAGGTGCATTAACACAAACTGTTTCTGTTTTGGTTTCTAAAGATGCTGTTATTGAGCCAAATGAAACGTTCAATATGGTACTTTCTAATCCCACGAATGGAACATTTTATTTAAATCAAACAGGAGTTGGTACAATTTTGGATGATGATAAAATTTGCGAAACTTTTGAAGATGATATTTCTGGAAATTCAATTTTTTCTGAAAATGGAATCTCATTTTCTAGTACTGGTAGATATAAAGTTTTGGGAATAAATGGTGGCAGCTCGGGCAGTGGTTCATCTGGATTTTATTTGAGTGCTGGAAACGGTGCTGCTGGTGTGGTAGGCAAATTTTCTATTACATCACCCAATACGGCTTTCAAATTACTTTCTTTAGATGCCTGGATTGGAACAAACAATGCTAGTTTTTCGAGCGGCACTGTAACTTTTACGGGTACATTATTAACTGGAGGTACTGCAAGTGTTGTAAAAACAGTTACATCTACTTCTAATTCGGGTACAGGATGGCAACAAAATATTACATTTTTAAGTTCTCCTTTAGATAATGTATTGCTTACAGAAGTTCAAATTACGGTTCAAAACCCAATTACGGTTTTAGATTTAGATAATATTTGTTATTCGATAGAAAACACTTTACCCGTTTTAACAATTACGGATGCTTCGTCTAATTCTATTTCAAATAATGGTGCTGCAACACTTGCTAATAATACTGATTTTGGTTCGGCTTGTTTGTTGAATGGTTTTGTAAATAAAACCTATATCGTAAGAAACACAGGATCTGCAAACTTATCACTTTCTGGATTGGCTACTTTGGGTGGTGCAGATGCTGCTCAATTTTCAATTACAACACAGCCACTTTCTGTAATTACAGCCAATGGAACTTCACAAGTTGTGGTTAGATATGATCCAAGCAGTTCGGCTACACACAATGCTACAATTACTTTTTCAACAAACGATAGCAATAATAATCCGTTTGTAATCAATATTAAAGGTGTTGGAAATGCAGAACCTGTTGCAACAATTACTTCTGCCTTAGCTTCTTGCCAAAATTCTAGTATGAATATAAGTGTGCAATCGGCTGGAGCTGGTGCAACTTATGTATGGTCAGGAAATGGGGTTGTACTTGCTAATTCCGCATCAACAACTGCCACACCAACACTTTCTGGTAATCAAACTTATAATGTTACTGTAACCAATGTAAGTGGTTGTACTGCCACAGGAACATCGATTGTGGCTATCAATCCAATCACACAAATTGTTACACAGCCAATAAATAAAGTAACATGTACAGGTTTTTCTTCAGTTTTTATAGTTTCTGCTACAGGAACCAGTCTTTCTTATTTATGGAATACAAATGCCACTACAAACACAATTACTTCAAATATTGCTGGTAGTTATTCGGTAACAGTTAGTGGAACCTGTGGAAATGCAGTTTCAAACACAGTTACAAATACATTAAATCCTTTAACTTCTATAGCCATTCAACCTGTTTCTCAAACTGTATGTGGTGGAAATTTGGCAACTTTTAGCGTTTCAGCTTCGGGTACAAGTTTAAGTTATTTATGGAATACAAACGCCACTACAAACACAATTACTTCGGGCTTAACTGAAAATTACACTGTTACTGTTTCTGGAACTTGTGGTGCTCCTGTGGTTTCAAATACTGTTAGTAATACTGTTAGTAGCATTACTTCTGCCATATCTTCTACTAATTTATCATGTAATAATGTAAATAACGGCACAGCAACGGTTGTAGCTAGCGGTGGG
The DNA here is from genome assembly GCA_004293915.1 of Bacteroidota bacterium. GTDB lineage: Bacteria > Bacteroidota > Bacteroidia > Cytophagales > UBA9547 > REAG01. The sequence continues at coordinate 36,632 of RDZG01000060.1, read as the reverse complement.
TTAGGTAGTTTGAGTTATAATTGGAATACAGGACCAATTACAAACTCAATTGCTGGATTAGGAATAGGCACTTATACTGTTACTGTAATGGATGCTTTTTTATGTACAAAAACACATACCGCAACACTTACGCAACCAACAGCATTAAATTTAAGTCTTTCTAATTCAACAAACGTTGTAGGATGTAGTGATGGTACAAACGGTAGAGCTGTTATGTTAGCAACGGGAGGCACATTTCCTTACTCTTTCTTTTGGGACAGAAGCAGCAGCACTGTTGCCACAGCAACTGGACTTGCCACAGGCACACATTTGGTTACAGTTACAGATGCGAACTTATGTAAGGCAAACACAGGTTTGAATATAAGTAGAATAAATCAAAACCCTATTGTTGCAGTTAAAAATATTGTAGTTACACTTGGTGGAAATGGGATGGTTAGCGTTTCTGGTGCTGATGTCGATAATGGCTCTACGGATGATTGTAGTATTGTCGGTAGAAACTTAACCAATCCTAACTTTGTGTGTGGACAAGTGGGAGCAAATAGTGTAACACTTTTGGTTACAGACAATGATAACGCTGTAAGTGCTGGATTAGCAACAGTAACCATAGTTGACGCAACGCCACCTATGGTGGTAACACAAAACGCTTTAGTAACCTTGTCGGCTTCTGGAGTTGCAAATATTACCCCCGTTTTAATAAATAATGGAAGCTCAGATGCTTGCGGTATTCAAAGTTTATCGGTTTTCCCAACTTCTTTTAGTTGCTCAGATATTGGAATCAAAACTGTTACATTAACTGGAACTGATATAAATGGTAATATTTCTAAAACTACAGCAACTGTAACTGTACAATTTGCTGTGCCAACTATCGAAACGCAACCGCAAAGCACAAGTATCTGTAGTGGTGGAAGCCCTGCACAGTTTAGTGTTTCTGCTTCGGGTTCAAATTTAACATATACTTGGAGCAATGGATTAAGTGCTACAAACACTATGAATACTAATATTGCGGGATCCTACACAGTTACAGTTTCTGGAACTTGTGGCAAAGTAATTTCAGATGTAGCAACACTAAGTGTGGTTTCGAGTACATCAATAAACACCCAACCATCAAGCCAAACAATATGCGGAGCAAGTTTAACGAATTTTAGTGCAAACGCACTTGGCGTAGGATTAAGTTATGCTTGGAGTAATGGACAAAACACTCAAACTATGCAAACGAGCATAGCAGGAATATATGATGTTACGGTAACAGGAACTTGTGGCACAACAGTTTCAAATCAAGCAAGCCTTACTATAAATGAAAATAATTCTATAATTACTCAACCGACATCAAGGAATTTGTGCGAGGGTGTAACAGCAAGTTTTGTAGCATCGGTTACAGGAACAAACATATCTTATCTTTGGAATACAAACGAAACTACATCAAGTATTCAAACAACGATAGCTGGAAATTATACCGTAACAGTAACGGGATCATGTGGCATAGAAGTATTTGGTCCAGTAAGTTTGAGTACTATACCTAGTACGATGATTTCTACACAGCCCACTTCACAAACTTCGTGTGCAGGTTCAAATATTTCGTTTGCTATTAACGCTTCAGGAGATAATTTGAGTTATACATGGAGCAATGGACTAAGTTCTACAAATGTAATGACAACAAATTTGGCTGGTTCATACACTGTAACTGTTTCTGGAACGTGCGGTACACAAATTTCAAATGCAGCAGTATTTACAGCTAATCCATTAACTACGATCACATCTGCACCTACATCACAAGTTGTATGCCCGAATGCAAGTGCGACACTTGGTGTAACCGCTACAGGAACAGGTATATTAAGTTATTTGTGGAACACCAACGAAACCACAGCCAGCATTAGCACCAGCACCGTAGCATCAGATTATCAAGTTACAGTAACAGGAAGATGTGGCATAGCTATTTCAAATCAAGTGGCAGTTTCCAATGCAGTTTCTACCCAAATCTTAAGCCAAACGCCAAACCAAACACTATGTGGAGGCAATACAAACATACTTACTATAACGGCTGATGGCACAAATCTAGCTTATATTTGGAATACAGGATCAACTACAAGCAGTATTGGCACAAACCTATCAGGAAATTATGCTGTAACAGTTTCTGGAGTATGTGGAATGGTATCAACAACAATAGATTTAACATTAAACCAAGCCACAGCGATAGTTGCACAACCCTTAAGTCAAAGTTTGATAAATGGCACAGCTAATTTAACAGTTTCAGCCATTGGCACAAACCTTAGCTATTTATGGAACACAGGCGAAACCACAACAAGTATAGTTGCCACAACCACAGGTTCATATACGGTAACGGTAAGTGGATTGTGTGGCACAAGCATCAGCAATGCAGCAAGTATAACAAACCTAATCACAGCCACATCAACAGCAACAGTTTTGGGCATATCAACAAATGGAAATATACTAACAATCACAAGCCCCGTTTTGATAACCATCAATGGCACAGGGTTTACGAATACTACCAATGTAACCATCAACGGAGTATCGGTACCCGTTGTAGCGACAATAGGTACAAACGTATTATTGGTTCAATTGCCAGTAGGAGTGATAACGAGTACGAGTGTAGTGATACAAGTTCAAAACCCTAACCAATTGGCAAGTACAAGCACATCGATAACAATAGTAGATGGAACACTTATTTCTACCAATCTACCAATCTACCAATCTACCAACTTTAGCATTTATCCAAACCCAACTTCAAGTGGAGAATGGAGAATTGAAAATGGAGTATTGGGTGCTACAATGTTTGTATTCAATGCCCAAGGAGCAATAGTTTATACCCAAACCATTTTATCGACAACTACAGAAGTATCTACGAAGCTATCAAGCGGGATTTATTTAATAAAAGTGGGTAATGCAAGTAAAAAATTGGTGGTGGAATAATAATTAATTATGAGATATGAATTATAAGTTGCTACAAAAAACATTTATAACTTATAACTCATAACTAAAAAACGCCTCCCTATTGAGCAGCTGCTACGTAGGGAGGCGTTTTTTCTGCTATTGTAATTGCAATCAAAAAAGGCTTTAATTATGAAAGTGATTTGTGTATAAATTAATAAATTTACTATTTCATAATTTTATCTTTATAATTTAATTTCATTTTCATAATAGGACATTAATATTAAAGAAACATATCAGGATTAGGTTTGCATAGTTGAATTTAAACCTTATTACTATGTCTAAAAATTTATTGTTTTTACTCCTCTCGTTTTGTTTGTTCAGAACAATTTCTTTTGCTCAAGTAGTTGTATTTTCTGAGAATTTTGGAACACCTTCGGGTACTACAGCTGCCAACTCTTACACTGGTTATCAAAATAATGGCAAATTTATTGCTACTTCTAATGGTGGTAGCACACCAAATCCTGACATAAGAACCTCTTCTGCATCTACAGGATATACTGGAGTAAGTGGAAGTGGCAACTTGTTTTTTGGAACTGCTGGTGGTTCTGGAGTTGTAAATGATCGTCAGGTAACGATTATTGGGATTAACACTTCTTCTATGAGTAACATACTTATGACTTTTGGTGTACGTTGGGAAAGCACAACTGGTGGCTTAGGGTTGATTTTAGAACAAAGCACAGATAATGGTGCTAGCTGGGATGTATTAAATTTTACAAATCCAGTTTTTAATTCTTGGATACTAGCCACAGTTACTAGCTCCATTTCACAATCATCAAACCTAGCCTTACGTTTTACTAGACAAGGAAACGCAAGAGGGTACAGAATTGATGACATTAATATAATAAACTTTGCCAGTTCATCCGCTAATTTTATTACAGAATTTACTTTAGCCAATACTAATGCAAATATTTCGGGCAATTTTATTACTGTAACTGTTCCGAGCGGAACAAGCCTTAATCCTTTAACTGCAACAGGTGTAATTTCAAATTTAGTTACTGTGAATCCTGCTTTTAGCTCTTCTTTAGATTATTCACTTCCTGTAACGTTTACAGTAACTGCACAAAACCTTTCTACCAATATTTATACTGTAACAGCTTTTGTCAATCCAGTAAATGTTGCAGATAATTTCATAACCTCTTTTACTGCTCAAAATCAAGCATCAAGCACCATATCAGGGAATAATATATTTGTATCCTTTCCAAATGGAAGCAATATAAATTCGCTAAATGCAAGTGGTGTTATTGCAAGTAATGCAACAGTTTCTCCAGCCTTCAATGTTGTGCAAAATTTTAATAATTTGGTTTTTTATACTGTAACTGCACAAAATTTGAGTACAAATGTTTATACAGTTACATCAAGTATTTTGCCTCCATCTGCAATAAATATTACTCCAATTTATACTATACAAGGAAGTGGAATGGCTACTAGTCTGCTATCTAATCAAGTTATCACTACTTCTGGTGTTGTTACTGCCAGTTTTCAAAATTCAACTCAATTAAGTGGTTTTTATATCCAAGATAAAATGGGAGATGGGAATAGCCAAACATCGGATGGCATTTTTGTATTTGTAGCATCTAGCCCTTTGGCAGTAAATGTTGGTGATGAAATAATGCTTTCAGCTAATGCAGTTGAGTTTAATGGTGCTACACAACTCACCAATCCAATATTAAGACAAATTATTTCTACTGGAAACAACATAGTTCCAACTAATGTAACATTGCCAGGTTTTACTGAAACCGAATTTGAAAAATATGAAGGAATGTTAGTTACATTTACACAAGAACTTACTGTTACACAAAACTTTTTTTTAGGAAGATTTGGAAGACTGCTATTATCATCTGGAGGAAGGTTATTTAATCCTACAAATGTATTTGATGTGAACGATTCAGACCCCAACGGAAATTCTACAACTGGAGGTAGTAATCTCGCTACAATTACTGCTCAATTGAATCTAAACAAACGCAGATGTATAGTTATGGACGATGGCAGCACATTACAAAATCCATCAATTGTGCCATATCTTGACCCTGTTTTGAATACGATTCGTTGTGGCAGCACGGTTTTGTCTCTTACAGGAGTAGTAGATTATTTTTCAAACGCCAGTAACAGCAGGTTTGAAGATTTATTATACAGAATTCATCCAACAATAGCCCCAACCATAAATTATGCTCCAAGACCAAGTGTTCCTGGTGTTGGGATGAGCAATGTAAAAATAGGTTCTCTTAATGTTTTAAATTATTTTAATGGGGATGGTACTGGTTCAGATGCAGGTTTTGGTACTTCTGAACAACGTGGTGCTTCAAATCTAGTTGAATTTAATAGACAAAAAGCCAAAATAATTTCTGCTATCCAAAATCTAAATGCCGATGTTTTGGGTATAATGGAAATGGAAAACGATGGAGAAGGACCTAATCATGCCATTGTTGATTTAATTTCTGGATTAAATACAGCTATGGGTGCTGGTACATATAACTTTGTTACTTCGCCTGGAGTAGGTGGAAAATTAGGAACTGATGCCATCAAGGTTGGATTAATTTATAAACCTGCAACCCTTGATTTAGTAGGAAATTCTATGACAAGCACTGATGCAGTTCACAGCAGACCTCCACTTGCTCAAATTTTTAAACTTAAATCTACAAATGCAAATTTTATGGTAGTTTCAAGCCATTTTAAATCAAAAAGTCCAGGGAATCCTCCTGGATCTGGTTTAGATGCAGATATGAATGATGGACAAGGTTTCTTTAATAATACTAGAAAAAATCAAGCCATTAGTACAACTGTTTTTGCAAAAAATATGGCTGATGCCAATAACATAACTGACTATTTACTTGTTGGAGATTTTAACGCCTACGAGCAAGAAGACCCAATGGATATATTTAGGTCTATGGGATTACAAACATTGGTAAATAACACTTATTCCTTTGTTTTTGATGGTGCTGCTGGCTCTCTTGATCATGCAGTAGCTAGTCCGTCATTGGCTGCAAAAACTACTGGCGCTCACAAATGGCACAATAATGCCGATGAACCAACCGTGTTAGACTATAATACAGATTTTGGAAGACCTGCCTATGTATATGATGCTGGTCCTTACAGATCTTCTGATCATGATGCACTAATTGTTGGCTTAAACTTACAATCTATTAGTGGTTTAACTATTACTGGCATAAGTTCTAGCAAAGTATATGGACAACCAAACCCAATTTTTAATTATTCTGTTGCTGGTTTGCAAATAGGCGACAATATTAACGTTATACTTACAACTACAGCCACAGGCTCATCAAACATAGGTACTCATCCAATTGCAATAAGTGTAACAGGAAATAATCTTTCAAATTATGAACTTACAATTTTTCCTGCATTACTAACTATCACAAAAGCAAATCTTACTGTTTCAGCAAATAACACAAACCGAGTGTATGGACAACCAAACCCAATCTTCACTGGAAATATTATAGGAGTTGTAAATGGCGATATAATAAACGCTACCTATACCAGCACTGCAACTGGAGCTTCGGGTGTTGGTACTCATCCAATTGCTATAAGTGTAACAGGAAATAAACTTTCAAATTATGAACTTACTACTGTTTTGGGCTTATTTACAATCACAAAAGCAAATCTTACTGTTTCAGCAAATAACGCAAACCGAGTGTATGGACAACCAAACCCAATCTTCACTGGAAATATTGTAGGAGTTGTAAATGGCGATATAATAAACGCCACCTATACCAGCACTGCAACTGGATCTTCGGGTGTTGGTACTCATCCAATTGCTATAAGTGTAACAGGAAATAAACTTTCAAATTATGAACTTACTACTGTTTTGGGATTATTAACAATCACAAAAGCTGCTCAAACTATTTCGGGATTTGGCACATTGACTGACATAACCTTGCCAGGTATAACCAGCATTACACTTTCGGCAACCGCTAGTTCTGGATTACCAGTCGAATATTCAGTTAGTGGATTGGCATTTTTAAATAACACTACTTTATCTCTCACAGGAACTGGTTTGGTTAGTGTTATTGCCATACAAGTAGGAAACGAAAATTTTGAAGCTGCCACTTCAATATCTCAAAGTTTTACTGTTTTTACGGTTCTTAGTTCAATCCAAAATCTAACATCTACCAACCTACCAACCTACCAATCTACCAGTTTTAGTGTTTATCCAAACCCTGTAGTTAATGGAGAATGGAGAATTGAAAATGGAGAATTAGGTGCTACGATGTATGTATTCAATGCCCAAGGAGCAATAGTTTATACCCAAACTATAACATCTGCAAGCACAGAAGTATCTACAAAGCTTTCGAGTGGTATTTATTTAGTGAAAGTTGGTAAGCAAAGCGTGAAGTTAGTGGTGGAATAAAAATAAGTTATTAGATTATAAGTTGATTTGTAGAAAACAAATACATAACTAAATAAAAAGAGCATTACACAATTTAAGTAATGCTCTTTTTTTGTCGATAATTTTTTGTTTTACATCGAAAAACTATTTTTAAAATCCTTTTTTGTTTGTAATGTTGTATAAAATATCGCATTATATATGGATAATTACAAATTTATACTACTTTTTTATTTTAATCTCTTACTTTTTGCTACAAACACATTTGCTCAAGAAAGTCGTTTGGATTCTTTAAAAATAGATTCTTTATCGTTAGAACAACTTACCAAACTAAAATCTACTGCTGAATTGAGTGAAATGGAAAAAGAAATCAATCAAAATACAGATGTAGCTTCTAAAAAAGCATTATCAGTTAGGCGTTCGCCAAGTATTGTTTCAATTATTACAGAAGAAGAAATTAAAAAAACAGGTGCTCGCGATATTATTGATGTTTTACGCATGGTTCCTGGTTTCGATTTTGGTGTCGATGTACAGGGTTCGGTAGGTTTGGGCATTCGTGGAAATTGGTCGAACGAAGGCAAATGTTTGATTCTACTTGATGGACAAGAAATGAATGAAACCATGTATGGGACTACTCCAATGGGAAATAATTATCCAATACATCAAATAAAAAGAGTTGAAGTAATTCGAGGTCCTGGTTCTTCGGTATATGGAGGATATGCAGCTTATGGCGTTATTAATATAATTACAAAAAATGGAGAAGAAACCAATGGCGTTTCTGCCCAAGCTACAACTGGGTTTACATCCAAAGATATTTCCAGATTAGTAACTTCTATTTCAATCGGACAAAAAATTAAAGGGTTTGATTATTCTATAAATGGTTTGGTTGGAATGGGAACTCGAAGTGATGGTGTTTACACAGATTTGAGTGGAAATAGTACATCTTTAGCTAATAATGGAAACCGATTAAATCCTTCGTATTTGAATTTCGCTGGTTCTTATAAAGGTTTGTCGCTCAGATTTATATACGATAAACTCGATTTGAGTACCAAAGATGGCTATTCTACAGTATTATCAAAACCATATTCAGCATCGTTTACAAGTTATTATGGTGAGGTTAAATATGTTTTAAAACTTGGAAATAAATTTTCTCTTACTCCAAAACTGAATTTTAAAAGCCAAAAACCATGGTATTCTCCTTTTCAAGAATCTACTGAAAAGTATCCAGCTTTTGATGTGATTTCCAATCGATACAGAGCAGGCTTAACAGCATCTTATGATTTTACATCACAATTAAACTTTATTGCTGGTGGAGAAGTTTTTCATGATAATGCAAGTGCAGATGTTTATAGCTTTAGAACATTAAAATCAAACAATGCTGCGTTTACTAATTATGCTGGTTATGCCCAATTTTTATATAAGTATAAATATTTTACACCTACATTGGGTATAAGATACGATAAAAATACTGCCTATGAGGGCAGATTTAGTCCTCGCTTTGGAATAGTAAGTCGAATTTGGAAATTTAACTTAAAGGCATTATATAGTCAATCTTTTAGAGCTCCAACTATTGCAAATATTGCATTATCTTACGACACACTTACAAATGGCACTGCAAACATAAAACAAGAAAGTTCTGAGATTTACGAATTTGAAATTGGGTTACCTATTTCTCGTTCGAGTTATTTTACACTAAATTTATATGACATAACTACTCAAAACATAATTTTATATTATGTAAACTCAGATGAAGTTGAATTTTATAGAAATGGAGATGCTGATGGTAATAAAAAAATTGGTTCTCGTGGATTTGAATTTGATTTCAAAACCAAAGCAAATTGGGGTTTTATTAATGCGAACTATTCGTTTTATACCAATTTGGGAAAGCAAGTAGTTGATGATTATAAAATAGATGGCTACAATTTGGCTGTTAATAATGTAAATTTGGGTTTAGCGCAACATTTGGCAAATATTTATTTGGGATTTAATATCACTAAAAATATCTCCATTTCTCCTTCTGTAAATTTTATTGGGAATAGATATGCAACTAGCAATATTGATGCTATAAATGGAAGATTTATTCAGAAATATAGCCCTGTTTTTTTAGCTAATTTGTTTATAAATTTTTCAAATGCCTTTAATACAGAAGGGCTTAACTTTGGGTTTGGGTGTTACGATATCTTGAATCAAAAATATCAATTTCTACAACCATATACTGGAGATCACGGTGCTTTGCCAGCACTTTCTCGAGAATATGTCTTTAAAGTTTCTTATCAATTAACGTACAAAAATAAGTAATAATATGAAAAAAATATTTTGTTTAATAGCAATCATTTTTGGGATTAATTTTAGTATATTTTCCCAACAATTAGATAAAAAATTAGTATCACTTTATATGTTAAACTTTACTAAACATATAGAATGGCCCAACATGAATTCACAACAATTTGTGATTGGTGTTATTGGTTCGCCTAATGACATTGTAGAGCTAACTAAAATGGCAAATGCCAGAAAAGTAAATGGAAAACAAATTATAATTAAATTGGTTTCTCAAAATAATTTACAAGAGATAAAGCAATCTCAGTTTTTGCTTATTAGTGAAGAAAAATCAGCATTATTAAATCAAATGGTCGAATTGCTTAAAGATTCTCCAGTTATAATTGTAACAGAAAAAAAGGGATTAATCAAAAAAGGAGCGTCTATAAGCATGTTTTTAGACGAAGATGACGATTTTAAAACTAAATTTCAGATAAATAAATTAAAAATTGAACAAAATGGTTTGAAAGTATCATCCGAACTTGTAGCTTTAAGCAGTAAGTAGATACATCGAATAATTATGTTTAAAATTTCTAAATTATTTCAGACTTTAGTTGGTAAAATTTATATCGGTTATGGAATTCTTATAGCCGCTTTTATTCTAAATATATTACTAACTTCCTATATAGTTTTTAAAAACAGAGCTAGAGTTACTGTATTTTCTTCTGTTATTGATCCTTCTTTATTAGCTATAAATCAACAAAAAATTTTAAATCTTAGGGCTCAAATGCTTATTTCTAAGTGTGTGAATACACATCTAGAAGATTTTGAAAAGTTAGAAATTTTTAGGCTTTTAAAATCAGATTTTGATGATTCAAAAAATACTTTACAAAAATTATCTTTAAAATGGGAAAACGAAATAGATAAATTTAGACTAGATACTGCACTAAATGCTATTAATGATAATAATAAGCAAATGTTATATATAACACAAACATTAAAAACGTTTGATGATTATTATGATGTTGAAAAAAAGTTTTTAGCTCTAGATATTTTTGAGTCTAAAATTATTCCAAATAATTTATTAATTAATTCTAAGCTTGAAAAGATTTCTAAATCTTTAGAGTTAATAAAACAAATTAATGCAGAAGAAATTAGAAGTGCAGAACAGAATTTTTTGGTTACTATTATATTAAGCACATTTATTGTAATAGCAATTGGACTTATTTTTTCTTATTCCATTGGTAAAACTATAAAATCAAAACTTTATGAGCTTAGTAATGCTATTTCAAATTTAAGATTAGGAAAGTTGAAACAAATTAAACTAACAATTACGCAAGATGAAATTGGACTAATGTCCTCAAAATTAATGGATTATATAGCTTCGCTTAAAGAAACTACAGTTTTTGCAACTAAAATTGGCGAAGGCGATTTTGAAAGTGATTTCAAACCATTAAGTACTGATGATGAGCTCGGAAAATCACTTTTATTAATGCGAAATAACCTTAAATTAGTAAAAAACGAACAAGAACAACGTAATTGGACATCGGTTGGAATGGCAAAGTTTTCTGAAATTTTGAGCGATACAACACGTTCTACCGAAGAAATTTGCGATGCAGTGCTTTCAAATTTAGTTAAGTACACTAACTCGATTCAAGGCAGTGTTTTTTTAATTAAAAAGGATGATGATACAAAAGAAAATTATTTTAATCTTACTGCTTCTTATGCTTATGATAGAAAAAAATTCTTACAAAAGCGTATCGAAATGGGGCAAGGATTAGTTGGACAATGTTTTTTTGATAACGATAAAATTTTCCTTACGGATGTTCCTGAAGATTATATTAATATTAAATCAGGACTAGGAGATAGTCCTCCTCGTTGTGTTTTATTGGTTCCAATCAGACAAAATAATTTCATAAATGGTGTTTTAGAATTAACAACTTTTTATCCTTACGAACAATATAGTATTGAATTTATTGAACGTATTGGCGAAAATATGGGTGCTGTAATATCTACTGTTTTGATAAACGAAAACACTCGTAATCTTTTAAGCGAATCGCAACAACATCGTGAAGAACTGCGTGCTCAAGAAGAAGAAATGAGACAAAATATGGAAGAACTCATGGCTACTCAAGAAGAAATTAATAGAAAATCTATTGACATAGACAAGATAATTGCGAAAGAGAAAAAAGTTTTTGATCAAAAAGAAAAGGCGTTGTTAGAACGTATTTCTGAATTGCAAAAATCAAACGAAGACCTTATTAATCAGATTATTAAATCTAAAACATAGGCAATTTATTCCACATCATAAATTAAATCTTTGATGTCTTTGTAATCAATATCTGCTGTTTTTGTAGTTTTTACTTTTTCTTTTTCAGCATTTTGTACATTCAATTCCCTATTTCCTAGATTTATATCTCCTGCATCGAAAGAATTATTTATGTAAAAAGCATCTTGCATTTGGTAATTATTATAGGTTTTTTTAGCCTGTCCAAATGTAAATGTGGCTCCAAAATTTAAAAACAAAGAATTTGCAAGTCCTAGTTTAAGTATAGAACGGTTAATTAATTTTTTATTGTCATCAATTGCAAATCCTAAATTTCTATTTGTAGAAAATCCTACACTAGCATAAAAACTAATATTTTGGTTGATTTTAAAATCACTTAAAAAACCTAATAAAAACTCATTAAACCTAAATTGAATGTTATCTCGAATTAATTTTTTACTTGCTAAATTTTCATTTGGCAATAATTCGTTTAAATTTTCGTCTGTATTATCATAATTAAAAACACCTCCAATCGGCTTAAAAAATACTGAACCATATATTTTGTTTTTAGAAATAGGGAAGTTTAATGATGCATTTCTTGGTAATTGAAAACTAAAATAAATACCGTCTAATTTACCAACTCTAAAACCAATAAATGGCAAATAATAGCCTAATTCGGCTAATAAATACGATTTATTTAAGCCAACTCTAAAGCTAAAATATTTGTTAAAGGTATAATTATAAACAAATGAGGCTGAAAAACGAATCGTAGGCGATTTTATTGTGGTTTGATCTTGTGAGATAAATGGAGAAAAATTAACAAAAAATGTGCTTTTTTTTCCATCGGTATATATTGCTCGCAACCCTAAACCAAATTTTTGTAGCCGATGGTTGTTTTCAATGATAGCAAACATTGGTTTTGCAATTAATCCGTTTCCTGTAAAAATTAAATTAAATGTCGGCATGTGGGCTTTTTCTTCGTTTTCCCAAGTTTTTGTAAATACTGGAAGTGTAAATCCAAAATTTATTAATCTAAACGCATACGATTCTTGATTATTTCTTCTTTTGTTTATTCGAGATGAATAAATTCCTTTTGAATCAAGCCTTAAATTTTTTATATCTGTATAATTTGTGGTGTAAATATCTAGATAAATACTCGGACGAATGTATCTTTTTAGCTTTTTTTGTTGCTCAATTTCTTGAGAAAAGCTTAATGTAACAAAAAATAAAAACAGAAAAAGAATATGTTTTTTCAATTATTAGATGGTTTGAAACTACTAAATATTAGACAAATAACGTATGAAATAGTTTAATTCAAAAAAGTTTTATTTTAATAATCTCAAAAAATCACTCTTCTGATTTTAACAAATCGGTCTCTGAAATATTTTTCATCCAACTGGCTAATCATAATTCCTTTGGAGCTACTTGCGTGAATAAATTTTATGGGTTCGCCTTCATTTGAAACTACTATGCCAACATGCCCGATTTTAGTATCATTTGCATTTCCACCTTTAAAAAAAATCAAATCACCTTTTTGTGCTTCTTTCACAAATACGGCTTTGCCTTGATTTGATTGTTGAGAAGCAGTTGCAGCAAGCGAAATATTGATTTTTTTAAAAATATAAGCTGTAAAACCAGAGCAATCAAAACCTGTTTCAGGACTTTTTCCGCCTGATTTATAGCTAGTTCCGATGTGTTTTTTGGCAGATTGAATAATTTTTTCGTTCTTGTTTTCTGTAGAAACAGACTGCGATTTTTTTGAACTTTTGCAGCCAATAAAAAAAAACACAAAAAACAACACTAATACTTTTATTTTCATTATATAAATATCAATATTTGAAACTTAAATTTGTCCACATGAACACAGAAACAAATACTTGGCAAACGCTTTCTACACGTAATATTTATGAAAATCCGTGGATAAAAGTTGAGGAAGATCAAATTATTAATCCTACAGGAAAAGCTGGAATTTATGGAAAAGTACTTTTTAAAAATAAAGCAATTGGCGTTTTAGCTATTGATAATGAAGGTTTTATCTATTTAGTTGGGCAATTTCGCTATCCTTTAAATGAATACAGTTGGGAAATTCCCGAAGGCGGATGTCCTATTGGCGAAGAAAATCCGATTGAAGCTGCAAAAAGAGAATTAAAAGAAGAAACAGGATTAATAGCAGAAAAATGGTCGCTTTTAAATCGTATTCATACTTCAAATTCGGTTACTGATGAAGAAGGATTTATATTTTTAGCCGAAAATTTATCACAACACAGTGCCGAACCCGAAGAAACAGAAGATTTAAAAGTTAAAAAAGTTTTGCTTACAGATGCTGTACAAATGGTTTTAAAATCAGAAATTACTGATAGCATTAGCATGGCTGCCATTTTGATTGCAGCTAGAAAGTTTAATGTTTAGTTTTTTTAAAAGTATAAATAACTAAACATTGATTTCTGTTTTTCTAATACAGCATCCTATGCCTAATTGTACCTTGAATGTTTTTTAAATCGGTAACCAAATTTTTGTCGTGTCTAACATCAACGGCAATATCTGTGATTACATAACCTATTGATTCATTGGTTTTTAGGTATTGACCAAGAATATTAATATTATGTTTAGCCAAAATATTATTGATACTAGCCAATATGCCCGGCACATTTTCGTGTACATGCATAAGTCTGTGAGCCTCAGTTAGTTCTGGCAATTGTAGGGGAGGGAAGTTCACACTTCCGTATGATGTTCCAGAATTTACATATTCCAAAATTCTTCCAGGTACAAATTGTCCAATATTAAATTGTGCTTCTTCTGTACTTCCGCCAATGTGAGGTGTAAGAATTACATTATCTAAACCACGAAGCTCGTTCAAAAATTCTTCGTTATTGGTTTTTGGTTCGTAAGGAAATACATCTATGGCACAGCCTCTAACTTTTCCGTTTTTAATATATTTTACAAGTGCCTCAATTTCAACCACATGCCCACGGCTCATGTTACAAAAAATAACACCATCTTTCATGGCAGCAAATTCGGCTTCTCCAAAAAGATTTTTGTTTGTAGCTCTTCCATCAACATGCAAAGAGATATAATCAGAAACTTTTAGTAATTCGTGTAATGTTTTGCATTTTTTTGCATTTCCTAATTGTAGTTTTTCTACCACATCATAATAAAAAACTTCCATTCCTAAGGCTTCTGCCAAAACCGAAAGTTGGGTTCCTATATTTCCATAGCCAACTAAGCCAAGTTTTTTTCCACGAACTTCATGTGCTCCATTTGCCGATTTATCCCATTTCCCATCGTGCATCCAATTGGATTTTTGTATAATAAATCGAGATAAAATTATAATTGAGCCAATAGTTAATTCAACCACTGAACGTGTATTTGAATATGGTGCATTAAAAACTGCAACACCTTTTTTCTGACAAGATTTTAGGTCGATTTGGTTTGTGCCAATGCAAAATGCACCAACTGAAATAAGTTTGTTGGCATTTTCTAGTGCTTTTGCAGTTAAGTTTGTTTTAGATCGTATTCCTAAAATTGAAACATTTTTTATTTTTTCACAAAGTTCGTCTTCGTCCAATGCCCCTTTAATACTTTCTACATTATAGCCTTCTTGTTTAAACATTCGCACAGCTTCTGGATGTATGTTTTCTAACAAAAGTACATTCATTCTGCTTTTTGGATAGGATTGTGCTCTCGGTAAATTATGTAAAAATAAAAACTCATCAAAGCTTGGCAAAATGGCATCAGCTTTTTCGACAACATTTTGGCGTTTTACATTTTCAGTAAATGCATAAAATTTAGTGGCTGCTCCAGCCTCTTTAATTTCGTAATCGGTGTATCCATCGCCAATTACAAATATATCGCCAACTAATTTTAATGATTTGATTATCTGAGGTTTACCTTTACTTTGGCTTAGCAAATTTTTAGTATCAAATCCAATAATATCTCCATTTGCAGAATAAGTAAAATCGTTTGCTAAAACATTTTTTGCAGCAATTCCAAACTCAGCAACAATTGGAATTATTATTTCTGAAAAACCTCCAGAAACAATATATATTTGTTGTGCAATTGGTTCAATAAATTTCTTATTTCTTTCAAATGAAATAGAAACTTTTTCGCTAATAACTTCAATTACTTTTGCAATATGCGATTTATTAGCATGTAATAATTGTATTCTTTTTGATAAAGATTCGCTCAACGAAAGTTTGCCTTCCATTCCCAAATTTGTAATTTGTTTAACTTCGGCAAGTATTTTTTCTTTATCTGTATGAGTTGCTAAAGCTACTTCGCACAAAACATCAAGTGTTTCTACTTGTACAAATGTGCTGTCGAAATCAATTATATAATATTGGTTATTCATTTTCGATTTGTTCTAATTCTTCTTTTTTTGTTCTAAATGTGATGAGTTTGTTGAGTGTAAAATTAGGAATTGCAAAGGCAAAAATGGCTATATATTTTGCTAATTGTGGATCCATTTTATAATCTTCTACCAATGTTGTCAATGTTTTGTCTTGGATAGTGAAGCATAAAGCAAAAATTATTCCAAAATATAATAAATCTCTAAGCCAATGTTTTTGACTTTTAAAAGTCCATCTTCGATTAAAATACAAACTATTTGCAAATGAAATTAAACTAGCACTTGCATTTGAAATTCTGTAATGTACTAAAAAAACACGAGTAAGTAGTTCAAAAACAGCAAGATATATTATTACATTGAGCAAACCAATCAATCCGTATTTTACAAATTGTTTGATTGTTGTAGGCAATAAATCTGTGTATTTTTTCATGCTATTAGCATACAAAACTAATACTATTTTCTACTTTTTTTGAATTGAAAATAAAATCTCTTAAAAGTGTTTGTATAATTTTTATTATGTTAAATTGTTGTTTTTAGATTTAACGCTTAAGCTTCATGTAATTGCCTAAAAACTTTGTCCATCCAGCCTTCTGGAATTTTATCAATAGCAGACGATAAAGTTTGTTGCCAAAACTGAGTAACTTCCGAAACTTCGTTTCTTTCGATGCGTTGTTCAACTAAGTTGTAACTATTTTTTTCATAAATCACAACATCGATAGGGAAGTCCACATCGTTTGCACTTACCCTTGTGCTATCGAAAGATAAAAATCCAGTTTTCAACGAAAAACTCAATGTGCTATCAGGAGTAATGGTTCGATTTAAAATAGGTTTTCCGTATCCACTATTTCCAATAATGATAAAAGGGGAGCCATCTTCGCCAATTTCTATCCAATTTCCTTCGGGGTATAATAAAAATAATTTATGTTCTTCATCGTTTTCGAGCTGCCCTCCAATAATAGCAAAAAGATTAAAAAACAAACCTCCTTTGGTTAGATTTGCCTTGTCTTCGTCTGCCACTTTCCTCAATTGGTCAGACAAGCCATTGACTGCTTTATATAATTTATTGTATTTGTTATCGTTAATTTCTAAATCTTCTTTAAAATAGGTAATCACTTTATCACGAACTGAGCGTAAGCCAGAACACATTACAAATAAAGAATGATTGTTTTTTTGATGTGTAAAAACTTTTTTTCCAATAGAACACTCAACGCCAGAGGTAAGTCTGGTATCGGCTATGGCAACTAATCCACTTTTTACTTTAATTCCTAAACAATAGGTCATGATGTTTTATTTTTCAGTTTTTGCAAATTTATATTATCTACTAAACAATAAAAAGTAGTTTTTAGTTTTTATTGTTTTTAAAGAATTGAAATTACTGTTTTCAGTTTAGTTTTTTAACAAAAAGAATTTCTCTAAAATCAAATTTACTAATATTAGAAATTTTGTAACGTAAACTATACGTGTTTTTTATTTTATTTTTTAAACAAAGTGCTTCTAAAAATAACGTATCGTTTTGTAATTTAATTTTGCCTTTACTTTTTTTTGATATCAAAATGTTATTTACTTCAACTATTAAATGATTTTTTTTAAAATAAGAGTTAATGGGATTGTTATCTTTCCATATTGAACCAAATTGCAGCGTACTATTTTTACCTTCTGAAAACAATATAAAATCTGTTTTGTAAATCTCGAATTTTTCAAGATTACATTTTATGGTTTCTTGTGAAAATAAAATTATAGGAAATAATAAAGTTAATTTTATCAAAAAGGGTTTCATTTTTTTATTTCTTTATATTTTATATAATCAAAAATAAAATAGCAGGCTTATAAGCCGGGTTCTGTGAGTTTTAATTTTTGAGATTAAAAAACCTTTATCATTTATCTCGTTTGCAATTCGCACTGCAACTCCATCGGTCTACCCTTCTTGACATTTTCCGAAGAAAAACGAGAACGAGAAATTCTACTATTCAAGATTTATTTGACCTTTCAGCCCGAAAGGTTTACCCTGCCTCCATGATTACTCATCGAGCGGTGAGCTCTTACCTCGCCTTTTCACCCTTGCTTCAACCGAAATCGAAGCGGTTTAATTTTCTGCGGCACTTTCTGTTTCGATAGATTTTCGTCTTTCGACCACCTGCTTTTCACAGGTTTCGGTTCTCTGTGCTGCCCAGACTTTCCTCCTTTCGATTTCTCAAAATGCGATAAAGCCACCTGCTATTTTGTACAAATATAGCGTTTTTTTGAACAAAAACGCCAAAACGCAACATTACAAATGTTATAACTCAAATAATAACATTTGTAATAGTTTTGAAATAAAATAACAATTGTTAATATTTGCAGTATAACAAATGGAATACTTTTGGCATAACAAATGGAAATAAACCTGAGAATCAATCAGTTAATAGAAAAATTAGGCTATAATAAAAGTAGTTTTGCGGCTAAAATTGGTGTATCGCAGCCCATAATTACGCATATTACCAATGGTCGAAACAATCCAGGCTTGGAAGTAATCCAAAAAATACTTCTTAACTGCCCAGAAATCAATCCCGAATGGCTAATATTAGGAAATGGTGAAATGATTTTAGATAATAAAATACAAAAACAGATTATAATTAACTTATTATCAGATATTAATGCTAGTATTATTAAATCAGAACATGAACTAGAAATCTTAAAAGAAAAAGCTGATTTATTGAAAAAAATAATTAATAATTAATTAATTAATAATTAAATATTAATTCAGAATTCAGAATTCAGAATTCAGAATTCAGAATATTTTATTTTAAATAATATTTGCTCATAAATACTATATTATTGAAATTTTAATCATTAATCATTACAAGTCATTTATTTCAGCAACTACATAATTGCTACCTCCAACGAATATAAAATCGCTTGTTTCGGCTATATTTAAGGCATATTTAATAGCTTCGTTTACATTTTTAATAACTATACCCTCTAAACCATTAGTTTTTGCCATTTCTAGCAGTTTTTCGGCATCGAGTTTTCTATGGCTTTGTGGCTCGCAAAAAATGTATTTTGCTCTTTTGGGTAAAATTTCTAATATTTTTTGATGATTTTTATCTTTTACCATTCCTAAAATCATCCAAAGTTGAAAATATTTATAACTTTCTATTTGGCTTATAATTTCTTTTATTCCATCAAAATTATGTCCAGTATCTACTATAAGTAAAGGTTTATATTTTAGTATTTGCCATCTGCCTTTCAATATATTATAATTTTTTACTTCAAGTAATGATTTAATAGTATTTTGGAAATTTATTTTAGTTAATCCGCATTCTTTTTTTGCAATTTCGGCTGCTTTTAAAATCCCTTTTAGGTTTTTTAATTGATATTTTCCTGCTAAAGCACACACAATTTCTTTGCCTATTAATTCTTGGTTTTTGTATATATCTATACGTTGTCCTTGTGGCAAATAAGTTTTAAAATGAATTGTGTATTCATCAGACCAATATAATGGTGCATTTTCGTTTTTAGCTTTTTCGATAAATACATGCTCTATTTCTTTCTGATTTTCTGAAATCACAATTGGCGTGTTTTTTTTAATGATTCCTGCTTTTTCTATAGCAATTTTTTCGATTGTATTTCCTAATAAGTCCATGTGATCCCAACCTATATTTGTGATTACACATAAAATTGGGTTTAAAATATTTGTACTATCTAATCTGCCACCCAAACCTGTTTCTATTACCGCAATTTCTACATTTTGTTCGGCAAAATATTGAAAGGATAGGGCAGTAGTAATCTCAAAAAAAGATGGTTTAATTGCCTCTAAATCAGATTTATAACTAGTTATAAACTCAATAATTTTAGCTTCTGGAATATTAACGCCATTAACTCTAATTCGCTCAGTAAAAGATTTTAAATGAGGCGAGGTAAAAAGCCCCGTTTTATATCCCGAAAGTTGTAAAATGGTAGCTAAAATATGCGAAGTACTCCCTTTACCATTTGTGCCAGCAATATGTATGGATTTGAATTTTTTTTGTGGATTTCCAAGCAGTTTACAGAGCTTTTTAATGTTCTCAAGCCCTGGTTTATAGGCACTTGCACCTACATTTGTAAAAGCAGGATATTGTGTAAATAGATAATCTGTTGCTTCTTTAAAAGTCATTTTATGAGGTTTTGCTCATAAAGATAGCTTATTTACTTTTGATGATAAAAGTAATTTTGCCAGTTGAAGTAGTTGGTGGAATTTTTCCATCCGTTTTTGAAAAAGTGAGCTTCTCAACTTCTTGTTTATACAGTTTTTCTACCGCAGGACTAACTGTTTTTTCTAATGTTTTGATAGAAATAATCTCTCCTTGTTCGTCAATTGTAATCTGAAAAACTAATTTACCGTTTTCATCTTCATTATCGTCTTTTATTTTGGGTAGTTTTTCCCATTTCCAACCAGCCATATCGAGTGCTGCACCACCTTTTCCGCCTTTTCCATCACCGCCTTCTCCCGGATTTCCATACAGTGCTTTTGCATTAATATCGCCATTAGGATTGCCTTGATCGCCTATTTTTCCTGTTTTATCACCATTATTATTTCCACCTTCTGTGGCTGTTCCGTTTGTTTGCGATCCCGAATTTGTTGTTTTTTCGGTATTTTTAGTTTCAATATTTGTTTTTTCTATTATTTGATTTGGCTTTATTTCTTTTGGTTCAGTTTTTTTAATTATTTCAGTTTTTTCAATTCCCTCATTTGCATTTGGTTCAGTTTTTATAGTACTTTCTTCGGTTGAAGTTACTAGATTTTCACTGCTATTATTTTGATTATCAGGTGTTTGTTGTTCTTGATTTGGCGTTTCTAAAGGATTATCATTTGGTTTTATTTCTTCGGTATTTGGATTGTCCGATGCAGGATTAAGTGTCTGAACTTCGCCTGAGCCTTCGTCTACATAGCCAA
The DNA here is from genome assembly GCA_004293915.1 of Bacteroidota bacterium. GTDB lineage: Bacteria > Bacteroidota > Bacteroidia > Cytophagales > UBA9547 > REAG01. The sequence goes on along the minus strand of RDZG01000060.1, from coordinate 15,565 downwards.
GATTTAATACCACTCCTTGTCCTCCTCCAAATGGTGGATTTGGGGTTTTCAACACAAAAAAGAACAAAAATAAAATTAAAATCAGATGTATAAACATGCTGATTACAAGGGCTGTAGATTTATTTTGTGTCGAACTAGTCATTTTATTTAGGGGCTTGTGTGGCTAAAATCATTTTGATTTTAAGTTTACTTCCTAAAGCTAAAACATCAACTAAATTTTGTACTTGAATACTTTTATCTACTTTTAAAACAATAGTAACATCAGTATTTGTAGTCGAAATGCTTTCTAATTTGGGTTCTAATTGACTAAAAGAAAACGGATTTTTATCTTGATTGATATAATAATTTAAGTCTTTTGAAATCGTTAAACTAAATTGTTGCTTAGAAACTGTCTGACCTGCTTTTGCTTGCGGTAAAAGCAGTTTAATAACATTTGGATTTGCTAGTGTAGATGCTATTAAAAAAAATAGCATCAAAAAAAACATTATATCGCTCAATGCAGAAGTTTCTACATGAACTTGTGTTTTTTTTCGGTTTCTAAAATTCATTTTTTATTCGCTTACGGTTTCAATAAATTCCAACGAAGTGGTTTCCATTTTCAAAATCACGTTTTCTAACAAAATATGTAAATAATGATAGCCAATATGTGCCAACATACCAACAATTAAACCAGCGGCACTTGTAACCATTTTTTCGTACAAACCACCAGCAATAAGTCCAATACTAATGTTGTCAGCCAACGAAATATTATAAAAAATCTTGATTACACCCGAAATTGTACCAACAAATCCCAACATAGGAGCTATGGCAGCTATGATACCCAAAATACCTAGATTTTTTTCGAGTTTCATTACTTCGAGTTTGCCAGTTGATTCCATCGAAGCTTCTATTTGTTTGGTTGGTTGCCCAATTTTATTAACCCCTTTGCTCAACACAGCCCCAATTGCAGTCTGACTAGTATTTGCAATTTGTTTTGCAGAAGCCAAATCGCCTGACTTAATAGCAAGCTTAATTTTTGATAATAATTCATCAGATTTTTCTGCTGCTTTTCTGATTGTTAAAAAGCGTTCGATAACAACATAAAATGTTAGTAAAGAAAGTATAAAAATAGGAATCATTATAATTCCTCCTTTCGATATTAATTCAATAAGAGAAATATTATCTGTAACTTGTGTAGCTATTTCAGTTGAAGTTTCTGTTGCAGTAGTAATCTGTAATAGATTGAGTAAAAACATATTATATTAGTATTTTAAAATCCAAGCTTCGGTGCCAGTTTGGGTTGAAATTTCAGTTTTCTTTGCACTTGCTTCTTCGTAGGTATCAAAATCAGAAGCACTAACTCTCACTGTTTCTGTATTTCCATCTTGAGCTACAATTTTTGCATTTAACCCATTTGAAGTTAAATCGCTAAGTAAATTTTGTGCTGTTGAAGATTTTTTAAAACTTCCAACAATTATATAAAAACGTCCAGTTTTAGAAGTTATTGCATTTGATAAATCAATTTCTGGTGCAGTATTTTCAATTTTAGGTGCCGAAACTTTTTTAGGTTCTTTAATTTCTGCAGCCGATTCATTTGGTGTTGATTCAGTAGTTTCAGCAGTTTCTTGCACTACTTCGGCTTCTGACGAAACAGCATTTTCAGGCAATAATTTATTTTTGGAAATATCAGCATCTTTGTCTGAAAAGGTTTCAGAATTTCCATCTTTTAGAAAAGATAACGGATTAAAACTACCAATTGCATAGGTTTCTTTGTCCATATTCAAATAATAGGCAGTACCCAAAACAAAAAATAGTGAAAAAACAGCAGCTATATAATACCAAGTTAAACCACTACTTGATTTTTCTACGGCTTCAATATATTCCAAATCATCTTCGTTAATTTCAGGATTTGGGGTAGAATTAGTTTCTGTGTTCATGTTATTTGATATGTTTGTAGCGTTCAAAAGCGTAAAAGAAGGTTCTACAACAACATTTTTATCAATTGGTCTGATATAAAGTTGTGGCAATCCAAAACTATCTTCGTTATAATTAAATCTTATAAATTGTTCGAAAGCAAGTGAACCGTCTTTTAAGGTATAAAACCTGCCTAATTCATCAAAAACATACTGTTTTTCTGTATTAATTTTGTATTTAATTTCACCAGAAAATCTAAATAATAAAGATTTTGATTCTTCAATTGTAATTTGCTCTTTTTCAGCGATATAGCTAACTAAATTTTCGGAATCTCCAGAATGAATTTTTTCATTAAAAGCTATTTTTTTTGATGGAGGATATAGTTTATTATTTAACACATTTAACTCAGCCTCAGCATACGTACATACAAAGCAACCGAAACCTGGAATAGCTACCAAGTCGTTTTTAAAAAGTAATTCTTTGATGTATTTTTCAATCATTCTTTAACTTACTTAAAATGAAAGTGTTAATCCTCCCACGATATTAATACTTTTTACGGGATAATTTACAAAACGTTCATATTTATTTCCTAAAATATTATAAACATACAAGAATATTGCTAATCGTTCGTTCAATTTATAGTTGGTTTTTAAGTTTAAATCTATAATTGGATTTAATTGTTTTTCACGATTAGAAACAAAGTTTTTGGCTTCTATTCCGCCTATGTAAAATGTTTCAAATTGAAAAGATAACTTATTGAAAAACTGATAGTTAATATATAATAATGCTTCAATTGATGGACGGTGCCAAGCCTTTTCGTTTCCTGCAAAATTGTATAAATTATAATTGCTTTTTACACCAATTGAAAACGTTTGAGACTTTTGAAATTTTATTTCGATATTGTTATTAAAAATTGTTCCATTTGCATATTTCAAGTTAAATTTTGCAGAATCTAAATTTGAAGGCACAAACAAACCAATATTACTTTGATTTTGATAACCAACCGAAATATGCGTATAAAAATAACGAATTGGTGTTCCTTTAATTCCAATTTTTCCGTTAAATTTTTCGTTGGTATGTGCAAGATTCAAATCTTTTTCAAGTTGTGGATTTTGAACAGAAAAATCTGATAACGTATTTTTCAAAATTCCCCCTTCAATTGTTGCAAAGCTAATTAGTTTTTCTGTAACGGCATATTCTACCCCTAAAACAGGGAAAAAACGAACGTTTTTAACTTCCTTTGATGTATCGCTAGAATATGCAATATTAAATCCGCCTTTAACTGTTAATTTATCGTTTATTATTCGTTCATAAATTGGTCTGAAATTGAAGATTGAACGATTATAACTGCTTGATTTATTGAAAATTATGTTTGTGAAATTTGTATTGATTTTTAATTCACTAAAATCATCAATTTGGTAAGATAAATTTGTACCTAAATAAATTTGATTCTCATTATTACTAAATTTTTTGTCTTGTAAATAATTTATTCCAGTTTCAAATTGGTATTGAAATTTACTTGTAGTGTCATTTTTTGAAAAACTCAAATTTGAATTGATTTGATTGTAGGCTTGGTAAATTGTATCTTTCTGATTTTCAGATGGTTTATTTAAACCATAACCATAAAACCGATTTCCTCTTCGCAAATATTCCGCATCGAAAGCTAAAATTGATTTTTTAAATAAATAACGTGCATTTCCTTTTAATTTATTGATGCTATTGCCAGAAAAATCAACTGGACCATTGCCAGAAGCCAAATGTTTTGCATGAAAAGATGCTTGAAATGGCTTGTTTTGATTGCTAACAACATAGCCTTCGGCAAAACTTGTAGCGTAGTTTCCTCCGCCTAATCTCAAAAAAAATGGATATTTTTGTACTTTTTCTTCTTCTCTAATGGCTGGAACTTTTATTTTTGGTTCGAAACTTGGCAATAAAGTTGGATGTTCTTTATATTGATATTTTGGAGCATCTAAATTATTGATTTGTTTTTTGCTAATGTTTGCTTTTTCTGATTGTTTGTTGATTTCTGGAAAAACTATTTTTTTGCTTTTTTCTATAATTATTTCTGTGTTTTCTAATTGATTTATTGGCTCTGGCGATTGAGCAAATAAAGAAATTGGAATTAAAAAAGTAAGTAAATAATGCTTTTTAGCTATCATTATTGGTTTTCTATTTTTTCTAGTTTTTGTTTTGCAATTTCAATTATTTGTGTGTCTTTAGATTTTTCTATTATGGACAAAAGTGTAGCTTTTGCTTGATATAACTCATTCATTTTTATATAGTTATCGGCAATCAAACTGTATGATTTATCAATCCATTTTGAGTAATTATATTTTTTAGTTAAATCAAATAATATTTCGAGTGAATTTTTATAATCATTATCTTCAAAAAGTTCATTTGCAAGTATGTAAGATGCCTCAGCACCACTTTGATCGGTTGCTTGGTTTATGCAACTAATCAAAAAATCTTTTGCGTTGTCTTTTTGTTCTGCTAAAGCATTTTTGCCTAAAAATAATAGTGATTTATTTGCTATTGCAGCTGATGGAGAGCCATTTGTAAGAATTTGATTTGCAAAATGCGATGAACTATCATATTGTTTCAATTCAAAATAGCTTTGCATTAATCCAGCCCAAGCATTGGTAAGTTCTTTTTTATTTGCTGCGATTTGAGCAAATTTTTGATATTGTTTTTTTGACAATTCATAATTTTTTTCTTCTAATTCTATTTCAGCTAATTTTTGTACACTTTTATTGTAAAAATTGCCAGTTTCAGATTTAACATTTATTTGGAATTGTGTTTTTGCATTTATTTTATCATTTGTTTTTAAATAAGCATCTGCCAAAAAATATGTCGCATCTGATGTATAAATAGAAGTTGGGTAATCCGAAATATATTTAGTTAATTTTGAAATTGCATCCGGATATTTTTGTTCGAAATACAAGTTTTTAGCATTTTCAAATTCTATTTTTTTGATATTTTCGTCATTTGGATTTTGGTTTTTGTAGGCTTGCAAAAGGGTGTCCATTTTTTCGGTTCTACCCAATTGTGTTAGTGCTTCTTGCAATCCCAAAACTGCACTTGAAGTAGCTTTGTGTGTAGGAAAATCGCTCAAAAGTGTTTGATAATCTTGTGCAGAAAGTTCGTAGTTTTTCATGTTATACATAGCAATTGCACGCTTTTGCAATGCTAAAGGCACATAAATACTTGATTTTTTAGCATTTATGATATTTGTAAAAACGGTAACTGCTGAGTTATAATTTGTGTTTTCAAAATCAATTAAACCAAAATTATATAGTGCATCATCATAATAATTTGATGTAGGATAATTTTGCAAAATAATATTGAGTTTTGATTTTGCTTCTTCGTTTTTATATAATGCTGCCAAAATAATTCCTTTTTGTAAGTAGCAATAATCTAAATCAAAAACTGCATTATTAGCTATTGGTTTGTCGTAAAATTCGAGAGCTAAATTTAGTTTTTTGGCTGCATACAAACAATCTGCATAACGAATATAGCCGTCATTTAAAATTGTTTTATTAGTTTCGTTTTTGGCTTCGTCTGTATAATCTTTAAAATGTATAAGTGCTTTAGGGTACTCTTTTTTATTAAAATAAATATAACCTAGTCCATAAAAACTTCGAGCAAAAATTTCGGGTTTTACTTTGGCAGTATGCCTAGTTACTTTTAGATAATGATCTTCTGCTTTTTCGGGATTTTTGTTTAAAACATAACTTTCTGCTAAGTAATAATGTGCCGAAACAGTGGTTTCTCTATCGTAATCATTTGCAACTGTTTTTTCTAAAGATTCAATCGCAGTTTGATATTTTTCTTGGTTAAACTGCTCTAAACCATAATAATAGGTAACTAATTGATACGTTCTATTGGTATTACCCGATTTAGATTTTAAATTTTCGATATGTTTTATGGCTGTTGCATAATCGTTGGTATGCAAATAAACTTCGCTCAGCACATCATTTATTTCATTATGTACAATACTTTCATCTTCGTTTTTGGAAAAATATTCTTTGCAAGCCGAAAGAATATCGGTATATTTTTCCATTTCAAGACCAATTTTGACATATTCTAATGTCGATTGGTTTGAAATATTTTTATTGAATTGCATTTTTCTAGATTGATTAAATGCATTAAAAGCAAAAAGTTTATTTTCCATTTTGAGCCACGACATTCCCAAATAATAAGCAGAATTTTGCCCTATTGTATCGTTTTTTTCGGCAGTTTTTTTCAAAACTTGAATGGCTTTTTGGTAATCTTCGGTTTTGAATTTTGCAACTCCATATTTAAAAAGTACAAGTTCAGAAGTTGGTAAACCTGATAAAAAATATTTATCAAAAGCATTTACAGTTTCTACCCAGTTTTTTTTCTGATAATGTGCCTCAGCCAAAATTAAATAAAGCTCTTCGTTTCCTTTTGGATTTAAGCCATTTGCAAATTGTTTTTCAGAATATACAATTACAGAATCATATTTTTTTTGTTTCAAAAATACATTTGCTAACAGCGTTGGCACTACATTTTTGTATGCCTCATTTTCAGCTGCTTTTTTTAAATAATTTTCCGATTCTGAATAATTTTCTTTTTTATAATTAATAAATCCCAAATAATAATTTGCTGCAAATTGATATTTATTTTTTGATGTTTTGATGCGATGAAAAACGGTAGCTGATTTATCAAAACTTTTTGTATTCAAATAAGCATAAGCCAATTTAAAATTGCATTCTAATTTTGTTGATTCATTTAATACCGACAAATCAACTTCAGAAAGATATTCGATTGTTTTAGTATAATTTTTTTTTCTAAAAAAATAAGAACCAATTTCATAGTTAGCAAAAACGGTTTTGGGATGGTTTGGATAGTCAATCACAAATTTTTGCATCAATTTTTCGGCACTAGTATAGTTTAAGTTTAGTGCACAAAATGCACTAAAGTATTTTGCATCAATATTTCTGATGTCATTCGGATATTTTTTAGCAAATAATGTAAAAGCCTCATATCCAGCCGAATATTTATCTAAAAACACATATTCCTCAGCTTCGCTAAATAGTAAAGTTGGTTCGTTTGAAATCGATTGAGAGTTTTGTGCAATCGAAAAACTAAAAATCAGAAAACTAATTGTAAAAAATATATTTTTAAACATAATATACTAACGAATCAAATATCTTAAAATTGTTTCACAAATAAATCCACATAACCAGTATAAACAATTTTATTTTTTATTCGTTTAATAGTTTCAAACCATATTTAAGTAATTTTATATGCTTAATTTTTAAAAAAAATTATAGAATTGAAAAAAAACATACTACTTTATTTTTTCTTATTTTTTGTTGGATTTTTTTCTACTCATGCAGAAAGCATTTATAAATTTAAAGTTGATAGCATTTTAAAAAAATATGCTAATAAAAGTGATTCTTTTAAGTTTGAAAAATTAAGACGTCAATCGGTAGATATTTGGGAAATGAATTCGGCAGCTTCTGATACGTTTATTAGATATGCTTATAATTTTGCTGTAGAAAAAAAATATTATTTAGGACAAGCTATATCTTTTGAAATAAAGGCTTCTTTGGCTAGAGATAAAGATAATACGCCTTTGGCTGTAGAAAACTATCTTAATGCTATGGATATGTATGAAAATTATAATCTTAAAAATATCGAAAAGATTACTTGTTTAATAAATCTTGCTCAAGTTTTGTTTGATAATAATGCTAAAATGGACGCTACAGAGTATGCTGATTTAGCTTACAAGCTAATTATAAATTTAAAAAATCAAATTTCTGCTCATGAAATTTATAGAGTAAATATTTTGGCTTCTTTCTATTATAAGATTGGTCAATTCAACAAAGTTTTTAAATTAATGGAAATACTTTATTCAAATAAATTTATTTTGAATAATAAAAACATTCAAGTAATTCATTCACAAATTATTATTTCGAATTGTTATGATAAATTAAATATAAAAACTAAACGAGATTATTATCTAAATAAAGCTATATGTATGCTTGATAATAAAATTAGTAAAAACTCAGGAATTTACTTTTTAATAATGAATAATTTAGCAAATTATAAAATAATTGATGGAAAAATTGATTCTGCAATTGCTATTTATAAAAGTTGTTTGATTAAAAAAACTAATATAGAAGATGCTAAATGGGTTGCAATTAATAATAGAGATATTGCAAATGCATATTTACTTAAAAAGGATATTTCATCTGCATTAAAACACGCACTAATTTATCGAAATGTATCCATTAAAAATAAATTTAATATGGATGTAAAAAAATCATATATCTTATTATCTGAAATTTATGCTAAACAAAATAGGTTTGAAGATGCATTTATAAGTATGAAAGAAATTTCAATATTGTATGATAGTATATATGTAGTTCACCAAACTGGTTTTATAGAAAGTTTATTTGCCAAACACAAATTAATTTATGAAGAGAAACTAAATATTGATTTGTATAAGGATATAAAAAATAAAGAAAAAGTATTGAACGATAGAGAATTGATTCAACGAGTTTTGATTATTTTGATATTGTTTTTTTTAATTTTTGTAGTCATTATTTCATATTTTTATATCAAAAACCGAGAAAAACATAAAGAATTGAAGCAACTTGCAGAGCAAATTGTCGAAAAAAACAAAACACTTGAAAATCAAAACGAAAAACTTTACTCGTTAAATAATGAAATTAAAGGACTAACAGGAATTGTTTCACATGATTTAAAATCACCACTAAATAGGGTTGAGGCATTGTTAAAAATAGTAAATGGAAGTATTCAAAATAATAACGAAAACAAAAACTATATTGACATTGCAATTAACGAAATAAATGATGCCAAATCTTTGATTGCCAATATTTTGGTATCTTCTGAAAAGCAACATTTGAACCAAAATACCGAATCATACAATATTTCTGATTTTTTAGCATCTATTTTATTGGATTTTGCTTTAGAATCTGACAAAAAGAAAATTAAAATAAATACTTTTATTTCGCAATCAGTTTTTACAAATGTTGATCAAATTAGTTTTAAAAGAATAGTTACAAATTTAGTTTCTAATGCCTTGAAATTCAGTATGGTTGGAGATAATATTTATATCTATTTATTAGATTTAGGCAATACATTTAAACTGAGTGTTAAAGACGAAGGTCCTGGTCTTTCGAGTGATGAGATTAGTAATTTGTTTGGAAAATACAATAAGCTTTCAGCCAAACCAACAGGAGGCGAAAGTTCTACTGGATTGGGTTTGTTTATTGTTAAAAAATTAGTTGACGAACTTGATGGTGAAATTTATGTACAATCAAAAAAAGGAAAAGGAGCAACTTTTGATGTGGTTTTAAAAAAGAATAATGTTTAGGTTTGTTTTTTATTTTTATTTAGAAAATTTTTAGAATAACTTTTATGTATTTATTAGGTATTGATTTAGGTAGTTCGTCTGTAAAGGTTTCGTTGTTAGACTCCAATTCTGGAAAAACAGTTTCATCGGCATCTTTTCCTAAAGTTGAAATGAAAATAATTTCTAATCAAATAGGTTGGGCAGAGCAAAATCCTGAGGATTGGTGGGAAAACACCAAAATGGCACTTGCCGAATGTTTGCATAATACTACAATTAATAAATCCGAAATTAAATCAATTGGTATTTCATATCAAATGCATGGATTGGTTTGTATTGATAAAAATAAAGAAGTGTTGCGACCATCTATAATTTGGTGCGATAGCAGAGCTGTATCTATTGGTAATCAGGCTTTTAATGCAATTGGAAATGAATATTGTCTTACACATTATTTGAATTCTCCTGGAAATTTTACTGCTTCAAAACTCAAATGGGTAAAAGAAAATGAACCCATTCTTTTTGAAAAAATTCATAAAATTATGCTTCCTGGTGATTTTTTAGCTATGAAATTAACTGGCGAAATCTCAACAACTGTTTCGGGTTTGTCAGAGGGAATTTTATGGGATTTTAAAGAAGAAAAATTGAGTTTAAAACTATTAGAAAATTATGGCATTTCTACTGATTTGATTCCTACCATTGTTCCAACTTTTTCTAATCAAGGAAATTTGACAGAAAATGCTGCTAAAGAATTAGGACTTTCTACTTCAATATCGGTTTGTTATAGAGCTGGCGATCAGCCAAATAATGCTTTTTCGCTCAATGTTTTAGAACCTGGCGAAGTGGCAGCAACAGCAGGCACTTCGGGAGTTGTTTATGGCGTTACAGACAAAAAAAATCCTGATTCGAAATCGAGAGTAAATACTTTTGTGCATGTAAATAATACCAATCAAAACCCAAGAAATGGTGTTTTGCTTTGTGTAAATGGTACTGGAATTCAAAATTCGTTTTTGAAAAATACCTTATTTAATCAAACCAAAACGTATGACGAACTCAATGATTTGGCTAAAACTGTTGCAATTGGATCGGATGGTTTACGGATTTATCCTTTTGGAAACGGAAGTGAGCGTATTTTTGAAAACAAATTATCGGGTTCTTCAATTAAAGGAATTCAATTTAATTCGCATACACAAGCTCATTTTGCTCGTGCGGTGCAAGAAGGTATCGTTTTTGGATTAAATTTGGGTTTTGAAATTATGTCTGGACTTGGCTTAATATCTAAAGTTGTGAGAGCTGGCGAAGCAAATATGTTTTTGAGCGAAACGTTTAGAACTATTTTTTGTAACACAACTGGCTCAACAGTAGAACTTTACAAAACAGACGGAGCGCAAGGTGCTGCTCGTGGTGCAGGAGTAGGGTCGGGTATTTTTGCTAATTTTAAAGAGGCTTTTATTGGTTTAGAAAAAACAAAAACAATTGAACCTGACAAAACAAAAATGGAACAATACCAAGAAGTATTTGAAGATTGGAAAAATCAATTATAAGATTAAATTATTTTGATAACTCTTTAATAATCAATTCAGTAGCTTCATCCATATTGAAGTTTTTAGCAATAATTTTTCCGTTTTTATCAATCAATAAATTGGATGGAATAGCGTTTACATTATATTGAAATGCAGCTTTAGATTTCCAACCCAAAAGATCTGAAACATTTGTCCATGTATATTTATCTTTCAAAATAGCTTTTTTCCAGTTTTCGGCTTTATCATCAATCGATACAGAGAAAATTTCTACGTTTTTGTCTTTAAATTTTTGATTAAAATCTACTAATTGGTCGCTCATTTGTCTGCATGGACGACACCAAGAAGCCCAAAAATCGAGCAAAATATATTTTCCTCTTTTTTCACTTAATTTTATTGTTTTTCCTGCCGAATCGGAAAGCATAATTTCAGGTGCAATACTACCAATAGCGGTCGATTTTATTCGTTCAAACCTATCTTTTAAATGATTGGCTACTAGTGTGTTAGAATATTTTTTTTCAATATTTTGCACCAAAGAATCTATAAAATTAATGTCAGTATTTGGATTCCACCTTAACGCAGAATTATAAGCAGCCGTTGAATTCATCATATTTTTTCGTACAAAATCAGTAAGCTCAGTTCGATGTAAATTATATGAACTAGCTTGTTTTTTAGCCCAAAAAATCTTTTTAGATTGATTTTGTAAATCTTCATATTTTGTAACAGAATCATAAATTGGTTTCATCCACTTTTCAAATGATTTTTTTCTAAATTGCTCATAATCAATAAGTAATTGGCTTCCCGAAGAACCCGAAATAGAAGTTGGATTGGTTAAAAAACTTATAAAAATATTTTCAGATTTATCAATTGCTAAAGGTATAGAATTTTTATCAGGCAAAACCAAGCCATACATACCTTGTTCTTTTAGCTTCACGATTTTTTTGAAACTGCCATCTTCATTTATCAAAATACTATCTATAACATTATCTACTCTTGTTTCTAAGTTAATTTGAGTAAATACTATTTTTTTTGTTTGACTTTTTAATGTAGAAGTACCCGAAATTGTACATTCAATAGCCTGCGAAAAAACTGAAAAAGATAAGAATAAGAGTGATTTATACATGATTTTGAGTTGTGTTTTGAGAATAAAAATAATTACCAACCAAAGTCGATATCTTGAATAATGTCGCCATCTAGACTTAAACTTACGGGACAAGTTAATGCTGCATTTTTTAATTTAATACGCTGATTTTCATCTAGTTTTATGGAATGAAAATCAAATTTTATTTCAATTTTGGCAATTGCTCGGGGTGGGGTAGAAGTCATAATTTTGGTAATATCCATCGACATTCCACGTAAATCTAAATTTTCTCTATTGGCAACAATGCCCATAATAGTCATCATGCAACTGCCAAGCGAAGCAGCTACTAAATCCGTTGGCGAAAAAGCCTCGCCTTTGCCTTGATTATCAACTGGAGCATTTGTCAAAATTTCTGTTCCAGACTGAATGTGTGTGGCTTTGGTGCGTAAATCTCCTAAATATGCAGTTTTTATGGTTGCCATTTTGTTTTGTTTTTTTACAAAGATATTAAGTTAATCAGAAAATTATTAATTTATTCAATTGATATTATAGCCATGATATTCACTCTTTTTTTATATATAATATTAAAATAATTAAAAATCAGATTCTTAAAAAGACATATTAATACTATTTTAATCTATTTTTTAACTAATAGGGTTTGAAATCAAACTTATTTGCTTATTTTTCGAGTTCCAAACCATTTAAAGTTTATCAGAAAAATAATGTCTAAAAAAGCCGCACTTCCGATAGAAAAAAATCCAATGTTAGAATTGGCAAAAGAAAAACTAGGAAAACCATACAAAGATTTTGAGTTTGTATTGAATTGCCTCAAAGAAGTTTTGGAAGAAAATGGCGAAGAAGAGCTTGCCACATTTATTCCTTGGTTAAACAAAATTGAAGAGTTTAATCAAGAAGATTTTTCTGAAAAGCATATCCAATTGTATTCTATAGCTTTTCAGTTGCTCAATATGTGCGAAGAAAACGGTGCTGTTCAAGCTCGCAGAAAACGTGAAAACGAAAAATCTATGGCGAGTGTAAATGGACTTTGGGCACAAAATTTGCAAATGTTAAAAGATGCTGGCATAAAAGATTCAGAAATTGCTTCGCATTTGAGCGATATTCGTATCGAACCTGTTTTGACAGCACATCCAACCGAAGCCAAACGTTCTACGGTGCTAGAGCATCATAGAGCATTATATCTATTGTTAGTAAAACGTGAAAATAGCATGTGGACAAACATAGAGCAAAACGAAATTAAACGCGAAATCAAACTCGAATTATATAGGCTTTGGAAAACAGGTGAGATTTTTCTAGAAAAACCTGATGTGGCAACTGAACTTAAAAATGTATTATATTATTTGACTACTGTTTTTCCTGATGTTGTTCAAATTCATGATAGAAGATTGGTGCAAGCATGGGAATCGATGGGTTTTGATACCGATTTGTTGAAAGATGCAGAAACTTTTCCTAAAATTAGTTTTGGCGATTGGGTTGGTGGCGATAGGGATGGACACCCATTTGTAACTGATGTTGTAACTAAAGAAACGCTAAAAACTCTCCGTGTAAATGCTTTTGAAATCATTTACCAAAAACTTAACGATTTGACCAAAAAATTGAGTTTTTCGCTTACTCTTGCCGATTGCGATGATGATTTACGAAATAGAATCGAAGAAATTAAAAATCAATTAGGCTCAAAAGGCGAAACGGTTTTAAAATCAAATAATGGTGAAGTTTTTCGTCAATTTTTGAATTTAATTATTCAAAAACTACCAATTGACATCACAAAATCGCAACCAACTGATGAAGAATTAGAAAATGGCGATTATATTTTTGCACATGAATTATTAGCTGATTTGAATCTGTTGCAACGTGCATTGAGCCGATATGGTGCAAAATCTATTGCCTATTCTGATGTAAATGAGGCAATTAGGTTAGTTCAAGTTTTTGGTTTTCATTTAGCGGTTTTAGATATTCGTCAAAATAGTGCTTTTCACGACAAAGCCATTACTCAACTATTAAAAGCGGCTGGACTTAAAGATACCAAATTTGATGAATGGACAGAAGAACAACGTGTGAGTTTTCTTACGAAAGAGTTGGAGTCTAACCGACCATTTACTCATCCAAACATGAAACTTGAGGCTGAGGCTGAGGCTGTTACAAAATGTTATAAAGTAGTTTCTGAATATATTGATGTTTATGGTGTTTATGGAATTGGTTCGCTTATTGTGAGTATGACACGTAGCGTTTCTGATTTATTAACAGTTTATGTTTTGGCTCGTGAGGCTGGTTTAACAACCAATACGACTGATGGAATTGTTTGTAAATTGCCAGTAGTTCCACTTTTTGAAACCATTGAAGATTTGCAACAAAGTCCTGTGATTTTAAAATCATTTTTGGAGCATCCATTTACCCGAAGAAGTTTGGCTTTTCAAAAACAATTGAAATCTGAAAAAGATTTAGTTCAACAAGTAATGATTGGCTATTCGGATAGCAATAAAGATGGTGGTATTTTGGCAAGTGTTTGGAATTTGTACGAAGCACAGCAAAAATTAGCTGAAATTGGAAGAAATTTTGGCATAAAAGTTCGCTTTTTTCATGGAAAAGGCGGTACAATTAGTAGAGGAGCGGGACCAACACATTGGTTTATTCGTACGTTGCCACATTCATCTATAAGTGGAGATTTGCGTTTGACCGAACAAGGCGAAACCATTTCTCAAAAATATGCCAATAAAATGAATGCAACTTTAAATATTGAGTTGCTAACTTCTGGAACGGCAGCGAATACGATTTTACAAAAATATACGCAAAATAAACCTTATCCGTTTGCAGAATCGCTAAGTTATATGGCTAAAGAAAGTAGAAAAGTGTATTTAGATTTGATAAATAATCCACTTTTTATTCACTTTTTTGGCGAAGCCACACCGATTGATGCCATCGAGAGTAGCCGAATTGGCTCGCGTCCATCTCGCAGAACGGGTACTCGTACTTTAAAAGATTTGCGTGCTATTCCATGGGTTTTTAGCTGGAGCCAATCGCGATACAATATCACAAGTTGGTATGGTGTTGGGTCTACATTAGAAAAACTGCAACAAGAATTTCCTGATAAATTTGAAGAATTGAAATCAGCGGTAAAATACGACCCAGTTGTAACCTATATTTTTACAAATGTGGATACAAGTTTGGCAGCTACCGATGAGGAAATAATGAAATCGTATGCCGATTTGGTTGAAGATCCAAAAACAAAAGATACCATTTTGGGACTTTTGCTTTCTGAATTGGAAAAAACCAGAAAAATGCTCGAAATTTTCTTCCCAACACCGTTTAATGTACGCAGAAGCCAACATTTTTATTCGAATATGATTCGTTCAAAAATAATGGAAACCTTGCATAAAAATCAAATTTATAGATTACGTAAATGGCGAAAAATAAAGGCTTTAAGCACTAATCCAGCCGAAAACGAGCAAGCTTTATTATCTTTATTAACAACCATAAATGCTATAGCTTCAGCCATGCGAAATACAGGTTGATAAAAAGTAAACTTATTTTGGCTTTTTGCTTTTATTGGTGAAAAAAATACCAACAAAGGCGTAAGGGTATGGTATTTCACACCGTGGTCTGTGACACACAGAATGTCTCGTCCTAAAAAAAGTTTACAGTTTATTGATTAATCCTGATACAAATTTACACTTTAATTTTAATCCTACAAACCGTTTACATTTGCTGAACTGG
>RDZG01000123.1 GCA_004293915.1 Bacteroidota bacterium | reverse complement strand
CATCGAACGCAACGATGGCATAAACAAAGAGCCAATACGTGGTGATTTAACAATAATGAGATAAAAAAATGATATTCATTACTCAATGAGCCTTTCAAATTGGATTAAATCCTGTTTGAAAGGTTTATTGTTTTTTATGATTAAAAAATGGCAAAACTTACAATTCACTAAATTTATTTTTATGCTGAAATGGTTCAATACATTGTTTAATAAGCTAATCAACATATTTTTAAGTTAGATTCAAAAAATCTTAATGTTTATGAATAGTTGGGTTTAGAAATTAATCATAAAAACTAGCCTAAATCAGTCCTTATTTTTTCTAAAATATTCAAATTCAATGGTTTAGAAATATAATTTGAAACAATAGGAAAACTTTTTGCTCGTTGCATATCCTTATGATTTGTTGAAGAAGTGAGCAAAAACAAATCGACATGTTTATTGAAAAAAGGCAACAAATTTTTATATGATTCCAAAAAAGTCCAACCATCAATAAAAGGCATATTCAAATCCAAAAAAATAATATCAGGCAAACGTTGATTTCTCGATTTTGATTGTGTTTCTAGGTAATTAAGTGCCTTCTCAGGGTCAGAATAATCATCAATCACAATGGTAGAATCAAAATGTCGAATAGTATGTCGAGCAATGATATTATTGATGGGGTCGTCATCAATAATCATGATGTTTTTGATGTCTTTCATTTGTCTGTAATTATAGAACTCATGTACGTTTTTCATGGCATTTAAGTTTCAATTATATAAATTATGCTATATGTTATTAAAATAATTTTATTATTCAAAATCATTTTTTTAAAATATAGACTAAAATTTTGTAAAATTGTTTCAAAATTCATTTTAACCATTTGGAAATATGCGAGTTATCAATAATGTGATTTTTTTATTAATTAGTACACTTTTTTTATGGTGTTCAAAAAAAGAAACACAAACCGATACTGCCACGTATGGCAAAATTTCGATTGCCTGCGATGAGTCTTTTAAGCCAATTATAGAAGCCGAATTAGATGTTTTTAGGGCAGAATATACAAATGCAGAAATTACTCCAAAATATCTTTCTGAAGGCGAATCTTATAAGCAATTTTTGCAAGATAGTGTGCGTTTGATTGTAACATCTCGCTTATTAAACACTCAGGAGGAAAATTATTTTAAACAAAAGCAAATAATTCCAAAAATAAATAAAATAGCTTCGGATGGCATTGCATTATTGATTTCCCAAAAAAATAAAGATACATTATTGACCTTAAAAATGGTTGAAAAAATCTGTAAAGGAGAAATCACAACTTGGAACCAAATCAATACAAAACGCAAAAAAGAGCCAATTTCGGTAGTTTTCGACAATAATAATTCGGGAAGTTTGCGTTTTTTGAGAGAAAAATTTGATATTCCTACAATACCACCTCATTTGTCGGCTGCAGGTAGTAGCGAAAAAGTGTTAGCATATATTGCACAAAACCCTAATGCAATTGGAATTGTGGGTGTAAATTGGCTTTCGGATACGGATGATCCAATTGTCAGAAAATATTTAAAAGACATTCATTTTATTGCCATTTCACCTTCAGAAAATCCAAAAACAGAGGCTGATTATCTGCTGCCGTTTCAAAACGATGTGTTTTTAGACACCTATCCACTTTCAAGAAATATTTATATTATTAGTAGAGAATCTAGAACAGGTTTGGGTACTGGTTTCAATGCTTTTGTGATGGGAGAACGTGGGCAGCGAATCATTTTAAAAGCAGGAATTGTGCCTTCTACCCTTCCTATGCGAATTATTCAAATCAAAAAAGGTATGCCTTAGATAACAGAATATGTTAAATCAAACAAGAATATAGTGTTATAAATACTTGTTTTGAATCGTACATTTAATCTCTAAATGAAAATATAGGCTATATTCTAAATTAAACAACATTTATTAAATTCCTTATTTAATTTGAAGATATAAGTTCAAATCCGAATTTATATCTATTGTTTTTTTGCAACGAATTCACTAATTTTTGCTGTTTTTTTCGTGCATTCGTGGCAAATATTAAGTTAGAATGATTTTTTTCCTATCATTATTGGAATATTTTAAAGTCATATTTTGTTGTAAATTTCGAAACATAGTCAAAATATATAAACCCGAAAAAATAATGGTAGTATCCTAAAAAGTGTGTATGAAGAGAATCAAAAATATCATTTTAGAGATAGATTGAAGTCTTTGTTTTTTTGTCTAAACTAACAAATGGAGTG
>RDZG01000133.1 GCA_004293915.1 Bacteroidota bacterium | reverse complement strand
TGATTGGCACTGATACAGAAGAAACTACCGACTTCTTGGGCAATCTATTGCCTATTTCTAACTTTGTGGGGGTAATTAGAGAAGCTAGATTATGGAATGTATCTAGAACCTCAAACCAAATTAACAATTTTAAAAGCGTAAAACTAACTCCATCATTGCTTTTAAACGATAGAATAGGTTTAGTTTCTTACTTACGTTTAAACGATGGAGCAGGAGCAACGCCTATTGACTTAGCCCGTGAAGTAATGATTGGTAGTAATCCAAATTTTGGACCTGCACTGAACGGCATAGGTTTGTATTACGATTATTATCCTGGCATTTCGCCAAGATCAGGAAGTGCAACCTCTTGGAGCCAAGCCACTTGTTCAGAAATGGTGTTTAGAAAAGGGGCTGATGAGGAAACTACTCCGTTGACAACTACCCAAAGTCAAGATGAAGTTTCGATTTATCCAAACCCAAGTTCAGGTATGATTGAAGTTTCGGTAAACGATACTTTTCTGAATGCAACGCTCGAAGTGTATGATATGCAAGGCAAAAAAGTAATGGCACAAACCATTGCAGATTTGCAAACCAAAATGGATTTGAGCAACTACCAAGCAGGTATGTATTTTATAAAAATTGGAACAAAAACATTTAAGTTGATTTTAGCTAAATAATGTTAGTTTGCACCTACAGAAGAGCATGGTTTGCAGCCATGCTCTTTTTTGCTTTATTTACTTTTGCCCAACCAAAATTTGATACTTGGTTTTTGAGCCCACATTATTTGTTAAAATTTAGAAATAATACGGTTACAGCCCATAATCTTAATAATAATGTATCAATCTATGATCAAAATTCTCAAAGTTCTATTGTAATTGATTCTGTAGGGAAAATTGAAGTCATGATTGACGAAAGAAATCTTTACGATACATTAGGAAATATAATAAAAAATAATTTAAAATGTAGTAACACTGGTATGGGAATATTACTACCTATTGGTAAAAATAAATACATCAATTTTATGAGTTGCGATTATGATACCTTAAAGTATAGAATATTTTCAAAATCAAATACTATTGAAGTTTCAAAACCAAAAACATTTTTTCCGTTTTTAGACTCCACTACTAAAGACAGACAAAATTGGGGTCTTTATAGTTCATTTTATTATCCAATAAGTCATGGAACATCAAATTGTTCTGGAATAAGAACAATTATTCAGTCTTCTTCTGGAAACATAGGGGTATTTAAAACCGATACATCTGAAAATAAAATAAAGTTTAACATCCTTCGACTTTCTGATATTGTACCTCCTGTTTTAAATCTTAATTATACAATTGAAGGAATTGGGTTTTCAAACGATTACAAACAATTTATGGTTGCTACTGAAAATTATTTAAATTTGTATGGTTATGATGATATAGATTCTAAAACACTTTTTAAAAAAAAAATACGAATCCCTGATGGTGTTTTTTCTAGATACATAAATTTCATTACTTTTTCTCCTAGTAACAAATTTGTTTATTTATTTGGTTCAAATGGCTTTCCTTCTCTAACAACTTCTGCGCTTTATCAATTAAATTTAGAAACAAATAGTTTTAATAAAATTTATGAAGAAGAAAGAAATTATATTATGAGGGGACTTCCTCTTGGCATTGACGGTAAAATATACTTAACAGATAATCAAGCTGGTAGCTTTAGTATAATACATAAACCAGACTTACCTTTTCCTGATTGTAATTATGTAGCAGAAGCACTTAAAATAAGCCCAAATTACACATATTTTTTAGTATCAAAAAAAGTAGAAAACTATTACGGTCGCAAATATGATTTTAAGATTTCGCAAACCTGCATAGGCGATTCGGTGCTGTTTGAGGGTCCCAAAATGGCAACAGATGACCAATACATTTGGCGTTTTGCAGATGGGTTTATGAGTACACTATCAGGCGTAAAACGGCATATTAGCCAAGAGCAAAAAATACATTTGCGGTACAATTATTGCGATGTGTACGATACAGCTTGGGTACATCCTATTAAACCTAACCTCACTATGCCAACCACACTTGTGGGTTGCATACCAAGTGTGGTTACTATTAATCCAAGTTTTGCAGTCAATTTAAAACAAAATATATTATGGAATGACAACTCAAATTTGCCTATAAAAATCGTAACAACTTCGGGTGTGTATGTCTTAACTATTAGCAACAATTGCTTTACCGAACAAGATAGCACCGAAGTGCAATTTTATGAAAAACCAAAAATCACACAACCTACAACCGACACAACCTTTTGCGAAGGACAACAAGTAACTATTACT
>RDZG01000059.1 GCA_004293915.1 Bacteroidota bacterium | reverse complement strand
CAGTAGCAAAGGGATATCCTAATTTTAATGGGTATAGAAATTCTATCCTATTTTTTCAAGGTAAACTTTTGCTCCATTCACGCTAAATACTGTAATCCCAATTTAGAAAAAATATTGATATATTATTTCTATAAAATCATATTTGAATAATTTCTCTAAAACTTTTTCTAAAATTATAGACCCAATAAACGTAAAAAATAACCATAAACTAGACTTTATTCTAAATTTTGTTCGTGCATAATGAATTTCAAGTCTATTTTCGTGAATTAAATTTTCTAATTTAGAAAACTCGTTATGTGCTTTTTCATAAGCTTCAAAAGCGAGTTGGTGGTTTTTTGTTTTTGTTTCTAGTTTTTTTGCTTCTAGCAAATTCAAATCTCCAGATTTTCTTATTTTATAATATTCTAAGAAGAAACTTTCATAAGTAATGGGTATTCTTTCGCAATCAAACCATTTGTAATATTTGTATCTAAAGTAACTAATTAATATATAAAAAGTATCTGTAATTTTGAACTTTGAATTGTAAAATAACCGATTTAACTTAGTTTCAGTATCGTAAATTTTGGCAAACTTGAGTTCCTTTTTAGCTCGATTTGATTCTAAAAATGCTTTAAATTGCCCATCTTTAATAGCCGATAAATCAATATTTCTGGTTTGATATTCAAATGTTTTTATGCTTTCATACGATGACACAGAAAGAAATTTATAACAATCTAAAATTGTTCTGCTAATATGACTTTTTGCTCTTTTGAGTTCGTGTAAAACATCTTCAGTTGGCAACTCGGCACTTTCTATACGTGCTAAATGATCAAAAAGTGCTCTGATTTCATTGAAAATTTGGATTGGGAAACGCTGATATCTTACTTCTACTTGAGCAAGAAGTGGTTTAATTACATCGTTATAAGTAGAGAAAATCTCATCATAAATTTTTTTTCTTCTTCATTATAATTACGCATTAAAAAAATTATCTTAAAAAACGATTTAAGAACAAAAATACAGAGCCACGGCTTTGAAAACGCTCATCGGTAGAGTTTGGAAAGGTCAAACGCTTTCCAATTTTTTTTTCAACTCTGCTATCAATCTCGCTTGCAGATAAAGTTTTAAATTCGTCAAAAGAAATCCCAGTATCTTCAAAAATAGAAGCCTTACTAGCCTCGTTTAACTTGAACATTTTAAATTTTGATTAATTTCGAGTTACAAAAAAGCATTTATTGTTTTAAATTTACTAATTAAAACGTAAATAATTATAAATAGTTCTCAAATTTTTTTCTAATACATAATAAAAATTTTAGAAAAATTGCTTTCAAAAGTACGAGAATATTTTTTATAAATCTCAGAATGCTCAAACTATTTAGGTGTTATTTTTAAAAGTACAAAACTTGACTTTATATTCTTACTTCTAATAAATTTTTCTTTTTTAAATGAAATTATACAAATAAAGTATTTGCAATATGTAAAGACCACTCTTTTATTCATAAACTTTTTTAGCTTACCAATATTCTTTCAATTTGATTCAAATTCCTAATATTATGATTAATAAGAAACCGAAAAGTATCTCCTAATTTTAGCCTAATTAAGCCAGAAATTGAAGTTTGAATTTTAACTTTATTCAAACTTACTTTTCTCGATTGGTTTAATAAATCCAATAATTTGATTTGTTGATTTATAAATTTATCAATAATGGTTTTGTCGAGATTAGCATTTAAAGGATTTTTGTCTTTAAACGTTTTCATTTTGAATAATTTTTCTTTTGGTAACATACTTTGGGCAAAATAATTCCCCAAAAGCCCACTTTTAAATTCAATTTCGGGTTTTGTATACGATGTTTTTATTTTGTTTTCTATTTGTGGCAAATAAAAGTTGCCATACAAATTCAGATGTTCCAAACATTCCAAAACATTCCAAGAAGTTTCAATTTGTTTCCAAACTAACATTTCAAAATCTAAACTTTTAAGTTTTTCAGCTTGATTTAGCATTTTTCGTGTATGTTCAATTAAATTTTGTATAAGCAACTCTGCATTCATTTTTAATTATTTAAAAATTTGAGATGCAAAATTGCAAAGCAATATGAACTTAAATCTTGATTGAAATCAAGATTTTTTTAATCGTGATAATGTTTCTGCACTCATTCGTAAATAGTCTGCAATGTATTTATGCGGTATTTCCTGAAAAAGTTGTGGACTTCGTTTTAAAACTCTTTCGTATCGTTCTTTTGGCGAAGTAGTAAGAATATCTATTTCACGTTCCATTTGTTGAAGTACTAAATTTTCTACTGTTTTTGTCCACCAATTTCTATTGTTTTCCGTATTTAAAAAATCGTCAAACTGAGGCTTGGTTATAACTTTTACAACTGAGTTTTTTATAGCTTGAATATACAAGTCGGATGGTTTTCCCGTTAAAAACGAATCTAGTGCAACAATTAAATTTTCTTTATAGCCAAATCTTATGGTTTGTTCTTCATATTCATCTAAAACAAATATCCTCAAACTTCCACTTTCAACAAAATATATATTTGTGTCGATGCTACCTTTTACTTTTAGAAATTCGTTTCTTTCAATAGAAATCGTTTTAGATGAAAGCTCAATAATTTCTTTCATGGTTATTGTATAAAATTATAACTTTAAATATCATCTGTTTTTATCTAATGTAGGGTAGTTTACCTAAATAGTATTTTGAATTTTATCAGCAGTAGGAACTTTATATATAGCTGTTCCAATTTATGCTAACCATTTTTATTACGGAAATATTTTATTACAGAAAATAATATCCACCAAAATATAATAAAACAGAATGTGACTATAATTAAACCAAATGTGGATTTAGATGAAAAAGTAAATTCATTAGTATTTTTAAGATAATTTATAAATACTAAATATAGGTTTGTAAAAACAATAATTAGTATTGAATTTATTGCAATGACAGCTATTTGTATATATTTGTTTTCACAAAGATATTTGTCTAAATAAATTTGTTTGTAGTAATATACAATTATTCCAAATGTTAATGGAATAGTTATAATGATGGCAAATCCTAATACTTCTGGTGCTAGTACATAATTAAAACCTACAAAAAAAAAGACATAAAAAATAAACTTTAAATTATGTATTAAATGTGTCATTTTTTTTCTATTATATAAAAAGTGTCAATATATAGCAAATGCTATTTATCTATAAAATTATTCACTTTACTTACTCAATTTTTGTAACTGTAAAAGTATGTTTTGAATCGCTTCCAATGATTTTATATTTCATCGTAGCTCCAATTTGTACAGCTGCATTTTTAATGGCTTCGGCTCTATTTCCAACAAAATTTTCGTCAACTGTTTTTTTGAAAGTGGCTAACCAAATTTCAAAATGTTGTTTCTCAAAAGGAAACATTTTGTGCAAATGTTCGTGCACAGGCATCAAACTGCCTGTATAGGCATTTGGGGTGTTGAATACTATAAAATCCCAAAACGAAATCATGCGAGGCTTATGTGCCTCAAAATCAATGTGTTCAAAAAACTTTTTCATTTCTTGATTTTTGAGCAAAGCGCTATAAAACGTTGAAATCAAAAAATCTAAATCGTTTCGAGATTCAATGTCTGGCATATTTTAGTTTTCTTTTTGGGCTTCGTTTTGCACATTCTCTGGTCGCATTTGCGGAAAGAAAAGCACATCTTGAATCGATGGTTGGTTGGTCATGAGCATACATAAACGGTCGATTCCAATACCAATACCAGCTGTTGGCGGCATTCCATATTCTAAAGCACGCAAAAAATCATTATCGATAAACATAGCTTCTTCATCGCCTCGTTCCATAAGTTTTACTTGCTCTTCAAATCGCTCACGTTGGTCGATTGGGTCGTTCAATTCTGAATAAGCATTAGCAACTTCTTTTCCATTTATCATTAACTCAAATCGCTCAACCAAACCTGGTTTACTGCGGTGTTTTTTAGTTAATGGGCTCATTTCCACAGGATAATCGATAATAAAAGTGGGCTGAATACATGATTTTTCGCATGTAGAACCAAAAATTTCATCAATTATTTTTCCTTTTCCAACCGTTGGTTCGATATGAATAGTTAGTTTTTGGCAAACTTCACGCAAACCAACTTCGTCCATTTCCGAAATATCAATTCCTGTTTTTTCTTTTATGGCATCAAAAATAGAAATGCGTTTAAAAGGAGCTTCAAAACTTATCAATTTATCGCCAACTTGAACTTCTGATTTTCCATGCAAAGCCACACAAACAGCTTCTAGCATTTTTTCAGTAAAATCCATCATCCAAAAATAATCTTTATAAGCCACATAAAATTCCAAAATGGTAAACTCTGGATTATGCGTACGATCCATGCCTTCATTTCTAAAATTACGTGAAAATTCATACACCCAATCAAATCCACCAACGATTAATCGCTTGAGATACAACTCATTAGCAATTCGTAAATAAAATGGTACATCTAAGGCATTGTGGTGAGTAATAAATGGTTTGGCAGCAGCACCACCCGGAATCGATTGCAAAACAGGTGTATCAACTTCTACAGCACCATGATTATTTAAAAAATCTCGAATGGTTCGAATCATGGTTGTTCGTTTCAAAAAAGTTTCTTTCACACCAGGCGTAACTATTAAATCGGCATAGCGTTGGCGATAGCGAAACTCTGGGTCTGAAACTGCATCAAATGTTGTTTTATTCCCTTGCTCATCAACAGCTTCTTTCACAATCGGCAAAGGTTTTAGCGATTTAGAAAGCAGTTTTAAATCGGTAACATGTATTGAAATTTCACCCGTTTGAGTGGTGAAAACATAGCCTTTTACGCCAATAAAATCGCCAATATCTAAGAGTTTTTTAAAAACAGTATTATATAATTCTTTGTCTTCACCTTTGCAAATTTCATCACGACTGATATATAATTGTATTTTTCCTTTTTCGTCTTGCAAAACAGCAAACGAAGCCTTGCCCATAATTCTGCGAGTCATCAATCTGCCAGCAATTGATACGGTTTTGTATTCAATTTTATTGGCTTCGTAATGTGCCAAAATATCAGTTGTAGAAGCATTTATTTCAAAAAGTTCGGCTGGATATGGATTAATGCCCAATTTTTCTAATTCTTCTTTTGCTTGTCTGCGAAGTATTTCTGGTTCTGAAAGATGTAACATGAATAATATTTAATTGCTTTGTTAAAATATTTTGTAATCCAAAATGTTGTCAAAAATAGGTTTTATAACTGAAAATTTATTAAAAATCTGATGATTTCGCAAAATTATATTCCAAAAGGATGAGAATTTTGCAATTTCTTAAGTAAATAATTTGCTAAACTATTGTGCTAAACTATGAGACAAATATGAAAAATAATATAGCCCTTTTTTGAATTTTAGCAATACAAGTCTATAATAACTATCAATCAAACAAGCTTTTGAATTAACTGTTTTTGCATAGTTTTCATTGTGAATATAGCTAAATATAGATAGTTTTTTTCGATTAGCTCAAAAATTACCAATCAAATACACGAATAGTACCACCATTCATGTATTTGATTGGTAATTCTGTTGATGTTTAGCCAATTAAATAGTTGATTAGCTACCTAGCAATACTTTTTCATCTTCAATATATTATTTTCTAAAGCTAATATTCTACCACAAGTATTTTAATATCTTTGCTTAACATTTATCAAATAAATCATGAAAACAAAAAGCATAATTGTGTATATTTTATTCAATATATATTCCTATTCACAAAACGAAAACTTTACCCAATATGTTAATTTATTTACAGGAACTACCGATGAAGGAAATTTATTTCCTGGAGCCACCCTTCCATTTGGCATGGTTCAGCTAAGTCCTGATTCCGATGTTATGAAACCCTCAGGCTATGATTACAAAGATTCAATGATTTTAGGATTCAGCCACACCCATTTGAGTGGTACTGGATTAGGAGATTTTGGGGATATTTTAATGATGCCAATAAATACAAAAACAGCCAACTTTAACAATAAATTTCCAGATTTTAAATCAAAATTTAATCATAAAAATGAAAAAGCAATTCCAGGGTTTTATGAAGTTATTTTAGAAAATTGTAAAACAAAAGTCAATTTAACAGCAACAGAAAGATGCGGATTTCAAAAGTACATTTATTTGCAAAAAAGCAATTCTCAAGGCGTTTTTATAGATTTAAATCATAGCATTTTTGGAACAAAAAATACATGGATTCCTGATGTTATAAAGAAATGCCAACTTAACTTTGAAGATAAATATACTATTTCAGGATATAAAAAATCAGCTGGATGGGCTTCTAATCAAAATGTATATTTTGTAATAAAATTCAATCAACCCATTTTAAATTATTTTATAAAAGATAAAAATAAAATCACTAATAATATAAAAACACATTCTGATTCAATACTTCAAACTGTCGTTTTATTTAAAAATAGCAATGAACTTAAAATTAAAACAGGAATTTCTAGTACTAGTATAGAAAATGCTCGACAAAACTTAAACCTTGAAATAACAGATTGGGATTTTGAAAAATATAAAAACCAAGCTAAAGAAATTTGGAATGACAATTTAAGTAAAATTAAAATAGATTCAGACGAAAATTCTAAGGCACTTTTTTACACTTCATTGTATCATACTTTGCTTGCTCCTAATCTATTGAGCGATGCAAATGGTCAGTATTCAAGTTCTGATTTTAAAATTCATACCTCAAAACAAACAAAACATTATTCTACCTTTTCGCTCTGGGATACTTTTAGGGCAGTTCATCCGCTATATTCAATAATATTACCAAATAAAAACTATGAATTTGTACAATCCATGCTGAAGCACTTTGAAAATTTTGGAAGGTTACCCATTTGGACTTTATGGGGAAATGAAAATTATTGCATGACAGGTAATCCTGCCATTCCTGTAATTACAGATGCTTTTTTAAAAGGAAATATTACTTTAGATACAAACTTAGTTTGGCGAGCATTATATGAAACATCCACAAAACTATTCTCAAAAACAACCTTTGATGTTCAGCAAAATTATGGCTTTATACCTAATTATTGGGGTGAGTATGGTTCTCGTGGCGACAGAAACCGCTTTGACTTAATTAATAAATATGGCTATATACCACACGATTCTATTCGAGAAAGCGTTACTCAGTTGCTAGAATTGTGTTATAATGATTGGTGTGTAGCACAAGTGGCATTAAAGTTAAATAAAACCAAAGAATATAACTTTTTTAATAATAGATGCCAATCTTATAAAAACATTTTTGATAAAGAAACGCAATACATGCGACCAAAATTAGCCAACGGAAAATGGCAAAGTCCTTTCAATCCATATTCTGTAAGCGATTGGAAAACAAGTGCTTTTGTGGAAGGAAATTCTTTTCAATACACATTTTTTGTACCACACCAAATCGATACTCTGATAAAATTAATGGGTGGAAAAGAAAATTTTGAAGCAAAATTAGATAGTTTATTTTTGAAAAAATTGCCTGATTCAGAAAAAAATCATACCGGTTCAATGGGAAGTTTAGGAATGTATGCTCATGGTAACGAACCTTCGCATCACATCACTTATTTATATAATTTTATAAACAAGCCGGAAAAAACTGCCGAGAAAACAAAACTTATTATGGATACACAATATACAATAAATCCATCAGGATTAAGCGGAAACGATGATTGTGGGCAAATGTCGGCTTGGTATGTATTTAGTGCATTAGGGCTTTATCCTGTTAATCCTGCTGATGGAAAGTATTATTTTGGAACATCGAAATTAAATTCGGCTATTATAAATTACTCTGAAAAAAAAGCATTAAAAATAAATTATATTAAGTCTAATCCAAATCAAATTACAGTTGCTAAAATTATATTAAACGATAAAATACTTACTCAAAACTATATTACACATTCCGAAATTATTAATGGAGGAATTTTAAATATCTATTTTAAGTGAAAAAACTAAACTTTAAAAAAATAAAATAATTAGATTGACTTTAAAATCATTTCTTCAGCTCAAAACCATGCTGATGACTTATATTTTTGGCAATTATCATAAACCGATTCAACAATCAAATACAAAGTGTAAAAGGCATGATAATTTTGGTGAGGTAACTGAGAATTGAGGAAATAAAAAAAGAGGCTCACAAATTTGTGAGCCTCTTTTTTTAGAAGTGGGACCGAATGGAATCGAACCATCGACACAAGGATTTTCAATCCTTTGCTCTACCGACTGAGCTACAGTCCCATCAGTTTTTTGCAAAACGGAGTGCAAATATAGTTGCTTTTTTATTTCAACAATCAATATTTGAA
The DNA here is from genome assembly GCA_004293915.1 of Bacteroidota bacterium. Taxonomy (GTDB): domain Bacteria; phylum Bacteroidota; class Bacteroidia; order Cytophagales; family UBA9547; genus REAG01. The sequence goes on along the minus strand of RDZG01000059.1, from coordinate 41,830 downwards.
ATTTATTTTAAAAATTTTATTCGTTATTATTTCTTAAAAGTAAAATATACTGCCAAAACCAAAAAAAACAAAGCAAGCAATTGGTTAAAAGTAAATTTACCTGTTTTAAATACCAAAATGGATATAGTAACAAAAACAGTGAGTGAAATCACTTCTTGAATCACTTTGAGCTGTATCAAACTAAACGGACCGCCATTTTCTTCAAAACCTATTCTATTGGCAGGAATCATAACCACATACTCAAAAAAAGCTAAACCCCAACTCAAAAGTACAATCACAAAAAAACCCGAACTCTCAAACCAGCCCCATTTTTTAAATTGCAAATGTCCATACCAAGACAAATTCATAAAAATATTTGAAACTGTAAGCAGCAAAATGGTGTAAATCCCTTTCATGTTTACTTGTTTTTATACATTCCCAAAATAGCAACGCCAACCCAAACCACATTTACAAACATAGATGGATAGGCTTTGAGATAAAACGTGTTGATAATCAAGAAAATAGCTCCTAATAAATTGAGTATTTGGTACCAATATCCTTTTGATGAAATTTTATTTATCGACAATAATATATAAGCAGTTAAAACAAAAATTGCACCTAACCAACCAATAATTTCAATAAATAAAAGTAACATTAAATGGCATCTTTTCTGTCTTTAACCATATCAAAAAGTAACTCTTTGGCTCTGTGGAGTTGGGCTTTTACAGTGCCGAGCGGAAAATCTAAATTGTCAGCAATTTCTTCGTAAGACAATTCTTGAAAATAACGCATTTTTATCAAAACCTGATACTTTGATGGCAATTTTGTAACAATCATTTGCATCAGTTCTATTTTTTGAGTTCTGATGTTTTGATCTTCAGGATTAAGCGCACTGTCTTTGATATCGATGGTCATTTCATCGCCATCGCTATCTTTCATTGGATTGTCGATACTTGTGGTAAGTACACGTTTTTTACGAATATAATCAATACAATTGTTGGTTGCAATTCTAAAAAGCCATGTGCTAAATGTAAATTCTGGATTAAATTTATGCAATCCTTTAAAAGCTTTAGCAAAAGCTTCTATGGTTAAATCTTCGGCTTCATCGGCATTTCTAACCATTTTAAGCACCAAATGAAAAACAGATTTTCGGTATCTTTTCATCAACTCGGCATAGGCTTTTTGATCGTTGTTTTTGATTGCTCTATCAACGAGTAAAAAGTCTTTTTTTGCCTTATCTGAAAATTCTTTTTCTTCTACTTCCATTTTACTTTTTTTGATCTTAATGCATTGAATCCTACCACTATATAATAAAAAGGATAGATGATATCAACCACAAATATAGCCCAATTGTTTAAATTATATCTTAGTTTTTTTATAATTATACTATAAATAATACTAATTACTAAAAATCGAAGGAAATAACCAGACAAAGCGTAAATATAATAATTCTGATCAAAGAGTAATACACAAGTAAAAACTATTACCATTAATTGCGAAAAATGTAATAAGCCTGTATTTAGTTTTTGCGAAAATTTATAATGTTTACCAACAGATAAATGCCTTGTTTTTTGGGTAAACCATTCGCCAAATGTAGTTTTAGGAATCGAAACAGTTTGGGCTTCAATCTCTATTGCTATAGTAGTATTTTCTTTGTTTGCCACTTTGTGGATAAACAAATCGTCATCGCCACCTGTAACATCCATATACGGATGATAGCCTTTATTATCGAAAAATATTGATTTATGATAGGCTAAATTTCTACCTACTCCCATATATGGTTTTCCAGCAATAGCAGCAGATAAATATTGTATGCAAGTATAAAATGTTTCGAATCGAATCAAAAGATTTAAAAAACCTGGTAAAACTTGGTATTGCGAAACACCTAATATAATATTTGGTTTTTCGGTTGCTTGAGCCTGCATTTGCAATATCCAGTTGTTATTATACGGTGTGCAATCTGCATCTGTAAAAATAATCAAATCATGTTTTGCGGCTTTTATTCCCATTGTTAAAGCATATTTTTTGGGATCCATTTTTTGTGGTAAATCGCTTATATTCACAATTTTTAATTTTGAGGCATACATATCTCCTTTTTCTTTCAAAAAATCATAGGTTTCGTCATAAGAGCGGTCGTTCACGATTACAATTTCATAATTGTGATAATTTTGTGTGAGCAAAAGTGGAATTAATTTTTTTAGATTTTCATACTCATTGTGTGCACAAACCACTACGGAAACTGGTTTATGACCCTGAGATTTTACTTCGTTTTTGTAGGCTGCCAAATGAGCGAAATAAAAAAAGTGATAGTAGAACTGCAAAAGTAAAAAAAAGCCAAATGTGTATAAAACGATGTCCTGAATCAAGTTGATTATATTTTTAGCAAACTTAGTGATACATTACTCGAGATACAACATCAAGAATATAAAATTTATCAGAATAATTTATTAGCTATATAAAAGTGCCTAATCAGTTGTTTATTTTTTTCATTAATTGCTCGATTTTTTCTATATACTCTGTTTCTTTTCTAGTCATTTGTTCTTGTAAAGCAGTAAGTTCTTCCATGTTTTGACGCATTACATTTTCTTGTATTTTCATTGATTCTGTTTGATTTTGAGCATTCGCTAACAAAGAAGTTGTTAAATCATTTGTTTTTATATTTGAAACCACCGAAGCAAATAAATTCACACATCTTTTCAAAAACTCAATTTGATGGCTTTCAAACGTATGAAATGTTGCAATTTCTATCACACCTTCGATAGATTCGTTGTACATGATTGGAAGCAAAATAATATAGTTTGGATTTGCAAAACCAAGACCAGAAGTGATGCTAATATAATTTTTTGGCAAGTCATTTAGTAACAGCATCTCTTTTTCTACAAAACATTGCCCAACTAACCCCTCGCCTATTTCGATTGTTTTTTGGTTGAATTTTTGTCTATCATAAGCATAGCTAGCTTTTAATTCAAGATAAATTCTGTCGGTTTTTTCGACAAGAAAAACTCCTCCTTGATTAGCGTTTAAATATTGAATCAAAAATTTTAAAGCACTAAACGAGCTATTGTTTAGACTTTCGTTGTGTCGTAATAATTCAGCAAAGTTGGCATAACCTTCGTTTGTCCATTTTCGTTTTTGCTCTTCTTCGGTAGTAGATTTTAGGTTTTCAATCATTTTATTGACAGATATTGCCAAAATATCTTTTTCGCTTTTAATAATTGCTTTTTTAGAATAATCGCCATTGGAGATTGATGTTGTAACTTCTGCAATATCTTTTTGTGAATCTATTACTTTTTTGAATGCAGTATTTAGCTTTTCGATTTCTACAGTTGATGATTCTACATCCCAAACTTCTAAATTCCCAATTGCAACCTTTTGAGCAACTCTCGTTATCTTAAAAATTGGTTTTAAAAATTTAGTTATAAAATAGTTTGTTACAAGTAATAAAATTATAAAAAATAAAATAGCAAAACCTGTTAATTTAATAAGTTCAGTATTCAAATCTTTTATTAAGTATTCTATTGGCGTTTTAATTACTACATACCATGTATTTGCAGTTGAGCCAAACTTAATGGGTACAATGGTAGTTAATTCATCGTTTTCGGTATAAGAATTAATGCCATTCAGATTGTTTATTTTATCTTTAATTTCTGGCAATATATCAGCCATTTGTTTTCCAGAAATACTATCGTTATAGGATGAAGCCACTATAGTACCATTATTTGAAATAATATTTACTTTGCCGTTGCCTTCAAAAATGAGTTTTGATTTAATTAAATTTAAAATAGATTCTGAACTTATATCAGTACCAACTACACCTAAAAAATTGGCTTTATTAGTTAAAATTGGCACAACTAATGTCATTAATAAAACTTGTTTTTCGCCAATTTTATATGAAATAGGATCGATAACTGTTTCTTGTTTTGTTTTGCGTGGCAATAAATAATAATCGCCTTTGCCAGGTACTAAATAATATTTTAATGGCTCAAAAGCAATAGTATTAGATTGATTATCTCTGTACCAATAGGGCACAAAATGCCCGTCAGGATGATTGTTTGGAAGTCCAGCATATGCATTATCATTATTATCAAAAGCATTAGGTTCCCAAGCAGTATACATTCCTAACAAAAACTTATTTTTAGAAACTAAATTTTTTATGATTTCACTTGCATCTTTTCTATTTAATAAAAGTGGATTTTCTAAATTTTGCCTGCAACTCAAAATTTGAGCAGTTGTTCGGCTTATATCTAATGCTTGTTCGATTTGCGATTTTATTTCTGTAGCGTAGTTTTGTGCATATACTTTTGAAATTTCTATGGCATCATTTATTTTAGAACTTTTATAATTATAATTCAAATATCCTACTAAAATTAGGCTATATGTGATGGTAATTACTCCAACAATGAAAGATATTTTAAACCGTATGGTATTATATTTTTCTGAAAGCATAGCATTTACAAATTAAAATAATGTAAGGTTAAAATACAAACTCGCTTAACTTAATTATCTACAAATAATACAAAAAATAGTTGAAATAAAAAGCGAGTTTTATAAAAAAAAGTTACATTTTTGATAAACTCGCTTTAAAAACAGAGGCATTATGCAAAAAAAGACAAAGATTTGTCAATTATAGCTATACATTCTAGGAGTTGTTTTTCATTAATCACTAAAGGAGGTGCAAATCGAATAATATTTCCATGTGTTGGCTTTGCTAAAAGTCCGTTTTCGGCAAATTTTATACAAATATCCCACGCATTTATTTTATCAGATTCTTTAATTACAATGGCATTAAGCAATCCTCTGCCACGAACCAATTTAATAAAATTATATTTTGATTTTAGTTTGTTGAGTTCTGCTCGCAAAATATCACCCATTTTAGCGGCATTTTCAATCATATTTTCTTCTTTTAGCACTTTTAAAGCCTCTGTGGCTACGGCACAAGCCAAAGGATTTCCACCAAAAGTAGAACCATGTTCGCCAGGTTTGATGGTAAGCATGATTTCGTGACTCGAAAGTACACAAGAAACTGGCAAAACTCCACCAGAAAGGGCTTTTCCTAAGATTAAAATGTCTGGTTTTACGTTTTCGTGTTCACAAGCCAATAGCTTTCCTGTTCTACCAATACCTGTTTGCACTTCATCGGCAATGAAAAGCACGTTTTTAGCTTTGCATAAATTGTATGCTTTTTTTAAATATCCATCGGCAGGAATTTTTACACCTGCTTCACCTTGTATCGGTTCAAGCATAAATCCTGCCACATTTGGATCTTGCAAGGCAAGTTCTAATGCAGGAATATCATCATAAGGAATAATTTGATAGCCAGGCATAAACGGACCAAAATCAGTAGTGCTACTTGGGTCGGTAGATGAAGAAATGGCGGCTAATGTTCTGCCCCAAAAATTACCTTCAACAAAAATAATTTTTGCTTCGTTTTGAGGTACTTTCTTAATCTTGTATGCCCATTTTCTGCATAATTTTATAGCGGTTTCGCCACCTTCTACACCTGTATTCATTGGCAAAACACGCTCATAGCCAAAATATTCGGTTATGAATTTTTCGTAATCGCCTAATAAATTGTTATAAAAAGCTCTTGAAGTAAGCGTAATAGTTGATGCTTGTTGGGTGAGTGCTTGTATAATTCGAGGATGGCAATGCCCTTGATTTACAGCACTGTATGCAGAAAGAAAATCGTAATATTTTTTTCCATCCACATCCCAAACTTCGGCTCCAGCACCTTTGGCTAAAACAACAGGAATGGGATGGTAATTGTGGGCTCCAAATTTATCTTCGAGGTCGATATAGGTTTGTGATGATTTCATTTTTTTATAGGTTATGATTAATTTTAAAACATTATTTTTAATCCATTTTGTTGATAAACCTCTAGTTTTTTATCTTGAGAAATGAGTGTTAAATTATTTTTTATGGCTTGCCAAACTAACATTTTATCAAAAGGATCTTTATGAATTTTTTGGGGAAGATTATAAAAACTCAGTATGTTTTCTGATTTCAAATCAAGTACTTTGTAGCCATTTAAAATTAGTATTTGTTGAATCTCATCAGGTTTAGAATTGTATAAATCTAGTTTTCCTAATCCATATTTTAAACTTATCTCCCAAAGGCTAATTTGACTGATAAAAATTTCATTATTTCGGTTTTCTAAAATTGTTTTAATTTTTGGATTTATTTTTTTATAATCAAATAAAAGCCAAAGTACAAAATGTGTATCTAACAAATATCCCATCAATCGTACAGTTTTTCGTTTAAAACCTCTTCGTCTGTCATTTCAAAATCAGGCATAATTTTCATACTTGCCCCTTTATCTTGTAATAAACCTAATTTTCTTTTCGGCATTTCTTCTGTATTTTCAAAAGGCACAAGCATTGCTACACCTTCTTTTTTTCTGCCATACGAAATGGCAATTTTTTCTCCTTTTTCGACATCTTTTAGAATTGCCGAAAAGTTTGTTTTGAATTCTGCTACAGGTATTGTTCTCATAATTTTATATTTTTATTCAAATATACAAACAAGTTGTCAAGTTGTCAAGTTTGCGATTACCCCAAAAAAGGATAACGATAATCTTTTACAGGCAACATATTATCTTTAATAGTGCGAGGTGAAACCCAACGCAAAAGATTTAAAAACGAGCCCGATTTGTCGTTTGTGCCGCTCATTCTGGCTCCTCCAAATGGTTGCTGACCAACTACTGCCCCTGTACACTTATCATTGATATAGAAATTACCTGCACTATTTCGTAGTTTTTCAGCTATTTTTGCAATCGCTATTTTATCGGTTGCAATCACTGCTCCAGTGAGCGAATAAGGCGAAGTTTGGTCGATAAGTGTTAAAGTTTCGTCCAATTTTTCATCATCATAAACATAAATAGTAAGAACAGGACCAAAAATTTCTTCTTCCATTGTTAGCGAATGAGGATCTGTAGTTAAAATTACAGTTGGTTCGATAAAGTAACCTTTTGATTTATCATAATTGCCACCAAAAATGATTTTATTACTTTTTAATGCTTTTGCTTTTTCAATATATCCCGAAATTTTTGTAAATGATTTTTCATCAATTACCGCATTCATAAAGCAAGATAAATCCTCCGTAGAGCCAATTTTTATGGTTTTAAGCTCCGTTTCCATCAATTTCCAAGCTTCGTTCCAAATGGATTTTGGAATATATGCCCTTGAGCAAGCTGAACATTTCTGACCTTGAAACTCAAAAGCTCCACGAATAAGGGCAGCTACTAAAACCTTTATATCGGCTGTTGGGTGAGCCAAAATAAAATCTTTTCCGCCAGTTTCTCCCACTATTTTTGGGTAAGATTTGTATGTATTTAAATTTTGAGCTATCGTTTTCCAAACTGTTTTAAAAACGGCTGTGCTACCCGTAAAATGAATACCTGCAAAATCACGATGGGCAAAAACAACTTCTCCCGCTTTTGGTCCATCGCACATCACCATATTAATTACGCCTGTTGGCAAACCTGCTTCGGTAAGAATTTCCATAATTACTTGAGCCGAATATACTTGCGAATCGGCAGGTTTCCAAACAATTACATTGCCCATTAAGGCTGGAGCAATGGGCAAATTCGCAGCAATAGCCGTGAAATTAAATGGTGTAAGTGCATATATAAAACCCTCCAAAGGTCTGTATTCCATTCGGTTCCATATAGCAGGGGAGTTCACTATTGGTTGTGATTTATAAATTTCTTCGGCATAATAGACATTAAAACGTAAGAAATCAGCAAATTCGCAAGCGGCATCAATTTCGGCTTGAAACACACTTTTGGATTGGCAAAGCATGGTAGCTGCATTTATTTTGAAGCGATACGAACCAGAAACTAAGTCTGCAGCTTTCAAAAAAATACTTGCTTTTTGTTCCCAAGGCAACAATTCCCAACTTTCCTTGGTTTCAAGAGCAGCGTTTATGGCTTGTGAAACATGGTTTTCTTTGCCTTCCCAATAGTAGCCTAAAGTATGTGCATGTTCGTGTGGTGGCGACATTCGCTTTTTAATTCCTTCTTTTATTGTTTTATTTCCAATATACATTGGTACTTCAATTTCGGTTGATTTTGCCAATTTGATTGCTTCCAAAATTTGCAAACGCTCTTTAGAATTTGGGGCATATTGCAAAGTAGGTTCGTTTATAGGAAATGGGATTTTGAATGTTCCGTTCATAGATAATATTTAATTATGAGATAATCTATTTTAATAATCAAAAATGTTTTTTTTAAAAATCCCATTATGATTTTTTAATCTTTTTCAAATGTATAAAATTAACTTACTCTCTCAAAATTGGAAATGTTAAGCAATGTGTACCCCCTCTTGCTCTAGAAAGTTCGTTTGATGGAATTAGAATCAATGTTTTTTCTAATGTTTTTGGGTCGAGTTCTTTGGTTTTAAATTTTGATAATAATTGTTCGGCTTTTATTACTTTATAACCATGTTTTTCTATGGCTTTTGTGGTTACTTGGTTTCTATCATAAGTAACTGCAACTCCCGAACGAATGGCAAATAAATTGCAACCATCTGTCCATTGTTCTCGTTCTTGGTACGGAGATTTGCCATCGCCACAAGCTATAAATTTCATATTTGGATTTATTTCAAGTAATAAATCTTGCAACGAATCATAGATTTGAGGATTTGGTATTCCTTTTTCAAATTTTTTAATCAATAGTTTTCCTTTTTGCATGATAAGTGGAGCAAATACTACACATTCATCTGTACTAATTCGAGTAAAAATCGTATCCAGATGCATGCAATAGCGATCTTTGGGTATTTCTACCATTACCACATATTTGATTGTTTTGCGATGAAAAATAAGTTCTTTTACTTTATCAAAAGCATAACGACTTGTTCGTTCGCTGCAGCCAATTAATAAATATTCTTCTCCAAATGTCATCACATCACCGCCTTCGATAGAAAGTTCGTTTTCGTTGTGTCCAATGTTTTCGACCAATTCATTTGCATCATTTGAAATTTTTATAAACCAATCGTTTCGCTGAATAATATCAAATGTTTTGCTGTAATGATACACATACCAACTCAGCAAAGATTCTCTACTTCTCGCCTTTTTCATGGCTTGTGTGATGAGCAAATAATTATTAACAATCACACCAATATCTCTGCAAAAGATATAATTTGAAATGGGAGAAATGAGTATCGTTTTATTTGATTTTAGTATTCCAGTAATAAAAGTGTAAGCAAGATTTTTAGCCGAAAGTTTTGATAAAACAGAAATTAAACTTGGTTTTTTTTCGAGTTTACAAACCGCTTCAATTAACTCTTTTTTTACATTATCTATTTGGCAAACTTCCTCTATCAAATGTTGAATATCTAATACGTTTTCTGTCCCAACAAATGCTTCTAGCACTTTTTTAAACACATTGTGTTCTTTTCGCATTTTATCCAAATACACAATATCTTCATATAAATACTCTACGGCTTTATCAGGCGTAACCATTTCAATTCCATCATCAGGACTGTGTATGATTATTTTTTTTAGATTTCCTATTTCTGAAGATACGTTTATCATATTTCTTAATTATTAGTTATTGATTATTAGTTGTTAGGGATTAGTTGTTAGGTGTTAGGTTTTAGGTTGTTTTTGGTGTTTTTAATGATTGTCGTAATTATTTTTATTAGTTCAATGGAATCGTTATTCATACTTTCAAATTGTTCTTTAGTTAAATAATCACATGCTTTTAAAAGTTCTAACCAATAAATTGTTTCATTTATTTCTTTTTGTGCAATCGCTAATTTATGTATAAAATCAGCTTTACTTTCGCTATGAACAGATTCACTAACCATTGCTCCTATACTTGTTCCACATCGCAATAGTTGCTTGCTCAAAACGTACTCTTTTTTTTCGGATTGCATAAATTGAAAAAGTTTTACAATACGAATGGCAAATAGAAAACTCTTGTTCTTTAAATTATTATCTTTCATATAAACCTAATAACTAAATCTAACAACTAACAACTAACAACTAACAACTAACAACTAACAACTACTAATACACCATCATTTTCATACAAAACACACTTCCACCCGATTTCATATATTCTGAAGTATCTATTTCGATGATTTCAAAGCCTTCTTTTTTTAAAATGTCATAAGTAACTTTTGTTCCTTTATGAATAAATGCTATTTTTTTGTTTGATACAAAATCAAAAACAGTATGTGCGTTAAGGGCAAAATAATCTACTGCTTCCTCGATTGGAATATAATACACTCTTTTGTACATTTTTGCTAGCGCTTGCAATCCCTCGGGAGTAAAAGCCTCTTTGCATATCATTACAGCATCTTTCCCGAGTGAAACATAACACGTATCGAGGTGATAAAAACGTTCGTCTATCAACTCAAGGGCAATAATTGGTACTTGCAAAAGTGCAGAAAGTTCGGTGTAAGCATCTTTATTGGTTCGGTGTCCGAATCCGCCATACAATAATCTTTTACCTATATGCGGAATTAAATCTCCCATGCCTTCAAACATTTCCGTTTGGTTCAGATGCAATGTTTTGTATCCCAAATTTTGATAATAGGCTTCAAAAAAAGGAACTTCACGCTTTCGACTATCATGTCGCATTTTGCTCATTACAACAATTTTATTGCCATTTTCATCTATCCAAGGAAAAGATTGATTGGCAGTAAAAACCATATCTTCGCAATCTTTTGCTCCATCAATAACCAAAACATTATCTAAAACTTTTTCTTTAACAGCATGATTAAAAGCCGATTTAAGTTCATTCCATTGAATATGAGCCAGTTTTTTATCTATTTTACCCGCATTGCCAGCCATGTGTACATTTTTGACATCAACGACATCAAAATAATTTGGCGAAGCCATCAGAATATTTCGAGGCTCGGTTCTATCTTTAATGTCAGATATTTCAAAATGAATTTCGTTGGCAAAATAGGCTTTATTTTGAATTTTAGTTTCCATATATTTCAGTAATTAAATTCGTATTTTTGTTCGAAGTATATCCTCTATACATTCCTTCGCTGTTAAAGACTAGTGCAATATTTCCATCGGCATCAACCCCAATTAAACCACCTTCGCCACCCATCTTGATAAGTTTATCTTTTACTACAATTTCACTCGCTTGTTGCAAAGTCAAACCTTTGTATTGCATCAGGCAAGAAACATCGTGAGCCACTACGGCACGAATGAAATATTCGCCATAACCCGTGCAAGAAATGGCACAAGTTTCGTTATTGGCATAAGTTCCAGCACCTATAATTGAGCTATCGCCAAGTCTGCCATATTTTTTATTTGTCAATCCGCCTGTAGAAGTTGCGGCAGCTAAGTTTCCATGTTGGTCGAGGGCAACAGCTCCTACAGTTCCAAATTTATAATCGACATCAGTATGGTCTAAAATTACTTTATCAGAATGTTTTACAGCTTGAAGTTGGTCAAATCGTTCTTGCGTATAGAAATAAAAATCATCCTCAAAAGGTAAATGATTAATTTTAGCAAAATTCTCGGCTTCGGAACCATGTAAATAAACATAATCGGTATTTTTTTTAATCATTCTAGCCAGTTGAATTGGATTTTTAACATTTCTAATACCTGCAACTGCACCTGCATTTAAAGTTGAGCCACACATAATAGAAGCTTCCATTTCGTGTTTGCCATCGTTGCCAAATACGGAACCTTTTCCAGCATTAAACAAGTCGATATCTTCAAGACAACGAACACTAAATTCGACTGCATCTAAAGCAGTACCGCCATTTTCAAGAAAATATTTGCCTACATTTAAGGCTTTTTGTAAAGCTTCATGATACAAAAGTTCTTTTTCTGGAGTAAGCTGGGCTTTTGAAATAGTGCCAGCTCCACCATGAATCGCTAATGAGTATTTTTTCATTTTTTTATTGTACTTTTTAGTTTAAAATTAGGTAAATTCAAAGTAATAAATTTCATATAAATGTTATTTTAATAATCTCAACGCTTTGGCTGATTAGTACATCTTCCACGGGAATAAAAAGCCCCCAAATACCCCAACAAATTTTGCTCCTATTCCGCAAAACCCCACCCCAACAAATTTTGCTCCTATTCCGTAAAACCCCACCCCAACCCCTCCCCAAGGGGAGGGGCTTCGTCCCGATGCTGTTATTTTTTTAAATTATTCTCAAAATCATTCATAAGTAATTTAATAACTAATAACTAATAACTAATAACTAATAACTAATAACTAATAACTAATAACTAATAACTACTTTGGTCCATAATACATAAACAATGCAGGTGGAATTAATAATAACATACAAGAAACAAATAAAACTATCATTAATGGCAAAATCCATTTAACCCATACTTGATAAGGTATTTTGGCAATTGCTAATGTTCCCATGGTTACACCACTTGTAGGAATAATCATGTTATTAAGTCCATCTCCCATTTGAAAAACAAGCACTGCGGTTTGGCGAGTAACTCCAATAATATCGCTCAAAGGTGCCAAAATAGGCATCGTCAAAGCTGCTTGTCCTGAACCAGAAGGTACGATTACATTAATTAAAGATTGCACAAAAAACATAATTTCGACCGAAGCAAGCGGATGGAAATCTTTTAAAGCATTGGCAATCGAAAATAAAATTGGATCAATAATCTTGCCTTCTGTGGCTATAATAATGATACCTTTTGAAAAAGCAATTATTAAACATGCTGGCAACATATCTTTGGCTCCAACCATAAAAGAAGCAATTAAATCATTGGCTTTGATTCGATATACCAAAGCACTTGTTACTGCTAAACCCAAAAACAACGCACAGATTTCATTAATATACCAATCAAATGTTGTAGAACCAACCACTAATGTTATAATTGTTAAAAAAAACAACACAACTATCATTTTTCTTTTCAACGTAAATTCATGTTTGTTTTCCAAATCTAAATTTGAACCCGAAGACATTTTGGTTCTAAATTCTTTGTCAATTTCGTAAACTGGACTCAAGAGTGGATTTTTTTCAATTTTTGACATATAAAAAATCAAATAAGCAATCCCTAATATCGAAAATACAATCAAACAAAATAATCTATATTCCCAACCGCTGAAAAGTGGCACATCGGCAATACTTTGAGCTATGCCTATTGTGAAAGGATTTGTAATGGCTCCTCCAAAACCAATAGCAGTACCTACAAGTGGAACTGCCACTCCAACAATAGAATCGTAACCAAGTGAAACACAAAGCGGAATTGTAATTAATACAAAAATCAAAACCTCTTCACTAAGTCCAAAAGTTGCCCCTGTGATAGCAAAAAACAGCATCAAAAGTGGAATAATGATGCGTTTATATTTTGGATTTTTTTCGGTTTGTTTCAAAACTAAAGTCAAGCCAGATTCGATTGCTCCAGTACTATTAACTACACCAAACACACCACCCACAAAAAACACAAACGCAATTACTAATGCAGTTTGTGCAAAACCTTTTACGGGTGCTTGGAAAAGTTCTGCAATGCCCTGTGGCACTTGTTTGACATTATGAAAAGAATTTTGAATAATTTTAATATTACCATCTTTTTCTATTCTTTCAAATTCGCCAGCAGGTATTATCCAAGATAAGACTGCAAAAACTAACAAAACAATTGAAATTATTACTAAGGTATCGGGAAGTTTTTTGATCATTTTATTTTATTTTATTTTATTTTATTTTAAATTTTTCTTTGGATTGATATAAACTTAATTGTAAATTTTTAGCTGATAATTTAGGCGTAATTTTATTTATTTTTTGCGTATTTAATAAAGTTAGAACCTGCGAATCGCCAATTACTTCGGCAATATTGTTTTTTACTAAAATAGCAGTAGCTTCATCAATTCCGACACATAAAAAATTTGGGTTTTCAATAGCAACTGCAATTAATCTGTTTTGACGTTTGCGTTTGATAAAATGTTGGTCGATAATGCTATTCTGTAAAAAACCTAAACCTTCACTAATTTCAATATTATTTGCTTCTATGGTTTCAAAACCTTTGTTTTCTGTATTTTCGGTTGTTGATGGATATTTTAATTCTACACCTGTAATCATTTTTTGGCTCATCACGGCTGCTCCCGCACTAGTTCCTGCAATTAATCCACCGTTTTTAAAACATTTTTTTATAGCAATATCTATTCTAGTGGACTTAACAATATCCATAAATTTTACTTGGTCGCCACCAGGAATGTATATACATTTTGCATTTGAAATACTATCTAAAAAAGAAGGCGGAACCATTTGATTTTTAGCTACAATAGCACCAAAAACATTCATAAGTCCCATTTTGTCAAATTGCTTTTTAGCATAGAAAATTGAACTATCTTGCTCTTCGCTTGCATAAGGCAAAATGTAAATATAGCCAGATTTATCAACGCCACTTTCAGAAATCAAGCGTTCAAGCATTGGCGTAGGTCTTTTGCCACCTCCAATAATAAACAACTTTCCTTGAGCGAAAATATTTAAACTAAAAAATAAAATATAATATAATATGTGGTTTTTCATTAATAACTAATATTCTGTTTTATAAAACTTTAATTTATAAGTTGTTTCTGGAGTTTTTATTTCTAAGAAGTAAACTCCTTTGGGTAAGTTTGAGACATAAATTTGATTAATAATACCCGTTTTTTCCATTAAAAATGTTCCTAATAAATCGTAAATTTTTAAGTTAATAAACGTATCATTTTCTAAATTCAATACTTCATTTGTTGGATTTGGATAAATTTTAAATTCGTTTTTTAAGGAATAATTTTGATTTATGTTTAGTAATAATGAATCATTTATAGGCGAATATTGTACATTTTCTGCTGCCACAAAAGTTGCGTTTGTGTCTAAAAACGAAACTGACATTTGCTCAAACCCTACAATCTGTCGCGGGGACATTACAGTAAATCTGCCTGATATGGTATTAGAAAATCCAGTTTTGATGCCTGATTTATTTTTCAAAACTATAGCTGGCTGAAAGCCATCGGATGTAAAATAGGCTTTGTTGTCGATTTTAGTTGCATATTTTAAGTAAGAATTGCTTGTCAGCATAATGCCATGCAAAACGCTATCTTGAACCATAAAATAGGGTATGACAGACACACTGTTTTCATTTACATTTGAATTAAGGTACGCATTTGGAAAAATTATTGTATTTTGAAGCAAACCTAAACCTTTGGTAGTACGAATAAGGTTATCGTAAGCGGCACCCGAAGTAATGTAATTATCGCTCAAGACTTTTTTTCCCGCAAATCTTGCATTATTGCCAACAAATCCAACGGCAACACCTTTGGCTCTGATTTTTGTATTTATAAATTTTCCAATGCCATCTACCGTTAAAATTGAGTATAATTGAGAAATTGAATTTCCTATAAATAAAAATTTATTGGTTTGTTTGATGGTATCTAATAAGCCTACAACTGTTAATCGAGAAGGAATTAAACGAATAATTTTACATCTTTTTGCACCTTTTGAAAGTATATTGAGTTTAAAACTTCTTGCTAAAGTGGAATCTGTTCCTGTAAAAATAACTATCGGAAAATCGGTTTTACCGATTTTAGTTACAAAATGAGTTATAAAATTTGAATTATTTGCAAAATCATCAGCCCCAGAAAGCAAAATGGTACTTTGATTTGTTTCTGATGCAAAAGTGCTTGTGATAGAAACTACACCAGATGTAGTGATAGATTGAGTATTGAAATTATATTTCCAACCATTTATTAATTGTGTAACTTGTATAGAGTCGGTTTTTAACTTTCCTGAAATTGAATAAGGACTTAATTTCAAAGATTTAGATTCGTAAATACCCACAGCACCAGTACCAAAAACTGTGCCTATATCATCAGAGCCAATTCCCATGGCGGTTAAATCATCTACAGTAATTCCTTTAATTTTTTCGTTGTTTTCATTAAACCATTTTGCCATAAAACCAATGGTTCGAGGAAATCTGCCTCGCTCAGCCACGTGCGAATCGAATACAAAACCTGGAAAAAGATTAAAAAGATCATTTTTTAAGGTTATGCCTGTGTTTGATACATTTATCATCGTTTCGAGCGGTGTTACCGATGCATCTTGGGCATTGTAAATCACTTTTGATAAAATATGCAAACCAGCAGATGTGCCACCAATAACACCACCCGCATTAAATTTGTCATTTATTGCCTGAGCGGTTTTTGTGTTGAGATAGGTGGAATAATAAACCGATTGGTCGCCACCTCTGAAAAATACAAAATCATATTTCATAATTGTATCATAGGTTTCTTGCAAATCAGCATTTGTAGCATTGATAACTAAATTTTTTGATGCAACAGCCCCACATTCGCCTGTCATGTAAGTTGGGTAAAAAGTAGAAGTTGTTTCGTAATGTAAAATAAGAGCTTTTTTATTGGCAGATTGATTGATAGCCCACTGAAATGCGGGAGTACTCCACGAGTTTGGGGTATCACGCTCGGTGCCACCACCAACTAGCAAAAGTTTACCTGAAAGTGCAAAAAGATTTGAAATAGCAAATAAGAAGCAAATGGATATAAATTTTTTCATTTTGGTATTTTTTAAAATATACTATTTAGACTTTGTTCTTTAAATTTACTATTGTCGAAAAGACATATGATATTTTTACTATTTTTTGGCAAATTAATCCCTAGCATACCCCCTTCTGAATCGAAGAGGGTATGTTAAGGTTTTTAATACTAAATTATTAATTAACTTTTAAGGAATTTGATTTTTATTCAACTACAAATTTTATAGAACCATTTTTAGTTACTGCAATATATAACCCTTTGGTAAGCGAACCAATTGAAATTATTGAATTGGTTTTGGCAGTTAAAACTTCGTTTCCAATTAGATTATAAATTTTAACTTCTTCCAAAATTGCCGATTGAATTACTATAGTTTCATATGCAGGATTTGGCATTGCTTTCAAACCAATAGTTGAAATTTCAGAA
The DNA here is from genome assembly GCA_004293915.1 of Bacteroidota bacterium. GTDB lineage: Bacteria > Bacteroidota > Bacteroidia > Cytophagales > UBA9547 > REAG01. Next base: position 24,957 of record RDZG01000059.1, on the reverse strand, counting down.
GATTTTATTGAAGTTGCTCCTCCTGAAGTAACATAAATATTATCAACCGAAATTCTATCGCCTTTATCAGCAGGAGTTACTAATCTAAATGCTAAATAAATAACTTGATTTTTAACAAATGCATCATTAAAAGCATATTCAAAATTAATTACACGAGTTGAAACCAAATGAGAAAGCGAATCTAAACCAGTTGATAAGTTTTTTACTGAAATAGTTTCCCAATCGTTAGAAATTATAGAAGTGCCATTAAATTGAGTAGTAACTTTTACTTCTAATCTATCTTTAAAATTTCCTGAACTTGTAGAAGATTTGGCTTGATAATTTAGTTTGAAATTACCACCTACCATAGATATACCTGGTGTAACCAACCAACGATCTGCCGCTTTTGTGTTATCATTAAACCAAGATGCCGAATAAGCTATATAGTTAGAATCTGGTGCAGCTGAATTAACATTGCTCCAATAAGTTGGTGTTGGTTGCACATCGCCACCACGTCCTAAGAAACCTTCTTGAGGAACTCTTCTAATTACCCAAGCATCTGTTCCATAACTAGGATATGTTGCAGTTATTGCAGTTTGTCCATCAATGCTAAACATTTTCATTTCCGAAGGAATAGAAGGAAAGCCAACGCTTGGTTTAACAGATTTTTCAAAATCCTCGCTATACAAAACCGAAATACCTGCAAAAGCATCTGCTTTAAAAGAAATGGTGTCAGACAACACTTCGGCAAAACCTCCACCATTGATAGCTAATTTAAGATTAGATTCGGCTTTGCTGTACGTAAATGTTTTTATAGTGATAATACTATCCATCATTGCTGTAAATGTGCCTGTTGTTGTGCCAACTAAAATTCCTGTTCCACCTGAGACCGAAACCACCACATTGGTATTGGTTTTTGCCAATGCAGTTTTGCCAAAAGCATCAACAAGTTTTATTTTTACGGAAACAGGTTTTCCAATTTGTTTAGCACCTAAGGGTTGAATATCGATAACTTTAAACAAAGTAGGTACACCCGAAACATTAAATAAATTACTACTTGCCGCTCCAAATGCATCGCCACTTACTACAAAAGCATTAAGTGATGCTTGGTATTTTGATGTAGCGAATAGCAATCCACTGATTGTTGCACTCGATGAACCAGCCAAAATTGTTGCAGTTGTTGTACCCAAAAGACTTGTATTGCCTGTAATCGAAATCACAGTGGCAGAAGTAACGGTTTGAGGCATATTAAATTTATCAAAAGCTGAAACAATTATACTAGATGCATCGCCTACAAATATTTTTGAAGGATTAATTCCAGTTATCGACAAATAATTTGTTTTTGTACCAGAGATAGAGATGTTGTCGAGAATAACAGAATTATCAACATTATTATGCCATCTTACCCAACGAATATTTACAACACTTTGTCCGCTTAATGCACTTGGTAATGTAACATTGTAATTAATCGGTGTGCCCAAAACCACTCCAGGAGCAGTTGAGACATATTCTGTGCCAACTATATTACTAAAAAATCCTGATGAACCAATTCTAGCTTGAGCCACCATTCCATAAACACCAGCTCCAGTTATTACTTCGGGAACTAAAGTGTAAGATAATTTTAAATTTTCATAACCAGAACTTTTTAAAGCAAGTACGAGTGCTTCTCCTCTATTTTCTCTGGTTTCAATTCTTAAACCAATATTTCCACCTGCATAAGTTACAGGATTAACAGATGACCCGCCTACGAAACCAGTTGCTAAATAATTAGACAAATCAGCATCGTCAAATGTTCTAAAAGGAGTAGGTGTTTGCCTTGCAACCACTAATCCAAAAGGTAAAATAGAAGATGAAGCCGTTACATCATTCCATATTGAAATATTAGTTCCAAAATCTTGGAGATAAGGAAGAGATTGTGCTAAAGGAATAGTAAAGCCCTCAGTTGGTATTGCAGGACCAGAAACTGTAAACACATTTGTTACAGCACCAACAAATCCTGCTCCTGAAACTGAAATAGAAACTCCCGATTCGGTTTTGTCGTAAGTAACTCCAGTAATTGTAATGCTTGAAGTACCAACAGAAATAGTAGCACTTGTAGTATTAAGTGTGCCTGTTCCAGAAGCAACTGAAAGTGTAAGACCTAAAGCGGTATTCAAATTATATATTTCGTCTGCTATATTTTTTGTGTTTACTAATATTGTAAATGGCGATTTTCTAGCAATGCCTGAAAGTGTAGAAATACTTAAAATAGTTGGATACAGTTTTACATCAAAAGCACTTGAAGTAGCCGAAGCTAAGTTACTTCCAGACATACTTGAAACAGAAATAGTATAACCCGATGCTGTGCTTGGAATTAAAACACCTGTAACGGTTGTTTGATTCATTCCCGAAGTAATTGTGCCTGTGGTAATTCCAGCTAGATCTGTGCCTGTAAGTGTAAATATTGAATTATTTGGTACAGGAGAGAGTAAATCTAGCGTGTTGTATGAGCTAATCACAACAGATATGGGTTGGTTTGCAAAAAATACAGTTCCAGCTTGTGGTACTACTCTTTCTATTTTATATTTTGTAGGTAACGCAGCAACTGTAACTACTGCCATATCTGCTGCTAATGCATCCCCCGAAACAACTGTCCCTGTAAGTGTAAGTGCAGATGCTTGTGAAAATGTTAATCCAGAAAAAGTGGCAGAACTCATTCCACTCAAAATGGTGGTTGATAGATTACCAGCCAAAACGCCAGTTGTACCTACACCAGAAAGTGTAACTGCGGTATTTCCTGTAACAGTTCCAACAGTACCAGCTGCATTAGTTGCTTTTACAACAACATCAAATGGAACTCCTTCTGCAGGTGCTGATGGCACCGAAATATCCAAATTTGAAAGGGTAAAAGCATCCCCAGTTACGCTAATATTGTCGATTGCATAACTTAATAAATCTGAAACAGTTACATCTGCAGTTTGGTAATGAACAAATCTAATATATACTTCATTCCTGTTTTCAACTTCAGTAGGTAAGGTTAAGCCAGTAAAAGTAGAAATATCATTGACATTTATACCCGTTGTAGACCAATCGCTACCTAGAATAGTTTTCCAAGAATCAGCTGCATTAAGTTTATATTGAGCAAAAACTACTAAATTAAGATTTGGTGTCAAGTTATTTGCTGCTCTTTCAGTTAATGCCAAAGTGTAAGACAATTTTACATTTTGAAAACCTGTTGTTTTTATACCAGAAACTACAGCCCAACTTCTATTATTTAAGCTAATTAGTAAACCTGCATCTGTTATATTTAAGTAGGAAGCAGGATTTGATCCATTCGACCTAGTACCAGATCCAACTGTATTAGAAAGTGGGGCTAAAAGTCCAGTTCCTAAGGCTCTTGCTGCAAAAGCACCATCTAGTGTGGCTTCAGCACCACTTTTGGTAGTTTGAGCAGGCGCAAGCGGTGGCGCACCTGATGTAAAACCTCTTGCAACTAAAATAGAAGCATTTGTCAAATATGCTCCAGAAATGGTATTACTAAAATCTTCAAAAAATGGAATTTGCCTTGGAGCAGGTAAAGAAATCTGCCCGTTACTTTCCATCACACTCAACATTACGCCAAAAAGCGTGGTTACATAGAAAACTCCGTTTCTAATTTTAAATAATTTTAAAGCATTGTAATTCATTTTCATAATAATAAAGGTTTAATTGTTAATTGTTAAATTTATTAATTAATTATCCCACCAAACAGTGGCAAATATGCCTTTGTCGGCAGGTGTACTTTTGTTGTAGTTGATTTCGTTTGAAGGGTAATTGTATCGTCTTGGTAAAGCATTTCCAGCTCTGGGTGTTAAAATGGGTAATCCATCAGCTTCCGGAATATATTTTTTAGTTCTGCGGTAATCGTTCCATGTTTCTGCTTGCAAAAACATAGCTATATATTTTTGTTCAAAAATCCGTTTCCAAACATCAGCATCTGTTGCAAGCGAATCAATATTTCCTTGTGAATTAATAAAAGTACCTAAGATAGAACTTGTAATAGGTATAATGCTTAATGCAGTTGTGCCGGAATCAGAAGTCCATTTTTTTTCGGAACAAACGCGTTCGAGAGAAGCTTTTATGGCTGTTTTAAAATCCGATTCAGCAGCTGCTTTTCCAGATTTAGCCATCGTAATTTCTGCTTTCATAAACATACATTCTTCGTAAGTTATTACTGGCATATAAGAATCTTTTGAAGAGTACAATGGACCATATAAGGCACGTTTTCCTGTTGTTAAACTACTTCTAACGGTGCTATAAAAAGGCAAACGTGGGTCGTTTTTTGCGTTTAGCAAATCCGTAAATTTGGTATCAACTTGTGTATTTTGTGTGCCCACACGCTCATTATAAAGCGGGTGTGTTTGGCTTGGGTTACCTGCAACAAATTTAAAAACACAATTATCGGCATTAGATTGCAACGCATTAGCCAATGCAGCTTCTGCCAAATCATAGCTCGTTTGCCTAACTCTAATGGTATGCAAATGGTATCTCGCTTTGAGAGCATAAGCTGTTTTTGTCCATTTAGCAACATCGCCATTGAAAATAAAATCGTCTGCAGTGGGTTTGAGAGCCGAAGTTGTATTGGTTAAATCAATAATGGCATCGTTTAATAATTTTTGAATACCATCATAAACAGATTCTTGGCTATCAAACACTGGATCAGGAAAATCTCCAATATTAAATAATTGTTTGTAGGGTACATCACCCCAAATCGATGCCAAATTAGCTAGACCAACAGCATATATAATTTTAGAAATGCCTTTATATAATGGTGCATTTTTGGAATCAGCATCTTTTATGATTTGGTCTGCAGTAAACAAAACCCTAGAATATGAACTACCCCAAAGCGAAATTTTGGATGGATCGGCAGGTCCGTATAAATACGTATTTAAGCCTGTATTTCCTTGAATATAAATGGTTTGACCCATAGTATTACCAACTGTTTTTGGAATGTCAGAAGCTAATACATTTCCAAAGAAATATTCCAATGTAGGCAAACGTTGATTGAGCAAAAGTTTGTCTTCTGTGATATTGTTTGGATCAATGTTTGTTTTTGTAAAATCACAACTCGAAATGGAGATTACACAAAAAATAAATAAAATTTGAAATATATTTTTCATAAATGGTATAATTTGTCTATTAAAACGTAGCATTTAAAGTCAAAAGAAAACTTCTTGTATTTGGCATGTTGTAAGCATCTTTTCCTAAACTTGGGTCGTTGCCAGCTGCATTGGTTTCAGGGTCGATACCCGAATAACTTGTTAATAAAAACAGGTTTCGCATGGTTAAAGCTAGGCTCAAGTTTTTCATAAACATTTTTTTTGTGGTGTTTTCTCCAAAGCTATATCGCAAGGTTACTTCACGTAAACGCACCCACGACCCACTCTCAATCCAAAGCTCTCCAACTGTAGCATTTTCGCCTAAGCGGTTATAAAAAGCTGCATTTTTTAAAACTGGAGTAGTATTTGCAGACCCATCAGATTTTACTGAATTTTCTAATACTGTGGCTTGTTCTCTATTTTCTGTATCTTTATGTGTGCCAAAATAATTCATGCTTCCACGAGTGAGATTTATCAAATCGCCACCACTTCTAAAATCCCATAAGAAAGAAAAATATAGTCCTTTATAAGTAAAAGAGTTTCGCAAACCTGCAAACCATTTTGGATTTGGATTGCCAATAATATAAAAACCTTTAGGAGCTGATTGTATAATTGGATTCCCAGAAGAATCTACCTCTATAGGCAAATCTTTACGAATGGTTAAGTCATTAGGGTCTTGTCCATATCTTTTAAAACGTTGAGGACTTGTTAATACACCATATTGATAACCTACAAAAGCAGCATTAGAACCATTATTAAAACCTGCACCACCACCAATATATTGAAAATCTCCAACTAGATCTTCTACAATTGTACGTTGCGAAGTGAAATTAACAGATGCATCCCAACTAAAATTGGTAGTTTTAATTGGCGTTCCATTCAATACAATTTCTAAACCTGTATTTCTTATTTTTCCACCATTTAACCAAGCAGAACCAAAACCAGAGGTTGGCGAAACATCGGCTGCAATAATTTGATTTGTATTAAGAGTATTATAATAAGTTGCATCAAATCCTAATCTGTTTTTGAAAAATTTGAGTTCTAAGCCTAATTCTTGCGTAGTTGAAACTTCGGGTTTGATATTTGCGTTTCCTAAATCTCCAGAAATTGCATATAAATTCTGACCATTGAATCCTCCTGAAATTACTGGAGAATAATAATTTGTAGTTAAATAAGGGTTTGGTAAATTACCAACTTGTGCCCATGCAGCCCTAATTTTACCATAGCTAAACCATTTTTTGTTTGTGATACCTAACAAATCTGAAAATACTAATGCTACATTAATTGTTGGATATAAATACGTGTTTTTATTTGCTGGTAAAGTAGAAGCTTTTTCCATACGAGTTGTAAAATTTACAAACAAATAGTTTTTATAACTAACCTTAGCATCAGCATAAGCAGCCATCAAAGCTCTTTGGATATTTCTTGAGGTAGGGCTTAGTTGTAATGGGCTTCCTGATACATCTAAAGCATTAAAATCATAAAAATTATCAAATAAATAATTATAACCTTGCACACCAATTCGAGTACTTTTCGAAGTCCAAAAGTTTTGTCCGAGTCTTAGTCCAACCTCAAAATCTTTACCTACTTTGTGTTGTGCATTAAGCATTAAATCAGAGTTAAAATCTTGTTTGAATTGTTGGCTTTCGTAATACGATCCTTTAAAAGATTGTTGAGCATGATTTTCGGCTGAGCGTTTGTCGTAATTTTCGGTTATTACTTGATTAAATACATCGGCACCAATACGAGCCATACCTGTAAGCCATGGTGTGAGTGTTAAATCAGCTTGCACAAAACCAATAATTCTATTTATAGCCTCTGTATTTTTATTTTTATTAACCGAAAAAAATGGATTATCGTAAACCGAAGCTGTTTTTTGTTTCAAGCCATCGGCAGTTAAATACGCATCTGGGGTATCTAAAGGGTCTTTGTATCCGCCTGTAATATCAAAATCACTTGCCCCTCTATACAAAGATATCATAGGTGCCGACCAGTTTCCACCTTTTCTAAGCCTAGTGGCGGTAGATAAATTATAATTAATCGAACCTGTAATTTTCAAAAATTTAGCTACTTGCGTGGCATTTGTTAATTTAAGGGATGTACGCTCAAAGTCTTGATTTGGCACCACACCTGTTTGCCTAAAATTTCCTATCGAAAAATATGAAGTCGATTTTTCGCTTCCGCCTGATACACTAATATGATTGTTTCTTTGAAATCCAGTAGTAAAAAAAGCAGATGGATTATCATAAAACTGCACACCAGTTGGCAAACTTGGATCACCATAAGCAGGTCCCCAAGCCGCAGATGCTGGCTTACCAGTTCTTGATTCAAACGGAATAAATACACCATTCTGACCACCCGCATATTTAGTTTGAAGTTGTGGCAGTTTATTTACTTGGTCTATACCTACAGAGCTAGAAAAACTTACAGTAGTTTTGCCTGATTGTCCCGATTTGGTCGTGATAATTACTGCACCGTTTGCGGCTCTGATCCCATAAAGTGCTGTGGCGGCTGGTCCTTTCAAAATAGTCATCGAAGCTACATCGTCAGGGTTTATATCAATTGCTCGATTAGAGCTTTCAATATCTCTAGTTCGCACTCCGCCACTATTGTCAATTGGTATTCCATCTACAACAAATAAAGGATCGTTGTTTTGAGTAATAGATGTGCTTCCTCTCAAGCGTATGCGAGCTGCAGCACCTGGCGAGCCAGACGAAGAAACTACTTGCACACCAGCTACCTTAGAATTTAAGGCATTTACAAGATTTGTTTCTTTGGCATCTAAAATTTCTTGGCTTTTTACTTCTTGTACAGCAAAGCCAAGTTCTCTTTTTTCTTTTTTGATTGCAATTGCAGTTACAATAACTTCTTCTATCTGTTTAATTTCTTCTTCTAAAACAATTGTAAAATTTGCATTGGTTTTTGCAACTACTGTTTTAGCTTTGTATCCCATATAGCTAAAAGACAAAACAGAATTTGTATCTTTTACTGTTAAAGAAAATTTTCCATCAATATCTGTAACAGTACCATTTGTTGTACCTGTTTCGATAACCGTAACACCAGCAAGTGCTTCTTTGCTATCAGAAACAACACCTTTAATTAAAATTTGGGCATTAGAATAAAATGTTAGGCACAAAAATAGTGTGCTAACAATTCTTGTAATTGTAAGAACCATAAGTAAATATTAAATTAACTGAACGTAATGAACAAATAGAGCAATGAGTAAATTTACACAAAAGCTAATTGAACTATAAAAAAAATTAAAATCAGTTATTGAAAATTGGCTGAAGTCCCATTAGAGATAGAGACTTACATCTTGCAGTAGTTAAAAAGTAAATACATTTTGATTTAATAAATCGCATGTTTTTATTATTTGATACAAACATATATTAAAAAAAATTAACATCCAAATATTTTTAATACTTTTTTTAAAAAACTACATTATTTTAAAAATATGGTTCAAAAAATAACTATAATTTATAAAAAAATATATGTTTTGCGAAAAACAAGTTAAATATTTAACCTACTTTTTTTAAAAGTAAATTTTATGATTAGAAAGTTACGTTTATTCTATTATCATTTATCTTCTAATATTACAATTTTATAAACGTTTTAGAAATATCGATTCAAATACAAACAAAAAAAAATAAAAAATAAACTCAAAAAACTTTTGGAATGAAAAAAGTTTCCATAGTTTTGTGGCATTAAGTTATGGAGACAAGTAGTCAAATAGTTCAAGGTGCTTCGGAGTTGTTTAAAAAGTATGGCGTAAAGTCTATTAGTATGGACGATATTGCCCGACATTTATCGATTTCTAAAAAAACTATCTACCAACATTTTGAAGATAAAGACAAATTAGTTTTGGAGGTTTTGGTAAGAGATTTGAATCATGACAAAAAAGAGCTTAACGTTATTACCAACAAATCAAAAGATGTGATTGAAGAGTTGATGTTGTTTGGCGAGTATATGCGTGCTCATGTAATCAATCTAAACCCCGCTTTGCTGTTTGATTTAAAAAAATATCATCCAGAAGCTTGGAAATATTTTCAAGATTTTAAAAAAGTTTTTATTGTAGAAATGATTTTAAGAAGCTTAGATAGAGGAATTAGAGAAGGTTATTTTAGAGAAAATATTCATGGGCCAATTTTGGCACGCTTGAGAGCCGAACAAATTGAAATGGGTTTTAATAATGATATTTATCCTTCGGAAACATATAACAATGGCGAAGTACAAATGGAGTTTTTTAAACACTTTATATATGGTGTATCTACACTAAAAGGACACGAGAGATTAGACGAATTAATGAAATATAAAATATAGAACATGAAAAAAGGAGTTATACTTTTGTTTACCGTTTTTTGTATAGTAGCAAATGCTCAAAACGATACCTTAAAAATGAGTTTGCAGGAATGTGTGGATTATGCGTTGAAAAATAGCAAAACAATTCAAAATGCAAGTTTAGATGAGCAAATTGCAAATGCAAAAGTGGGAGAAATTAGAGCTATTGGTTTGCCGCAAGTGAGTGGTTCGGTTGGAGTGCAGCATAATTTAAAGTTAAGAGATATATTTTTGAACCCTACTGAACCTAATGTTTTTGGTACTCCTATACCAAACGATGGAGTAGGTAAAGATTTAAGAGTAGCAAACTTTTTTCAGTTACCAAATTCTATAGATGCATCTTTGACAGTTTCCCAACTATTATTTAGTGGGAGTTATATTGTGGGATTGCAAACAGCAAAAATATATAAAGAATTATCTCAAAAATCGAAACAAAAATCTGAAATTCAAACTAAGGCGGATGTTACAAAAGCATATTATATGGCTTTAATAAATTTGGAAAGAGCCAATCTTTTTCAAATAAATATTAGTAGAGTCGATTCTATTTTGAAACAAACAAAAGCCTTGAATAAGCAAGGATTGGTGGAAAGCATTGATGTAGATAGATTGGAAGTTACGCTTAATAATTTGATAACCGAGCGAGACAAATTTATGAATATGATGCTTTTAAGCAATGTACTACTCAAATATCAGATGGGAATGCCAATGGATAAAAACATTGTATTAATGGATAATCTAAAAAATATTTCTATAGATGAATCAGCTATTAAATCAGAAAAAGTAAATTATAACGAACGTGTTGAATACCAACAATTACAAACTGCAAAAAGATTGCAAGAAATGGATTTAAAAAATAATCGCTGGTCTGCATTGCCATCTATAGCTGCATCTTTAAATGTCGGTATATTTACATCAGCTAAAAACTTTGGAGATGTTTTTTCAGGAAACAACTATTTTGCTTTAGGAGCTGCTAATTCTCGCTGGGCAAACTATGGGTTGATTCAAGTTGGCATGACAGTTCCCATTTTTGGCGGGTTTAGCAAAGGGTATAAAACCCAGCAAAGCAAATTAAATATCAAAAAGTCTGATAATAACATTCAAAATTTTGAGCAAGTGGTTGATTTGCAAGCAAAACAATCCGAATTAATGCTTCGCAACAACATAAAATCGTTGCAAATGCAAGAAAGAAACATGAAATTAGCCCAAAATGTATCAACTATAACGCAAAAAAAATACAAACAAGGAACTGGCTCAAACTTAGAAGTAATTACTGCTGAAGCATCGTTAAAAGAAGCACAAATAAATTATTATAATACACTTTTTGATGCCATTACATCAAAAGTAGATTATGATTTGGCGGTTGGAAATATAAAATAAGCGCCTAACATGGCTGAAATTCTAAATAAAACCGATTTTTCTGCTATCGTTAGTCTAATTAAAGAAGCACAATACAAATCTTACCAATATGTAAACGCAACTTTAGTTCAATTATATTACCAAATAGGAAAAACAGTTTCTGATAAAGTTAGTTCAGGAATATGGGGTGAATCTGTGGTTAAAACATTGGCTCAATATATTGAAAATGAGCTACCTACAGTGAAAGGTTTTAATGCAAGAGGTTTATATAGAATGAAACAATTTTATGAAACTTATTACGAATTTGAAAAAGTGTCATCAGTGATGACACAAATTAGCTGGACGCATCATTTGTTTATATTAAGCAAGACAAAAACTATTGAAGAGAAAGAGTTTTATATAAATTTAACAATAAATGATAAATTAAGTGTTCGTGAACTCGAAAGGCAAATAGATTCTTGTTATTACGAACGCTCAAATCATAAAAATCTAATTGTGTCAACACTGTTGACACAATTAGAAACAAAGTATTTTAAAGATAAATATGTGCTTGAATTTTTGAATTTGCCAGAAAGTTTTAGCGAAAAAGATTTGCAAAAAGGCATCATTGAAAACTTAAAATCTTTTATTCTGGAATTTGGAAAAGGATTTGCATTTGTAGGAAATGAATATAGAATTCAAGTGGGAAACCACGATTATTACCTTGATTTGTTGTTCTATCATCGTGATTTGAATTGTTTGGTAACGATAGAATTAAAAACGGAAGAGTTTAAACCCGAGTTTATGGGTAAAATGAATTTCTATTTAGAGGCGTTAGATAGAACTGTGAAAAAAGAAAAAGAAAACCCAAGTATTGGCATATTATTGTGCAAGGGAAAAGATACAGAAGTGGTTGAATTTGCGATGTCGAGAAACACCTCGCCAATGATGATAGCCGAATATGAAACTAAATTGATTGATAAAAAAATCTTATTACAAAAGTTACACGAATTTTCAGAATTAGCAAAACAAGAATTAAATAGTTAGAAATATGAAAAATATAAACAAAATAATCGTAGCGAGTACAATTTTTGCATTTGCGTGCAGCAAAGAAAATCCAGATAAAAAAGTACAATTAGAAGGCTTGATAAAAAAACAAACCGAACTAGCTGCACAAATCAAAACATTGCAAGCAGAAGTGGATGCACTCGACACCACCAAAAAAGAAGTGAAAACCAAAATGGTAAAAGTGGCTCAACTAAAAGCTCAAACGTTTAATCATTTTGTAGAAATACAAGGCAAAGTTGAAACCGACAAAAATGTGATTGTGAGTGCCGAAACGCCAGGTATAATTACCAATATTTTTGTAAAACAAGGCGACAGAGTGCGAAAAGGACAATCTCTAGCCGAAATTGATGCTGCTTTGATTCGCAAATCGATTGACCAACTAAAATCTGGTTTAGAATTGGCAACAACTGTTTTTGAAAAACAAGAACGCCTTTGGAAAGAAAATATTGGGACAGAGGTGCAATATTTACAAGCAAAAGCCAATAAAGAAAGTTTAGAAGCACAAAAAGCTACATATAACGAGCAATTGAAAAAAGCTAGAGTTGTTTCGCCAATTGATGGATATGTGGACGAAAATTTCAGACGTGTAGGCGAAATGGCTTCTCCAGGTGCACCTGCATTTAGAATTGTGGATTATTCGGGTTATAAAATTGTAGGCGAACTAGCTGAAACATATCTAGATAAAGTAAATATTGGTGATGAGGTTTTAATAACTTTTCCTGATTTGAACAAAGAAGTAAAATCGAAAATTTCGGTTGTTGGAAGTGCAATCAATACTATTAATCGTACATTCAAAATCGAAGTTATGTTGCCACAACTTTCAAATCAAATCAAACCAAACATGATTTCATATCTCAAAATCAAAGATTTTTCAAAATCAAATGCAATAGTTGCTCCAATAAATACAGTACAAAGTTCGAGAGACGGGCAATTTATTTATGCCATAGAAAATAATAAGGCAGTGCGTAAGCCTATCAAAGTTGGCGAAACGTATGGAACAGATGCACTTATCTTAAGTGGCTTAAAATCAGGCGATAACATCGTTACATTTGGATATTCAGATATTGTCGAAGGACAAGCATTGAGTTTTTAAAATTTAGGTTGATTGAAGTATAGATAGTCGAAGCAGTTTGCTGTCGACTATTTTTTTTGGTATCTAATCGTATCAGTTTTATTATGTAAGCAAAATTTGTTACATATGCGTCAATTATACACATATTTAAAATGAATCTTAAACAAAGTATTAAAATAGCAGTTGACGCTATTGTTTTTGGATATTCAAACCATTGCTTGAATGTATTGCTTATTAAACAAAAATTTGGAGCTCTAAAAAATCAATGGGCTTTAGTTGGGGGATTTGTAAAAGATAATGAATCTCTGTACGATGCCGTCAATAGAGAGCTTCACGAAGAAACGGGTATAAAAGTCAACTATTTAGAACAGCTGTACACATTTGGAGATAATATAGAAAGAGATCCAAGATGTAGAGTAGTTTCTGTTGCTTATTTTGCCTTAGTTAATTCTACAGAACTAATTTTACATGCAGACAGTGATGCTGAGGATGCACAATGGTTTCCTATACAAGAACTACCAAATCTTGCTTTTGATCACAAAGAAATTGTACAAATGGCTCTCAAAAGGCTTCAAAGTAAGCTTATTTATCAACCCATAGGATTTGATTTATTGCCAAATGAGTTTTTATTTTCAGAACTAGAAAATCTTTATTGTTCTATTTTGGAAAAAGAAATAGATAGAAGAAACTTTAGAAAAAAAATATTAAGTTTTGGTATAGTTGAGGAAACAGATAAATATGGAGATAAGAAAAATGGAAGACCAGCCAAGCTATTTGTTTTTAATAAGTTGAAATACAACAAGTTGCTTAATGAAGGATTTCTATTTGAAATTAATTTTGCGTAAAATTTACACAAAATATTTTGTTATTAAATTATTTGATTTAACTTTGTGTACATATTACACAAATACAAAATTATGATACTACATTTAGATAAAAATTTTAAACCAGTTGGTGGAAAAGAAATACAATTTGAAAGTTTTACATTTTCAGGTGGAGAGCCACATATTAAAATAAATCCCGATTTTGACATTTCAAAAAGTATAACTGTTACACATCGATTAAACTCATTTAATGATTTGGGGTTGCTGTGTCTGGCAGTAGATGCTTTGCATAGAATGGACGTAAAATTAGAAACGTTAATCATTCCTTATTTCCCATCTGCAAGACAAGATAGGGTGATGATAAAAGGAGAACCTTTGTCTGTAAAAGTGTATGCTGATATTATCAATCATTTAAATTTTCAAAAAGTAATTGTTTTTGATGCCCATTCAGAAGTAACCCCAGCGGTTTTAAATAATTGTGTGGTAGTGTCTAATCATATATTTATCCAAAAAGCAATCCAAGAAATTGGAAGTGAAGTTTTATTGATTTCTCCAGATGGAGGAGCTTTGAAAAAAATATATAAGGTATCAGAATATTTAGGAGGAGTAGAAGTGGTAGAATGTAGCAAAAGTAGAAATGTGAAAACAGGAAAATTGACGGGCTTTAAAGTTTATTCAGAAGATTTACAAGCTAAAGATTGCTTGATAGTGGATGACATTTGCGATGGTGGCGGCACATTTATTGGACTTGCTGAAGAATTAAAAAAGAAAAATGCAGGCAAGTTGTATTTAGCTGTAAGTCATGGTATTTTCAGCAAAGGTTTTGAGGATTTAAAATGCTTTGAAAGAATATTTACCACTGATTCATTTAAAAATATGGAAAGCGATTGTTTAACTCAAATCAAATTAAGCAATGTGGTTTGAAAAACTAACAGGTTTTAAAGAAATATCACCTGAAAATGTTAGAGAAAATTTAAGAGTTGAAGGCAACTCAATTAAATCAGTAGTAAATGGAAATGAATTTGTTTTCGGAGAGTTGCAAATTCCAACTTTGCAAGAGTTGAAACAAATAAGCCCTCCAATTGAGTCTTTTAATAATAAAATTCGAGTAAACGAAATAGTAGCAAATGTTCAAGAACTACATTGTGACAATCAAAATTCACATGCATTATTTCAAGCTGCATCCCAATTCAATCTTTTGGAAATGGCTGGACCAAATGTTGTACCTGAGCATGGAATTGATATCTATGATAAGGATTATACTCAAGGTCCAGCATGTGCCATTGCTTGTGGTGCAGGAACCATTTACAGAAATTACTTTCTAAAAAATGGAAATCAAATTGGACAAAATAGTAACAATCAAATTGATTGTTTAGAATTAATTGGGGATGAATTAAAAAATAAAGAGCTTAATCTTTGGACCATGAAGAATGGCTACGCACTAATAAATAAAGAAGGTCTTTTATATCTCAACAAAAAACTATCTCAACTAACAAACAACCAAATTGAGTTGTTAAAAAATAAACTAAAAGTTGGAATTCAATGGAATACTGAAGTTACAATTATTTCAAAAAAACAATTTGTTTCACAAATATATTGTTCAGCATTGCCAGTAGCATATAGTAGTATTGAGTCATTTTATTGGGAGAAGTTTGCTAGAATAATATTGGAGGCAACATATGAAGCAACTTTATATGCAGGGTTAATAAATTTTCAAAAAAACGGTTCAAATAAAGTTTTTCTGACTTTGGTTGGTGGTGGGGCATTTGGCAATGAACAACATTGGATATTAGAAACAATCCAAAAAGTGATAAATAAGTTTCAAAAATGTCCTTTAGATATTAGTATAGTAAGTTATAAAAACTCTAATCCTAAATTAAAACAAATGATTGATTGCAATGGACTATTATCTTAATCCCGAAAATTCATCCAACAGGCTAGTTGATGAATATATAAAATACGGCACTTTGGTGGTAGCGTTTGATTTTGACGATACTGTTTATGATTTTCATAAAAAAGGCAGAATTTATAGCGATGTAACTAAGCTTTTACAAAAATTAAAATCAATAAATTGTTATCTTATTTGTTGGACAGGTCAGGAAGATGTAGAATTTGTAAAATCCTATTTAAAGGAAAATAATATTCCTTTTGATGCTGAAAATGAAAATCCACCTTTCCACAAATCGACAAGCAGAAAAATTTATGCCAATACCTATTTAGACGACAGAGCAGGATTAAAGCAAGTATTTGATGAATTGAATAGTGTAATTAAAACTTTATTAACACATAAATATATATAAACATATGAATCCCTTATTATTAACAGACGGTTACAAAGTTGACCACAGAAGACAGTATCCAGATGGAACTACATTGGTATACTCAAATTGGACGCCAAGAAAAAGTCGAATGGAAGATGTAGATGAAATTGTACTTTTTGGACTACAATATTTCATCAAAAAATATATTTTAGAAGATTTTGAATCCTATTTTTTCAAACAACCAAAAGAAAAAGTTGTAGCAGAATATAGCAGAAGAATCAATAATTATTTAGGGGAGAACCAAGTTGGAACAAAACATATAGAAGATTTGCATGATTTGGGTTATATCCCCATGGTAATCAAAGCATTGCCAGAGGGTGCAAGTGTGCCAATCAGAGTTCCCATGTTTACCATGTACAATACTTTGCCAGAATTCTTTTGGCTAACCAATTATTTTGAAACATTAGTTTCTGCAGTAGTTTGGATGCCTTGTACCTCTGCAACCATTGCAAAACAGTACAGAAAAGTTTTGGACAAATTTGCCCTAGAAACGTCTTCAATACCTGAATTTGTAGATTGGCAAGGACACGATTTTTCTATGCGTGGGATGGCAGGGATTGAAGCCAGTGTTATCTCAGCAAGTGGACATCTATTAAGTTTTAGTGGTACAGATACCATTCCAGCCATTAATTTGTTAGAAAAATATTACAATGCCAATTCTGACAAAGAACTGGTAGGTGGTTCTGTTTCTGCTACCGAACATAGTGTGATGTGTATGGGAACAATTGAAGATGAAATTGGAACTTTCCGAAGATTAATCTGTGATGTTTATCCAAAAGGAATAGTTTCAATCGTTTCTGACACTTGGGATTTGTGGAAAGTACTAACCGAATATTTACCAAAATTAAAAAATGAAGTTTTAAATAGAGAAGGGAAAGTAGTAATCAGACCAGATAGTGGCGACCCAGTAGATATTATTTGTGGTAATCCAAATGGCAAAAACCAGAATGAGAAAAAAGGAGTAATCGAATTACTTTGGGAAACTTTTGGTGGACAAGTAAATGCAAAAGGATTCAAAGAATTAGATCCACATATAGGTGCAATCTATGGCGATAGTATTACTGTTGCAAGAGCAACGGCAATTTGCGAACGATTAAAAGCTAAAGGTTTTGCATCTACAAATGTGGTTTTAGGAATTGGCTCATATACGTATCAATACAATACCAGAGATACCTTTGGTTTTGCTATGAAAGCGACTTATGGGGAGGTAAACGGACAAGGCAGAGAGATTTTCAAAGATCCTATTACAGATGATGGAACTAAAAAATCTGCGAAAGGGCTCATGAAAATTGAACTTGAAAATGGATCTTATAAACTCATTGATCAAGCAAGTTGGAAACAAGAAAAAGAAGGCGAACTAAAAGAAGTTTTTAGAGATGGCAAACTTTTAATTGATTATTCTTTAGCACAAATCAGGAACAGAATGAAGTAAATACTAAATAATAATTGGATATTTTTTGATAACCAAACAAATCATTTTTTGGTTATCAAAAGATACCTAGTTATAAAAAACACACTACTAAATGGATAAAATTTGTAAATAAGATATTTTTTATACTATTTTTGCTTAAATTAGTTGATTTAAAGGCAAGTGTTAAAAGGTATTACATACAAAATTTTTATATTTTTTTCGACTTTGTTGCTATGCACTTTTTGTTCAAAAAAAAGCACAAACACAGCTGACAACAAAGGCGAAGTTTCGGGAGATTCTACGCGAAAATCGACATCAAGCAAAAGCAATGGCAAACCACCAGAAGCCGAAAAAGTTTTTAGACCAAATATGCTTTTAATCGAAGGTGGCAGGTCTTTGGTAGGCTCCGAAAATCTAGATTTTGAATCGAAGCAAACACAAACTTATTCCGCCACAGTAGAAACTTTTTATATGGACGAAACCGAAGTGGCAAATGTGCATTGGCTCGAATATTTATTTTATATCCGCAGACGTTCTGATCAAGAATATTTGGCCGCATTGCCCGATACCAATGTTTGGGCAAGAGAATTTTCGTTTAATGATTTTTATGTCGAAAACTATTTTCGACATCCTGCTTTTCGTTTTTATCCAGTAGTTGGTGTTTCGTGGCTCCAAGCCAACGAATATTGCAAATGGAGATCTTCGCCATTGGTAAAAAAAGTGGCAGAAGAAGTTGTGAAAAGAGGAACAGGCAAACGGATTCAACTTGGCGATTCGCTTTGGGTTTATGAAGGATATCGTACACCAAAAAATACAGAAAAAAAAGAAATTGAAGTTACTTATCGCTTGCCAACCGAAGCCGAATGGATTTATGCTGCTGGCACATTTAGCTATCACAAACCTTACTTAGACGAAAAAGATTTTTATAAACGTGTCTATCCTTGGGATGGAACTGGTTTGCGAAATCCATATGGCAAAAAGAAAGGAAACTTTTTTGCAAATTTCAAACGAGGCAGAGGCGACTATTCGGGTGTGGCACGCAGCAAAAACGATGGTGCTTCGTATACCGAATATATTTATGCCTATCCGCCAAACGATGTTGGTTTGTATAATATGGCTGGCAATGTAAACGAATGGGTACAAGATTTGCAAGATTTTGTGCCAAACGAAGTAGCAAAGTATGAGTTCAACAAAAAATCGCACGAAGATAAAGATGGCAACAAAGTAGAGGCAAAAGAAGAAGATGAGGAAACAGATAATTTTCAATTGTATCTTGAAGAAGAGCGTTTTAGAGTATACAAAGGTGGCTCGTGGAACGATGTGGCTTATTGGCTTTCGCCATATACCCGTAGGTTTTTTGCAGAAGATTCTTCGGCATCCACTATTGGTTTTCGATGTGTGATGGAAGCAGCCGTGAAAATGCCTGTGGATACAACTGCTAGTGTTTCTAAAAAAGACAAAAAAGAAAACCTAAAAGAAGAAGACCCAAAAGAAGAAAAGGAAGTCGAGAAAAAAGAAGAAAAAGAGGCTGAAAAAAAATAATTTTTATAAAACAAATAATTCCATTGATAGAAGTAAAAAACCTTCATAAATCATTTTTAGATAAAAAAATCCTTAACGATGTAAGTTATACTTTCGAAAAAGGAAAAACAAATCTTATTATTGGAGCATCTGGAACAGGCAAATCGGTTTTGCTTAAAGTTATAGTAGGTTTGGTAAAACCCGAATCGGGAGTGGTTTTATACGATGGCAGAAACTTTACACAAGGCGATAGTGGTTTAAAAACTGATATTCGCAGAGAAATGGGTATGCTTTTCCAAAATTCTGCACTTTTTGATAGCAAAAATGTGGAACAAAATGTGATGTTTCCGCTAGAATTGTTAGCAAAAATGCCAAAAAGCGAAATGCTCGAACGTGTAAATGTTTGTTTACAACGTGTTGGTTTAGAAGGTTCTAATAAAAAAATGCCATCAGAATTGAGTGGCGGAATGAAAAAACGAGTTGGCATTGCCAGAGCTATAGTTTTAAATCCACAATATTTGTTTTTTGACGAACCAAACTCTGGTTTAGATCCACAAACTTCTGTAAAAATAGACGAACTAATTGCCGAAATAACCCACGAATATCAAACTACATCCGTTGTTGTAACGCATGATATGAATTCGGTTATGGAAATTGGAGAGCGAATTGTATTTATGTACAAAGGGTTAAAACTTTGGGAAGGAAGCAATAAAGATATTTTAGAAACCGAAGTAAAAGAACTTCAAAGTTTCATTTTTGCTAACCATCTATTAAAACATCTTCAGAAATAAGCCTTACACTTTTTCTACATTTGCACCATCAACCATATCGAAAGCATAAACTTCGCCATCGATATTAAATTGCGATTTGTATGCAGGTAAAATAAAAGTCTTAAACTCTTCGATTTTTGCTTTTTTAATCAAGTTTATAGTACAACCTCCAAAACCGCCACCCATCATTCTGCCTCCCAAAAAGCCATCAAAAGTTTTGCTTTTTTCGACTAAAAAATCAAGTTCGGGGCAGCTAACTTCATAATCATTTTTGAGCGAATAATGACTTTCTAGTAACAATTCTCCAACTTTTTTCAAATCATTGTTTTTAAAAGCATCAGCAGTATCAAACACACGCTGATCTTCCAAGACAAAATGTTTGATTCTGTTCTTTAATACCGAATCTGAAACTAATTCTACATCTTTCAATGTAATATCTCTAAAATGCTTTACTGCACTATTTTTAGAAGCAATTTCTTTAAAAGCAATTTGTGTTTCGTCTACACGTTCGCTAAATTTACTTCCTGCAAGTTCTCTTTTTACTTTTGTATTAACCAAAACCCACGCATATTCGCCAATTTCGGCATCAAAATAGCGGTGAGTCATACTTTGAAAATCCAGTGCCATTAGTTTTCCTGCTTTCGACAATTGCGAAGCATATTGATCTAATAATCCAGACTTTACACCTAAAAATTCATGTTCTATTTTTTGGCAATTTTTTACCAACGTTACATCGTCAAAACTAGCAGAAAATGCTTTGCGAAGCAATCCCATCATAGCAACTTCGATAGCAGCCGATGAAGAAACACCAGAGCCAAGTGGCACATTTCCCCAAATGTAGGCATTGAAACCTTTTGTAATTTTATCGGTACGCTGAAAAATCTCCAATGCGCCAAAAATATATTTCATCCAACTTTCGGTTGGTGTGAAAGGTTTACCTGGCGTATATTCCATTTGATTATTAAAACTTTCAGATGATATTTTTATTAAATTATCTTCTCTGAACGCAAATGCAATTATCACCCAACGGTTGATGGCTGCAGGCATTGACAAACCTAAATTGTAATCTGTGTGTTCGCCAATTACATTTATTCTGCCCGGAGCAACCGAAATAAATGTTGCATTTTGTTTAAAAACCGCAGTAAATTTTTGAGAAATATCTTTTTTGAAAGATGCTAATTCGTTTGACACTTTTATGAACTTTTTTAGGTAATGTATTCTTTTTAAAATGTAATTTTTATTTGTAACCCAACACTTTCATCATGCTATCTGTGGTTTGCTCGCCAGCAAAAAGTCTGGTTTGAATATTGTCGTCTTCGTCTAAATCGACTAAAATATGTTTTGGGGCAGGCACCAAACAATGCTGCACACCGCCATATCCACCTACAGATTCTTGATACGCACCTGTGTGAAAAAAGCCTACATAAAGCGGATCATCTTCCTTATATTCAGGTAAAAACAAATCTTGTCCTTCGGCTTCAGAATTGTAATAATCCATGCTATCGCAGGTAATTCCACCCAAGTTTACTCGGTTATATTCTTTTTGCCAATGGTTAATGGCAAGCATGATAAAACGCTGTTTCATCCCCCAAATATCGGGCAAAGTTGTCATAAAGGAACTGTCTATCATATACCATAACTCTTTGTCGTTCTGGGCTTTGCAGTCGATTACTTCATAAATAATAGCACCACTTTCGCCAACAGTGAAACTACCAAATTCGGTAAAAATATTTGGATGAGGCACATTATATTCTTTACAAATATTGACAATATTTTCAATAATTTGTTCGGTCATATATTTGTAATCGTACTCAAAATTGATGCTGGTTTTGATCGGAAATCCGCCACCAATATCAATGGTGTCTAGCGTTGGGCAAATTTGTTTGAGTTCGCAATACAAATGCAAAAACTCTGTAAACTCATTCCAATAATAGGGAGTATCTTTTATTCCAGTATTGATAAAAAAGTGTAAAAGCTTAAGTTTGAAGTTTTTAGTTTTGGCAATTTTATCTTTGTAAAAATTTACAACTTCGCTCGGACGCACACCTAAGCGTGAGGTATAAAATTCAAATTTTGGTTCTTCATCAGCCGCCAGTCTGATGCCAATTTGCATCACTTTTTCTGTTTGATTGGCATAGGCATCTGCCTCTTTCATGTTGTCCAAAATTGGAACAATATTTTCAAAGCCTCTATTGAACAAATCTAAGATACCGTCAGTATATTTTTTTTGTTTGTAGCCGTTGCAAAGAATATACATATCTTCATCTACTTTGCCTTTTTGTTGCAAAGATTTAATGATTTCGAGATCGTTTGATGATGAAGTTTCTAAGTAAATATCGCTTTTCATGGCTTCTTCAACTATAAAAGAAAAATGCGAAGATTTTGTACAATAGCAATACGTATAGTCGCCATCGAAATCGTATTTTTTCATGGCATTCCTAAAAAGTCTGCGTGCTTTTTGGATTTGTTGGGTTATTTTTGGTAGGTAAGTAATACGAAGCGGAGTGCCGTATTTTTTTATTAATTTCATGAGCGGAATGTCATGAAAGAAAAGCTCGTTTTTCAATTCTTTGAATTCCACTGTTGGAAATTCATAGTTTTGGTGAATCAGGTCTACGTATCTATCCATTTATCGAAATACCATAAAAGCGATTAAATTTTTATAAAAGACTGCGAAATTATAATCTTTTACTAAACTTTCAAAATCAAATAATTATGAATAATAAAACTGGATATAAAAAATGGCTACATTATAAATTGAACAACATTTTTAAATTTTATTTTAGTTTATAAAACCAAAAATTTAACAAATTTATTTTGCCACGAATTCACTAATTTTTAGTGTTTTTTTCGTGCATTCGTGG
The DNA here is from genome assembly GCA_004293915.1 of Bacteroidota bacterium. Classification (GTDB taxonomy): domain Bacteria; phylum Bacteroidota; class Bacteroidia; order Cytophagales; family UBA9547; genus REAG01. The sequence continues at coordinate 2,337 of RDZG01000059.1, read as the reverse complement.
CAACTTTAATTTAGTATATTTTACACTTTGTCTAAATCACATTTTGTTGTGATTTTTTAACTTAGCTAAAAACAAAAAAGCGTTCAAAACTATACAAGTCTTGAACGCCTGTTTCTAAAAAAATTATAATCCAAAAGCTTGTTCAAAATCTGCTTTTATGTCTTCAATATGCTCAATACCAAGCGATACACGCAACAAATTTGGATCTACACCTGCTGAAAGTTGTTCGGCTTCGCTCAATTGCGAGTGTGTGGTCGATGCTGGATGAATAATTAATGTTTTAGAATCACCAACATTTGCCAAATGACTTACTAATTTCAATCCATCAACTGCTTTTACGGCTGTGTTTCTATCGCCTTTTAATTTGAATGATAATACACCACCAAAACCTCTTGTAAGGTATTTTTTGGCTACAGCATTATATTTATTTTTTTCCAAACCCGGATAATTTACCGACTCCACTTTTGGATGTGCTTGCAACCATTTTGCCAAGTTCAGAGCATTTTCACATGTTCTTTCCACTCGCAACGAAAGTGTTTCCATTCCCTGAATCAATTGCCACGAATTGAACGGACTTTGGCATGGACCCCAATCTCTTAAACCTTCCACTCTGCAACGAATGATAAACTGAATATTACCAAACGGACCACCAACTCCAAATACAGAATTTAACACAAATCCATGATAACTAGGCGATGGAGAAGTAAATTGTGTGTATTTTCCGTTTCCAAAATCAAATGTACCCGCATCTACAATATATCCACCCATTGTGGTTCCGTGTCCACCAACCCATTTTGTAGCCGAACCAACAACAATATGAGCACCCAATTTTATAGGTTGGCAAATTGCTCCACCAGCCCCAAATGTATTATCAACAATAATTGGCAAATCGTGTTTTTTGGCTAAAGAAACAAATTTTTCAAAATCGGGAACACTAAAACCTGGGTTTCCGATAGTTTCTAAATAAATGGCTTTGGTTTTGGCATCGATAAGTTTTTCAAAACTTGATACATCATCGCCATTGGCAAAACGCACATCAACACCAATATTTTTGAACGAATTTTTAAATTGATTATATGTACCGCCATATAAAAACGAAGAAGTAACAATATTATCGCCAACCGAAGTAATATTATTGATAGCAATAAACTGAGCCGAATGTCCAGAAGCAGTAGCCAAAGCAGCCACACCACCTTCGAGTGCAGCAATGCGTTTTTCAAACACATCGTTTGTAGGATTCATCAAACGTGTGTAAATATTTCCAAACTCTTTGAGTGCAAAAAGATTTGCACCATGTTCGGAGTTTTTAAATTGATAAGCAGTAGTCATGTGTAATGGCACGGCTCTCGATTGCGTAGCGTCTATTTCTTGACCTGCATGCAGTTGTAGGGTTTCGAATTTCATGATTATTTGTAGTTTTTGTAAACATTATTATTTATGCAAATTTAGAATAATATTTTGTAAAACAAAACAAATATTAGAATAAACAAATAATATTTTGTAAATAGTGATATTGTAGACTTTTATTCTAAAAAATAGCTGTTCGTCAAATTAGCGAAGTGATTGTCGAACAAAAGATAAAAAAGGCTTAAAAACATCGTTATCCATAGAATTATATTCTACAAAATTAGCATATATTTGTTTTATTAAAAATTGGCTAAAGTGTTTTGTGTGCTACAGACCACTGGGTAAGACACTACCCAAATTACTGCTTTTTTGTAACAAATGGAAGTGGATCTCCTTTAATTAAATTTAAGGAACTAGTAATATTTTTTTTAATAGTTTTAGTTTTTTTATATTTATCAATTGTTAATTCCCAAATAGGGAAATGTCTTATGTTATTTGTATCTGGTACACATTTTTGATTGCTTAAAGAATCTGGAAGTATTAGTATTGAGCTAATGCCAAAAACTAATGCTATTTTTTATCGTCAATAATTATATTTGATTCTCCAGAATTATTATTACAAGCGTAATTATTAGATTCAAGTTGAATAACAGTATATCTTCCAGATAATTTGTAAACGTACATACATAAGTTTTTTGCGTACAAATTATCTGTACTCTGTATGTATTCTTTAATAAATCTTACAATATCTTTATCTAAAACATATTCAGGAGTAATTATTTTCACCTCTCCACCACTAATACTTTCTTTTTGTTTACAGCTAAATATTAAGCAATATGATAATAGAATTAAAATAAAGTTTTTCATTATTTCTACTTATTTAACAATATATGGCTATGTTCTTAAAAATACAACAAAAAATAATATCTTTGAATTATGGGAGACACGAGAGATATACTAAAGATATTCGAAGAGTTGCCGATTTTAGAT
>RDZG01000107.1 GCA_004293915.1 Bacteroidota bacterium | reverse complement strand
CAGAAATAGTATACATTCCAGCATTAGAAGTTTGCAAACCAGTTGTATTAAAACTTGGTGTAATAACATCTCCATTTACTGCTCCTGTAATAGAACCTGTGAATGTAGGATTCGCAAGTCCATATTGTCTGCTATAATTATCTGCTGATACAGTTAAATTGGCTTTGGTAACAGTTATTACACCCAATACATTTGCAGCTGCAAAATAATTGTTATCTCCCACTTGTGAACCTGTGATAGTTACTATACCAGCACCTATGATAACAACATTAGAACCACTAATACTTGCTACTGCATTGTTGCTACTACTAAAACTCACCGTTAAACCCGAAGTAGCAGTTACATTGGCTAAAGATAGGGAGCTACTGCCATACACAAGCGACTGACTAGCTGCCAAATTATTAATTTGCTGCGATGCTTTATCAAATTTTAGCACATTTGTTTTACTGTTATTGGCACCATCTTGATATGCCACATACGGAACACCTGAAGGGCTAAAAGCTAAACTTTGATAATTGGCAGAACCAGCACTAATTCCTACATTGCCTACTGCTCCCCAATTGCTGCCATTGAAACTAAGTACGGTGGTTTTACCATTATTAGCATTATCTTTAAAAGCTACATATGGCACACCCGAAGGGCTAAAAGCTAAACTTTGATAAACGGCTTGTCCAGCACTGATGCCCGCAATTCCTCCAACCGCACCCCAATTGGTGCCATCGAAACTCAATACTGTGGTTTTATTGCCATTTGCAACATCTCTATAAGTAACATAAGGCACACCTGATGGGCTAAAAGCTAAACTTTGATTGTCATCCGTTGAGGTACTAAAGCCCACACTGCCCACTACTCCCCAATTGGTGCCATTAAAACTCAATACCGTGGTTTTAGAGCCATTGGCATCGTCTTGGTACGCTACATAAGGAATTCCCGAAGGGCTAAAAGCAATGCTTTGAAAACCGGCAGAACCAGCACTAATACCTGCATTGCCTACTGCTCCCCAATTCATACCATTGAAACTTAAGACCGTAGTTTTAAAGCTATATACACCGTCTTGATACGCAACATAAGGAATTCCCGAAGGGCTAAAAGCAAGACTTTGAAAATCGGCAGAACCAGCACTAATTCCTACATTGCCTACTGCTCCCCAATTGCTACCATTGAAACTTAAGACCGTGGTTTTAAAGTCATTGCTAAAATCTCCTTGATACGCAACATAAGGAACCCCCGAAGGGCTAAAAGCTAAACTTTGATAAGAGGATTGTCCTGCACTTATTCCTGCACTGCCAACAATGCCCCAATTTGTGCCATTGAAACTAATTACTGTGGTTTTATTGCCATTGGCATTATCTCGATTGCCACATAAGGAACACCCGAAGGGCTAATTTTTAAACTTTGATAAGAGGCAATTCCAGCACTGATGCCAGTGCTGCTGCTGCTGCCCACATATTGCCACGTTTGTGCTTGCGTTTGCAAAGCTACTGCAGAAAGGAGCATTCCAGCTCCGAGTTTTGTAATTGTTTTGAACATAATTTTAATTGTTAATTGTTAATTGTTAATTGCAAACATAAATAATAAAAAGAAAATAATAATACATATTAATAGTTAAATAATATCTTATAGTTATTATTCATAGTATAGTACAAGTAAGGAATTAAAATAGTTATAAATTATGAGTTATGAGTTGTTTCGCTTGGCGTCATTGCGAGTAATTTAACGCAGACAGGGTTTAAAACCCTGTCTGCGTTTTAAAACAGTTGATACCCTTGGTAATCGTCATTGCCAGGGAGGAACGACCGAAGCAATCTCTAGTAATATGAGATTGCTTCACTGCGTTCGCAATGACAGGAAGATTGCTTCGCTTTGATTCATAACGAGTAGTTTAACGCAGACAGGGTTAAAAACCCTGTCTGCGTTTTAAAACAGTTGATACCCTTCGTAATCGTCATTGCGAGGGAGGAACGACCGAAGCAATCTCTAGTAATATGAGATTGCTTCACTTCGCTCGCAATGACAGTTTGTCCAAACACAAGTGTAACAAGCTTTCGCATACTAATTATTTGCTCCTGCACTAGTATAACTAGCTTTCGTATACTAATTATTTGTTACTGCATTAGTGTAACTAGCTTTCGCATACTAATTATTTGTTCCTGCAATAGTGCAACAAGTTTTCGCATACTAATTATTTGCTCCTACACTAGTGCAAAAAGCTTTCGCATACTAATTATTTACTCATGCACACATGTAATAAGCTTTCGCATACTAATTATTTGTTCCTGCATTAGTGCAACAAGATTTCGCATACTAATTATTAGCTTCTGCACATGTGTAACTAGCTTTCGCATACTAATTATTTACTCCTGCACTAATGCAAAAAGCTTTCGCATACTAATTATTTGATTCTGCACATGTGTAACTAGCTTTCGCATACTAATTATTTACTCCTACACACGTGTAACAAGCTTTCGCATACTAATTATTTGTTCCTGCACACGTGTAACAAGCTTTCCCAGACTTGGAATTTACTTAAACGCAAGTGCAACAAGATTTCCCAATAGAAATCCATTTGTATCGCTAAGGGTTTAGGAGTTTTTTTTATTTATCATAGCTACAATTTTTTGCAATACAATTCATAACCCATAACTTATAATTCCATTAATCTTTGCTCAACTAATTTTAAACTTGTTTTTATAGTCTTTTGGAATCATGCCCATATTGGCTTTGAAGTGGCGATAAAAATTTGCCATGTTTTCGAACCCACTCAAGTAGCCAATCTCCGAAATACTTTTGTTGTCTTCGATAATCAGCTTGCAGGCGTGTGCAATGCGGATTTCGGTTACATAATCCGAAAATGTTTTGCGGGTATGTTTTTTGAAATAACGAGAAAAGGCAGCCGTACTCATGTGCAACTGCGATGAAATATCGTCTAAATAAATCTCTTTTTGATAGTTTTTGATGATATACTCAAAAACCTTGTTGATTTTGTCGGTATCTCCACTGTTGTTGGGTGCAAAACCAGCCGAAAGTATAGTTGCAGTATCGGTACATGTGGCTATTTCGATTAAAATCTCGAGCAAAATCATCAACCGTTGAGTTGGATTTTCGGTATCCATTTTGATTAATTTCTGTGCCACAGTATCTCTGCTGTTGCCCGTTATCTGTATCCCAAAAGCCGATTTCTCAAGCATCCGATTGACCAAATTCCACTCTGGAAGCTCAAAAAAACCATCTCCCAAAAAGTCTTTTGTAAAATGTACAAACAGAGAATTGGCTCTGTTTTGCCCAATAGATTGATAAAACTCTTCGTTGTTGCGAAATAGGTGTGGCAAATTTGAGCCAATCAAAGTCAAATCGCCAGGCTCAAAAGGCAATACTTTGTTGCCAATAAATTTGGTGCCATAACTTTTGTTGATATACACCAATTCGAACTCTTTGTGAAAATGCCAAGGTCGGTCGAAGTAATCGCATAGCTGATTTCCGAAGTAAAACGAGCTGTCCGACCGCAACGGATGTCTGTATAACTGGGCTTTTAGCATACTTTATTAATCGTATTTAGGCAAAAATACTGATAATATGTTAAAAAAGTATATAAAATGAATAATTTAATATACAAAACAACCAAAAAGTATGCAGACCTTTGTTGTGCTATTAAATATAAGCAAAATACAAAAAATGAATAAATCATTTGTTGCTTGGATATTGTTATTTTTTGCCAACTTGATGTGGGCTATGCAGTTTACTTGCATCAAATTGGTTCAAGACCAAGTAGGTCCGATTTTTACCGTTTGGGCACCTATGCTTTTAGCAACATTTTTATTAATACCGTTCCTAAATAAAGGAGCTTTGGATATTAAGAAAATCAATACACAAGATGTAATTACGTTTGTTTCGTTGGCACTTTTGGGAGCTTTTCCGGCTCAGGTTATCATCACTTGGGGTACACAACTTTCGTTGGCTAGCAATGCCTCCATTATCACCCTTTCTTTGCCAGTGATTACCGCATTTTTTGCTTTCATTATCTTAAAAGAAAAAATGAATTTGGCACGATGGATAAGTTTTATTATTGCCATTGCGGGTGTGGTTTTGTGTGCCTCTGGCGATATTTCAAAACTTGATTTCAGTTCTAATTACACACTCGGAAACATACTAATATTTATAGCTATTTTAGGAAATGCCTACTACAATACCATTTGCAAAAAGATATCACCCTATTTTTCGGAAATAGATATGCTTTTTTACTCGTATGTAACGCTGATATTAGTCTTAACACCTTTTGTTATCTATTTTGAACCACAAAGTTTTAGCAACATAGCAGTTTTTAGTACACAAACTTGGTTTGGATTAGCATTGCTTACAGTATTTCACAATTTCTTATCTATGATATTGTTTTTCAAGGCATTAAAACACTTAGATGTAACCCAAGTTGGACTATCAAATTACTTAATTACATTCTTGGGATTGCCAATTGCAGCTATTTTCTTAGGCGAAAAACTATCTTTCTTGGCTATTATAGGTGGCGTTTTGGTGCTGATTGGCACACTAATCACTACCTTATGGGAACATAAAATAAATAAACAATCGTAATAATTAGTTATTAGTTATTAGTTATTAGTTATTAGTTATTAGTTGTTAGTTGTTAGTTATTAGTTAAAAATTAATTCTAAAAATTAAAATTTAAGATTATCAATCAACAGTTATCAATAAACAATTAACCATTAACAACTAACCATTAACAACTAACCATTAACCATTAACCATTATTAACCATTAACCATTAATCATTAACAATTAACAATTAAAAACTAACCATTAAAAATTAAAATCATGTCAAACTCAAAAGAATTATTAGGCGTTATTCCAATTATCCCAACACCATTTACAGCAGACGAAGAAGTAGATGAACAAGCCCTTCGCAACCTTGTAGAATTTGCTATTTCAATCGGCATAAAAGCAGCTTGTTTGCCAGCTTATGCGAGCGAATTTTACAAACTTTCGGACGATGAAAAACTACTGGTTGTAAAAATTGCCGTTGATCAAGCCAAAGGAAGAATGCAAATTGTGGCTCAATCGAACAGCCCATCGCTCAAAATAGCCATCAAATTAGCAAAGGCTAATATTGCCGCAGGTGCTGATGTGATTTCGCTTGCGGTGCCACGTATTTTTGCTTTGCCAGAAGTGTCTATCAAACAATATTTATCGGAGTTTTTCGATGCCATTCCAAACACACCTGTTTTGATTCAAGATTTCAATCCGGGAGGCTCGTCTATTAGCGTAAAACTAATTGATGATTTGCGTTTGAAACATCCAAATTTCAAATATTTAAAACTAGAAGAACCTCTTTGTGCACCTAAATTTGAAGATATTATCAAAACTACAAATGGCTCGGTTGGCGTGCTTGAAGGTTGGGGGGGGTTGTATTTATTAGAGTTAATTCCAGTTGGTATTGCCGGTGTGATGCCAGGTTTAGCGGTTTCAGATATATTACAAAAAGTATTTACACTACGTCAAAAAGGCGAAACAGCCAAAGCATTTGAAATTTTTGAGCGTGTGATGCCACAAATATTCTTCTCGCTTCAAAACATGGAATTATTCCATTATGCCGAAAAAGAATTATTAATAGCGAGAGGTGTGTTGAAAAACAGCATTGCCCGTAAAGGTGCTTATATTCCTGATGCTTCTACTGCAAACTACATCAAAGAATTGAATGAGCGTATTTTAAAATTAGTTGAAGATATTAAAAAATACTAAGCCATGAATTTTGAAAATCAAGTTGCTATAATTACAGGTGCTGCTTCTGGTTTGGGATTAGCGATAGCTAAAAAACTAATTAGTTTAGGTGCTAAAGTTGCCGTTTTCGACCTAAATGGTGCAGAGGCTTCAACTGCATTTGCAGAAATGAGTGCTAAATCTATGATTTTTGGTATCGATATTACTAACCAAAAATTGGTAAATGATAGCATCAACGAAGTAGTTGCCAAATGGGGACGAATAGATATTTTAGTTAATTGTGCTGGTATCACAGGCAAAACAAATATCAAAAGCCACGAAGTAGAAACAGAAAACTTGAAAAAAGTTTTTGAAGTAAATTATATGGCAAGCTATTACACCGCACAAGGTGTGTTGCCACAGATGCTTAAACAAAACTATGGTAGAATATTGCATATCGCTTCGGTTGCAGGCAAAGAAGGAAATGCAGGAATGTTGGCTTATTCTTCGTCAAAAGCAGCCGTGATTGGAATGACCAAAGTGCAAGGCAAAGAATATGCCGAAACAGGAATTACAGTTAATGCACTTGCTCCAGCCGTTATTCGCACTCCGTTGGTAGATGCCATGCCAGATACGCAAGTAAAATACATGACTGATAAAATACCAATGAAACGCTGCGGAACTCTCGAAGAAGCAGCTGATTTGGCAAGTTTTATTGTGTCGAAAGAAAATAGTTTTACAACCGCTTTTACTTACGACTTAACAGGAGGAAGAGCTACATATTAAAATCATTGAGTGGCAAATTATTTTGAATTATAATAATAGAAAAGTACGTGTAGGTATTACAAATAATAATACCCCACCCCTAGCCAATTTCTGCTACGAAGCCGCAGAATCCAAAGGGAGCAATGTCGTTAAGTTAAGATGCTCGAAAGTCCCTCCCCCTTTTTGGGGAGGGATTTAGGGAGGGGTTTAATGAAAGTAATTTCTTTAACTTAACGACATTGCCAAAGGGAGGGGAACTAGAAAATATTACCAAAATGAAACTTTATCGATGATAAAATTCATAATTGGGCTTTTCCTCAAAATAATTTGCCACTTTTTCTTATTATTAAATTAAAAACTTTATCAATTTTCAATATGAAATTATTGTATTTCCAAGATCAACATAAAATCACACTTGGCGTTTCTACACCAAAAGGAGTGATAAAACTTGGTTTTTTTTCGGACAAAAACCTTACAAATGCCGATTTGTTAGAAATAGAAAAAGGTGTTAAAAACTATACAGGCGAATATTTAGACGAAAGTAAATTACAGATTCTTTCTTGCAATCCTCGTCCATCAAAAATAATTTGTATCGGATTGAATTACCGAAAACATGCCATAGAAAGCGGAATGGCGATTCCAACTATTCCAGTCGTGTTTACAAAATACAGCAATACCTTAATTGATTTTGGTCAGGATGTGTCGCTAGGCAAAGTTGGTTCGCAGTTTGATTATGAAGTCGAACTTGGTTTTGTGATTGGAACAAAGTGCAAAAACGCCACCAAAGAAAACGCACTTGATTATGTTTTGGGTTATTGCGTAGCCAACGATTTATCGTGCAGAGATTTGCAGTTTAGAACCTCTCAATGGCTAATGGGCAAAAGTTTAGACCAGTTTTTGCCTTTAGGAAAATATTTGGTAACGAAAGATGAAGTTGGCGACCCACAAAAATTGCAACTAACATGTTCGCTCAATGGAGAAGAACGCCAAAATTCTAATACTTCGGATATGATTTTTTCGATTGCCGAAATCATTGCAGATTTATCAGCTCACATGACTTTAGAACCTGGCGATTTGGTTGTTACAGGCACTCCAGCTGGTGTAATTATGGGTTTACCAGAAAAAAACTGGCTCAAACCTGGCGATGTAGTTAAAGTCGAAATCGAAAAAATAGGTTTTACAGTAAATAAAATGATTGCTTAAATTAATAATAATAACAAAAACTTAATAACATGAAAACTACACTATTTTTATTATCTATTTCGATTAGCATAACTTTTGCACAAACTATCAAAACCAAAGTAAAATTAGATAGTATTTGTGGAGTTAAAATTAATAGAGATAAAACAGGGGGATTGTTACCACGTTATGAACCTAATAATATTGGCAAAGCCTATCAAAAAGTAATAAATATAACAGCTGAATTCATTAAAGACAAATCGCCTTTGGATAAAGACTCTGGTAAAGAACTGCTTTATACAACTTGCTGCTTTGAAGGTCCTCACATGAAAAAAGGCAATGAAATTATTCAAGGAAAGTCTTTGGGGGGTAAAGCTGCTGCTAATTTTGATAGAGTAGATTGGATGCACAATCCTGCTTGTGTTTTTGCAGGTCTAACTCAAAGCTTAGCACTTGACATGTATGGCTTTACAGGCGATAAAGGTTATGTAGAAACCGTTCGAAAAATGCTATTGTATCAAATCAAAAACGGCACAACACCGAAGAATTTTATTTGGGCAAATGTACCTTATGCAAGTTCCGACCCAAAAGATACCATCTATCAAGGTTCTGGTTTGCTAGAAAGAGAAGGTATGCGTGGCGATGGATTGCACGGTATTGAACCTGATAAAATTGGGGAGTTGGGATATGCCTATATCAAGTTTTATGAAATTACAGGAGATACTGTTTTCTTAAGAGCAGGACTCAACTGTGCCGATGCCTTAGCAAAGCATGTTAAAAAAGATGTTTTGCCAGAATACAGTTCATTCATTGCTACTCAAACAAAATATTCTCCTTGGCCTTTCAGACTGAATGCTCGTACTGGAAAAGTACACGATACGTATTGCTCACATGTGATAGAGCCGATCAAAATGTTTGATGAAATTATTCGTATAAAAGAAGTGATTAAATTGGACACAGGAAGAACCAGTAAATATACTCAAACACGCAAACTGGCTTGGGATTGGTTGTATTCCAAAAATGGACCAATGAAAACCTATGTATGGTGCAATTATTTTGAAGATATTATCAATGACGAAGAACGAGCCAATAGAAATCAGGTCAGCCCAATGGAAACTGCACGTTATTTATTGAAAAACCCTAATATAGCAAACAATACAGACATTGATGTTTTAGCTTTGATTTATTATGTAAAAAGTGCCTTTGGTGCTGAAAATATCGATGCTATCAAAGAACAAACATGGTGCTACGAACCTATGGCAAGCCATTCTACTCGTTTTGCCTCAGTTTGTGCTATGTACTTTGAACGCACCCAAAATCCATGGTTCAAAGAACAAGCTTTTAGGCATTTCAATTATGGAACTTATAATGTGGAGTTGAACGGAGCCGCATGGGTGGGTCATACTTGGCCCGGCAGCTGGTGGAGCGATGGCTATTCCGATTTTATAAAACATTATTTTGATGGTATGGCAGCCATACCCGAATGGGCACCCGCGGGAGAAGATCATTTGATAAAATCAACTTCTGCGGTATTAAACATTGCTTATTCACCAACTAAAATTTCTTTTAAAACCTATGATAATCAATCAGTTGTAACGCTTCGATTGACGTCAAAACCTAAATCTATTTCAGTTAATGGTAAAAATTTAACTGAAAAAAAAGATTTACAATCCGAAGGTTTTGTATGGAATCCAATCGGAAACGAAGGTGCTTTGAAAATAAATTATAATGCTGGAAACGAAGTTGTAATTTTAAAATAAGCCAATGAAAAAATCGGTTTTATTCACATTGTTTTTTGCCTTTTCACAGGTTTTTGCACAAAAAACTGCCATCAATTATGATGATACTAAAGAGGGTAAATTGGTATTTCATGCCATAAAAACAGATGCAAAAGGAAACATTCTCCCTTGGTTCAATGATGATTTAGGCATTTCATTAAACCATTGCATTAACCTCACGTGGAACTTTTGGGATACTATGCGAATAGATTTCAATGGATTGCCATACTATATGAACCACCAAGTTTGGCGTGAAAAAACCAATGACCCTCGTGGATTAGGAGGCGACCAATTACAAATGGCTATGTCGTCATGGAATCTTTTATATATGTATACTGGCAATGAACGGGTTAAAGAAAATTATAAATTTTTGGCTGATTATTACCTAACTCATAGTCTTTCTTTCGAAAATGTCGCTTACCCAAATATTCCTTATCCATATAATACACTTTTATATTCTGGTTTTTATGATGGTGATATGATAATTGGTAAAAACTTTACCCAACCTGACAAAGCAGGCTCGTTTGGATGGGAACTTTTGAAATTATATAAAGTAATGTCATCGTATAAATTTCCACACGCTACAGAATTGGTTTATTTAGAACATGCCATAAAAATTGCAGATTGCTTGGCAAAAAACACCAAAATTGGCGATTCTGACAACTCGCCATTGCCTTTTAAAGTAAATGCCATCACAGGCGAAATTGGAACATTAAAAAGTAATGACGGATCAGGAAAAATTGCAGGATATACCTCATATACAAGTAATTGGGTTGGAACGCTATGTCTTTTTAACGAACTAATTGAAATGAAAAAAGGTAATATTGAAAGCTATAAAAAGGCTCACAATACTATTTTGGAATGGATGAAAACGTATCCGCTAAAAAACAACAAATGGGGTCCATTTTTTGAAGACATCCCAGGTTGGTCTGATACGCAAATCAATGCGATTACCTTTGCCGAATATATGCTAAACCATCCATCCTATTTTCCAAATTGGAAAACAGAAGTTAAATCAATATTTGAATGGGTTTATGCAAAAGTTGGAAACAAATCGTGGCAAAAATACGGTGTAATTGTTATAAATGAGCAAACAGCCTATCAAACCCCTGGCAACAGCCACACCGCCAGGCAAGCACAAGTAGAATTACTCTATACAAAACGTAGTGGCGATTCTACTTATTTTAAAAACGCCATTCGAGCCTTAGCTTGGGTTACATATATGGTTGATAATGATGGCAAAAACTGTTATCCTCGTGATGAAATTTGGTTTACGGATGGCTATGGCGATTATATCAGACATTTGCTAAAAGCTATGGGTACAAATCCTGAAATTGCACCAGAAAACGAAAATCATATTGTGCATTCAACAACTATTGTATCGCAAGCTGATTATGCTCCAGATATTAATAAACGTTTAGCTCAAGATGTTGATAATGAGGATTTAAAGACTATAAAAATATACTACCGAACCTCAGAAGAAAACAGTATTGAAACCATTCGCATGACAACAAAACCCCTAAAAATAAAAATTTGGAACGATATTTTGCCAGAAACTAAAAGTATTGAAAACGCTGGCTGGACATGGACTCCACTCAAAATTGGAGGTATTTTAAAAATAAATCACAAAGGCATTGATGTTAAAGTTTTTTAAAAAAATACGCTAGTTTAAAATAAAAAATATATTTGATTTTTAGCATATCAGCTTTTTAATAGTTAGAAATGGTGGTAAGTGTGCTGCCAACCGCGGGTTTGAAATTAAAAATAAATTATATCACAACTCTATTGATAATTTCGGTATCAATAGAGTATTTGTTTACAATGAATATAATCCATGACTATCTAAAGCATTAAATCTCAAATGATGTGTTTGATTTGATAATCAAAATTTTATAATAAATTTGTGTATATAATTGTAAAGTTTCACAACGTTATTGATGACATTTCTTACCCTTCGGAGTTTTCTTTGGAGGCGTAGCCTCCAAAGAAAACTCCGAAGGGTGGAAGATAAA
>RDZG01000106.1 GCA_004293915.1 Bacteroidota bacterium | reverse complement strand
GATAGAATGAAACAGTTTTGGAAAATGTTTTCTCAATACCAAAAACCCAATGAATTTATAGTTGACTTATGTAATCTTAATTTTTCGGTTTAATATAAATAATGGTTTGGTACTTATCAAGAATATGAAAATATAAATTTCAAAAACAATGAAAATAATTAAAAACGATGTAGAATATAAACAAGCATTAGATGATGTAGATAAATTATTTAATGCAAATGTGAAAAAAAATACTTTTGAAGGGGATCAATTGGAACTATTATTATTGGTAATAAAAGATTATGAGGACAAAAATTATAAAATTCCACACCCAAATGTTATTGAAGTAATAAAATTAAAAATGAAGGAAATGGGAGTAAAAAACAGTGATTTAGTCCCTTTTATTGGTAATAAAAGCTATGTTTCACAAATTTTAAACAATCGTAAACCATTGACGGTTAATATGATAAAAATGTTTTACCAGAAATTTGATATTCCTGCAAGTATACTTTTGGCTTAAAAAAAAGCTATATACTCAAATATTTGAGCAACATATCCAACCTATCGGCATTACAATTGTATAATTAAATCGCTCGAAAGAGGCTATTAATCGCGTTAAATCTGTTTTGTTGAGTTTTAAAGTAATTTCGACATCATACGTTTCTGGATTTACATTTGAAACATGCAAAGCCAAAACTTTCATATCGTTGGTTTCTACTATTCGACTAATTTCCGAAAGCGAATAACTGTGCTGTGGAGTAGAAAGCACCAAAATTCCGCCAGGAGAATCTATAAAACCAATATTTGCATAATAATTTAATAAATCAGGAGCCGAAATACTTCCAATATATTCATCATCTTTATTCAAAACCGCCACAATATCAGTATTGCTTTGATGCAAAATTTTTATGGCATCAAAAAAATGTTGATTTTCTTCGATATGATCATCCGCTTTTTGGAGCAAAATTGTGCTGATTTTTGCATTGTCATCGGCATCAAAAAGCATTTCTTCCGAAACCATTCCTTCAAACCCTTTTTCTTTGATTACAGGCAGCCAAAGCAGTTTTGAATGCTCAAAATAATCGAGTCCAGTAGAAACTGTATCCGTTTTTTTCAAAACAGGTATCGAAAGATTAATGAAACTTGAAGCTATCATGCGTGTACTGGTTCTGCCAAAAATTCGGCTACATATTCATTAAATTTTTCGGGATGTTCCATCATGGGTGCGTGTCCACACTCATCAATAAAACGAACTTCAGAATTCGACATAAGTCTCGAAAACTCATGTGCCACATGCGGAGGAGTGATGGTATCATTCAATCCCCAAACCAATAAAGTTTTTACTTTTAGGTCTTTTATTTCTTTTGCTAGATTTTGTCGTTGAGCAGATTTTGCAATCGAAACAATGTTTAAACCTTTTCTGATATTGTTTGTGATGTCAAATACCTCGTCTACAAGCTCTTTTGAAGCCAAATTTGGATTATAAAAAGTATATTTTACGCGTTCTTCTATGTATTTTCTATCGCCACGTTTTGGAAAAGAGCCTCCCATCGAGTTTTCAAACAAACCAGAGCTTCCTGTTAAAATTAAATTTTTTACATTTATTCTATTTCTCAATGCATACAAAAGTGCAATGTGTCCACCAAGTGAATTTCCTAAAATTGAAATATTTTTCAAGCCCATTTTTTCTACAAAACGTTCGGTATAATTTGTTAAACCATCCACCGAAGCTTCTCTAATTGGCATTTCAATAATTGGCAAAAGCGGTATTATAACTCTATATCTAGTTGAAAATCTGCGAATTACAGCTTCCCAATTGCTCAATGCACCAAATAACCCATGAAGTAGCAATAAAACACTTCCATGTCCTTCATCGATATATTTAAAATCATCAGATTGCTTTAATTCAAATTTCATTTTTTAGCTTTGTACAATATTTTGGATGCCAACCAAAGTATAGTACATATTTAGTTACGTGCAAATTAAAGCAATGTTTGTTAAATTACAATCATTATAAACTATTTTTGATAAGAATGAAATACAAAAAAATTGTAATCAAAGTCGGTTCAAATGTGCTAACAGCCTCAGATGGTGGTTTAGATGTACATATTATTGAAAAATTAGTTAATCAATTAGCACAAATAAAAAGCCAAGGAATTGATGTTATTTTAATATCATCTGGGGCTGTAGCATCGGGCAGAGGTTTAATAAAACTAACAAAAAAAGCTGATAATGTGGCTGCTAGACAAGTTTTGGCTTCGGTTGGGCAAGTAAAATTATTACACACTTATTATGATTTTTTTAAGAATCAAAGCATTATATGTTCTCAAGTTTTAGTAACAAAAGAAGATTTTAGAGATAAAACACATTATTTTAATATGCGAAATTGTTTTGAAGCCTTGCTCGAACAAAAAGTTTTGCCTATTGTAAACGAAAACGATGTGGTTTCGGTAAGCGAATTGATGTTTACTGATAATGATGAATTGGCGGGATTGATAGCAACCATGCTCAATGCTGATGCACTAATAATTTTGAGTAATGTAAATGGCATTTACAATGGAAATCCAAAAGACCAAAACTCAAAAATCATTTCAATTGTTGATGAAAAACTAGTTGATTTTAGCAAATATGTTTCAACCGAAAAATCAAATTTTGGTCGTGGTGGAATGATTACAAAATGCAATATTGCTCGAAAAGTTGCCAAATCGGGTATTGCTGTTCATATTGCAAACGGAAAAACAGATTCGATTTTAATTGATTTATTAAATTCAAGTATTGGTTCAGTTGGAACTACTTTTTTGCCTGTAAAACAAGCTTCTAACACAAAAAAAAGAATTGCTTTTTCAGATTCAAAAGGCAAAATTGTTTTGAACAATGGAGCTGTTGAAGCACTCAAAAACCCAAAAGCAACTAGTCTATTGGCGGTTGGAATTATAGAAATCAAAGGCGAGTTTAGCACAGGCGATATTGTACATATCACAAACGAAAAGCAACACATTCTTGGATTAGGAAAAGTGCAATATTCATCGAAAAAACTTGTTGAAATAATTGGTCAGAAAGGACACAAACCAGTTATTCACTATGATTTTTTGTATATGAATGAGTAATTATTTTGCAACAGTTCTTTCAAAATAAACTTCGCTCAAGTCGCGGTATTGCATTGGATTGTTAGGAAAATTTTTGACATAAGGTTGCAAAAGTCTATATCCTTCGTCATACCACAGTACCACCACACCTGCATCGTTCATCAAAGTTTGTTCGGCATTTTGGAAATTTGCAACAATATCTTTTACCTCAATTGCTTGCATGGCTTTTTCATAATAACCATCAAAAACTGGGCTATGATATCGTGATACATTTGGAAAACTTGTACCATTCGGGCTTTTTGGAACTGTTTTTCCATAAAACAAAAACAAGAAATTTTCTGGATTTGGAAAATCTGCCAACCAACCAATTCTAAAAAAAGCAGATTTACCATTTATTGAATTGTCGATATGTTGAGCCATTGGTACCACACTCAATTCGATGTCGATATTCAAATTGTCTTTTAATTCTTTTTGAACTTCGGTAGCTACAGCCACATTGCGTTCGGCATCTGAGTTTAAATCTAGTGTCAATTTTGGGAAATTTTTACCATCTTTATAACCAGCTTTTGCTAAATAATATTTTGCAGAATCGATATTGAGATCATATCCTTTTATTTTTTCGATATCGTATCCATCAAAAACAGGTGGGGTAATGCCGTTTACACCCGCTTTAAATCCTTCACCTTGCAAAACATATTCCAAAATTTTGTTTCTATCAATGGCAAAACATATTGCTTTTCTAATATTTATATTTTTAAATAATGGATGTTGATGATTGAACATCAAAAAATGTGTACTCATTTCAGCTTCACGTTGCATCAAATATTTTTTGTATTCGCTTTCTTGCGAATCGTCCATTGTGCTTTCCACAATTTCGATGATTTGGTCCGTTGGAAGTCTATAAATTAAATCAAAATTGCCTTTTTTAAATTCAAAAAGTTCTGTTTTTCTGTCTTTTAAAAATCTAATTTCTAAAGCATCAATAAAGGGGAGTTTATTTCCAACCGAATCTTTACCATAATAATGTTCGTTTTTTTTCAAAATCATTGAAATATCTTCTTCAACTGCCGAAAGATAAAATGCACCAGTACCCACAGGTTTGATACGCATATCGTTTCCGTATTTCAATAATGCTTCTTTTGGATAAATATATGCAAAAGGTCTAGCCAGATTATATAAAAAAAGTGATGATTTTTTTTCTAATGTAAATTCAATGGTATAATCATCTATAATCTTAATTCCTTCGACTTCAAAATCTGGCTTTTTGCCACCAATAGTAGCATCAAAATATTTTTTTGCTCCTTTTAATGTTCCGTTAAATATTTCGAAACCAAGATTTTGTGCATTATTTGTACAGATATAAGTAAAACATTCTTTTACATCTTGAGCTGTAAATTCTCTGCCTTTTCCACCTTCAAAACAATCTGCATCGTGAAAAAAAACACCTTTTCTTAATTTAAAAGTATAAATTTTTCCAGAAGAATCTACTGAATAAGATTCTGCCAATCCGCATTTGTGTGTGAGATATGTTTGGTCGAATTTCAATAAACCTTCGTAAATTTGATTGGCAATGCGATACGAAAATGCATCTGTAATCGATGGAGGGAAAAGTGTTTTGATATATTCAGATTCGTTCATACGAAATACACCACCATAAAAACGACCACCTAAGGCTTGATTTTCAACACCTTGTCCAGTATTTTGTTCGGTTTTTTTCCCACAATCAAAAAGCAGAAAAGGGAAAATTAGTAATACTATATTTGCAGAAAACTTCTTCATATTTTGGGTTTATGAGGCTCGAAAGTAATATAAATCAATGTATTAGCAAAATTATGCTTAAATATTCAAAAAATGGCGATTTCATCAAAATAAATATAGAAATTTCGGCTATGTTTTGAAATTTACAATAAAACATGACTTTAAAATATTGCAATAAAGATAGGATGAAAATCATTCTATCTAAATATTTGCCACGAATGCACGAAAAAAACACTAAAAATTAGTGAATTCGTGGCAAAAAAATAGTCGAAATTTCTAATCTTTAAAGCTTAAATCAATTTTGCATGTGTACTAATCCAACGATTTGGAAGCTCGCCTTTTGTGGCAAGTTCGTAATCGGCATAGCTGCAAGGCAAAATCGAAACACGCTGAAATTTGTCTTTTCCCGAAGGATATGGTACTTCCATCCACCACATTTCACTTATTTTGTTTTTGTAAAACACTATTTTGCTTGGGTTGTTTTTCATTGTAACTACAAATTTTGAAAAACCATTTCCTTTGAAATTTGTATCTGATTTTCGGTTATAAAAACCTTCTATAAAATACCAAATCATAGTTGCAATTACCCCAGCCGTTTGTCCTTTTATATCGTCTTCTGGATAATATTCGTAAATACCAATCGAAGAAAGTTTACTACTCATGCCTGCATACCAAGCCAATTGACAAGCTTCTTCGCCTGTGAGTCCAAATGGAGTAGCGTTTGGATTGCCTGGTGCATCACTAATCCGAATGGCAGTGATATCAAACGTAAGCATATCTGCCTGACGGATTACTGGTTCCATTTCTTCAATCGATTTTCTAACTGTGCCAATGCGATGATTTTCAAAATTTAGTTTTTCGAGTACATCCACATTTTCATAATCATTCAAAAAAGATTGAAAACCAATATTTGCGAAATTAAACAGAAAATTTGGCTCGTGCATCAAAATTTGATGTGTATGATGTTTGTTGTGTCCATGATGCGATGTGCTTTCCAAATCCAAAACCGCATCGATATTAGCAACCGAAATCAATTTATCAAATTTTTCGTAAGCCAAAAACTGCCCAAAATCCAAATCATGTGTAGTTCCGATAATAATTGGAATGATATTATACTCTAATAGACTTTCCACAACTTCTCGCAAACGCATATAAGTATCATCTATTTTTATGCCGTTTCTAAGATTTCCTAAATCGACTATGCGAATACTATGATTACCTTTTTTGAGTTTATATAATTTGCTTCTGATGGCATCTGCTCCACGCTCAATACCCGAAGTATAAATATTTCCTCGGTCTTCTTTCAATCCAATAATAGCTAAATCGGCACTTTTCCAATCTGGAAATTTATCTGTATAAATACGTAATTGATTAAATATAGAATTGGGGTCGGTTATGAGTTCATAAACCGATTCGTCTATAGCATCGAAGAAAATTTTGAGTTCCATAGTTGGATATAAAGTTGAAAAGTAGGTATAAAGCCCAAATTTTTAAAATATTTAGCTTCATTTTTATCCACATACAGTTTTGAAACAATTATTTTATATCTTCGCATTAAAATTTAATGACAATGAAAAATATTTTAACTTCAAATACCTTTTTAGTAAGTACATTTTTAATCGTAATGGCGGCACTTAGTCGTTTGGTACCACATTTGCCCAATTTTACTCCCATTGCCGCCATTGGTTTGTTTGCAGCAGCCTATCTAGGAGATAGAAAATTGGCAGTTTTGATTTCGATTTCGGCAATGCTTTTGAGCGATGTTTTTATAGGTTTTCATAGTTCTATGATTTGGGTTTATGGTGCATTTTTAGTTATTATTTTAGGTGGAAATTATTTAAAAAATAAGGTTTCGGTTTTGAATGTTTTTATTGCTTCAATGGCTTCGTCTATTGTTTTTTTCTTAGTTACAAATTTTGGCGTTTGGATAGGTTCTGGCATGTATAGTATTGATTTTAAAGGATTTATAGAATGTTATGTTATGGCAATTCCGTTTTTTGGAAATACATTAATGGGAGATTTATTTTATTGCACCGTACTTTTTGGAAGCTACGAAATGGCGAAACGCAGTTTCCCAAAATTGCAATTGGCTTAATAAAAATGTCTGCCCAATCGTTTTCCAAATCAGAAAGAATTTGCTCAAAAAAACAAATTAAGTTGCTGTTTGGAAAAGCCAAAGGAGTGTTTCTTTTTCCGTTTAAGGTAAGTTATATTTTGGAAGAAAACAATGCCAACCTAACCCAAATTTTAATTACCGTTCCCAAACGAAATTTCAAAAAAGCGGTTGATAGAAATCGCCTAAAACGATTAATTAGAGAAGCTTATCGTAAAAATAAAATAATTCTGAACCAACTGAGCAACAACAACTTGCAAATTGCGTTTGTATATATTCACAAAGAAATTATACCATTTGCAGAAGTCGAAAAAAAAATGATTGCTGTGCTGCAAAAGTTGGTTTTAGAAAATAAGCAAGTAAGTAGCGAAATTAGCTAATAAGTTTTGGAAAATTGACACAACATAGAACCAGCCATAATTGAACGAAGATATCTAAATGGAATTATAAATTTGTTTGATATTTATATACCTTTGGTAAATGAAACTTTTATTTTCGATAATACTGACCTAAAACCTCTATTGATTGCTGAAAAAAAGAAAAACAGTTTGATAAAAGTGATTGATGAGTACAAATTTAATGAAATGAAGAAAAAACATGAAAACAGAAGCTAAAACTGATACTAAAACTAAAATATTATTTGGGCTAGATTTAGTTTACGAAAAAATGTTAGCATTTAAAAAACAAAAAAACAGCGAAATAATTATTTGGCGAGACGATAAAATTGTACGATTGAAACCATAAAAACATTTAAAAATATAGAACCAAAAAAATGAAAAAAACACGTATTATTATTGGAATTGCTGTACTTTCTGCCACTTTTTTTGCTTTCAATCAGGCAAACGATAGGTATTTCGAAATAGCCAAAAACTTGGATATTTTTGCCACACTATTTAAAGAAGTAAATGCAAATTATGTGGACGAAATTAATCCTACACAAGTAATAAATGTAGGTATTAATGCCATGTTAGAATCGCTCGATCCATACACAAACTATATTGCAGAAGACGATATTGAAGATTATCGTACCATGACAACAGGTCAATATGCTGGCATTGGGGCTGTTATCGGCAGAAAAGGTAACAAGAATATTATTTTGATGCCTTATGAAGGTTTTCCAGCCCATATCTCAGGATTAAAAATAGGTGATGAAATTTTGGCTATCGATGGAAAAGATATGAAAGACAAAAACACCAACGACATTAGTAAACTTTTAAAAGGACAGGCAGGTACAAAATTTAAAATTAAAATTTCACGCTTCGGACAAAAAGACCCACAAGAAATTGAAATCACACGTCAAAAAATCAAAATAGAAAATATTCCATATCAAGGCATGATAAACAACGAAGTTGGTTATTTTCATTTAACAGATTTTACGGTTAATGCCTCAAAAGATGTGCGAGATGCCATTATTAAACTAAAAGAGCAAGGAGCAAAAAAAATAATTTTTGATTTGAGAGATAATCCTGGAGGTTTACTGACCGAAGCCATAAATATTGCTAATTTATTTATTCCCAAAGACAAAGAAGTTGTTAGTACAAAAAGTAAAGTAGCAGATTGGAACAAATCTTACTTGGCACTCAACAATCCACTGGATTTAACCATTCCAATAATTGTACTCACAAGCGACCATAGTGCATCGGCTGCAGAAATTGTTTCGGGTGTGATTCAAGATTATGATAGAGGCATTTTGGTTGGCGAAAAAACGTTTGGAAAAGGTTTAGTACAAGCCACAAAACCACTTTCGTATAATGCACAGTTGAAAGTAACGACAGCAAAATATTATATTCCAAGTGGGAGATGTATTCAAGCCATTGATTATTCAAAGAAAAAAGAAGATGGCTCTGCCACTCGCATTGCCGATAGTTTGCGTAGAGAATTTAAAACCAAAAATGGCAGAAAAGTATTTGATGGTGCAGGTGTTTCGCCTGATGTAAAAGTGGTGAAAGGCGATTTTGCTGCCATAACAGTAAGTTTGATTCAAAAAAATCATATTTTTGATTATGCCACAGAATATGCTTTTAATCATCCAAAAATTGCACCAGCAAAAGAATTTCAACTAACAGATGCAGAATATCTTGAGTTTACAAAATGGCTTGCAGGCAAAGACTATGATTATAAAACAAAAGTTGAAACCGAATTAGAAGATTTAATAGATAATTCTAAAAAAGAAAAATATTATGATGGAATAAAAGACCAAATCGAATCGTTAAAACAAAAAATATATCATAATAAAGAAAGCGATTTGCAAAAATTCAAATCCGAAATTATCGAAATGTTGGAGGGAGAAATTGTAACGCGTTATTATTTACAAAAAGGTGGTGTAGAAGCTTCGTTCGACAACGATGAAGACATAAAAGCTGCATTAGATTTGTTTAAAGACGATGCTCGTTTCAAAAAAATATTAACAGAAACAACTGCAAGTGGAAAATAATTTGCCTCTATCAGAATGGTCGGTGATTTTACTTTTTATTATTGGCGCTGTGATTTTTGTGATTATTGGATTATTGTTCGCAAAAATCATAAGACCAAACAAACCAAATTACGAAAAACTAACTACTTACGAATCAGGGGAAGAACCCATTGGAAATGCATGGAACAAAATCAATATTCGGTATTATACGTTGGCATTGATATTTATACTTTTCGAAGTTGAGATGATTTTCTTTTTTCCTTGGGCAACGGTTTATGCTAACAAAACTATAATATTGAATACAAACGGAAAATGGCTTTGGTTTAGTATGGTAGAAATGGCAATTTTTATATTGATTTTAGGGATAGGATTGGCTTATGCTTGGGTAAAAGGCTATTTAGATTGGGCAAAACCCGCAGAAAATACAAGCGTTTTTGTTTCTCCAATTCCAAATCAGAAATACCAAGAGCTTAATGCTAAATTTGGAAAATAATGTTTTATCAAAATATTGCTACCGAACTTGAAAAACGCAAACAAGAAGGAAGTTTAAGAAAACTTTCTGTGCCAATCAACGGCATTGA
Organism: Bacteroidota bacterium; assembly: GCA_004293915.1. Lineage (GTDB taxonomy): Bacteria > Bacteroidota > Bacteroidia > Cytophagales > UBA9547 > REAG01. Next base: position 2,200 of record RDZG01000106.1, on the reverse strand, counting down.
TTTTTATTCAAACGATTATTTAGGACTAGCTCAAAATCAGGAGCTTATCGAAAAAATAAACCAAATATGTAATTCACAAAAACATAAATTAGGATCGACTGGTTCGCGATTATTGTCAGGCAATTCTGCCTATTTTGAAGAACTAGAATGCTATTTGGCACAGATTTTTGAATCAGAATCTACCTTGATTTTCAATTCGGGTTACATGGCAAATGTTGGTGTTTTTTCGTGTTTGCCAAAACGTGGCGACACAATTTTGTATGATGAACTGAGCCATGCGTGCATAAAAGATGGTATGAGATTGAGTTTTGCCGAAAAATTTTCGTTTAAACACAACGATTTGAATGATTTAGAAATAAAATTGAAGCGTGCCAAAGGACAAATTTTTATTGCAACCGAAAGTGTTTTTAGTATGGATGGCGATTTTGCTCCATTAGCAGAAATGGAAAAACTTTCAGAAAAATACAATGCTCAATTTATTGTAGATGAGGCACATAGCACAGGTGTGTTTGGGCAATATGGAAGTGGCTTGGTTTGTCATTTGGGTTTGTCTCTAAAAATACCCATACGAATCCATACTTTTGGAAAAGCCATTGGTACACACGGTGCGTGTGTAACTGGACCAAAAATTTTGACAGAATATTTAATAAACTTTAGCCGACCTTTTATTTATACCACAGCCATGCCGTTTCATAATTTGGTTTCTATAAAAATGGCTTTTGAGCAACTTACAAAAGAGCCAGATTTGCAGCATAAATTATATGAAAACATTGCATTTTTTAAAAATCAATTACAGCCAAAACTAAAAACGATAGCATCTTCGAGTGCAGTTCAGGTTGTATTAATTTCGGGAAACGAAACTATTAAAAACGCTGGACAAAAAATTCAAGAACAAGGGTTTATTGTAAAACCAATTTTATCGCCTACAGTAAAAAAAGGAAGCGAACGTTTAAGAATTTGTTTGCATTCTTATAATACTGAATTGGAAATAAAGGAACTTTGTGATATACTTCACGGTTTGTAGCGCTTAACTATTTTTGTATAAAATTTTTGTTTTAAAACTAGTTAATTTTTTATATTATCAATGTACTAAAAATCTTTAATTTTACATCAAAAACACACTAAAAATAACTCAAATCATTGCAAAAGATTTAAAATATAAAAAAATATTTGTAATTTTATTTGCAAATGTGAAACTTTTGTGAAACTTTTGTGAAACTTTTGTGAAACTTTTAAAATTTTAGATATCATGTTCACAAAAAAATCAAAAACCGCATTTTTATTTTTTTCGTTTGTTGTTTCGTATAGTTTTGGGCAGTTGAAGGTATTGAGCAATGGATACACAGGTGCTTGAACTGCATCGCCTAGTTCTCAATTGCATGTTTCAACATACTGGGGGAATCAACTTCGATTAGTTTCTACTCGTGGAGGGTTATCTAATCAGTCGGGAATTGATTTTTGTACATATAATGGCAATGGAATTGTGGCTCGTGTTGCTGCAGAAGATCAAGGAAGTTTTAGGGGGAATATTAATTTTTATTGTAATGGTGAGGGTATTGCACATTCTACTACATTAAGAAAAATTTTTCATGTTGATTATTTAGGAAATGCTTATTTGTACGGCAATTTTTATGCACAACAAACGTGGATGTGGTCTGACAGAAAATTAAAAGAAAATATTGTTACATGTAGTAAGGCTATTGAGATGATAAACGCTTTGAGAGGTGTAACTTATGATACCAAAGATTCAATTGATATTATTGATAATACTTATTATCTTTCTAAATTGGACAGTAATAAAACAAAAAATGTAACATCAACTGCAAATACAAGCGAAAAGACTGTAAAAATTGCTTACGGCAAAAATTTTAATTTTAAAAAACAATATGGCTTAATAGCTCAAGAAGTAGAAACGGTTTTACCTGAGGCAGTAATGCTAAATAAAGTGGGTATAAAAACTGTAAATTATAATGCTATTATCCCACTTTTAGTAGAAGCTATAAAAGAACAAAATGTTAAAATAGAAAACATGGAGGCTAGGCTTCGCAAACTCGAAAAGCCAAAAGCAGGTGCCAGAACAGATGATACTAAATCGAGTACCGAAAAAACTACTTCGATAGCCTTTTTGTATCAAAACTCTCCTAATCCGTTTTCGCAAGAAACTACAATTAAATATTCGCTTCCAGAAACCGTGCAAGAT
>RDZG01000105.1 GCA_004293915.1 Bacteroidota bacterium | reverse complement strand
AGGCAAAAATAGTTTAAATGCAGTTTCTGGTTTATTGCAAGCTAATAATGATGGAAATGGTTTAGTAACTATCACAGGTTCGTATGGTGCAGTTGTTTCTACACGAGTTGTAACCATCTCCGGACAAGGTATTACAGCTACAAGTATGACTGTGAATGGTGCAAATATTACTGTATTGAATGGAACTTCACAAATGACCGCATTATTTGGTCCAGTAGGTGCAAATGTAGGTACTAATGTTACTTGGTCTTCTAATCCTATTGGTAGAATAAATGGTACTGGTTTAGTTTCTGCAAATGGATTAAATGAAATCATTACCATTACTGGAACTGCTGGTTCATTATCAGCAATGAAAGTAATTACTATATCTGGGCAGATTATTCCAGTAAGCTCTATCTCTATATCTGGTGTAAATATAATTAATATTGCAAATGGATTTCAGAGTTTAAGTGCAACTGTATTGCCTTCCAATGCAACAAACCCAACATTTACTTGGTCTGTAATTACTGTAGTTGGTGGTGGTAAAGCAAATATAAATAATTCGGGTATTGTTTCTGCAACACGAAATGGTGATGGAATTATAACTATAGTTGGTTCGGCACAAGATGGCTCTGGTGTTAAGGGATATTTTCCTATGACAATATCTGGACAAGATAATGATTTAATTTCATTAACCATTTTTGGTCAAGGTGGAAATGCCATTTCTGTAAATGGTGGAAGTAAACTAATGCAAACAGCCCCTTTCCCAACTAATTCAAATGGTGCTGTAATATGGAGTATTTTAACGGCTACAGGTCAAGGTAGAGCAACAATTGATAACACTGGCTTAGTTACTACATTAATTGATGGTAATGGAACTGTTACAGTAGTAGGTGCCTCAATAGAAAACGCATCTATTAGCTCTTTTGCAATACTAACTATAACAGGACAAACTGTCTCTGTTATACAAATTACCTTAACAAGTTCTGGTGTAAATACAATTTCAACTAATGGTGGAGTAGCAAATCTTTCAGTTATTTATTCTCCAATAAATACAACCCAAACAAATGTTAGCTACAGTTCAAGTCCAAGTGGATTTGTAAATATAGATCCAACTGGACAAGTTACAGCAGTTGATAATGGAGTTGTAACCATAACTGCAGTGTCAAATATTAATCCACTACTGACTTCATCACTTGTATTTACAATTTCAGGACAATTAGTTAAGCAAGTTACACTTTCAGGAATTGGCGGTTCAAATGACTTGAATACGCTTGCTGGTACATTGCAAATGGTAGCAACTACTGCTCCTGTAAATGCTATTCCAGAATCAGCTATTTGGACAATACTTGGACAAAAACCTACTAATGCTGCTTATAATGGAAATGATTTGGTTACAATTAATTCAATCACTGGATTAGTTACATCTCGAAATTTTAGCAATGGATTAGTTACAATTTCTGGCTATTTGCCTAATTCTAGCATTACTTCAATAGTAGTAATTTCTGTATCTAATCAACGAGAACCCGTATTGTTAGTAAATGGTGGTCCAAGTAAATCTATTACTTTAACAGGTGGGAATGTTCAATTGTCTGCTTTACCTAGATTACCTTCAATTGCAACTGACAAGTCTTTAACATATAGTGTAATTTCAGGTACAGGTATTGCAACGGTTGATGCTACTGGAAAAGTTTTTGCAACAGATGCTGGGAATGGTTTTGCAACAATAAGGGTAGCTTCTAATTCAGATCCAACTATTTTTGATGATGTTTTAGTTATCATTTTTGGACAGACATCTAGTTTTACTGTTGAAATTTCAGATGGTAATTCAAATGTTCAACCTGTGTTAGGTAATGGAGTAGATTTATTGTCTTTATATCCAATATTTACTCCTATTGATCATCCTGAAATACCATTTATTAGAAATACGCTTGTAACGTTTAGTGCTGAACCTTCTGGAATAGTGGATATTTCAACTGCATCTGGATCGGCAGTAATGTCAGCTACAGGAATTGGATTAAGTACTGTAACAGGTGTATACATTAACAATCCATCAATTACATATAGTTTTGTTGTAACGGTTACAAGTTTACCTAATTCAATATCAGATAATTCTAAAAATAACTTTAAATTTGAGTTATCTCCAGTGCCAGCTACTGATGTTTTAAATTTGAATACAAAACAAGATTTGGGAAGTGCTATTGTTAAAATATTTAATTCAGAAGGTAGACTTGTTGCAGAGTACAGTACTAATTCAACCATTGGCTATGAAATGAATATCACCCAATTAGCACGAGGTTACTATACGTTAGTAGTCAATTCTAAACAAGGTGTTATCTCTAAATCATTTATAAAACAATAGATTACAAATTAATAAAAGTTTAAAACCGTGAAAATTTTTAATTTTCACGGTTTTTTTGTTTGTTTATGGCAAGTTTTAAAAAAGAATGAATTATTTAGTTACAGGAGGAGCTGGTTTTATTGGTTCGCATGTTTGCGAAAGATTAATTAAAAATGGGCATAAAGTTGTTTGTTTAGATAATTTTGACGATTTATATCCAAAATCTATAAAGATAGAAAATGTAAATGTTTTAAAAGAAAATCCAAGATTTCAATTAATTACAGGCGATGTTTGCGATATTGATAATAATATAGACCTATTAGAATCAAAAAAAATTGAAACTGTTATTCACATTGCAGGCAGAAGTGGTACACAAAAAGCAAATAAAAACCCACTAGATTTTATAAATAGTAATATAAAAGCAACTGTTTCTATTTTAGAATCAATGAAAGAGGCTGAAATAAAAAAAATAGTTTATCTATCAACCTCAAGTGTTTATGGGCATAGTTCAAAAGCCCCGTTTGAAGAGCATACAATTTTAGAAAATCCTGATTCAGTCCATACAGCATCAAAACAATCAGCAGAAAAGTTTCTTGAAATGTATAACCAAATTCATGATATCAATACAATAATTTTGAGAGTGTTTTCGGTTTTTGGTCCAAATCAACCTCCCGAATCAGGCATTTACCAATTTGTAAAAGCAAATCTTACAAATCAAAGCATTGCATTATATGGAGAAGGAAATATTGGAAGAGACTACACTTATATTTCTGATATTGTAGATGGAGTTATTTTGTCATGTGATTATTTAAATAAAAATATCATTAAAAAATGTGAAATATTTAATTTAGGAAGTGGTCAATCGGATACAATTGTAGATATTTTAACTGAAATTGAAAAAATAACTGGAAAAAAAACAAATACTTTTGCTAAGCCAACTCCAAATAAAAATACTGCTCCTGGTTTTGCAAACATAGACAAAGCAAGTAAAATATTAAAGTATAATCCGCAAGTTCCACTTTCGGTTGGTTTAAAAAACACCATTGAATGGATAAAATCTAAAGAAAACTTATGATGATTTTTTGAACTAAACTGGTTTCAAACTAATACTAAATGCATGTTTAAGCGAAAAGTATTTATAGTTTTTGGTACAAGATTTTACCAATGAGGTATAAAGCATTCTGAATTTTAAGATTATACAGGTTCTTGTTGGCTCATGCAATGTATAGTACCCAAACCCCAAACTAACTCTCGGCAGTTTATCCCAATAATTTTGCGGTCTGGCATGGCTCTTTGCAATATATCGAGTGCAATATCATCGTTTTTATCTTTAAAAATAGGCACCATCACCACACCGTTAGCAATCAAAAAGTTGGCATAGCTGGCAGGCAGTCGCAAACCATCTGTTACAATTGCTTTTGGCATTGGTAGCTCAATAATATTCAAGTATTTGCCATCTTGATCTTTCAACTTTGCTAATGTTTCGGCATTTTCTTTTAAGATATGATAGTTTTCATCTGATTTTTGATGTTCTATAATATTTACTACCGTAGTTGGATTGATAAAACGTGTCAAATCATCGATATGCCCATCGGTATCATCGCCAACGATGCCATCTTCGAGCCAAAGAATGTTAGTAGAACCCAAATAAGTGGTTAAATAATTTTCAATTTGTTGTTGAGTAAGATGTGGATTACGGTTTTTGTTGAGCAAACAGGCACGTGTTGTGAGCAATGTACCTTTGCCATTTACTTCTATCGAGCCACCCTCTAAAACTATACCAGGACTCACAATGGGTAGGTTGCGGAGCGTTGCAATGCGTTTAGGTATCTGATTATCTAAGTCATAAGGTGGATATTTTCCTCCCCAAGCATTGTATTCCCAATCCAAAATGGTTTTGTTGCCCTGTTTGTCTTTTACAAAAATAGGACCATGATCTCTGCACCACGCATCGTTAGTGGGATGATGAAAAAACTGGATGTTTTTGTAAGAAAATCCCAACGAATCAAACCAATTTTTGGCTTCGGTTTCCATTTTTTCGTCAGCCAAATTGACGCAAACGTGTTCATATTCGGCTAATTTTGAAAGCAATTCGCAATAGGCTTTCATCATGGCTTGATATTTGCCATCCATAGTCCAAGTATCGGTATTGTGAGCCCACGAGAACCAAGTGTTTGTGTGCGTTTCCCATTCTGCGGGCATAAAATAATTCGGAATTGTGGTCATTTGAGGCTAATTTGCCGTAAAAATAGTGTAAATTTGTGCTATGCAAAATTAATTTAACTGATATTTTGACGGATTAAAAAATTATCCAACTCAATTTTACCATTTATAAAACTGAACTAAATCTCCTGATTTTAATATTTGTTTATCTTTTGGATGAAGATAAAAACCATCTGTATCGATAGTGGCAGAAATATCGCCAGAGCCATTAAACTTTTTGGATATTACACCTGTTTTTTCTCCAAATTCCAAAACACAAGGCAGAAATTCATCTAATGTATTTTTTTTTATTCTATCTTCTAAAATAGGCACTTCGATAAAAAGCGGTTTTGCAATGCTCAAACATTTTTGTAGAAAATGTGCAATAAAAATCTTTGTAGCAACCTGAACCGAAAGTGGATTACCAGGCAATGCAAACACAATCGTATTTGAAGAACCAATCCCAAACCAAATTGGCTTGCCAGGTTTGATTTGAACTTTGTGAAAAAGCATTTTTACACCTAAATTTTGAAGAATTTGAGGCACAAAATCGGCATCGCCAGCCGAAACACCACCCGAAATGACTACAATATTATGTTTTAGTGCTTGAAAAAGGTTTTGTGTCAATTCCGCCTCATTATCAAGCGAATGTAAAAGTAAATTGGGTGTGATTTTATAATTTTCAAACGCAGCACGAATCAAATACGAATTTGATTCTCTTATTTGAACATCATTTACTGTTTCAGAAACTTTTCGGAGTTCGTTTCCTGTCGAAACAATAGCCAAAGTAGGTGATTTATATACCCAAACCAAAGCTTTTCCAACAACTGCCAACGTTGCCAAAACAGCTTGATTTATCACAGTTCCTTTAGATAAAATATGCGTTTTTGCTTTTTTATCTTCGCCTTTTTGGGCAATATTTTGATTTATTTTTGGATTTTCAGAAGCAAGTTTTACGAAATTAGGGGCTATTTCTTGACTGTCTTCCACTCTAATAATCATATTTGCAAAAAGTGGAACAGCAGCACCAGTCATTATTTTGTAACATTCTCCAGATTTTAATTCAAATTCGGATTTCTGACCTGCATATATAGTTTCAATAATTTTATAATCACGAATAGTTTGCTGAAAATCATCGAATTTTATAGCAAAACCATCCATCGAAGCCCGATTAAATGGTGGATAATCTCTATCCGTAAAAACATCGGTAGCTAAAACCCTACCTAAACAATATTCGATGCTAATTTCTTCATTATCAAATGGATATGCAACGTTTGTAATAATTTCTAAGGCTTTTTCAAATGAAATCATGGATTAAAATTACGCAGTTAAATTTTCTTTAATAGCTAATTTTACAAGCTCTACAGCATTTTTAACGTTTGTTTTTTTCATAATATGAGCCCTATGATTATCAACAGTTCGGATACTTAAATTCATTTTTTCGGCAATTTCTCGGCTGTTGAGTCCATTTACAATATGCAATAAAATTACTTTTTCGGATTTAGTAATTTTAATATCCGAATGTTTAGAACTTGATTTTTTTGAACGATTTGCCAAACCATTCACAATCATACTTGAAATTTGGCTGTTAAAATATTTTTCACCATTATAAACCGTTCGTATGGCTTCTAAAAGTTCATCATGGGTAGTGTCTTTCAAAATATAGCCATGTGCCCCAGCTTCAACAGATTTTACGATATAATCTTCATTATTATGCATCGAAAACATTACAGAGCGGACATTTTTATGATTTTGATCAATCAAAGCAGCAGTTTCTAAACCCGACATTTTGGGCATCGAAATATCCAAAAGTACCACATCAGGATTCAAAACTTTGATTTTTTCGAGCGCTTCTATTCCATTGCTAGCTTCGCCAACAATTTGTATATCTTCTTCATCTTCGAGCAAAGTTACAATTCCTTTACGCACAACTTGATGGTCGTCAACGATTAATAGTTTTATTTTATTCATTTATTTTTGTTTGGTAGAAGATTAACTTAAAGGTAATTTTACTAAAATTTTTGTTCCTTTTCCAATTTTTGAAATAATTTTAAATTCACCGTTGTTTAATTCGGTTCGGGCTTGCATATTTCTTATGCCATTTCTTACTATTTTGGTTTTTAGTTTTCGCCTATCAAACCCTTTTCCATTATCCGAAATAATTAACAAAATGTAATCGTCAGATTTTGTAATCGAAAGGTTGATGGTTGTAGCTTCGGCATATTTTAGGCAATTATTTATAGCTTCTTGTATGATGCGATAAAGTGTAATTTCTATTGATGTCGAATAGCGTTCAAAATTATAAGGAAACTCTAATAAAAAAGTAATATTTGTGTTTTTAGAAGCATTATCAACTAAAATTTTTATAGCGGAATAAATACCAAAATCATCTAATACAGAAGGTGTTAGGTTGAAAGAAATAGTACGTGTTTCCGCCATTGTACTGTCTAACAATTGTTTTAAATCTATCAACGCTTTTTGTTCTTTTTCAGATTCTAAAGAGCTTATTTTAATGCGTTCTGCGGTTAATTTTAGTCCAGTAAGCATTTGTCCAATGCCATCATGCAATTCAAATGCAATGCGTTTTCGTTCGGCTTCTTGTCCTTCTATGAGTGATGCCGACCGAATTTTTCCCTCTTGTAATTGTAGTTTAAATTTCTCTTCTTGGGTTTTAAGTAATTGATTTTCGGTAGCAATTAACGATTCGTTTGTGCTTTTTAATTGTAAGTTTACACCGTAAAGATTGTCTTCTGATTTTACTAAAGTCAAAATTGTATCTGAAACTTGGTGGTAAAGAGGTCTGAAAATAAAAAATCCTTCAATAATTAATATCAATACTGTAAGGAAAAATAAAAATAGTTCAATTATTTTAAGTTTAGAAATTCGGTCTTTTGCTTCGGCATCGTATTGAAAAACAATTTTGTCCATTGTTTTTAAAAAATTGAATTCGTTTTCCAAAATAGAAGAAATAGCAGCCTTCATATTCATTTTCCTGTCTGGCGAATTTGTGTTTTCAATTTCGTATAACAAATATTTTGCATTACTAATCATTGTCAGAAAAATAGGATGTACAACAGCAATCATGCTATCTATTTTTTCGCTATTTTTCACAATAATTTTTTTTCCTTTATTTTCTAAAACTTTATTTCTCAATCCCAAATGCACATCACGCCAAAGTGGGATAATTTCTTTTAAATCATTGATATATAGTGTGGTATCTATAAAAAAGTTTGTTGATTTAGACAAAAGTAAAATGTTTTTACAAATACGTTGGCTAATCATTCGCTGCCTACCAGCCAAGTTGATTACTGTTGCATCGTTTTGTTGTTCCGATATAGCATACTGAATCATTATTTGTCCGATAATTGAAAAAATAGCTACTGCCAACAAGGCAATAATGTATAATCGCCTTAATTTTTTTGATAGAGCAATTTGTTTGGACGAATTTTTATTCATGCTATAATACTATTGATAAATCATCGAATTTCAAACTAAATGATAAAATTTGGTGCAAATAATAATACAACTTTTTTCAATTTGATTTAAAACAAACTTTTTTAAATAGATTTGTAATTTACAATAAAGAAATTGTAAATTTGCAACGTTAAAACAAAGAACGGCACACAAGTTATGTTTGTGCCGTTCTTTTTTGTTAATCAAGTATCCAATTTTTAAAGCGTAATCAAAACGTATGAGCCAATTAAATTATTATACCGAAGAAGGACTAAAAAGAATGCGTGAAGAGTTGCAAGATTTGAAAACACGTGGACGTTCAGAAATGGCAAAACAAATAGCAGAAGCTCGTGATAAAGGCGATTTGAGTGAAAACGCTGAGTACGATGCAGCAAAAGATGCTCAAGGAATGTTGGAATTAAAAATCGCAAAACTTGATGATGCGGTTGCAAATGGTAGGGTTATCAACCAAAGCTCACTTGATATAAGCAAAATTTCGATTTTGGCTAAAGTTAAAATCAAAAACCAAGTGAATAAAGCCGAAATGACTTATACACTAGTGGCTGAAGAAGAAGCTAACTTAAAAGAATTGAAAATTTCTGTTAAATCGCCTATAGGTCAAGGACTTATAGGAAAGAAAAAAGGTGATGTTGCAGAAGTAAAAACCCCAAATGGAATAGTAAAATTTGATATTTTAGAAATTTCATATTAAAATACAAATAACATGCCGAGCTTGTTTTCTAAAATAGTTTCTGGTGAAATCCCATGCCATAAAATAGCCGAAACAGCTGATTTTATGGCTTTTTTAGATGTTTTCCCCTTGGTTGAAGGACATACTTTGGTAATACCTAAAGCTGAAATTGATTATATTTTTGATATAGAAGATGATAAATTGGCTCAATTTCATGTTTTTAGTAAAAAAGTTGCTCGAGCTGTGCAAAAAGCAATTCCTTGCAAACGAATTGGCGTTGCAGTGATTGGCTTAGAAGTTCCTCATGCACACATTCATCTGGTGCCTATGCAAACTGTTGCAGATATAAATTTTACACAAACCAAGCTCAAACCAAGTTCAGAAGAGTTGGCAGAAACGTGTGAAAAAATAAAGAAATTTATCGATTAAAAAATGCTACAATATCCTGTATATGTGCGTTCTATCTCCAATTTGTCGGATGCACGCTATTGTGCAGGCATGGGTGTAGAGTTATTAGGTTTTTGTTTTGACGAAACAAATGGAATTTCTATTTCCGAATTTGAAGCCATCAAAGGTTGGTTGTCGGGTGTTAAAATTGTTGCTGAATTTTATACCTCTAATTTAGATTTTATAAAACGAACTATCGAAAACATCAAACCCGATTTTGTACATATTTCAGTTGAAAATACTAATTGGGAAGATGAAATTTCGGTACCCATAATTTTTGATTTTAATATAGATAACAAAATACCAATTTTCCCAAAACTAGGTTCTTTAGTAGTTTTAAGTTGTTCAAATGATGGGCAAAATATTTATGATAATCACTTATTAATCAAAGAATTAGTTTTTGATAATCAGTATAAACTATTTTTTGGATATGGAATCACGGCAGAAAATATCAAAACACATATATCTACATACAAAGCTTTTGGAATTGCCTTAAAAGGAGGAAGTGAAATTGCTCCAGGTTTAAAATCTTTTGACGAACTAGCTGATATTTTAGAAGCAATCGAAGTTTAATTTTCGATTGCTATTTTTTGAACAAACACTCCTTTTTTATGATAAATTCTTAGCAAATAAATCCCTGATTTAGTTTCTTTAGAAATATCTAGGATATGTGTATTTTCAAAATCATTTTTTACATTTTTAGTAAATATAATTTCGCCAACTAAATTTATAATTTCGATATTTGAGACTTCAATGTCATTGCCTGTTTTGATGTTTAGAATTGTAGAAATTGGATTTGGATATATTTCAAAATTAGTAACAGAAATTGCATCATTAGCAGATAAAACAAATACTGTATTATTGCTGCTTAATATAAAAGGAATATTATCATTGTTTCCGTTTGAAGTTACAAGATTTAAGGTCGAATAAGCAAACTCAGTGTTGTTTTTAACTGAAACACAATTATTACAAACAGGATTTGTCATTGCTGGTTCTAAAGCTAAAAATGAAGTATTAGTAGCTAAAACTCTGTTTTTGAGGCTCAAAAACAAAACTTGATTTCTGTTTTTGATGTAATTAGAATCAGTATAGACGGTAGAATAATAATAGTAATAATAATTTGATTCATATTCTTTTTCTAAACTAGAGATTCTTAAACCAGCCCATTGTTTTCGAAGCATAGAATCTGAAGTAATAGCAGTATTGTTGCCCGAAAATGTGAGTTGAGATTCAATCAAATTTGAGTTTATTGAAAACTTGGCACTTGCCTTAAATTGAGTTGCATTTGAATTGAAAATGCCAAACTCTGCATACATGTTTTGAGATTTAAAATTAGTAAATGTAGTAGGTTGTTTTTGCCTAAAGTTAATCAAACTATTAGAAACGTCTGTAATTATATCCAAATCTGGCAGTAATAGATTGGAAGAAGTTAATGAGCTAGGATATCCAGAAAGTTGATTAGGTACAATTCCTAATTGATAAAATGTTTCGTTTCCAATTTGATATTGAGAATAAAAAGTACCATTAACAAATGGAGAATCAAATTGTAAAAATATGTTTTCTCCAGTATTTAATCTGTTGATGGTGGTGCTTACATTTGGCTGTAATGTTATAGACGCAAAATTGCTAATAGTAGTTCCGCTTATTGTTTGTTTAAAATAGCTTATTGAATTGCAGTTTGCATCGGCATTTACTTTTATTTTAAAGTTATCAGGGTTAATATTTGATTGATTATAATAATAACTATTTGAGTAACTACTTGACAAAAAATTAGAAGGTAAACTTAGTGTAAGCTTGCTGTTTTGCATTTTAAAAGGTATCAAATAGCTAATTTTTACTCTTCTTTCTCCATCGTATATCATTGGAAATACTTTTAATTCGTAATATCCACTGCTATTTTTATAAAAAATAGAGGGGTCTTTTCTTCGTTTTACAATACCTTCGTAAACAGCTGTTGCGATACCTCTTTCTAATAACAAAGCCTTTGAAATAGTTTGATTATCAATCCATAGCCAAGAGTCTATTACATTTGCCTCTTTTGGCAAACTAAAGTTTAAGGAATATTCTACCGTGTCGGTATCATAAAATTGGCTATAACTATTGGTATTATATTCTTTGTTTGCAGCAAAAGTTAGAAATAACGAAACTTCAGCAAATAGCCCTTTTGGAGTTATTTCAATATTGGTTTGTGAAATCTTGCCTTGTCCCCATTTCCAAGCTCTTGGGTCGGTAACATTTGCATGTATATAGTTTTCGTATTGAGCAAAAACAGTATTGCACAAAGCAATAATGGATATTAGGAGTAGTTTTTTCATTGTGAGTTTTTGTTTATAATATAAATATAAAAAAATAAAAATAAATATTTGCAAAGTTTATCTGTTTTTTATCATAAATGTTGTTATTTCTAGTAAATACGTAGGTGTCGAGTTTCACAACGTTATTGACGAGAGTTGATTTAATTTTGATTCAAATTTAGGATATTATTTTTAAATTGTTGAGGTGATATTTTAAATATTTG
>RDZG01000026.1 GCA_004293915.1 Bacteroidota bacterium | reverse complement strand
ATTTCCGATATATATTTGATACAATCATCATCGGTTTTGAAAAATTGATTGAATTTTATTGAGTTTACTCCTTCAAAAATTATTCGTTTTTCCATACTGCAAATGTACGAAAAATCGGGAGACCTAAACGCCTATACCTATTGATTTAATTGCTCAAAAGTAACACTACTTTCGCTAAAATTCCTATATTTAGTTGCATTATTTATAATTAATGTTGCAGGAATAGCACCTCCCCAATTTTGGTCTACTTTGTCGATCCAAGTATTGTATTTTGGATCATCTAATAGCACCACTTTTTCTTTAATTTTGTTTTTTATTACAAACGAATTTAGCTTTCTTACATTATTTTTAAAATCTAAACTTACCAAAATTATTTTTATTTTTTTTACTCCAATAGAATCATTCATTTTATGAAATTCAGGCAGTTCTTTCACACATGGTCCGCACCAAGTAGCCCAAAAATTGATAATAAAAGTGGTGTCAGATGTATTTTTTAAAACTTTTTCGATATATGAAAACGATACAATTTCTGATTGAGCTTGGCTATAAAACGATAAAAAAAATAGTAACAACGAAACTGCAAATTTCTTCATAAACGCATGTTTTTATAATTTAATATGTAAATCTAACCCATTTGTAGCAGAAATAGAAAAATCAAACTTTAAATTTGTTCCTTCAGAAAATTCGATGGCTTTTTTATAGTTATTGTTCATTAAAATTTCTTGTTGAATTTGTTCATCTGTAAGTTTGTTTTTGTTTCTCCAAAGTACAACTAATGTGTTTTTAATTAAAATCTCTACGCTATTTTCATTATTAATAGGCTTAATAACAAATATTTCGTTTTTGAAAAAATCATTCATTGCTAAAAACAAGTATTTGAAAATAAATTCTAGCTTAGTTTCATCTGCATCTACAAAAATATCATTTGACGACAAAAATATTAACTTATTACTTTTTTCTGAAAAGGTATTTGAAACTGCATTTTTTACAAAATTTATAGTTGAAGATAAATTTGTTTTTGAAATGGCTACATTTTTAATTTCTAAAGATATGTTTTTCGGAGATGTTAAAACATGTTCTTTGTACGAAAGCTGTTTGGCAAGCACATCATTTCTGCTATTTATTTCTTTAAGTGTTTCTTTTAAATTTTTGCATTGCGATTTTAATTCAAGCATGTTCATGATGTTTTTTGCAAAAACTTTTAGTAGCTTTTTATCATCTTCCAAAATTTCTTTAGGTTTATCATCAATCGCACAAATCATTCCGAGATTAAAACCATCTGGAGTTGCCAATTGTGCACCAGCATAAAACCTGATTTTGGGTCCATCAATAACTAAAGGATTATCAGAAAAACGTACATCTTCAAGTGCATTTTCTACAACAAAAACATCATCAAAATTAATTGCATGTCCACAAAACGAAATATCTCGTGGCGTTTCAGAGGCGTCCAAACCATGTTTTGATTTAAACCATTGGCGATCATTATCAATCAAACTAATGACGCAAATAGGGACATTTAATAACCGAGCCACTATTTGTGTAATGGCATCAAAATCTATTTCGTTTTCTGAATCTAAAATTTCGTAGCTATTGAGTTTTAGTTGTCTTTCGAGTTCGTTCGATGGAATTGTAGGAGTAGTCATTTTATAAAGTTAAAAATAATTGTACCGTTTTCTACAATCTTAATGCTATAAAGTATAATAAACTAACTTTTTACCGAATGTATTTTAAATAATTTTTGGCATTGGTAATTTTATTTTAAAAATTTGAAACATATTAAAAACAATAATTTTGAACAGAATATTTTATTAATAAATCGTATTATTATGGCTTATCCAAATCTAAAACTTATAGAATCGTTGCGTAAAACTGCAACTAATCTTCGCAACGGAGCTTTTTATGCTTGGGGAAATCAAGGTGCATGTAATTGTGGCAATTTGGTTCAGGTTGTAACCAATCTTACGCCAAAAGAGATTGTACAATATGTACAACAAACCAGTTTAGGTGAATGGACCGAAATGGCTGAAGAATTTTGTCCAATCACAAATGCACCAATAAATTTGCTTGTAGCTAAACTCGAAGCTTTAGGGCTTACAACCACAGATATTCACCATTTGGAATACTTGAACGACACAAAAGTATTGAAAAACCTTCCTGGCGGATTTCGGTATTTGAACAGAAACGAACGTGAGCATGCCATTTTATATTTTGAAACGTTTGCACAAATGCTCGAAAACGAATTGTTGAAAAATATCAATATTGAAAATGTGTTGGCTGATAATTTGGAGTTTGTGAGTTGAGTTTTCAAATTTGAGTCAATAAGCTTAAAGAATTTTCTTTTTTAAGCTTTCAATGCCAACACATAACTATCAATTTGATTGAATTTATTAATTGAATCAAATTTCAAATTTGTGTATTTGCTCTGTTCAATTATGTGCTTTTTTTATTGTGTATGGACTATATATAAATTAATCATAATGATTATGTTTGAGAATTAATTTTAGATAATCTAACGGAATAAAATTTACATTAATTTCTTGTATTAATACATCTGTTTTTTTGTCAAAAATAGATATATCCCTTTTGATTTTCGTTTTACTTCTACTATTTTTAAGCCATATTCTTCGGTATTAAAAATCACAAAAATAAATATTATTGCAAATTATTTCGCCTTTATTGGCGTTTTTTACCTACAAATAAATTATTTATTCGCATGCTAGTGTGAGTATTTTGTATACTTCGTATGTGTGTGCAAATCACTAATTTGCTAAACAATAAAAAGTCCATATTTTTGTATGCAAAAAATTTTTGAATAGGTTTGATAATAACCATTAACCATTAATAATTATAATGTCTTCATTTCCAGATATAGAAATAAAAAAAATAACTACACATCAGCTCCAAGAGATGAAAAATAGGGGAGAGAAGATTTCGATGCTTACTGCGTATGATTTTTCTTTAGCCAAAATATTAGATTCTTCGGGTATTGATGTGCTTTTGGTTGGCGATTCTGCCTCAAATGTAATTCATGGGCACGAAACCACTTTGCCAATCACACTCGACCAAATGATTTCGCACGCTTCATCTGTTGTCAGGGCTGTACGCAGGGCATTGGTTGTGGTCGATATTCCTTTTGGTTCTTATCAAGGTAATTCGTCAGAAGCATTGCGTTCTGCCATACGGATTATGAAAGAATCAGGTGCTCATGCAGTAAAAGTTGAAGGAGGTGCCGAAATCAAAGAATCAATTACCCGAATTCTTTCGGCTGGAGTACCTGTAATGGGGCATTTGGGACTTACTCCACAATCGATTTACAAATTTGGTACATACAATGTGCGTGCAAAAGACGAAGCCGAAGCCAATAAACTCATTGAAGATGCACATTTGCTCGAACAATTGGGTTGTTTTGGATTAGTTTTAGAAAAAATTCCTGCATCGCTCACTAAAAAAGTAGCTTCAAACCTCAAAATTCCTGTTATAGGAATTGGTGCAGGTCCCGATGCAGATGGACAAGTTTTGGTTTCGCACGATATGTTGGGAATAAATAATGAGTTTCAACCACGTTTTTTAAGAAAATATGCCAACCTAAACGATGTGATATCAAATGCAGTACGTAATTATATAAAAGATGTAAAAATGGAAGATTTTCCCAATAATAATGAGTGTTATTAATACCTAAATTACCATTTTATACACTAAATTTTAAGTAGAATTTAAAATAATAAAAAATAATTATTTCATTAATGTTCTAATAATCAATACATTATATTTATTGTGGATTAGTATTGAAAAAAATGTTTGAAAATATGAAGTGAAATAATTTTCTTTGCAACCTCAAAAAATTAAAAACTTTAACTATCATGTCTGAAATAGCAGAAAAAGTAAAAAGCATCATCGTAGAGAAACTAGGTGTAGAAAAATCTGAAGTAACTGAAGAAGCAAGTTTCACAAACGATCTTGGTGCAGATTCATTAGACACAGTAGAATTGATTATGGAATTTGAAAAAGAATTCAATATCTCAATTCCAGATGATCAAGCAGAGCAAATTGCAACCGTTGGTAACGCTATTGCTTATCTTGAAAAAAACGTAAAATAAGTTTCATTTTTAGTTAATTTTTGCACATGCAATTAAAAAGAGTAGTAGTCACCGGACTTGGTGCACTTACACCTATTGGTAATACCGTAGATGAATATTGGAAAAATTTATCAGCAGGTGTAAGTGGAGCTGCTCCCATTACACGTTTTGACGCCTCAAAGTTCAAAACGCGTTTTGCTTGTGAAGTCAAAGGTTTAGATGTAGATAATTTTATCGACAGAAAAGAATCTAGAAAAATGGATCCTTTTTGTCAATATGGAGTTATTGCCGCAGACGAAGCCATAAAAGATTCGGGACTAGATACTGCCAATGTTGATAAAACAAGAATTGGTGTAATTATGGGTTCTGGAATTGGAGGAATCACTATTTTTCAAGAAGAAATTACAGGTTTCAATAAAGGAGATGGAACACCTCGTTTTAATCCTTTTTTTATTCCAAAAATGATTATTGATATCATGCCTGGTCATGTATCGATGAAATACGGTTTTATGGGTCCAAACTATTCAGTAGTTTCGGCTTGTGCAACTGGAAATAATGCCTTAATTGATGCCTTTAATATTGTTAGATTAGGAATGGCAAGTGCCATTGTAACGGGTGGAGCCGAAGCAGCTGTAACTCCAGCAGGTGTTGGCGGTTTCAATGCGTGTAAAGCACTTTCAGAAAACAATGATAATTACAAAACAGCTTCTCGTCCGTACGACAAAAATCGTGATGGTTTTGTCTTAGGCGAAGGTGCAGGTGCTGTGATATTAGAAGAATACGAACACGCAAAAGCTCGTGGAGCAAAAATTTATGCTGAAGTAATTGGTGGCGGTATGTCTGCCGATGCGTATCATTTAACTGCCCCTCACCCAGAAGGTTTAGGTGTGAAAACTGCGGTTAAAAATGCACTTGTAGATGCACAAATTAAACCAGAGCAAGTAGATTATATCAATACGCATGGTACATCAACTCCTCTAGGCGATCCTGCTGAGTTAAAAGCTATTCAAGATGTTTTTGGCGATGCAGCTTACAAGCTTAATATAAGTTCAACAAAATCGATGACAGGGCATCTTTTGGGTGCTGCAGGTGCTATCGAAGGAATTGCAACGATTTTGGCAATTAATAACGAACTCGTGCCTCCAACTATTAATTTTACGGAAGCTGATGAGGTAATAGATTCAAAATTAAATTTGACTTTCAACAAAGCACAAAGCAAAAAAATTAATATTGCTATTAGTAACACATTTGGTTTTGGTGGTCATAATGCAATTGTAGTTTTCAAAAAAATCTAAACACATTGGCTACTTTTTTTAGTCCGATATTCAATATTTTTTTAAATCGCGACCAAAAAGAAAAAGACCTTGTTCAATTTATAAAATTATTAACCGGAAAGGAACCCAAAAACCTTTCCGTTTATTTTTTAGCTTTAAAACATTCTTCGTTAAGTAAACAAAAAAACGATGCCATTATTCATTCCAACGAACGTTTAGAGTTTTTGGGAGATGCTGTATTGGGAACAATCATTGCCGAATATTTATTCAAAAAATATCCTTTTAAAGACGAAGGTTTTTTAACCGAAATTCGTTCTCGGATTGTAAATGGCGAATCTTTGGGTAAATTAGCCAAAAAAATTGGACTTAATAAACTTATAGATTACGACAAAAGATCGAGAGCATCGTTTGGACAAAGTTCGATGAGTGGCGATGCCATGGAAGCTTTTATTGGTGCAGTATATTTAGACAGAGGTTTCAAGTTTTGCCGAAGTTTTGTTTTGGAAAGACTTATTGAACCGCATTTCGACTTAGAAAATGTTGTAAATACTGACATTAATTATAAAAGTCAATTTATTATGTTTGCCCAATCCAAAGCCCAAAAAGCCACTTTTGTGATTGTTGAAGAAAACGAAGCAAAAAATCACAGAGAATTTACAGCTAATGCCTTAATAGACACTGAAATAATTAGTACAGGAAGGGGAAATAGCAAAAAACGTGCAGAGCAAGATGCAGCTCGGAGAGGTTTAGAAATACTAGAATCAAAACAATAGTTTTTTCTTTTTTTAAAATCATATTTAACATTTACTTTAATATTAGAATTTGAAACGTGTATTATTTCTAACTTATTATTGGCCTCCATCTGGCGGGTCGGGTGTACAAAGACCTTTGAAGTTTGTTAAATATTTGCGTCAATATGGCTGGGAACCAGTTGTTTACACTGTTGAAAATGGAGAATTTCCAGAAATCGACAATTCATTATTAAAAGAAATTCCAGAAAATATTACAGTTCTAAAAAATAAGATTTTTGAGCCATTTTCGTTTTATAAATGGTTTATTGGCAAGAAAAAAGATTACAAATTGGTGGCAGGATACATGCACCAAAAGAAAACCACAAAATGGACAGAAAAAATAGCATTATGGATTCGGAGTAATCTTTTTATTCCTGATGCTCGCATGTTTTGGATAAAACCTTCAATCGATTATCTTTCAGTTTGGCTCAAAAAAAATAAAGTTGATGCCATAATCACAACTGGTCCGCCACATTCGGTTTTGCTCATTGGTTTGGGGTTGAAACGCAAACATAAATTGCCTTGGCTGGTAGATTTTCGTGATCCTTGGACAGAAATTGATTATTATAAAGACTTAAATTTATCAAAATTTGCTGATAATGAACACAAAAGACTAGAAAAAGAGGTTCTTAAATTTGCCGATGCAGTGGTTTGTGTAAGTCCTGATTGGGGAGAAGGTTTGGCTAGAATAGGAAATAGAAAAGTTGAATATATTTCAAATGGTTTTGACGATGCAGATATTCACGATGAGATTAAAGTAAATTTAGATATTAAATTTTCGATTGTTCATATTGGGATGATGGGCAAAAGTAGAAATCATGCTATTTTTTGGCAAGCCATTTCAGAAATAATTGAAAGTAATTCCGAATTTGAAAAAGATATTGAAATAAAATTATTTGGAAAATGCGATGCCTCTGTCAATGAAAGTATTGCGTTTTATAAATTAACTGAGTATGCAAAAATACATGATTATATTCCTCATAATGAGATAGTTTATGTGCAAAAATCGGCACAAGTATTATATCTTTCTGTAAACGAAACTGCAAATGCAAAAGGAATTTTGACAGGCAAAATATATGAATACCTTGCTGTAAAACGACCTATACTTTGTATCGGACCCGAAGATGGCGAAGCAGCAAAAGTTGTATTAGAATCAGGTGCAGGAAATGTGGCAGGATTTCATGATATTGAAAAACTGAAATCTAATATTTTGAGTTTTTATCAAAATTATAAATCAAAAATTCCATTTGAAAGTGGCAAAAACTATCAAAAATATAGTCGAAAACTCCAAACGGGTGAATTAGCGGCACTTTTAGATAAAATTGCTTTGAAAAAATAATGGAAAACTATTTTTTTCTATATTTGTGTTATGAAAGTTTTTGCATTAGCACTTCTTACATTTTTAAATCTGCGATTATTTGCTGATACTCAACCAATTCCATATACAATGGAAGATAGAGATAGACTTTTGCGTGTTGAAGAATCTATAAAATTGTTAAATTCAAAAATGGATGAAAAATTTAACGCAATGTATGAAAAATTTAATGCGATTGATTCAAAATTCGATTCTCAAAACGATAGATTTGATGCTATTCAAAAGCAAATTGATTTTACAAACAACTTAATTTTGACTCTCATTGCAGGAATGTTGGGTTCGTTGATATACATGTGGTGGGACAGACGTTCGGCAAATGCTCCGCTCAAAGATGATATTGAAATGTTGCAAAAAAAAGAAAAAAACTTATTGAAAGCCCTCAAAGAATATGCCGATTCGCATCCCGAACTGAAAACAATTTTTGACCGAGCTGCTATATTATAAAAATGAAAAATTTAATATTCCTTTCCTTTATTTTTTTATATATTGTATCTAAGGCTGATTCCACAGAAATTCCATACACTATCGATGATAGAGATAGATTAATAAGACTTGAAACTAGATTGGATGACGGTTTAAAAGCAATTAACGAACGTTTCGATTCTCAAAACGATAAATTTGATGCTCGTTTTGATGCTTTACAACGTCAAATTGATTTTACAAACAATTTAATTTTGACTCTCATTGCAGGAATGTTGGGTTCGTTGATATACATGTGGTGGGACAGACGTTCGGCAAATGCACCGCTAAAAGATGATATTGAAATATTACAAAAAAAAGAAAAAAACTTATTAAAAGCCCTTAAAGAATATGCCGATTCGCATCCCGAACTGAAAACAATTTTTGACCGAGCAGCCATATTATAGTTTTTGAATTTTATTATGGAAAATTTTACTTACCTCATTATCAATATCTTATGTATTTCATTTCCAATTATTTGGAGTTTTGAGAAAAAAATGTTTTTCTTTTCTAAATGGAAGTTTGTGTTTATTTCTATTGCTATTGTTGGAATTGTTTTTCTTATTTGGGATTCGTTTTTTACCTACATTGGCGTTTGGGGATTTAATCCTAGCTATCTGATTGGCATATATTTATACAATATTCCATTAGAAGAATTTTTGTTTTTTATTACGGTTCCATTTGCAAGTTTATTTATTTACGAATCTGTAAAATTTTATTTTAATAATAAACTTCATATTCGATATTCTGGTTTATTTACAATTGTTTTTATTGTTGGATTTGCCGTTTTAGGATGTTTAAATACACAAAAATGGTATACTACTTTAGCTTTTACTGGTTCTGCAATATTTTTGTGCTACAAATTTTTGGTCTTGAAAAAAACCTCAATTACTATTTTTTTAGTTTCTTATTTGATTGTTTTGATTCCTTTTTTTATAGTAAATTCTGCATTGACAGGTTTGTTTACTGAAAATCCAATTGTTTGGTATAATAACGAAGAAAATTTAGGAATTAGATTAGGCACCATTCCAATAGAAGATTTAGGTTATAATTTTTTAATGCTTTTGATGCACGTAACTTTTTACGAACGCTTCCAAAATCAACAAAAAATCAAGAATTAAACATTACTTTTGTAGCTTCGTGTAGTTCTGCAAAGTGTTATTGATTTTCAAAAAATGTCGAAAGAAATAAAAGTTTTTGCCCCAGCCACAGTTGCAAATGTTTCTTGTGGATTTGATGTATTAGGTTTTGCTGTAGATAGTCCTGGCGATGAAGCTATTGTGAAAATGGTTGATAAACAAGGAGTTATCATTACTAAAATTACAGGAGATGGAGGCAGATTGCCACTAGATCCAAATAAAAATACAGTGAGTGCAACTATTATTAAAATGCTCGACCATTTAGGCGAAAAACGAGGATTTGAAATTGAATTGCACAAAAAAATGCCTTTAGGCAGCGGTTTGGGTTCGAGTGCAGCTAGTTCGGTTGCTGGAATTTTTGCTGTAAATGAGCTTTTAGGTAATCCACTTTCAAAAATTCAACTTTTGCCCTTTGCAATGGAAGGCGAACGTTTGGCTAGCGGAACTGCACATGCTGATAACGTTGCACCTGCTTTATATGGCGGTTTTGTGTTGATTAGAAGTTATAATCCATTAGATGTAATCAGTATTCATACGCCAAGCGATTTGCATGCAGCTATCGTGCATCCACACATCGAAGTAGAAACCCGTGATGCTCGAAGTATTTTGAGAAAAGATATAAAATTAAAAGATGCTATCACTCAATGGGGGAATGTTGCTGGACTTGTAACGGGTTTATTAACAGATGATTATAATTTAATTGGCAGATCCATGCAAGATGTAATTGTAGAACCATTAAGAGCCATTTTGATACCCGGATTTTATGAAGTAAAAGAAGCAGCAATGGATGCTGGGGCTTTAGGTGGTGGAATTTCTGGTTCTGGACCTTCAATATTTTCTGTAAGTAAAGGAAAAGAAACAGCCGAAAAAGCTGGAAAAGCAATGGTTGATGCTTTTAAAAAAATAGGAATTGAAAGCGATTTATTTGTTTCTAAAATAAATGCCAAAGGTCCTATTGTAATCTAAATTTTTAAAAAATTAATGATGCAAAACTTAAATTCTTGAATAATTTTGTATCTCAAATCTGAATAAAATATGCAAAAAGTACTTTTAGCGTTTAGTGGAGGTTTAGATACCTCATTTTGTGTAAAATACCTTATAGAAAAGGGTTATGAAATCCATACTGCAATTGTTGATACAGGCGGGTTTACAAAAGATGATTTAAAGCAAATCGAAAATAGAGCTTTTAGTTTAGGAGCAAAATCTTTTAAAGTTTTAGACATTACACATCAATATTATGAAGAATGTTTAAAATATTTGATTTTTGGAAATATTCTAAGAAACAATACTTATCCACTTTCGGTTAGTGCAGAGCGTGTTTTTCAAGCCATGTCTATTGCAAAATATGCAAACGAAATTGGAGCTAAAAACATTGCACATGGCAGCACAGGTGCTGGCAACGACCAAGTTCGTTTTGATATGATTTTTAATATTATTTGTCCAGATGTTGAGATTATAACACCCATTCGTGATTTAAAACTTTCGAGAGAAGAAGAAATTGAATACCTTAAAAAAGCAGGTGTAGTTCAAGATTGGACAAAAGCAGCATATTCTATTAATGTTGGTATTTGGGGAACTTCTGTTGGCGGAAAAGAAACACTTACATCAGATTCTTACTTACCAGAACATGCTTTTCCTACTCAAAAAACAAAATCTACACCCGAAAAATTAACAATTACATTTGATAAAGGCGAGGTAAAAGCAATTAATGGTGAGAATTTCAAAAATCCAGTTGATGCTATTCGTAAAATTACTGAAATAGCTGCTCCCTTTGGTATTGGTAGAGATATTCATATAGGCGATACCATTATTGGCATAAAAGGTAGGGTAGGGTTTGAGGCTGCTGCATCTTTGATAATCATAAAAGCACATCATTTGCTCGAAAAGCATACGTTGGTAAAATGGCAATTGTATTGGAAAGAGCAATTAGCAAATTGGTATGGAATGATGGTACACGAAGGGCAATTTTTAGATCCTGTGATGCGAAATATGGAAAAGTTTTTAGTTGATACACAATCTACCGTTTCTGGGGATGTTTATGTTGAGTTAGAACCATATAATTTTAAATTACTTGGAATTAAATCAAATTACGATTTGATGAGTTCTAAATTTGGAAAATATGGCGAAATGAACAATGCTTGGACAGGTAATGATGTAAAAGGATTTTCAAAAATATTTGGCAATCAAACCATGATTTATCATCGTGTGAATGATACAAAGTTTTAAAAAAAAATGATAAAAACATGTTTAAAAGTGTTTCTCTGCAAATGATTTCAATGGTTTAAGCAACTAATTTTCAACCCCGTGGCAGGTGTCTTCACCTGACAGTAGTTTGATTTGTATCAGGTGAAGACACCTGCCACGGGATAGAGGTTAATGGGGAAATGGCCTTAATCATGACCGTTTACAACATGAAACGAGCCATGAATATCTTGGGAATAGAGAAATTACTGGAAAAACTCAAGACCTGGAAGCCCAATTACCAAAAGGCAACCATATCCCAACAAAATCGACCTATTTTAAGACTTTTTAACGAACCATATTTTGGGGAACT
>RDZG01000025.1 GCA_004293915.1 Bacteroidota bacterium | reverse complement strand
AAAACAGATAGTCTGTAATGGCCTTAAAATGCAAAACAAACAGGCAGATTTTAAGATTATTTTACTCAAAACTGAGTTTTTTCACAGCCTGACGTTTTGCAGCTACCCGAAGGGCGGGACTTTTACCACAAAACTTGATTTGAAAAACTAAAGTTTGATTAACCACAAAACTGTCTTTGGAACACGAAACCCCGCCTTTTGGGTAGGTGCTGTTACAAGCTGCCCTTCTTTCTGTCGTCATATTCCAGGATTTTGAAACAAAGCTGAAATAGTCATTTTCATTGCTTTCGTTGCGTCTTTTTCTAATTGTTCTTGATTGTCAAACCAGTCGTTCATTTCAATAAATGGTTTATCAAGGTTGTGATGAACATATTTATTTCTCAACTGTCTCAACCAATCAATTTCTTCTCCTTCGTAATACTCTTTTAAAAGTTTTGCTGTCCCGATAGAAGTGTCCATTGCTTCTGTTTCTCGTAGGTGTGAGTCAATAACTGATACTGACATAATAACTATTGAAATCCACGCCCCAGAACAAAAAGCAATTTGCATATCCATAAATAAGGCAGTTGAATGGTCGCTTACCGCATAAACTAAACCCGTTTCAGCTTTCTCCAATTCATCGTCCAGCCATTGTCGTCTTTTGCTCCAAATATCTTTGTCGGGATAGTCAAATAATTCCATAGCTTATTATTTTACTTGGCTTAAATAGTCAAGAACTTGTTTTGCGTTTTTCGTTACAAATTTTACTTGGTTGTCTGTTACATTTTCTCCGTGTATTGCATAGTTACAAATTGAAAGTATTTCTCTTAATATTCCGTAAAAGTTGTTGTCAATAATTTCAAATTTTGTTAGGTCTTGAATAATTTTCATTATTGATTGATGTTTAAACCTTGCATCTAATTCACCATTTTCAAATCGTTGTTCCCAAATCCTTCTTAGTTGGGTTTCGACATTGTAGCGAACCTTAAACATTTGGAGATTGTCGTCAGGCACATCAATTCTTCTAGCTAAATGGCTGTCGAGTGTCACACCGTGTTCTTTTAATTTAGCTTTTACAATTCTGTCAATTTCGTGTTCAAGTTCCGGTAGTTTGTTGTCAGGTGGTGGTGGACCATATCCCTGAAATGTGTTTGTCACTGACTGTGTTTGAGTGTTACGAATTTCATTTTTTATGTCGCCAAGTTTTATGCTAATGTCTTGCTTTAAATCTTCAATTTCTTTTTTGAGTTTAATTCCAAAAAACTCTATTTCCGAAAAAATTGGAACAAGTGTCAATGCGACAAAAATTAAAAATACAAATACATCTGCTGGAACAGATTGTCTAGAAGTAATTGCGTCAAAACGCTTATAGAGAATTGTCCCAGTCAAACCGAGAAGTCCAATCCACCAAATAATTTTAAACCAGTTCGGAAGTTTCATAAATGTCGTCTGTGTCGTTTGTTAGGGTTGCTTGTAACGGACAGGGCTTGGCGAAGGCGGGGATTTCTTAGCACAAAAGCCCAAATAATTACAAAAGCCCCAATTATATTACAAAAGCTCAACAAACCACTTCTGCCCCGCTTTTGCCAAGCCAATGTTGTGTGTCGTTTTTATTACGTAGAAAAGTTAGCAAGTTTTTGTACTCTCACTTTATACCTTGTTTGTGCTGTCCTTACTATTTTATTAACTTTGCGAATTTTTTTACTCCGTGAGCATAATCTTTATTGTGCCAATATCTGCCACCTGTTCCTGGATGACATACATAGTCAAAACTTACCGTTTTATTAAGCGTAGAAATTCTGTGTTTTAGGCTGTCCCAACTCAATTTTGATACAAAAATGACTAGTTCAGGATTTAAAATATCAATTACTTTACTGATGGTTTCTCCTCCAATTTTATAGTCTAACTCAGCACAAAAACTCTTTATAGAATTTCCTGTTTGTGGTGACGGTCTTTGAAATCCGTTCATAAAAGCAACACTATTCATTGCTCTGTTGTTGAACTTTTCAATGTGGTTTGACATTCTCAACTCAAGTTCTCTATATATCATATGCCCATCAGGTGCCCAATCTGAATTTAGAATATCTCTTGTGTTAATCCAAGAAATTTCTTCGTCATCTAGCATAGATTGTGAGCCATTGTACCAATCTGCTACGACCATACTTTTAATAGATAATGGTGGTAGGTAATGACTTTCAGCAACGAGCAATATCTTTTTACCAGTGGAGTTTCCGTAGTTATCTCCGACAAATGGTTTCATTGCTGGAAATTTTTTATAATGCTCAATTTCGCTTATTTGTTCCTCAAAATGATTTTTCATAATCTTTATTTTTCAGGTTAAAATGACACACAACGGAAAAGTATTTATGAAGAAGGGGACTTTAAAGCACAAAAGTTAAATTTACTACAAAAGCCCATTAAAAGCATCTTAGCCCAAATTATGCACTTTTGCCCCTTTTTCATAAATACAATGTTGTGGGCTGTTTTTTATTACTAACTTTGTAGTATTTGCTCAGTTTTGTTATCTTTCGTACCTTCAAAATATTTTTCTAACACTGTACCGAATATTGGGTTAGTGTTTTCAAGCATACCAAATAAGGTCATACAAGCCTTTAATTTTATATCATCAGGGTCGCCAAATATTTGATTGGCGGTTTTACCCTCTGTTTGAATTAAAATTTCACATAATTCAATAAGCCTTTTACCTAAAATTTCGTGTTTTAGGTATGCTTCTGCCTCTCCTAAATTTTGAATTGCATACTTTTTTGACATCTCACTACCATATCGCCCTGATATTGCAGGAAAAACATACCACATCCAATGGCTTATTTTTCTGCCGTTATTGATTTCAGAGAAAGCCTCCAAATAGTTATACGCTTGTGCTTTAATAAATCTTTCTAAATTGTCATTGTAATTTTCTAAATTTTCAAAAATTAGTCTAAAATTTATAGAAAACTCTTTGAATTCTTGTTTTTTCAAGTTTAATAACGTTTGTAGGAAAAATAAAACACTTTTAACATTATCATTGCTAAACTTATTTTTAGGCAAAATAAGGTATTTTTTGTTGATAATATTTTTATTCCAATGCCTTCTTTTTAAAGTGTCTAAATATTTAGATTCATTTCTCAGTTCTTCAATGTATATGAAATTTTGTTCATTCTTATCAAACGTGTAAACTATGTTTGCGTGGGAAATGATGATAATGATGTCATCCATTATATTGCAATAATCGTTAGTATTAAATCTTAATGAAAAGTCTTGATTGATAAGACTTTTTATTGGGAATCGACTGAAAATCATATCAAAACTATTGCTTCTATCATTAAAACAGTAACCTTTAGTAAACTTAGGAATGTCAAAATTCCACCCACACCAGTCTGAAAAAGTAATTTCACTTTCTTGCCTGAGTTCTCGGAATGCTTGCTCTACATCAAGAAGGCTAAAATTTAACATAATATCAAGTAATTTTGAACTATAAGTGGACATAATATCCCCAAGTCCATTTACCTTATACAAACTATCTATATTTTCTTTTGCAAAAGCAAAGGTTTCTTCATTACCACGAGTTAAAATTTTTGCATACTTATTACTTACCCAACTATTCCAGTTTTCAGCAACATTATACCAGTTAGTTCTATTCCAAAGATATTCTCTTACCTTGTTTGTATCAATTACATCATTCCAATCGTTGTAAAAACCACAGAAACGCCACCAATACATCCCAACCATTGTATAACTTGTTATGAAATCATCAAACTTATCTTGAACATCTTTATAGGACAAATACTTATTTTCACTAAGTTTTGTTTTAACAAGTTCGATTTGCCTTTCCCCATACTCTTGAATTTCTTTCAAAATTATATCACGTTCCTCTCCGAACTTATTACATACCCAATTATATATGAGTTGTGCAAATTTAAGTTTCAAATCTTGAGTATTTTGTATCATTATTTTGTTTGTTAAAATAGCCCACAACGGACAGGGCTTTGCGAAGAAGCGGAATTAGAAGCACAAATGTTCAATAAACCACAAATGTTTATTAGAATTCCGAATGTTCAATTCAGCACTAAACCCGCTTTTTTGCAAAACCCATGTTGCCTGCAGTGCTTTTAGCAACAAGTTATTTTCTCACGATATTTGTTCCAATACGTTTTCGTATTACTAAAACTTGTTGCAATATGAATAATTGCAAGTAGAATTGCACCAGGAATTAAATTGATTGTTATAAAGTTAAAGATTTCAAAATTTGGTAAGTTTGACAAATCCTGAACTATCTCAATACCATTATTGGTTAAGTTTAATTTCAGCACTAAAAAAACTGCTATTGAAGCAAAGTGAAACCCATTGACAAATAAATGCAAAATATATTCCCAACGAGGTAGTCCGCCCATAAATTTCCTACTGTCCCCCTCTACAAAAGCATCCATTGTTAGAACTATAATATCAATGATTACAAGGCTAATTCCTATGTAAAAACTGATTATACAATTTTGTCTTACAAAAAGAAAATAAACAATTAACGGGAATAAAATTGCTCGTAACGTATGCGTAAAGTGTTCAAACTTGCTTTCTTTTTGGTTAAAAAGTTTGTATTTAAAGATGTGTAAATAGAAACCGTCAATAACGGCAAGAATGCCGAAAGCAACAAGTAAAATTGAAGAAATTAGTAATCCCATATTGATAGACT
Organism: Bacteroidota bacterium; assembly: GCA_004293915.1. GTDB lineage: Bacteria > Bacteroidota > Bacteroidia > Cytophagales > UBA9547 > REAG01. Next base: position 15,931 of record RDZG01000025.1, on the reverse strand, counting down.
TTTAAGTTAGCGAATGCAAAAGTCAGTTTTATTTAGAAATTATAAAAGGACAAATGTCCTCAAAATCAGGACTGGCTAATTTCTTTACGTATTCTTGATAAAGTTCTCCTCGTAACACCCAAATAAGAAGCAATGTCTTCTACACTTGATTTTTGTACTACATTGGGTTGCTCTTTTAAAAGTCGCAAGTACTTTTCTTTTGCACTTTCGTTGTTTAATACAGATGCATATTTTTCCATCACAATATACTCTCGTTCCGCAACTGTCCTACCTATTGTCTGCCAAATAGTACTTTTTGCATAGAGTTTTTGCAAATTTTCGTAATCAATAACTAATAATTGTGTGTCTTCAATGGCTTGTAGTGCCAAATTAGAAGGTTCTTGAAGAATAAAACTTTTGTAAGAAGTTGTTAAGTTGTTTTCTGTACAAAAACAAGCTGTAATTTCTTTTGCTTTGTCGTCAAAGTAGTAAGTTCTTAAAGTTCCTTTTACGATAAAAGCAATTTGTCTGCACACTTTACCTTGTTTTATAAGAAAGTCGCCTTTCTTCAAATTTTGTTCAACAAAATAAGAAAGGGTATCATCAAATTCTTTATCTGTTATTGATGCTATCTGTTTTAAGAATTGTTTGAATTTATCCACTTTTACTTGCTTAATTTTTTATCAAAATCAATATTTTTCTGTCGGTTGAGTGTTTCAATAGCATTGCAGGCAACGGAAAAGTATTTATGAAGAAGGGGACTTAATAGCACAAAAGTTTAATAAACCACAAAAGCCCCTAAAAAGTACCTTAGCCCAAATTACGCACTTCTGCCCCTTTTTCATAAATACAATGTTGGGTGCTTTTTTTTCTTCTCGTTAGTAATGAATTGTCAATTTAAGTGTCCCAAATTCAGTTGTCAGTCCTTGTTTTCCATTGTCAAATGTTAAGTTCAACCAAGTTCTGTCAGACTTTTTGAATTCAATATTTTTTTCTCGTTCAAAAAAGTTAAGAAATGTTGCTTCAATTTTCTCTTGATATTCAAAGGTCGTCTTGGTTAGTAAACTTATACCGTTTTTATGTTTCGTTGGTTCATTAATATTTTTCTTCTGTCCTTTGAAAGGAAGCCTGAATGTCCAAGGTAATCTTGGCTGGTTTTCATTTTTCAAAATGTCAATTGTCAGTCCTTGTGGAAAATAGTCAGGCTGATATTTAAACGCATTTTCAAAAAATTGGTCTGTTTCATTCGTATTTACGATGCAAAGACCGAAAGGCGAAAATTTGCTCGTTTTGAAGTCCGCCCTTTGCCAAAGTCCTGTCGGTTTGACTGTCTCACTTTTGATTTCATTTTCGTTATGAACCCAAAGTATTTCTAAGAAAAAATTGTCAAAATAAAACTTTCTATTGGCTGTTCCTTGTCCAACGTGAATGCGGTTACTACCTTCTTTCAGTCCAAATTTAACAAGTTCGTCAGCAATTTTGCCATTGTCATCTGTGAATATAAAAATATGGTCTGCGTCCATTTTGTCTGCAAGTTTTTGTCGTTTATCTGTCTTTTAAAATAGCACCCAACGTTTTGCAGATTTGCGATGGGCGGGTTTTTCAGCACAAATGTTGATGCGGAGAACTGAACTTTCGGCTACCACAAAACTGTCTGCGGAGCACGAAACCCCGCCTATTGCAAATGTGCTGTTAGCGGCTGTTTTTCTCACTTCCGTTTGTTATTAAGTTCCTTTTCTATGTCGTCAAAGTTTGTCAACTCTCTTGGAATTAGCACAATGTTTTTACCATTAAAAGCATTTGAGTTTGTCGCCTTAACCCACAAGTCGCCATTCTTTTTTTCTATGGATTTAATGTTGTCAAAGTCAACTTTTGCATAATACCCACCAGAAATATTTTTTACTCTGTCGTAAGCCATTTTGTGTAAAAAGTTAAGTCGTGGTTCGTTGTCTAAGTCAATTACCCTTGTTATAGAGTTGTCGTCAATTACGATTTGAAGATTTTCTGCTGTCAGCCGTGTCAACTTTTTATTGTTTAAGTATATGAGTCCAATAATTAATGCTGTAAACAACATTGAAAAAAGTAGAATGTAAATTAATTCTGCTGGTGCGTCCTTTTGTTTTGTCATTGGAAACATAAGGAATGGCATAGCTAACATTGTAATTGCTAAAATTTTAAATACTCTGTTGTCATTTCGTTTTGTGTATTCTGAAATTTTGGAGTTGTCAATTTTGTAAGTTTTCATTGTCGTCAATTTTGTTTGTTTAAAATGTCAATTCGTTGTCGGTTTGGCGTGTCGTCCTAAAATAGCCGCTAACTCATATATATACGCACCTTTGCCTATATTTTTCAAATCTAATACAATTTTATAAATTACAAAAAAAACAAAGCTAAATATATTAAAAACACGGTTTTGAAAGATTATAAAACGCTTAAACAATACAAAATACGCATTACGTTTTTCTGTATTGTTAGGTTTTGACAATACAAAATACGCAGTCTTATTTTATGCCTCTTTTTTATCCAGCATTATTAATTGATCAACAATTATTTCGGTTACATATTTCTTTACGCCTAAATTGTCCTCATAAGAACGTGTTTTGATTTTGCCTTCAATATAAACCGAGCTGCCTTTATGCAAATATTTTTCAGCTATTGCTGCTAACGATTGCCACAACACAATATTGTGCCATTCCGTTTGTGTGTGCTGTATACCTTTGTCATCTTTGTAGCTTTCGGTGGTGGCAAGTGTAAGTTTAGCTACTTTTAAGTTTGTTTCTATCGTAACAATTTCAGGGTCTTTACCCAAATTTCCTATCAACATTACTTTATTTAATCCTTTCATTTCTTACATGGTGTCTAGCGGACTTTTAATATTTTTAATCGTTTTTTTACTTACATGAATGTAACGCAGCGTTGTTTTAAGGTCTTTATGTCCCAATAAATCTTTAATATAAGTAATATCCGTGCCGCTTTCAAGCAAATGCGTTGCAAAGCTATGCCTCAATCCATGAATACCAACCGTTTTATTAATATTCGCTTTTTTTAAATTATCATTAAAAACCTGTTGCACACTCCTTATGCTATATTGCCCACCATATTGCCCCTCAAATAAATATTTTTTGGGTTTATATGTCGTATAATAAGCCCTCAATTGCTCCAATATGGATTCAGGAAGGTTTACATAACGGTCTTTTTTGCCTTTAGCATGTTCTATCAAAACTTGCATATTCTTACTATCAATATCTGTAATTTTGAGGTTTACAATTTCGCTTACCCGCAAACCCATGCCATAGCAAAGTTTTAACATCAAATTATGTTTGGGATTTGTGGCATTTTCAAAAATCTTTTTTATATCAACCGCATGAATTACTTTTGGCAATATAGAGGGCTTTTTTGGTCTAGGGATTTCAAAAAATATTTTTTCATTTTTTAATACCTTTTCGTAATAAAACTTAATAGCATTCATTCGACTATGAAGTGTATTTTCTGATAATTTTAACGTATTGATGCAATATAAAAAGTAACTTCTTAGCTTTTTGTCATCTAAACTGTCAATATGATTTTCTTTTATAATTTGCAATAATTGAGCAAACTCATTTTTGTATGTTTGAATGGTGTTTGGACTGTAAGCACGCAATTGCAATTCATCAATCAGCTTTTGAAACGGTTCTTGATTTATAGCATGGATATTTACAAAGGCTTGATTATCCAAAATTGGCTTAGGGTCAAGTCCAAATTGCTTTCGATATACGTCATTATCGGACAATGTCCAAGCTTTGAGGGTGTTGCTCCATTTGACACCAACCAACTTTTTAATCCGAAGAATGGCTTCTGGATTTTTTTCAAAATAAATAGCTATCTTATTTTCGCCTCTATGTTCAACAAACTTTGCCTCCCATTTCATAGAATAAAATTATTTTTAACTCTGTTATTTTTTTAATGCTCCGCCACGTCAGTCCCATTTTAATTTATAAAACAGAATAACAAATGGCAATCAATTTCAAAAATAAAATAAAACTATCTGCAATTATTTATTAAAACTATATTATTAAATATTTAGTCTTCAAAAAAAATGTTTCTTCTTTAAAATAATTTCTTTACAACCGCTCAACTATAATTAAATGCCATAGTTATTGCTGCAATTTTTAGCTTATCATACTCGAATTTCAAAAAAAAGTATTTTTCCGTGATGTATTTTGGCATAATATATCATTTTTACCTTAATTTCTTGCGTCTATACCGCCAAAAATAAGGAATAACTGCAACTTTTATAAAATGTATTGTAATTATTTTATTGCAGAATTTATAAAGATCAAGATAAGTATGGAAAAGCTGACAATTAGCAATTTAAAATACCCAGCTATTCCAGATTTGGAATCTCATTCAAAGGATTTTTAATCCAACCAAGCTAAATTTGTAATACGGTTCTAAGAAGCTATAATAAGGCTTGTGAATAATAAATTCCGAAGAGTGAGGTCATTGCGAGTGAAACGAAGCAATCTCAAACTACTTGAGATTGCTTCGGTCGTGCCTCCCTCGCAATGACCCAGCTATTCCAGATTTGTAATCTCTATCAATGGATTTTTAATCCAACCAAGCTAAATTTTTAATACGGTTCAAAGAACCTATGATAAGGCTTCGGAATTATAAATTCCAAAGAGCGGATAATGTCTACGAACGACTGCGTAATGTCTACGAATGATTGAGAAAAGTTTATGCATCAACAAGAAAAACTGCGTAAACAACATTATTCTGTTTCAATAAAATTGATTATGTTTACTCGCTTTTTCGTCAGACTTATTTAATTGCATTGGAAAAACACCGCTACTCAAAAACACTGTTCTATTGGATTCAGACTATGCTTAATAGCTATAGTTTGATATTTTTTTCTTTAAATACTTTTTTGGCTTGCAGTATTTTATTGGTTACATTTTTTTCTCCATTTGTTGGTCTTTGTGGTTTTGTAGCTGTCTTGCTTACAAATTTGTTGGCATATATCGCTGGCTTCGATAGAGAAGAAATCGCAAAAGGAAGCTATGGTTTCAATGCTCTTTTGTTGGGTTTATCTTTGGGTTATGAATTTAATTTCAACCTCGCTTTTGTAATATTGTTTCTTACAGCAGTTTTTATTTTGTTGCTCATCACTTCGCTTATCAAAGGATTTTTGGCAACTTACAAAGTTCCATTTTTATCTTTTCCATTTCTGATCACCACTTGGATTATATCCTTATCTGCCAGTAATTTAGCACATATTGAATTAGACGAAAATCATGTTTTTGCGATCAACGAAGCCATTAGAAATCAATCTTCGATTTGGTATCAACTCGCACATTGTTTGGACGAAAATAGTATTCCAACTTTTATAAATACCTATTTGCGAACATTATCTGGTACATTTTTCCAAAATACGGTTTTAGGAGGTATCATTATTGCACTTGGATTGGTATATTTTTCGAGAATTGCATTTTCGTTAAGCATTTTAGGATTTAGTTCTGCCTATCTATTTTATATGATTTTAGGGGCAGATATTTCAGACTTAGAATATAATTTAAATGGTTCAAATTTTATATTTTTAGCCATTGCCATCGGATGTTTTTTTCTAATTCCTAACAAATTTAGCTATTTAGCCGTGCTTTTGCTCACACCCGTAATGGTTCTTACGCTACTTTGTTTTAGCAAGATAGTAGGGGTGTTTCAACTAAAAGCCTATTCTCTATCGTTTACTGTAATTTGTATTGGATTTATTTATGCCTTGCAACAACGTTGGTTGCAACAGTTTTTACATGTAGTTACGGTACAATATTTTTCTGCAGAAAAAACCATTTACAAATACTTAAACTCGATTCAACGATTTAAAAACGAACATTATTACAAAATTTCGTTGCCATTTTCTGGCGAATGGTTTGTGAGTCAAGGCTATAATGGTGGCATAACACATTTGGGAGATTGGAGTAAAGCACTCGATTTTGTGATAATAGATTCAAAATTAAATACTTATAGAGAACCAGCACTCAACCGTGAGCATTTTTATTGTTATAATAAAGAAATTTTAGCACCTTTTGATGGCTATATTTATGATATTATTAATAATGTACAAGAAAACGATATTGGCGAAGTAAATACAGAAAGAAATTGGGGAAATACAGTGATTATCAATCATTTGAATGGTGTATTTTCTCAGATAAGTCATATCAAAAAAGATTCTTTCAAGGTATTTATTGGTCAGTTTGTAACCAAAGGAACGCTACTTGCAACGTGCGGAAACTCTGGTCGTTCGCCAGAACCGCATATTCATTTTCAGATGCAAACTGTTGCTACTTTGGGAGCAAAAACACTTGCATTTCCTATTTCTTATTTCATTGAAAGAAATGGACTAAATCGTACGTTAAAAATTTCTGAAATTCCTACCGAAAACACTTCTATTAGTAATATAAAAGTCAATGAAATTTTAGTTAATGCTTTTGCCTTTTATCCTGGATTAAAAATTACGTTTCAAAACGAAAAAACTAAAGAATATATTTATTTGGAAATATTAACTGATGCGTGGAATAGAACGTATATTCGATGCAAACAAAGTCAGTCTTTGGCATATTTTGTAAACGATGGCACAATGTTGTATTTTACTGATTTTGAGGGAGATAACACTTCGCTTTTGTTTAGTTTTTACTTAGCTTCGTATCGCCAATTGCTTGGGTATTATGATAATGTAGAAATAAAAGATAACGTTCCTTTGATACATTTTAATGCTAAAATTGTACAGTTTTTTCAAGATTTTGTAGCTCCATTTTATTTGTTTACCCAAGCAGAATTTAAGTCGAAATTTACGTATTCCGATAATATCTATGCACCACAACACATAATTATACAATCCGAAGTGCATACTAAGGTTTTGAAAAAATCTTTCAAAAAATCAAATTTTGAATTAGAGATTAAAAACCATAAAATTCAAACCTTTACCGTACATCATAAACACAAATCAGAGCAATATTCATGCGTTTACTCTTATTAATCATATTATTTCAGATTTCAGTTGCTCAAGCACAAGAATTTAGCTATCGCTCAACGGATAGCATTACATTTCAACAATACAATAGCTTGAAATTCAAAGATTTAATAAAAACTGGAAAATCTGCCATAAAACAAGAAATAGACTTTTTTTATCTACGAATGAGATTAGGAATTGCCTATTATGAAAGAAAAAATTATGATGGAGCGCTTCCTCATTTTCAAAAAGCCATAGCCATGAATCCAAACGATGCTTTGGCACAAGAATATCTTTATTATTGTTACTTATTTTCAAACAGAACCGAAGAAGCCAATGTGTATGCCAGCACACTTTCTGCCGAACTTCAACAGAAAATAAAGTACAGCAAAAAATTTACCGAATTAATAGCCATTGGAGCAGGAATTACTGCCAACGATAACCTTTCAAATTTATCTAATAATAAGATTTTAAATACGGGATATACCGAAGCAAATGCAACGTATCAAGGTAAAATGAGTTTTTTAAATCTTTATATCCAACAAAATTTAGCAAATCGTTTAAAATTGTTTTACGGTGGATATATTTTCAATACCACAAGTAGTTATGTAAATCAAAATATTTTCCGAAATTTCAAAAGTCCTGAGTTTAGTAACAACCAATATCAATTAAATATTGGATTGTCGTACAAATTCAAAAAAGGTTGGTGTTTGGCATCTAGCTTTGCATATTTTATTCAAAATATTACCCAAGTTACCCAAAATAGAAATCAATTTCAACCAAACAATGTATCTTTCAATAATTTTGCGACTTCGCTTTTTATTAGCAAAAGGATGAAATATTTTCAGCCTGGATTAAGTTTAACGTTAAGCAATTTTTTGTCAGAATATCAATATCAAGCCGATGCTTCGCTTGTTTTTTATCCTTGGGGAAATACCAATTTTTATACTACATTTGGATTTGCAACAATAAAAAACAGTGTATCAACTCAACAAATAATATATTCGCAAAAAATAGGAGGCAAAATATTTTCATGGCTGGGATATGAAGCAGCTATCTTAGCCGGTAATTTGCAAAATTATGTTACCGATTTGGGATATATGACGTATAATTCGGCAAATCCAATCAAATTTGTTGGCAATTTTGAATTTCATTTTTATATCAAAAAACTTGAAATTATTCCTGCATATCGATTCCAACTTTACGATGCAGAATATACAAACAAAACAAATACTAACTCAGAAAAAACTTTTCCTTATACTTATTCAAAATCAATTTTAACCACCACGCTCAAATGGAATCTTTAAAAAAAACAATCACAATTATTGCCAGTATTTTTGCTTTTAATGTCTTTGCACAAGACAAAACATTGATGAATGCCTTTAGCCAATCGTACGAATACGAATATGCAAAACAATATGATGCAGCTATAGCAACACTTGTTAAAAGCTATGCCGATGCTTCTTACGAAACCAATCTTCGATTAGGATGGCTCAATTACATGGCTGGAAAATACAAAGAATCGGTAATGTATTATCAAAAAGCTTGTTTGCTAATGCCCGCTGCTACAGAGCCTAAATGGGCTTTTATCAACCCACTAACTATTTTAGAAAAATGGACAGATGTAGAAAAACAATATTATGCCATTTTAAAACTTGATCCTAAAAATTCTTCTGCCAATTATCAATTAGGTATGATTTACTATTATCGCAAAGATTATGTTTCAGCTAAAAAGTTTTTTGAAGTTTCGTTAAATTTATATCCTTTTGATTACAATAATTTATTGATGAACGGATGGACAAACTATTTTCTTGGCAATAAAAATGCAGCTCGAATAATGTTCAATAAATTGTTATTGCTAAGTCCAAACGACAAATCGGCACTCGAAGGTTTGTCTTATATAAAATAAAAAAAGTAGGCTTTATTCTAAGTTAAATTTCATTTTTAAGTTTAATCAAATTTGAATCAACTAAATTATTTTGCCACGAATTCACTTGTTTTTAGTGTTTTTTTTGTGCATTCGTGGCAATTATTTACTTAAAATAATTTATCCTTTGTAATAATTATCTTTTAGTTTTTTTTAAATCACTTTTTAATGTAATTTTTATAATAAGCCAAATATTTTATAAACTGTATTAAGAATAGGTTTCAATAATTAAGTTTACTTTTGCGGAATAGTTTTTAAAATATGTTTGCCAAAGAATTTAAAAATATAATAGAAGAAGAAGCTGGTGCATTGTTGAAAACAGCAGCATTAATTTCCGATTCAGAAGCTCAAAAAGCCATCGAAATTATTGTAAACTGTAAAGGAAAAGTTTTGATTACAGGTGTTGGCAAATCTGGAATAATTGCTAGCAAAATTGCTGCCACAATGACAAGTACTGGCACAACAGCCCTAAATTTATCTGCATCGGATGCCATGCATGGCGATTTGGGAGTGGTTTCTGCTGCTGATGTGGTAATTGCCATAAGCAATAGTGGCGAAACCGAAGAAATTTTGGCAATTTTGCCCCACTTAAAACTACGTAAAACACCCATTATTGCTATTGTAGGTGCTGTTTTTTCTACATTGGCAAAAGAAGCCAATGTGGTTTTGGATGCAACCATCGAAAAAGAAGCAGGACATTTGCACTTAGCTCCAACTACAAGTACAACTGTGGCTTTAGCCATTGGCGATGCACTAGCTATGTGTGTGATGAAAGCAAAAAATATTACCGAACAAGATTTTGCAATCAACCATCCATCGGGCAAATTGGGCAAACGTTTGGCTCTGAAAGTGAGCGATTTAATGCACAAAAACACCTTTGTTTTAGCAGAAAAATCTACTTGGAAAGAAATTGTAAAAACGATTTCAAATGGTAAATTAGGTGCTGTTACAATTGCTGATTCAAATAAAAAACTTTTGGGATTAATTACAGATGGCGACATTCGTAGAACCATCGAAAAATACAAATCTGATGAACTAGAAAATCTAAAAGCAATTGAAATAATGACTAAAAATCCGATAACAGTTTTTGATACAGATTTGGCTTATCATGCCCTTCAATTGATGGAAAGCAGAAATTCTCAACTTAGTATTTTGCCTGTTATTAATCAAGAAAATAGTTTTTTAGGGCTAATTCGTGTTCACGATATTATAGGAAAAATATAAAATGAGTTTTTATAAATCGGATAAATTTTTAGGAATTGTTTATGTTACCATTAGTGCCATTTTGTTTTCATCCAAAGGTGTAATCATCAAATCTGCTTATGCCGAAGGCATCGATTCGATTACATTTTTAATGTTTCGTTATCTTTTTTCGTTTCCATTTTATGTTGGAATGTTGATAATATATTCAAAATCAGGGCAATACAATCCTACAAAAAAAGAGTTTTTGTTAATTACATTTTTAAGTTTAATTGGCTATTATTTATCAAGCTTGTTGGATTTTTATGGCTTAGAATATGTTTCAGCTGGATTAGAACGGTTGATTTTGTTTATTTATCCAACCATTACAACCCTTATTGGTGTATTATTTTTTAAGAAAAAAGTAAATAAATGGGTTTATATTTCTCTGATTATGACATATATCGGTATTTTTGGCGTTGTGGTTTATGATATTTCTACGCAAGGCACAGAAATTTGGAAAGGAGTAATATTGATTTTGGCTTGTGCCATCATGTTTGCTATATATTTGGTTTTTAGCGATGATTTAGTGCATAAATTTGGCACTATTCGATATACTTCTACGGTAATGATAATTTCATCTTTAGGTGTTTTTGTTCAGTTTTGTATACAAAGAGAAGTGTTTAGTTTACTGAATTTTAGTCCAAAAATATATGTTTTGGGAATTGTATTAGCAATTTTTGGCACAGTACTCCCTTCTTATTTAATGACCGATGGAATAAAAAAAATTGGAGCCAGTAGCACATCAATTACAGCTACTTTAGGTCCGGTTTGGACTATCGTTTTAGCTAATTTAGTTTTAGGAGAACCCATATATTTAGCACAAATTATTGGCATTTCGTTGGTTGTTGGTGGTGTATTTTTGGCATCTAAAAAGTAGTTTATATTTAGATAAAAGAAATGTAACTATCTTGAACGCTATTCTCTACAATTTTAAAAATATCAGAATAAAAATTGTTGAATCAAATTCTATCCTTATTTTTGCATTAGAAATTATCATAACATAAAATGAAATACACAAGCCGTTTACTCAACCTTAATTTTGCACTGCTTTTGTTGGCAGCATAAAATCATATTGGGTTGTATAAATTGTAATAAAATATTCACGAACCCAAGCAGCAATGTTTGGGTTTTTTTGTAAAATTTGTAAAATTAAACATGAAAGATAAAGTTTTTATATTCGATACCACTTTAAGAGATGGCGAACAAGTACCTGGTTGTCAGCTTACTACATTAGAAAAAATAAAAGTAGCTAAAGAACTCGAACTGTTGGGAGTAGATGTAATCGAAGCTGGGTTTCCGGTTTCAAGTCCAGGCGATTTTAATTCGGTTGTCGAAATTTCAAAAGCAGTTTCAACACCTATCATTTGTGCTTTGACTCGTGCAGTTGAAGGCGATATTAACGCAGCTGCAGAGGCATTAAAATTTGCCAAACATAAGCGTATTCATACAGGAATTGGTGCATCAGATTTTCATATCAAACATAAATTTAATAGCACAAGAGAAGAGATTTTAAAGCGGGGAGTGGCGGCAGTTAAATATGCCAAAAAGTTTGTTGAAGACATTGAATTTTATTGCGAAGATGCGGGCAGAGCCGATAATATTTATCTTGCTCAAATGGTTGAGGCTGTAATAGCTGCTGGTGCAACGGTTGTGAATATTCCAGATACAAATGGCTATTGTTTGCCCGAACAATATGGCGAAAAAATAAAATTTTTAGTCGATAATGTAAAAAATATAGATAAAGCTATTATCTCGGTTCACTGTCACAACGATTTAGGTTTGGCGACAGCAAATTCATTAGCTGGGGTTCGAAATGGTGCGAGGCAAATAGAATGTACTATCAACGGAATTGGCGAACGTGCAGGAAATACTTCGCTCGAAGAAGTTGTAATGGCAATGAAATTGCACGAAAAAGCTATGAAAGTGCATACCGATGTAAATCCAAAACGCATTTATGCCATGAGTAAAATGGTATCGAGTTTGATGCGTATGCCTGTGCAACCCAACAAAGCTATTGTAGGAAAAAATGCCTTCGCACACTCTTCTGGCATTCATCAAGATGGTGTTTTAAAAAACAAAAAGAACTACGAAATCATTGACCCTAAAGATGTTGGCATACAAAATAATTCGATTATTTTAACTGCCCGAAGCGGTAGAGCAGCTCTAAAACACCATTTAGAACGTTTAGGATTTGAACTTACGAAAGAAAAATTAGATGATGTTTATACCGAATATTTAAAAGTTGCCGATGTTAAAAAAGAGGTAAACGATGAAGATTTATATAAATTGATGGGAGAAAAAATCGAAAACGTTGGTATTCGATTAGAGTTATTACAAGTAGTTTGTGGAAACCCAACAGTACCGATGGCTAGTGTAAAACTAAAAATAAATGGAGAAACTCATTCGGCTGTTTCAGATGGAAACGGACCTGTGGATGCAGCCTTTAAAGCCATTGATAAAATGGTTAAGAAAAAAGTAATTGTGGATGAATTTTTAATTCAATCTATCACTGGAGGAAGTTCAGATAGCTGCAAAGTAAACATGGAAGTTGCATTTGCAAACAAAACCTATTATGGATTTTCGCAAAGTACCGATATTGTTGTGGCTTCGGTTCGGGCATATTTAGATGCACTTAACAAAGCCATAAAAGGGTAATTTCTATTTTGTTGAAAACTTTATGTAACCTTTTGTAGCCAAAACAAGTAGATAAATCTATAAATTATGTTTAACCATTAACCTTTTTTAGTCATGTCAAAGGGATTAGATCAAAAAAAAGCAGATAAAAAAGCGCCAACAAAAACGCTAAAAGAAAAAAGAGCAGAAAAAGCAGCAAAAAAAGCAAGTAAATAATTTTAAATCCCGTTAGAAACTATTTTTAACGGGATTTTTTATACCAATCCTCTTTCGATAGCATACCGAACCAAGCCAATAGAAGTTTTGGTATTGGTTTTTCGCATGATATTTTTTCTATGCGATTCTACGGTATTTTCGCTTATACAAAGCTTATCAGCAATTTGTTTACTATTATATTCTTTGATAATCAACATCAAAATTTCTCGCTCACGAGGTGTAATAAAAAGTTCGGTAGAATTAATATTAGATGTATCTACCAAATCATATTCTAGCGCTTCCTCAATTTCTTTTGAAAAATACATTTTCCCATTTAAAACATTCTTTATTGCTAATAGAATTTCATTTATATCTGTGTTTTTTACTAAATAACCACTTGCCCCAGCTTTTATACATTCTTTTACGGTCAATAAATCAGACCGCATCGAAAGCATAATTATTTTTGTAGAAGGATAGTGAAGTCGCAATTTGGTTGCTAATCGCAAACCCGACATTTCGTCCATATTTACATCCAAAATGGCTAATTCAAATATTTCTTCCGAAAATTTTTTTAATGTTGATTGTCCACTTGTACATACACAAACATTTTTGATTGTAGATTCACTTTTCAAATAATTTGCCAATCCGTGTGAAACTATAGTATGATCATCACAAATTAATATCCGAATATTTTCCATAACATGTTGATAAAAAAAAGATACTATATTTCATTTAAAGGAATTTCAATCATAACAGTAGTGCCTTTTCCAACTGCAGAATCTAAGTGAATTGCTCCTTTCAAAAATTCTATTCTCGATTGCATATTTTTTATTCCAATTCCCTTACTCAATTTCAAACTATTTTCATCAAATCCTTTACCGTTATCTTCAATCGTAATGGTTAAAATATAATCATCAACAATAAATTGTATATAAGCTTCAGTAAAGTTAGAATGTTTGATAATATTTGAAATTGATTCTTGTAATACTCGATATATAATTAATTCATTTACAGGTGATAATCTTTTTGTAAAATTCTTATTTTGAATAAATATTTTAGTTTCATCTGTAGATGATTTATTAAGGTTTCTTACCATTTCTTCAGTAGCTTTATATAAACCATATTCTTGAACCAAAAGAGGTAATAAATTATGAGAGATTGAACGAGATTCTTCACAAGCTTCATCAATTTTTGTTTTTAAATTTTCTAAAGAATCAGTAAAATCTTTTTCAATTTCCTTACTTTTAGCAATTTTAAAAATGGAGCCGATTTGAAGTTTTAATCCAACTAAAATTTGTCCCATTCCATCATGAATTTCATTTGAGAGCCGAGTTCTTTCTTGTTCTTCGCCTTTCAAAAAGGCTAAAAATGTATTATTTTGTTCTTCGTTTAATTTATTCATTAATCTACTATTTGCATCAAGTTGATAAATTGTACGTTTCAATGCTTCATCTTTTTCTTTTCTTAAAAAATTAATTTTATCGCCAAGTGCAAATGAAAGAAACAAAACTTCAATTAAAGTGCCTATTAATAAGGCATTTACCGACCAAAAATTATATGGAATTAAACTAAATTCGCTGGCTCCAAAAATAAAAGTACCAATCATTAAACTTGTCCAACCTACAAGTAAAAATCGTGCAGCTTTAAATCCTTTGAAATAGGCACCGTAAATTGTAAAAAGCACAATTGGAACTACAAATACAATTAGCAATCCAAATAAAATCTGAAATGAAAGGGCATAGCTAATAAAAGGACACATCAAAATTACTAATAAAGAAACTGTAACAATAAAACTAAATCCGATATGCTGCCATTTGGCAAAATACTTTCTTTCTAAAAAACTAAAAATAAAAAAATAGGCAAATATTACTACTAAACTAAAAAGAATTATGGCTGAAAGGATATTTATTCGTGGATTTTCTGGTGTAAAATAAAGTAAAAACTTTCCTTCCATATTAAATTGTAAAAAGCAAAGCGAAGAAATATAAAGCACATAATAAAGGTATGAAATGTCTTTAGTTGTAAAAAAAATAAACAAATTATATAAAATCATGATAACAACTGCACCATAATACATTCCATATAAAAACTGCGAATGATAAGTTTCGTATAAACTTGCAACTTGTGTTTTGATTGAAATATTAAAGGCTGTAGTTTCATCAGACCATGTTTTTATAAATACTTTAAATGTTTTATTTTTTGAATCAGGTAAAATAAATGATGGATAATGATGCGTAACTTCCCATAGTTTTTTTTCGCGATACATCCCTGTTTTTCCACTTTTGATAAGCGAATCCTTTTCATTAAAAATAAAATAATCTATATAATATACTACGTTGTTTTCAATCCTAAACACATGATGATTGTTAGTTGTTAAAGAATCTTTGTATGCAAACATACACCAAACCTTAGATTTAGTAAATCCAAAATCGAGTTTTGGATTTTTACTTGGCTTAGTAAAAAGATTTTGATGATTTTTTAAAATATCATTCAACGATTGAATGTCATTCGGATCTTCGTAAAGCGACAAATAAGAATTGAGATTATTTCTTGAATAATCAAAATTTTTATCAAATACCATTACTTTTTGGTGTGAAAAAGCAAGAATTGAATTAAAAAAAAGACAAAAAAATGTTAGAAAAAATAGAGTAGATGTTTTTTTACAATTCTGAATATTCATGTATAATTTAAAACTGAAATTAGTTTAACTTACATTTATAAACAAAAAAAAGAGTAGAAAAATATTAATTTTCTACTCTTTCAGCCATTTGTAATAAACTATTAAGTCGTCAGGACTAGAACCTATCAACATAACTCTTTCATTTTTAGCCAGTTGCATACCAATACTGCAACTGGATTTTGCATTATCAATTATATTAAACCGAAAAATTAAGATTACATAAGTCAACTATAAATTCATTGGGTTTTTGGTATTGAGAAAACATTTTCCAAAACTGTTTCATTCTATC
>RDZG01000024.1 GCA_004293915.1 Bacteroidota bacterium | reverse complement strand
TTGCATTGGAACATGGAATTGTCCAGAAACTTCGACTACATGTAGCAACAATGTGATGTCATATACAAATGGGACTGGAGTTTCTCCTTGCCAATTGGGTAGAATACATTGGACATTAGAAAATGAAATACCAGAAAATAAACTTTGTAGGTTTCAAAATAATACTTTAAATGTAACAGATTTTGTATTGCCGCAAATTTTGTACCAAGCAAGGCAACAATGATTGGAGAAACAGAGGTAAATCTAAATCCAGGTTTTGAGGTTCAACTTGGTGCTACTTTTGAAGCTAAAACTACATCAAGTTGTCCATAAATTAAAACAAAATACCCATGCAAACATTCAATAAAATACTATTAACGAGCTGTATAGCAGCAGTTTTGGTTTCGTGTTCGAAAAGTACAGACCCAAGTGTAAGTGGCAAAGGCAGTTTTGAGCTTGTGCAAGCGGGCAATTCGGCTCGAATGGAGGCTAGTGCAAACACACAAACCGAAACATTTGAGTTAGGAGATATTCGTGCCAGCAAAACATTTAATTTTGTGTTAGCAAACAATGGTGGGCAAACTATTGAAAATATTAAAATAATTTCAAATAATGCAAATTATGAGATGTCGCCAACAACAATCACAAAACTAGACCCCAAAACAAAAGCAGGATTAACGCCAATTATTAGTCTAGGTGTTATTCATGGGTCGGCAATCAATGGGTCGGCATTATCTACTTTATTAACCAAAGGCGAAAATACAGCCCAAATAACCATAACTGGCACAACCACAAACGAAAAAGGCGTAAAAGAAGATGTAAATATGTTTGCAAAATTTAATTCAAGTGCCAAAATTATGGATATTGCTATTATTCATGATAATAAAAACCTTCGATTAGACACCTTAGTTGGTAATCAATTATTAGCTTCAAATTTAGGGGGATTAGGTTTAATACGTTCATATTGTATTAATACAAATGATTTTAAAATTAAAAACACTGGCAATGTTTCTATTACAATAAATTATGGCACAAATTCAAATGGACCATTATCAAGTAGTAAAACCATAAATCCTGAAGACGAAGCCGCTTTTACATTACCTACCAATTTATTATTTAATGCATTTTATTTTGAAATTGATGGGTCAAATACAATTTCGTATGATAAACGTTTGCAGTTGGGAAATACCAAAAAAGCGTATTTTTCTGTAATTAATTATTCTATTGTAAATCCATATGTTAGTTTTACGCCTGTTTACGAATAAAAACCGCAACTAATAGAATTTATAAGGCGGTTTTGAGGTTCATTTTGGTACTCAGCTTTATTTATAACGCAACTGTAAATTATGGTAAAATACAAATATTTCCTTGCCCCATTTTTGTATTTACTTTTTATAATTATCAAGCGATGAAGCACCTCAAATACATTTTATTTTTCATTTTTACATACCCAACTTTTTCGCAAACTTCGGTTTGGAAAGTTTCAAAAGGGCAAAATACCTTATATTTATGTGGTACAATCCATTTGTTGCGTGAGAGCGATTATCCTTTGCCGAAGCAATACGATTCGTGTTTTTACCAATCGCAAATACTGGTTTTAGAAACCGATATTGGTGCATTCGACAATCCTGATGTGGTTTCGCAGCTGATGAAAAAAGCCCAATATGATGATATCAGAACACTTTCTACGGTTTTAAAACCTGATGTTTTTACTCAACTCGAAGCCGAATGCAAAAAACTTGGATTGCCACTACTTTCACTCAATAAATTTAAACCATCGATGTTGATTGTAACAATGGCAGTTTTTAAAATGAAACAATTGGGAATGACAGCCGATGGAATTGACAAGTATTTTTATAAAAAAGCGTCAAACGAAAAAATAAAATTGGGAAGTTTAGAAACTTTAGATGTGCAAATCAAACTTTTGACAGAAATGGGAAATGGCGATGAAAATAATTTTATTCGTTATTCATTAGCTGATTTTGAACGAATGGAAAAAGAAATGCTTTTGATGATAAACGACTGGAAAACAGGTAAAAACAAAGCATTTTTGAGCCAAATTGATGAAATGAAACAAAAATACCCAGCTATTTATGCCGATTTGCTAGTGAAAAGAAACCAAGCTTGGATGCCTAAAATCGAAAAGTTTTTAGAAAATGCCGAAGTAGAATGCATTATGGTTGGCTCGATGCATTTGTACGGTTCAGATGGACTGTTGAATCAATTACTAGAAAAAAAATATTCGGTAGAACAAGTAAAATAAGCAGTTTATACTATCAAATTTTAATCACAAACTTACCAGTTCCTTCAAATTCTATATGAACAAATTTGTCTTTTTCGATTAAAATTGGAACGATTTTATTTCCTTTAGCATCAATAATTGTGATTTTTGATTTAGTGTTTGCAAACGTAATCGTGTTTTTTCCAAATGCTTCGATTTGATAACTTGTGCCAGAAATTGCTAATAATTTAACCGTAGATTCCACCCAAATAGGTTTTTTGATTTCAACGTTTTGTCCAATTACTTGTATTGTATTTTTGCCATTAACTAACAGATTTTCAGGTATTTGTAAAGTTCCAAACAGTGGTTTATTATTTACAAAAATGGCTTTTATTTTATCTCCAGTTCCTGAAAATTTAATATCAATTTCACTGTTTTTATAACTGTATTTTTCGATAGCGCTCAAATACGTATTTGCACGAACACCAATCCCAAAAGAACTTCTGCGTACACCCAAATTAGAAATGGCAGCCAACATCGAAGTAATTGAAAATGGCTGCGGACGTACATCATGATACACATTGCAATCTTCGACATCAACAATTTCTGGAATGGTGTATGGCATTGGTAAACATTTCCCACCTCTAACTGCCTGAGGAACAATATATTCTATCGCTTTTATTAATTTATCTTGCCCATGCACATAGCTATCCATTCCTGCAATATTTGCAAAATAACCTGATAAAAAATAGTTTTTGGGATTTTCCATTTGTCGCTCATACAATCCACCTCTTATAGCTTGTAAATCAGCATGATATGGCAAAAACGGAGGCACTGTCAAGCCCCAAATGTGGTCGGTTTCGTCCATTCCCATTTCGGTTGCAATAATTTCTTTTCCTTTGTTAGTAATAAGTAAACCATAAGCGGGAAAAGGCTTTGTCATTTCGTAATAATTCATACATTTTTCGCCAAGTTTTTTTGCTTTCGCCATATATTCTTCTTTTTTTGGACTTTGGCTCATTGCCGACATCATCACATAGTTTGAATAACAAATTGAATTTATATACTGGTCGTAAGCCATTGATATAGTGTCTTTTGCATACATAGAAACATTATTTCCTCCTGGTTTTCCACAGGCATCATCAAATCCATCGCCTGGACTTTTATAAAAAGGCGATTCGCAATAATGATACCTAAAAAACATTCCTTTTTTCTTATCATAATAGTTGTTTTCGAGCCATTTAATGTTGTCGTCCAGAACAGACATATATTTTGGAGCTAAAAATTTTGCATTTCCAGTTTGTGTCCAAAACGTAAATGCCGACCAAATACCATAAAATGGTCCATCTTCTTCTTCTTTTGTAATTTGACTTACGAGTTGTCCAAAATATTTTTCTCCTTTTGCATTTGTAGTCGGATTTGCAAGTATAAAATCGAGCCATTTTTCGAGGGGAGCAGCCCAGCCAGTGTAGGCATTATAACTAAAAACCATTCCACCATCGCGATGCCAAATCAAATAATAAATATAACGCAAAGCGGCTCGCATCGCACCACTTTCGTCTTGCATCGAAAGAATAATTCGTTTGTTTAAATTTATAACTTTCTGTAAATCAGGATTATTATTTACTTTTATTGAACCATTACTTAATGATAAATTAATTTTTTGTTCATTATCCAAAATGGTTTTTTCAATGGGAGTATTTGCTAAAGTTTCGGCAATGTTTTCAATATTTTCTGTATTTGCATCTGCCGAAAAAACCATCAATTGATTTGCTGTAATTGAAATTCTGCTGTAATGACTTCTGCCAAATTCTTCAACTTTTTGATGTGTAAAATTGCCATTTCCTTTGCCCAAAATGGCTGCAAAATTTAGATTATGACCTCGTTCAATATGTTCGGTAACAATTCTATCTGTTGATTTTTTGAGTATTTTGTCGATTTTATCTGTTTTAATGTCAATAATTTCGTTGTTTTCGAACCAAATAATTACAGCTTGTTTATCAAAAACCGAAAGTATGTGCAATTTATTTGTTTTGAAATGAACTACAGAATGAAAGGCATCGTAATCGCATTTAATAAAATTTTCGTAAGGTAAATTTGGAAAACCAATGCGATCAAAAATGCTGGTTTGGTCGTCACGATTAGAGAAATTTCGGTCAAAGCCTTTTAGCGATTTGCCCGCAAGAGGCGAAATCCAAAGCACCAATTTTTGTCTGTTTATATTATGTTCAATTCTAATCCCTTTTCGATTGTGCATCAAAATGGTGCTTTGTCCATTAATTCCTTCTTGCGAAGCATTGTCGAACATTACTTGTGAGATTTTTTCTTGTGCAATACAAAAATTAAAAAGGAAAATAAATAGTGCTATATTTTTCATTTTTTATATAAATTTTTTTTAACATATTTTTTTGTAATGTTCAACTTTAGGAAATGGATTATAGAAATGGTGCAAAAGATTTTTCCATTCTTGGTAATGTTCTGATTGCCTAATACCTATGGTATGGTCTTCCAAATTTTCCCATTCTACTAATAATATATACTGATATGGAATTTCTAAACATTGCTGAAGTTGAAGGTTTTTAAAGCCATGCATTGAGCTTATAATTTGTTTAGCTTCTAAAAAACTGCTTTCAAATTCGTTAGTTTTATCAGGTATAACAGTTAAAATTGCAACTTCTAAAATCATAAGTTTTATACCTAAAACACAATTTACTTTTGCAAAATTAAAAACTCAACCCTTCGGTTTTGGCTTCTGCCATCTTCCGTATCGTTTGAGGCTAGCGGTTTGGTTTCGCCATATCCTTCAAATTTGATTCTTGAAACATCTATTTTGTTGTCTTCCAGGTATTTAATTACGGATTTTACTCGATTTTCAGACAGTGCAATATTGTCTTCGTGCGTACCCACATTGTCTGTATGTCCTTCGATTTTGATTTTTACAGTTGGGTTTTCGGTCATAAATCGCAACAAAACAGAAAGCTCATTTTCTGATTCTTTCAATAATTCTGATTTCTTACTTTCAAAATAGATATATTTCAATTTCAGTTTTTTGCCTACTTCAACTTTGTCTAAAAAAACCAAAATTGTGGTGTCAGATGATGTGTTTTTTACCGAAAAATTTGATTGTAGATATCCTTTTTCTAAAACCGTAAATGTATACTCAGGAGTTGTGGCGGCAATTTTAATCTTTTTAGTTTTATGAATATTTGTTGAAATAATCCTAGCTCCATTGCTCGAAACAAAAAGCTCGGCATGTGTCATTTTCTTTTTTGTTTGGGAATCAAAAACTTCAAAATGAATCCAATTAAAACTGCGTTGGGCAGAAAGTATGTAAATATCGCTTCGGCTGTTAGCATCTTCGCAACTTGCAAAATATCCGTTTGAATGATAATCGGTTGTAAATCCACCTTCAAAATTTGAGGTATTTATTGCCAACTTTTCGGGTTTGGTTGTTCTATGCACATGCCCGTGTACTCTTTTTGTGATGTACATATCTAATTCCTCCGAATTTTTATTGATATTTGAGGCAAAAACAAATGTGCTATCATCTACAAAACAGGGCAAAGTTTCGATGTTTGTCGAATTGATAATATCATTAAATTTTGTGGGATGCGACCATGTGTTTCCTTGCGGATGCGAAATAAAAACATCTTCGTAATCGGCTGGTTTTGAGGCATATCGAGCAATTAAAATGTTTTTTTCATCGTGCGAAACATTATAACTCAACAATTGAGCATCATCAACTTTAAAACCGCCATGAAATACAACTTCTTTCGGAATCGACCAGGTAGAATCCGTAAGTTTTTCGCTAACAGACAAACCAGGTTTCATTTTTCCATTTTTGAGGTAAATATTTGAAACATAAAGTCTTTTTCCATCTTCAGAAATTCCAAATGGAATATTTTCAAAAACATTATTTACTGGACTTGGAAGCAGTTTTGCCATCGACCATTCTCCCTCTTTTTTTGTAGAAACCCAAATATCTGCACCTGCTTTTTCGCCTCCTGTATTTTGTGGATAATAAAAACGAGCGAAATACAATGTGTTTCCATCTGCACTCACAATAGGGTTAGATTCTTCGTAAATGGTGTTTACGCCATTGCCAAGTTTTTGCTTTGTCCCAAATGTAAAATCTTGGGCATAAACCGTAAAAAATATACCAAAAATTAATGTTAAAGTGCTGATTTTCATGATCTAGAAAAATTTAGATTTAAGACCATAATTTTTGTTTTTTAGTCGATAGCCAAGCATGACTTCGTGTGTGCCATACGAAATCGAAGTAAAAGCTGTGGCAGTTGTGTAGCCATAGCAATACGAAATATCCCAAGTTTTGTCCAAATTTATGCCAGCCATAATGCCAATGGCTTCTTTGTGGCGATAAATTGCTCCAGCCCAAATTCCATTATATAATATACGTGTACTCAAATCGATACTTGGATTTGTGGCATGATTCATCCGTACCAAAACAGCAGGAATAACACTTAGTTTTTTAT
Source organism: Bacteroidota bacterium (assembly GCA_004293915.1). Taxonomy (GTDB): domain Bacteria; phylum Bacteroidota; class Bacteroidia; order Cytophagales; family UBA9547; genus REAG01. Next base: position 6,601 of record RDZG01000024.1, on the reverse strand, counting down.
TGATTTTAAATTTATACCCTGCCATTGCATTAAAAACCACTTTATTAGCACTTGATTTGGTGTCTTTTACTAATTGTGGTTGTCCCAAAAGCGAATAAGCAGAAAATCCAATATAATATTTTTGTCCAATTAACATTGTACCCACATTTGCATCGGGACCAATTGCCGATTGTGGATTTGTATAATCTTGGGCAGTTACATCGCCTCCATCTCTAAAAGTAAGTGCTTTTTGGCTCAAATTTTGAATTCCTAAACCAGCACCAATCGACAATCGTACTCCTGGAGCGACATATAAATGCAGTGCATACGACAGTCCAAAACTCGTTTGAATATTGTTTTGGCTCACAAATTCGTTTCTAGCTAATCCACCAAAACCATGAAAAGGTAAACGTGCTATTCTGCGTTGTTCATCATCAAATTCTTCTTTGTAGGTAGAATCTGCCTGTTTTTGTTCTAAACTTACAGAATCTCTATAGCTTTTTTCTTTTGCAATGTATTGGTTAGTAACTGAATTTCGGACCGAAGCGGGTCTAAAAACATCAAACGCTATGACTTCTTTTTTGGTGGCATTTTTTACTTTTTTGCGGTAACGCATGTGTGCTGATGCAACTAAATTTAAAGCACCTTGCGAAATGCCAGTATTGTAGCGTTGCATACCAACTTGAACGGGTATATATGTTTCCGTACCTGTATATGCAGGATTTACACCATACAAATTTACAGGATAGCTATAAAAAGAGTTAATATTTTGAGCTATTGCTGGCTCAAAAAAACAGAAAAATACAATTATATAAACAAAAAATCTCATTTTGTTGCAAGTTTAGTGAATATTTGTCATTTGTTTAAATAACTGATAAAAAAAGATAGTAAAGTTCCTGTTTTCATTTTCATCTAATCACATTTACAGTACCGATAATTGGTTTTGAGTTATTGTTTAGGTATAGAATATAATAATAAAGCCCTTCAGACATTTCAGAGGCATTCCAATTGTTTAAATAAGGTTTTGCCCGAAAAACGATATTACTAAACTTGTCTGTAATTAATAACTCATTTGATGGATATAGGTTTAATCTTTCGATAACCCAAGTATCATTTTTGCCATCTTCATTTGGGGTAAAAGCAGTATATATTTTTATGTTTGAATTAAATCTCAAAACTGGACTCGTATTTGAAAAACTAAGATAGTTTCCGATTTGAGTAGAGACTTTAAACTGTTGAAACTCTCCCAATTTAGCCACTTCTAAAGTGGCTAACGAATCTGAAACAGCAGTTAATTCGTTCCAAGGCTGATTTATATTTCTTTGCCACACCACATAGCTTTGACTTATCTTCGTTTTATTTATTTTATAAGTATTCCATTGCAATATCACAGTACCCACAGAAGTATCGACAGATGCTTTTAAAAAAATAGGTTGATGTGTTTGCGTGTTTAATGTATCGCCACATAAATTTTTTGAAAAAACGGTGTATTTTAAATCAGCATTTCCAAGCAGAAACAGCGTGTCTAAAAATGGAGAATCAACAATTGAAGAATTACTTTTAAAAGATGTGTTACCTAAAACTCTGGTGTAAAAAGTTTCGATGCTACGATTGATAAGGCTTTGTAACGCAAAATCGATACGTATTTTATTGTCTGAATCATCAAAAAAACTGGTACCTACTAATGATAGATTTATAATATCTAATTGGATCGGAAGTTCATTTTTTGTGCCAACACATCCATTTTTAGAAGTTTCGGTTGCCGAAACAATGTATTTTTCTTTGATGGGGACATTTACAAAAGGAAAATCAAAAGTAGTTCCTGTAGAAGTATAAGCGAGTAAATCATCTAGTTTCCATTGATAAGTAGATGTTGCATTTCCATTAATTGTATACAAACTACGTTGAGGTAATTGTCCACAAAACTGAGTCGAACCCGTAAAGGTTGATGGTTTTGGTACAGGGAATAAATCCATTGTTTTTGATATACTATTACCCTTACAATTATTGAAAGTTTTTTGTTGAACGCTTAAAATTAAAGGGTTTGTTAAGCCTGAAAAAGTAAGTGTAATTTGATTCAAATTTATTCCTGATAAAGTTGAAGCTAAGCCACCCGAAATAGACCAATCATAAACCGAACCTACAAAACCTGTGAACGAAGCAGTTACTTGTTGGGCATTACCACAAATACTATCAGGCAAAATCAGTTGTTGGTTTAGCTTTGGCGAGGCAAATGCAGTAATGGTTAAAACATCGCTTGTAGCCACACATCGACTCGAAGCAGTGTTTACAATTTCTTGGACTTGAATCAAATAAATACCCGAAGCCGAAAAGTTTTGGTTAAAATTGCCAAACACTCCTGTACTGGTTTTGACAAATGAACTAATGTTGCTCAAGCCATCAGGCTGGTAGCGCATATTCCAATTAAACACCGAACCCGCAAATGTTGGAACAGAAAAAACTTGAGAAGTATTTTGTAAGGTACAAAATATATTTTCGCCACTACCTTGAGGAGTTTGAGTGTTGATAGTGGGGTTGATGGTGGTAGTAAAAAAAGCGATATTTGAGCTACAGCCTGAAGTTGTAAAAACAGATTGCACAGCAATTGTGCCAATTTGAGGTGTGGCACTCCAATTGACTATTGCACTTGGCAAAGATGTAGGCAAAGCCAAACTGCCACCACTAACCGACCAAGAATAAACACTTTGTAAAGGTAAAGGAGCAAGCAAGGCATAAGGCATATTTTGCACTTCAGGACAAAGGGATGACCTGCCTGTAATGGTTGGTAATATAGGCTGTGCTAGTAATTGAATAGTTAAAGTATCTAAACTTGTACAACCCGAAAGGGTATTATTTACAGCCAAGCTAAAATCAGCAGTGCGGATGGATGGAGTGGTTGAAACAAATATTCCTGAAAATGTTGCAGGGATTGAATTAGACTCTAAAATAGAAATGCCATTGTTGTTGCCATTAAGCTGTTGCCAAGTATATCTGTTTTGAGAAACAGGAAATAGTGCTGAAACCAAAGTTGTATTGCCACCAAAAGCCTTTAAGGAGGAGCAAAAACTCAAATTGTTTCCAGCAAAAGAAAGATTTTGAATAGCGGATAACAAAGGTATTTTAAGTGTATCTTTAGCAAAACAAGCTGCATTTGAGGCACTCAGTATCACTTGAGTAGCATTTATGGAAGTAGGAGTTCGGTAATCTACCGATGTAAACAAAGTAGAAGAACTTACCGAAGTATTGGTTTGTATGCCCAGCCCAGCCAACGTACCCCAGCTAAAAGACGAAGCACCCGTAATGGTTGCCAAAAGCTGCACCTGACCACCAGCACAAACGGGCAAACCAGTAAACGTTGAAACTATATTTACCTTTGGCAAAACATCTATACGAACGGTTGCTATTGAATTGTTGCAGGCTCCCGTGCCAGAAACGGTATATGTGGTTGTTACAGTTGGTGTGGCAATTACATTTGCTCCTGTGGTGGTATTAAGCCCCGCAGCAGGAGCCCAACTAAATATATCTGCACCCGCACCAAAAGCAGAGATACGGCTGGTGTCTCCCATACAAAGCGTGCGTTTGCTGGCTATGGCTTGTAAAATAGCTGCATTCTCGAAAAATGTTTGGTTTTGGACGGGGAAATCAAATAAAGTTAATGTATAAATTCCATTATAAGTTACAGGCTGATTAGAAATACTAAATAAAGGAGAATTTGCTGGTAAATCAGGACAATTAATTGCAAAAATAGATGCTCCGCCAAATACGCTAAAATCTCCTGTACCAAAACTTATTGCATTTGTATTTAAGTACAATTTACCATTTAAACCAATTTGCATATCATAAAACTCTAGTAAAGTGAAGGAAACAATTCTAGAATTTGAGATTAAAGTTGAATCGAAAACAGATATATCATATTGAATTAAATTATTTCCATTTTTAACATAAAACTTATTGTTATTTGGTGAAAATGCCGAATAATTGCTATTAGTTGGCAAAGTAGAACTATTGTTTAATTTAACACGTTCTGATATTTGTCCATTTCTTCTGTTTATTTTAAAAATATTAATAAAGTTGTTTTGATTTTTTTTAATTAAAGAAATATAATTTGAATTTGGCGAACTTTTAAGATGTGACAGGTCAGTAGTATCTACTAAAAAGTCTGTAATGTCTATGTTATGTGAAAAATCAATTCCTCTATTAGTAATTGAGAAAACTTTAAATAAGTTATTAGTTTCATTCATTGTAAACAACCAAAAATCTTTGTCATTTTCTTTTTTTAATAAGCATATTTTAGTTTGATTTAGATTGCTCTCAATTAATGAGTCAGTTGTACCATTTAAAACACAATTTAAACCTGTACACTTTAGTTTATTTACAACTAATTTATTCTCACTAGTTAATGAATGTATCAAATATTCATCTTTCTTTTCTGGTATTTGTGTTGCTAAACTTGAGGTATATCGTATAGGAAAAAAAACTGTATTTAATGTGATTGGATTAAAATCTGGTCTTCCACTATATATACCAATAGAATTAGAAAAAAAAAGAAAATTACCTAACGAATCTGAAACGGTCGTAACTCCATCATTGGTAAATGCCCCAAAATCAAATTGATTTAAGGTAAGTGGCGGTGTAGTAGTAAAATCAAGAGAACTTCTTATTCCCCAAACCCAATAATTACCTTGTTTTTGTTGTGCTCGTAAAAAAAATGAAATAAACAAAATCCAAAATATACCTAAGCGTATCATTTTGAAAAAAGCGTACTGCATTGCAGCAGTACGCCTTTAAGTTTTTTATTAATCAAAATCTATTCTAAAATCATACGCTTAGTATCTACTAATTTACCATCTACCACTAAGGCATACATGTACATGCCTGGCGTTAAGCCATTAGCTTCTAAAGTAATTTGAGTACTACTAGGTAATACTTCTATTTTTTTAATGGTTTTACCTGTCATATCAAAAATTTGAGTACTAGCTTTAGTAGCTGTGCTCACAATTTTATAAGCAATAACAGTGTTTTGGCTAAAAGGGTTTGGTGTATTTTGATAAAGTTCATTGGTGTCGCTACTATCCATAGCTAAGCCTTGTCGTTGGGCTAAATCTTTTTTGGTTTGCATTTTTTCCAATGCCTTTTGCGATTTTGTAGAACTAGGATTTCTTACACCAAAGATTACTTCATGTCCTGCTTTCATCCAACCTAACCCTAAAGCAGTTCCCACATTTCCAGAGCCTATTATTGCAATTTTCATTTAATTAATATTATGGATTTAATGTATATTCTACTGAAATAGCAGTATTTAGCAATTTGGAAATAGGGCAATTTGCTTCTGCATCTTTTACTAATTCTTGAAATTTTGAAGCTTCTATTCCATCTACTTTTGCCGTTAATATTAAATGAGATTTGGTAATGGTACCATTCTCAAACGTGATTTCGCAATTGGTTTGAAGTTCGGTAGGCACAAAACCTGCCCCACTTAAATTGAAACTCAATTTCATAGTGAAACAGCCTGCATGAGCGGCAGCAATCAATTCTTCTGGGTTTGTACCTACACCATTTTCAAATCTTGTGTTAAATGAATACTGTGTTTTGTTTAATACAGTACTTTGTGTGGATAGATTTCCTTTTCCTTCTTTTCCACTTCCTTGCCATAGGGCTGTTGCTGTTCTTATCATAATATAATTAAAATTTAAAATTCGTGTTTTAAATATACACCTAAATTTTTTTAGTCAAAATATTTAGCATAGCCAATTTCAGAAAAATCTCCACAGAATCCAAATTTGCCATGTTTTTATATTTAGTCCTATTCTTTTCGCTGCAAAAAACGAAAAATTGGCTTTTGATGCTGTTGGAATGGCATTAAACAATTCTAATTTTAAGAATAAATCTAGTTTTAGGTTAGTTTTGGTTTAAAATAGCTGTATATATTTTTATGTTTGAATTAAATCTCAAAAAAGGACTCGTATTTGAAAAACTAAGATAGTTTCCGATTTGAGTAGAGACTTTAAACTGTTGAAACTCTCCCAATTTAGCCACTTCTAAAATGGCTAACGAATCTGAAACAGCAGTTAATTCGTTCCAAGGCTGATTTATATTTCTTTGCCAGACCACATAGCTTTCGCTTATCTTCGTTTTATTTATTTTATAAGCATTCCATTGCAATATCACAGCACCCACAGAAGTATCGGCAGACCAAATATATTGCAACCGAGAAAACCGAAAGCAGCTTAAAGAACTCAATATAAAGCTGTTAGCCAAACCACTTGGCAGACCGAGCTTAGGGGCAGTAAAGGAATATGTAAGACCCGGAGAGCGAAACCCAATAGAGGGTAAATTTGGACAAGGCAAAAATGCTTACGGTTTAGGCAAAATCAAAGCCCGTCTCAAAGACACCTCTCAATCTTGGATAGCATCCATCATCTTAGTTTTAAACCTCGTCAAATTGGCGGGGTTAAACTTATATTGCCTTATCTATTCAATAGAACAAAAAATTAGACAAGTCGTTTGCTTGAGAAAATTTATTAAATTATATTAAACCGAAAATAATATATTACATTTTTGTATATTTGCATAAACTAAAATTCTATGCAAAAAATATCATTTCCTGAAAATAGTACGGCTC
>RDZG01000132.1 GCA_004293915.1 Bacteroidota bacterium | reverse complement strand
GTGTGAGTGAGATGTTTGTACGAGATAATACTTATTAAACGTATAAGTTTGTAACCAAAGTACCTAAATAGTTATTTTAATTTCTAAAATATTTTTTTTAATAAGATATAAAACGATATTCCCCCAACTTGTACAAGCCAGAGGCTTGCACCAGTTGGGGCATTTATGTCACGCCAAATCCACTTTTTCAAAGATTTCCCAAGTTTAGTAGTAAAATAAATATTTTTCGAGAAAAAAATACGAGAAATAATAACTTTTTCTATATTTTATCGTATGTATAGTAAATTCATTTTATACTATTTTTTATATTTTATATTCTATAACTAAAAATGAGGTAAGTACGTGTTTGTATTTAGTTTATATTATTTGAATAAATAAAATTAGTAGAAAAGGTGTCTTTAAAATATCAAAATACTTAAAATATCTTTTAAAAACTCTAAAGGAATAATATAAACTAATTACTTATTGATATTTATTTATAAATTATTATAAAATGAACTAAAAATAAATTTTTTTGTTTATTTTATCATATTTCATCAAATAAATTTATTTAATTCTAAATGATATTTGAAGCAATATTCAATAATTATTCTTAAAATGTGTTACTATAAAAAAATATAAATACTAAAATGAAAAACTATTTTTTGGTTATTGTTCTTATAGGTAGTATGTTTGCTTGCAAATCAGACGAAACATTATCTCCCACTTCTATGCCTTTAGATGCTGTTTGTGTTGCCCCTACTAATTTGGATATGACAGGAGCGAATAATTGGGGAAATGGTACGCCTGCAAGTTGTACTCAGATAGCCTTACAAACGCTTATTACCGCAGGAGGCAAAATTAATTGTAACTGCGGTAATAATCCTTTTACACTTATACTTACAAGCTCGTTAGAAGTACCAGCACGTAAAGAGGTTATTATTGATGGGAAAAATATCCTAACTATAAGTGGTAATAATACAGTGCGTATTTTTGACAAACAAGCACCTGCCAACCAGTCAGATGGTACTTTATTTGCAATTCAGAATATGAAACTTATCAATGGAAAAGCAAATAACGAGCTTGGCGGAGCAGCTATATTGGGTAGATATTTTGGTAGCCTCAAAGTTATTAATGTTTCTTTTAGCAATCATACAAGCCAACTTTCAAATGCTGATGCTTGTGGTGCAGTGCATACAGGCGGCTACAAAGAAGTTTTATTTGCAAATTGTATTTTTAATAACAATAGAGCCGCTAATGGTGCTGCTGTCGGAACTATTGGCAGTGCTCAAACTTTTATAAATTGTAGATTTGAAAATAATGAAGCAACAGGTACAGGGGGTACTTTTGATAAAGGCGGTAGTGGTGGAGCAATTTATGTTGATGGAGTAGACCAAAACGGCATAAACAATAGTATGTCTATTTGTGGTTGTACGTTTATCAATAACAAGGCAGCTTATCAAGCAGGTGCCTTAAATGTTATTTTTTATGCAGGTAAAGGAAGCACGATTGCGATGGATAAATGCTCGTTTGAAGGCAATAGTTGTACTCCAGATAAAGCAGGAGCGTTTTATTTTATGAATGGTAGCTTAAATCTCACTAATTCTACTTTTGCAGATAATACAACTACAGGGCTTGGTGGTGCTATCTGGACAAGTAACTATAATGCAACGATTAATAATTGTACTTTCAAAGGCAACAATGCTGTAAACGGTAATGATGGATTAGGCGGTGCTTTAGCCCTTGATGGTAGTGGTACAACCAAAATAGCTTCTATTACCAATTGTACTTTTGCTGAAAACAGAGCAGGAAATTTTGCAAGTGCTATTTTTAATGGTGGACGTTTAACATTGACCAATAACTTGTTTTATAAAAATAAAGTTGGCATAGGCAATCAATCTAATGCAGATGCAGGTGCCGTTATTAATAAAGAAACTGATCTTATTTTAAACCCAGGAAATATGCAATTTCCAAAAGAATACACCAGTCAATTTGGTACTGCTAATGATAATTGGATAACAACAAGTGTACTTACTACTGATGCTGGACTTTTACCGCTTGCTGATAATACAGGTGGAACTAAAACGATGGCAATTCCTACCAATAGCACAGCCAAAGACGCAGGAACAAGCATAAATGCTCCCACAAAAGACCAAAGAGGTAAACCTCGAGTCGGAAATGTAGATATTGGGGCATTTGAAGTGCAATAAAATAACGAAAATAAATTTAATTACTATCACTCACAAAAATTGCAGTAATTAGTAATCAAAAAAAACGAAATCAAAATATAAAAATTTTGACTTCGTTTTTTTTTATTTTATCAAAGGAACAATCATTAAATAAAGTGATAATCTATCAATAACGAATTTCGTTATTACATTGTGAACAAAGTTCTGTTACACTACTTTTGTTGGTATAAAATATTTAAACTTTGGACACACCTTTCTAATCTCACAATAATTTGTGGGATTTTTTATTTTTATTTTTTATTATTATTTAGTTTTTTAGTTTTTTAGTTTTTTTTATTCCTTTATTACCTCTTTTTTAGGTTTTTTATAAGTATTTTTTATTTCCCTTCTGGTCATCTTTGTGCCTGCCTGCCTTCCCCTACCTTTTTTACACTTTTGGGGTAAAAAAGGGGTTTTGTCAAAAGTATGAAAAAGGGTAGATATGCCTTTTTACAGGTAGATACTTTTGCCAAACAGGACATTCCAAAACTATCTCGTCTTTAGCAGCATATAAAACCCACCAAGAAGCAAAAACAATAAGTAAATGGTTTAAAAAATGCTGCTTGTCTGGGGTCTGAAATTTACCCAAAAAAAGATGTTGTTTACTAAAACGATAACAAGGTTCTACACCAAAACGTCCTCTGTAATTTTCATACGACTCTTGGGTACTAACTTTATCTTTTGACTGACCATTGACAGACAAAAACATATCTCTGTCAAAAATTTTTTTGCTCTTATCTTCATTCCATATTTCAACTTTAAGTAAATCAAAAGGCTTGTCTTTCATACTATTTTTATTTTTGGTGCGAATCAATAAATTTTTCCAGCACCAAATTTTTTTAACCCCCTTTTTTCCATTGCCTAAAACAATCGGTTCTTCTATAAATTCATCACAAGCACAATCAATAATACTGGTTTGAAGTTTTTCAGTCCAAATATCTTCTTTTGTTTTTTTGTTTTTACTTTTGAAAGTTTTAGTAACTGTTTTATCAATCAGATAGTAAGTTTGCCCGTAAATTTTTGGATTTTGTTTTTCTTTTTGCTCGCCTGAAAAGGCTTTATAGACTTTTGAACCACCCCGAAGCCTGACCACATTTACCAATTTATCATACTTATACAAAGGACTTAAAAATTTAGCATTGCCATAAGCACTATCAGCACTATTGACGCAAAAAGAATCACCAAAAGGTAAATCAGTTGCGTCTAACAAATATTTTAATTGATAAACGGCTAACAAAGTACTATCGGTTTGTACCAAATCAGTAGGCGAAAATACATCCATTTTTATAGGTACAGACCAACTTTTACCCAAATCAATATGAGTACAACAGACCTTATAGCCTGATACAATACTATTTTTATTGCTCTGATGACCATACACACGACCAGAAAGACAAGCAGAATGAGATTTATCCACCATAGTCATATCTTGTGCAAAACGAAAGTAATTACCTAATTCAACACTCTTATAGGTAGGAATAGAACAAACATCTAAAAAAAAATCTAAAAGAATTTTCATAATTTTTTCATAATTTTCTTCATCTTTTGATAAATATTCACTAACTTTGCTGATGTTACTATAACTATAGTGACAATGAGGACTTGATGTAATGCCTACAAAACTTTTTGAGTCTAAGTGGCTACAAGATGCCATTACTAAATTAACAAATGCCTTAATACGTGGTATAGGCAAACATAATAGAGCTTGGCAGATTTCTTCTAAACTATGTTTTTTT
>RDZG01000136.1 GCA_004293915.1 Bacteroidota bacterium | reverse complement strand
AATTTGGTCTTGTGTAAAGTGCATCTTTTTATATTTAAAGGGTGGTACCTCAAATATAATATCTTGATCGCTTTACACACTTTTTTAGGACAGTATCTGCCGATACTTGGGTGGCATTAGATAATGGACTGTTTGCTGGGTTGCTAGGAGCCAGAGGCTTTACCTTTCACGAACATCTAGACCAATATGGGTTAATAAACATGAACGGCAGGTTGTACGACCCTGTGCTGGCTCGCTTTTTGCAGCCCGACCCTGTAATACAAGATCCATTAAATTTGCAGAGTTACAATGCGTATGCCTACGTTTTTAACAATCCTTTAAAATATATAGACCCAAGTGGAGAGATAGCTTGGTTTGTACCTATTTTAATTGGAGCTGGTCTTGCAATTGCATCAAATGTAATCCAACAAGGGATAGCTAGTAATTGGACATTTAAGAATTTTAATTGGGGAAGCTTGCTAGCAGATGCATTAGTTGGAGCAGTACTTGGAGCAGTAAGTGGTGGCATGGCAAATGCAAATGTGCTTGCAGCAGCATCAGGAAATGCTATCTCTCTAGGCACAAAAGTAACCCAAGTGTTGGCAATGGGTTTTCTGAATGCTGCACTTGGTACATGGGCAAAAGGAATTTCGGGACAAGATGTTACATTATCAGATTTTGGAATTAGCTTTGCATCAGGATTAGTAAGTGGCTTGGCAGGTGTTGGCTTAGGAGAAGTAAAATCAACAGGTTTAATTGGTAATATTGCAAGAGGCTTAAACAATAGCTTAGGTGGGCAAATGGCATTTGGCGGATTGATGGGTGGAGGCACTAGTGCATTATTAGGTGGCGATTTTTGGGAAGGCTTTGCAACGGGGGCAGTACTTGCTGGAATGGGTAAATTGGCTAATGATTTGGCAACCCGTGCAGAGGCAAGAGCACAAGCAAATCAACAACGAATAAATGATTACGAACTCTGGAAAAATGGTGCAGCCGAAAGGCAAAAACAAAGAGAGTTTGCTGGGGCTACGGCAGGTGGTGGCGATGATTTTTTCGATAACATGACACTTTCTGTTGGTGCTGCAGATATTTATTTAGGTTCTTATGAAACTTTTAATAAATATTTAGGTAAAAGAGATCTTGCAAAATTTTCAAAATTTGCTGGCAAAGCACTTGGTGTTTATGGTGTTGTTGAACATGGGTATTCTGCATATAGCGATTTTTCAAAAGGGAATTATGGAAAAGGAACTTATCATGTTCTTATGTTAGGTTTGAATGTAGGAGGAATGGTTTTAAAAACAAACCCAGCAATTATGCTTGGTATAGGTTTGGCTGACACAATGTATGGAATTTATAATGCAGGTAAATAAATGAACAGAATAGTTGAGTTTTTTTTATATAAAGTAATGTATATGGTTTATAAACATTATAGAAAAAATGAGCCTGAAATTGCAGGATTTTCTGCTTTTTTATTAATGAATGTCATTTTTATAATTATAATAAGTCCAATTCTTTTTCCTTCAATTGGATACTTTTCATCATTATTAAAAATTAATACTACTGAATATTTTACTAATAAATTCTTTTTATTTTGCATAACTACGTTTATACTTTTTATAACTTTTATTTATTTTAAATTAAATTATAAATTATTCCAAAATAAAATAATTGAATATGATAAATCATTGACCTCAAATGATTTAAAACTTATTAGAAATAAGTTATTACTGTCATGTATGCTATCAATTATATTACTAATAGTTATGATTGTCTTGTCCCCGCTATCGCAAGTTTAGCGAAGCGTAACTTGTGATGTTTGATAAGCAAAGTTTGTAACTTTGCATTTTAAAAAAACAGCCACATTTGTAGCCACTATCCTCTGGTGCAGTTAGTTTTGGTATTGGCGAGGCATTTAAAGGCGTTAGTTTTGGGTCAAAATTGGGTTCTTGGGTTGGTAAAGAATTTGCAAGAGCGGTTGCACATGGGGTAGCACAATCCTATATTTATGTATTTTCATCAGCAATAAAAGGCGAAGATGTTAGTCTTTCAAATTTTGCTATTACATTTGCAACAGCAGGCATTGCCAGTGCAGCAAGTTCGGGGTTAAAATTAGTTGGAGCGGCAGTAAGTACCAATGCAGTAAACCAATTTGCCAACTCGCTAGGTGGGCAAATGGCATTTGGAGGCATAATAGGTGGGCTTACCGAATCAGCGATGGGAGGCAATTTCTTTCATGGTTTTGCTACTGGGGCTATTGTAAGTGGGTTGAATCATGGGATGCATGATTTAGCAGATGGACCACCATCAAAAGACCCAACATTAGATGACGCAATCGATAACTATAAAAAAGGTGGTGGCGATATGGAAGTTGATGCAAGTAAAGTTGATTTACACGATGTTTATAAGGGATTACAGTATTTAGCGTGAATGGAGCAAAAGTTTACCTTGAAAAAATAGGATAGAATTTCTATACCCATTAAAATTAGGATATCCCTTTGCTACTG
>RDZG01000023.1 GCA_004293915.1 Bacteroidota bacterium | reverse complement strand
AATTGGTTTACCCTCTAAAAATAGTTATTTATTCTTTATTTTCCAATCTTTATTTTAATATATTTACAAAAAAATAAACGGTAGTTTTTTCACAGACTGTCGTTCTTGGGCTTTCCGTTGCTAATTCAGGATTGGCTAAAAGTTTTATTGAGGCAAGTCGTCTGTTCCCTTCTACTACAACATGCTTACCATTTTCTTCAACAATTAGAATTGGCTCTCCGCTAAAAAAACCATTTTCAGCTATTGAAGCCATCAAATCTACAAGTGTAGCATCTGACAGCATCCAATTTAAAACTTCTTTTTCTGGTGCATATTTTAACCTTTCAGGAAGTCTTGGATTTTCAGGGTCCAAATTAAGGTCAGAAACTAAAACTTTAATAAATTTATTAGTCATTAATTGTTATAAATTAATATTTTAGTAAATATAATGATTTTATATAATCAAAAAACAAATTTTACAACAACATTTCTTTGGCACTTTCTATAGAAGCAAGCGAAGGATTTGAGCCGCCAATCATTTCTGCAATTTTTGTAATGCGTTCGTTATCAGACAATAAACGAATGTTTGTTTTGGTACTTGTAGCTTTTTCGTCTTTATAAACAAAAAAGTGTTTTGTTCCTTTTGCCGCAATTTGATGTAAATGTGTAATTGTAATGATTTGCTGTTTTTGAGCAATTTTTTGCATCATATCTGCCATTTTTAATGCAATTTCACCCGAAATACCTGTATCAATTTCGTCAAAAACGAGAGTTGGCAAAGCTGTTTTTTCTGCCATTATATATTTTAAAGCAAACATCAAACGAGAAAACTCGCCTCCCGAAGCAGCATTTTTTAATGCTACAGGATTTACACCTTTATTAGCAGAAAACAACATATTGATTTTATCGATTCCAGTTTCTGTAAATGGAATTTCATTACATTCAATTAAAAATGTATTATTTGGCATTCCTAAGTTTTTCAGATGCTCAATAACTTGATTTTCAAGTACTTTAAATTGTTTTTTACGTGATTCAGAAAGCGAAAGTGCCAATTTTTTGAGTTTATTTTCTTGCTCAAAACGCTGTTTTTCAGCATTTTCGATTTGTTCAGAAATTGAAGAAAAACCTACTGTTTTTGAATCCAAATCTTGCTGAATTTCAATTAATTTTTCGATGGTTGAAACACCATGTTTTTTTTGAAGTTTATAAATTAAATCAATTCGTTCCCGAGTTTGAGCTAATCGCTCTGGATCGAGTTCTGTTTTTTCTTCAAATCGAGAAATTTCGTTTGTAATATCCTTAGATTCTGCAACCAAAGCCAAAATCCGTCTGCGTAAATCGTCAAACTGATTTGAGATTTTTGCCAATTGATTGATTTGTGATAAAACCTGAGCAAGTCCATTTTCAATCGCAATTTCAGAACCTGATAAAATTTCGGCACAGGTATTTAATTTTAACTTTATATCTTCGGCATTTTCGAGTGTAGAAACCTCATTTTCAAGTAGTTCTTGTTCTCCAATTTCGAGTTTTGCTTCTAACAACTCAGATAATAAATAAGAATTAAAATCAAATTCTTTTTGCATTTGCGAAGCCTCAATTTTCCATTTTTCAATATTTTCAACCAACTGCTTATATGCTTGGTAATCAATAAAATACTGATTTAAAAAAGATGCATTTTGAGCAAAAGCATCAATAATATTCAATTGAAATTTAGAAGTTGCCAAAAGCAAATTATCATGCTGCGAATGAATATCCATCAATTTTGCTGAAATTTCTGACAAAATATCTAAATTTACAGGAGTGTCATTTATAAAAGCCCTCGATTTACCTTGTGGCGAAATCTCTCTTCTTATTACTGTATCTTCTTGGTAATCAAGTTCTTGTTGAGTAAAAAAATCAGATAAATTTAATTTTGAAATTGAAAATATAGCTTCGATAACACATTTTTGGGAATCATCTAACAATGTTTTTGAATCGGCACGTTCGCCAGTTAATAAATTTAAAGCACCTAACATAATCGATTTTCCGGCACCTGTTTCGCCAGTAATTGCACTAAATCCTTCGCTTGGTTCAAACAAAAGCGATTCGATTAATGCGTAGTTTTTTATGGAAAGTGATTTTAACATTTTTTGGATTTTGATAGAATTCTAAAAACTTACACCAAACATTTTTGCAATTTTTTTCTTTTTCAAATACTCAACTTTAATAGTCATTTTGATGTCTTCGTTTGGTCTATCCATGCTACTTTTGGATTGTTCGGCAATTTTAGAAACCACATCCAACCCTTTGATTACACGACCAAAAACAGTGTAATTTTTATCTAAAAAATGTGTACCGTCTTGATTTTCAACAATATAAAACTGGCATCCGCTCGATTCTTTTGCTGGATTTACTTGGTCTCCCATGCGTGCAGCCGCTACAGCACCTTGGTTGTGCGTATAGGTTCGCACAAATTCGGCTGGAATGGTATATCCATTGCTTCCCATTCCATCGTTATTGGTGTCGGTATCTTTTGAATTTATATCACCACCTTGAATCATAAAACCTTTGATGACACGATGAAAAGTAGTGTTGTCGTAAAAATTTTCTTGAGTAAGTTTCAAAAAATTGGCTTTATGTTTGGGTGTCGAATCGTTAAGCATCAAAACAATTTCACCCAAACGGGTAGAAATGGTAAAAACATAATCTTTCTTTTTATTAATTTCAATCTGAGCCTGAGCATATTGTATAAAATTGAGGGCTAAAATAATTACTAATTTTTTCATTTTTTTTAAGGTTATTTTACAAAAATAGAAAGGAATTGAAAGGAATTATAAACAAAGCAAAATATTTTATAAAAGTTCGGGATTTATACCCAAAATATATTTTTGCTTGTATTCAGAAATAAAATTTTCCGTAAATTTTTCATATCCAAAACAGGTTGATAAACCATTGGTATTCAGAATATTAATTTCTAAAAATTGGTTTAAAAATGGTTTTGATAATTTTTTATACGAATAATGCCAAGGCTCAAATTTAAAACCAGAACGTAAATTTTCGTTGGTATAGACTTTATAAAAACCATATTTTGCAGCATTTTCAGTCAGCCAATACGATAAATATTGATATTCGCCACCTGCATCGTAGTTTTTATGCGAAAGTGGGTTTGAGTTTTCATATCCAAATGCATCTACAATATCTAAATCTGTTCCCCAATGATGGCGAGATGTGCCTGGGATAGAGGAATATTCTATCACACAGTTAATTATATCTTGGCTTGAATAACTCGGAAACTCGTTTTTTATTTTTTTGTATTTATCATTCCAAACTTGTTTTTGAGATTTAAAAGAACGGTAGCCAGAACTGCACCACAAGCGTAGTCCATCGGCAGAAGCAGCTTTTTTCATTTCTTCAAACGCATCAAAAACTTCGGGAATAAGTTTATAGTGTGTGCCACACAAAAACGGCTTTTCTAAACCCATAAGGTTCTGGTTTGTAAGATATTGAGATGCAGAAAACGCATCAAAATCTTTCAATAAAAAACTACTTAAAAAAATCGAGAATGAAGTACCAAATTCTCTTCGGGTCATGTTTTAAAATTAAAAACTTAATCTTTTGCAGCTTCTCTTATCTTCAATATTTTTTCTAAATTCTTTTCTAAATCTTTCAAATACAGCATATTAGGTCCATCGCTTGGTGCATTTTCTGGATTAGTATGTACTTCCATAAACAAGGCATTGATACCAACCGCAGCAGCAGCTTTGGCAAGCACAGGCACAAACTCACGCTGCCCACCCGAAGTTTCACCTTTTCCACCCGGCATTTGCACCGAATGTGTGGCATCAAAACAAACAGGATAGCCAAATTCTCTCATTTGTACAAGCCCTCGCATATCCACCACCAATGTGTTATATCCAAACGAAGTGCCTCTTTCTGTTAGCATAATATGCTCACAACCAGCCTCTTCAAGTTTTTTTACAACATTTTTCATATCCCAAGGAGCTAAAAATTGTCCTTTTTTTACATTTACACATTTGCCAGTTTCTGCGGCTGAAACTAGCAAATCGGTTTGGCGACACAAAAATGCTGGAATTTGCAACACATCGCAAACTTGAGCAACTGCTTTTGCTTGCGAACTTTCGTGAATATCGGTCAGAACTGGCACGCCAATTTTTCGTTTAATATTTTCTAAAATACGTAAACCTTCTTGCATTTCGACTCCACGAAATGAATTTATCGAAGTACGATTGGCTTTATCAAACGATGATTTATAAATAAAATTGATTGGAAATTTTTGCGTTATTTTTAAGATTTCTTCTGCTATATTGGTGTTAAAATCCTCATTTTCAATCACACAAGGTCCAGCAATGAGCAAAAGCGGTTCCTCATTTCCAACTTTAATTTGTTCGGTAATATGTATTGTTTTCAATTTCAGTTAATTTTACACAATATTATTAAAAATATGTTTGCCACGATTATTTTATGCGAGATATAACCTCAAAAATCACTACTCTACGTACAGCCAAAGCCATTGGCACCGTTTTTTGTTCTGAAAACACTATTTTATTAATCCAAAAAAACGAAATCCCTAAAGGAAATATTTTTGAATTTGCTCGTGCTGCTGGTTTTTTTGCTGCAAAAAAAACAGATCAGCTTTTGCCGCACTGCCACCCAGTTGGCATCGATAGTATGGAAATGAGTTTTGAAATTTCGCATCAACCACCAGCAATTTTGATTTCGGCAGAAACAAAATTTATTGGAAGAACCGGAATAGAAATGGAATCTTTAACGGCTGTTTCCATTGCGGCACTTACCATTTATGATATGCTCAAACCGGTTGATAATCAACTCAGTATTGGCGATATAAAATTGATAGACAAAAAAGGCGGAAAATCAGAACGTAAGTATTTTAATACGCCTCCAAGCTGTGCCGTTTTGGTTTGTTCCGACTCTACTTTTGAAGGAAAAAGAGAAGATAATTCTGGAAAAAAAATAATAGAAATGCTTGAA
Organism: Bacteroidota bacterium; assembly: GCA_004293915.1. Taxonomy (GTDB): domain Bacteria; phylum Bacteroidota; class Bacteroidia; order Cytophagales; family UBA9547; genus REAG01. Next base: position 21,731 of record RDZG01000023.1, on the reverse strand, counting down.
AAACAAGGAATTACGACAGTTGAATATAAAATCTTGCCAGACGAAAAAATTGCTATTCAAACCCAAATAAAAACTTGGGTAGAAAAAGATATACACTATATATTTACAACTGGAGGCACAGGCTTAGGACCGAGAGACAACACGGTTTCGGCTGTTTCAGAAATTTTGGAGCGAGATGCTGATGGAATTACCGAAGCCATGCGTGCACATGGGCAAATGCGAACACCTTTGGCTATGATGTCGAGAGCTGTAGCTGGTAGCATTGCTTACACTACAATTATCACATTACCAGGCAGTTCGGATGGCGTTCGAGAATGTTTAGAAGCTATTTTACCAGCTGTTTTTCATGCCAGAAAAATGTTAAAAGGGGGTGGACATTGATTTTATAAAACTTATTTATTAATTTTGATGTAGAATAGCCCTGTATGGAAAATTTGGACGAAAAAAACATGAAAGCCTTGGTGTCGTTATTATCCGATGATGATACCGAAATTTTGGAGCACGTAGAAAAACAAATTCTAATGCTTGGCGGTACACTTATTCCATATTTGGAAAGCGAATGGGAAAATACCTTTAATCCAATTGTGCAAAAACGTATTGAAGATTTGATTCATACCTTGCAATTTTCGCAACTCAAAATCAGATTAAATACTTGGAAAGAATCCGAAAACAGAGATTTACTCGAAGGTTTGTGGATGGTTGCTACTTATCAATATCCTGATTTAGAAATAGAAAAACTACAAACCGAACTCGATCAATTATATTATGATGTTTGGGTAGAAATAAAAATGAACGATGATTTTGATTTTGATAAAATAAAAGCATTTAACAACGCATTTTTTAATAAACTTAAATTTACAGCTAACACCAAAAACTTTCATTCGATAAATAATTCGATGATAAATTTGGTTTTAGAATCGAGAAAAGGAAATCCAATTTCGTTGTGTGTGATTTATATGATGATTGCTCAAAAACTCAAAATGCCTGTTTTTGGAGTAAATTTACCCAATTTATTTATTTTAACATATAAAATAGAAAGCACACAATTTTATATTAATGCTTTTAATAAAGGATTAATTTTTACCAAAGAAGATATAAGTAATTATGTGTCTCATCTCAATTTAAAAGACAATGATATGTTTTACGAACCCTGCAACAATCTCGATATTATTCGCAGAGTATTGCGGAACATGATGGTTTCTTTTGATAAAACTGGCAATCAAGAACGATTAGAAGAGGTTCGTTTATTGCTCGAATCGTTGCGAGATGAAACAGATTCTGGATTTTAATTTGACGTTTTTTCGTTTATTTTATTCCAAACCAAGTCGTTTTCGTAACCTTTAGTGATTAAAAAACTAGCAACTTTATATTTTTTTTTCAGCTCATTTTTTTCTTTTTCAAATTCCCATTTTTGGGCAAAAAGTTTATCAAGCGTTTTGTCATAATCTTCAGCATCGATTTCTGCCATTCCTTTTTTAATGCAATAAGTTGATATTTTTTCGTTTTTTAATCCTTGCAAAATTTTATTTTTGCCCCATTTGTTTTGCCTAAATTTTCCAGAGCAATATGCTTTTGCAAACCGCTCTTCGTTGATAAAATTTTCTTGCGAAAGCCTAATTATAGTATTTTCAACATCATCTCCAAATAGCCCAAGCTCATAAAGTTTATCACGAACATGCTGCTGTGTACGCTCTTGATACACACAAAAACGCAAAATTTTGCCCCAAGCTTCTTTAACAGTATGTTTTTTGTTCGGTTTTTTATTTTCCATTGTGTATGTTTACCACAAAAATAAAAATATTAGCCACGAATTCATGAATAAAAACTAAAATTTGAGCATTCGTAGCAATTAAAAACACAAGTAAAATAAATTGGTTGATTATAAATTAGCCACGAATTCACGAATAAAAACTAAAATTTGTGTATTCGAGCAGATAAAAACCATAAGTAAAATAAATTAGTTGATTATAAATTGCCACGAATTCACAAATAAAAACTAAAATTTGTGTATTCGAGCAGATAAAAACCATAAGTAAAATAAATTAGCCACGAATTCACGAATAAAAACTAAAATTCGTGCATTCGTGGCAAGAAAAAAACATAAGTAAATAATTAGTTGCTCATTATAAATTAGCCACGAATTCACGAATAAAAACTAAAATTCGTGCATTCGTGGCAAGAAAAAACATCAGTAAAAAGAATAAGTTGCTGATTATTTTACCACGAATTCACGAATAACACTAAAATTTCAATAATCTAAAAAATATAAATCATAAAATGTCAAGTATAATTTATAAAAATGAATGTTATCAAATTATTGGCAAATGTATGGATGTACATAGAAATCTTGGTTCAGGATTTTCTGAAATAGTATATAAAGATGCTTTAGAATATGAATTTAAAACGGGAAACATTCCATATAAAAGAGAAAAAGTTTACGAAGTGATATATAAAGATATTGTACTACCACATTGCTTTTATGCAGATTTTGTAGTATTTGATAAAATTATTTTAGAAATTAAAGGAGTATCTGAAATTAAAGAAGAGTTTATTGCTCATTCATTAAATTATTTAAAAGTTTCTAACAATAAATTAGCATTAATTGTAAACTTTGGAGAATTAAAGCTAAATTATAAAAGAATTGTATACTAAAATAACCATTCGTGGCAATAAAAAACATAAGTAACATGAATTGGTTGATTATAAATTAGCCACGAATTCACTAATAAACAGAAAAAATCGTGCATTCGTGGCAATAAAAAACATAAGTAACATGAATTGGTTGATTATAAATTAGCCACGAATTCACGAATAAACAGAAAAATTCGTGCATTCGTGGCAATAAAAAAACATAAGTAAATAATTAGTTGCTCATTATAAATTAGCCACGAATTCACGAATAAACAGTAAAATTCGTGCATTCGTGGCAATAAAAAAACATAAGTAAAAGAATTAGTTGATTATAAATTAGCCACGAATTCACGAATAAAAACTAAAACTTGAGCATTCGTAGCAATAAAACATAATGAAAGTAAGTATAATAAAATATAATGGTGGAAATATTCAATCTGTAATTTTTGCATTGAATAGATTAGGAATTGAACCAGTTTTGACTAACAACAAAAACGAACTTTTGCAATCTGATAAAATTATTTTTCCAGGTGTTGGCGAGGCTTCAAGTTGTATGAAAAGTTTGCAAGAATCGGGTTTAGATAAGTTTATTCCACAACTCAAACAACCTGTTTTGGGAATTTGTGTGGGTTTGCAATTGATGTGTAATTTTTCTGAAGAAGGAAATACAAAAGGTTTAGGGATTTTTGATGTTAATGTCAGAAAATTCAACTTGCAAGTATCTGATAACCAACCAAAAATAAAAATTCCACAAATGGGTTGGAACACCATTTTTGACCTAAAAACTTCGCTTTTTGATGGCATTTCTGAAAATAGTTTTATTTATTATGTACATAGTTTTGCCGCAGAATTAGGTAAAAATACCGTTGCTAAAACTAATTATGGTATGGATTATAGTGCTGCATTACAAAAAGACAACTTTTATGCTGTACAATTTCATGCCGAAAAAAGCAGCTTGGTTGGAAGCAAAATTTTAGAAAACTTTATCACAAAATCGGTATAAATTATGTTTTTTATATTTTGTCCAAAATTTTGAGGTTTATGATTTCGCCTTGCTTTTGGCTTGTAATTTTGATGCTTTTTGCCGTAATTTTTACAAAAAAACGTAAATTAATTTTAATCACATCGTTGCTATTTTTCATATTTATTACCAATGGATTTGTTGTAACAAAATTAATTTCATATTACGAAACGCCACTTACTCCGATTTCAAAACTTGAAAATTATGATATTGGAATTATTTTGGGAGGTGCAGCAAGGATAGTTGTGGCTGATACCCATCGGCTTTTTCTTGGACCTTCTGGCGATAGAATCACACAGGCTATTCAACTTTACAAATTAGGAAAAATTAAAAAAATACTATTTTCGGGTGGAAATGGAAATTTGTCTGGCAACAAAACACCCGAATCAGTTTTAGTTCGTAAGTATTTGTTACAAATTGGTATACCAGAAAACGATTTATTGTTTGAAGAAAATTCAAAAAACACCTATGAAAATGCTTTGTTTACAAAAGAAATTTTGAAAAAAAACAAACTAGAGAATATGAATTTCTTATTGATTACCAGTTCGTTGCATATGCCACGAAGTATGGCTATTTTCAAAAAACTTGATTATAAAGTTACACCCTTTTCGATAGATCAATTGTATGACCCTGCTTACAGAGACTTTGATTATTATTACGTTCCTAAAACCGAAAATATTCAAATAGTAGAAAATATTTTACATGAAATTATAGGATATATTACTTATAAATTAATGGGATATTGTTAGATTATGTCTAAAAATAATACAAATTCACTTTTTTCGTCTTTTACACCAAATTTAATAGAAGCAGGAGTTGACGAAGTTGGCAGAGGTTGCTTGGCTGGTCCGGTTGTGGCTGCGGCAGTAATTTTACCAAAAAAATTTACGCATCCATTGTTAAACGACAGCAAAAAACTCACCGAAAACACCCGAAATTTATTAAAAACAGAAATCGAAAATCAAGCCATTGCCTTTGCAGTTGCCGAAGTTTCAAATATCGAAATCGATAAAATTAATATCCTAAAAGCCTCATTTTTAGCGATGCACAAAGCATTGGATAAACTTTTGCTTAAGCCAGAATTGATTTTAGTTGATGGAAATCGGTTTGTTCCTTACCAATTTATTCCACATCAATGTATTGTAAAAGGCGATTCAAAATATTTTTCTATTGCTGCAGCTTCTGTTTTAGCAAAATGCTATCGAGACGATTTAATGGCGACTTTCGCAAAAACATATCCTAATTATGGCTGGGAAAAAAATGTAGGCTACCCTACCCTTTTCCATCGAAAAGGTATTGAAAATCATGGTGTTACGCCTCTGCATCGTTTAAGTTTTACATTATTGAAAAAAGAAAAAATACTTAAAAAGAAATAAATTAACAAAAGATATTATTTTTGAAATCTAATAAAAATTATAAACATGCTAAATTTAGTTATATTCGGTCCGCCTGGAGCAGGAAAAGGTACACAAAGTCAAAATTTGATTGATAAATACAATTTGGCTCATATCTCTACTGGCGATATTTTTAGAGCTCACATCAAAAATGATACTGAATTGGGCAAAAAAGTAAAAGAATTGCTTGCAAATGGGATTTTAGTTCCCGATTCGGTTACAATTTCGATGCTCGAAGAAGAAGTTAAGAAAAATCCTGATGCAAAAGGATTTATTTTTGATGGTTTTCCTCGCACTGTGCCACAAGCAGAAGCGTTAGATGCTTTTTTGAAACAAAATAATACATCTATTTCAACTGTAATTGCACTTGATGTAAACCAAGATGAGTTGAAAAAAAGAATTGCCGAACGTAAGAAAATAGAAAATCGTGCAGACGATTCCGAAGATAAATTGATGAAAAGAATTGATGAATATTTTACAAAAACGATTCATGTTTTGCCATATTATGAAAAACAAGGAAAACTAAATTCGATTAATGGAATTGGAAAGGTTGAAGATATTTTCGACAAGATTTCGAAAGCTATCGACAAAGTTATATAGTCTCGCATTTTAATCATTTATAAAATTGTATATTTTCAATCAAACATTTTCGGTTGATCCAAGTGTTTTCGATACTTGGACAGGCTGGACAAAAACCGAATATATTCCCGAAGTGATGGCTTCGGGCTTTTTCGAGCAGTTTTTAATTTTAAAATTGCTTTCGCCAATTGCCGAAAATCAACATACTTACGCTTTGCAATTTTTTGCAAATGAGCAAATTCAGATCGAAGAAGTAGAACAACTTTTTGAACTTAATTTTGAATTTAAAATAGCAACAAAATTTGGAGATAAAGTGTTGTTTTTTAGAACTTTGCTAGAAAATTCTGATTTGGATTAAACTAAAGTATTTTAAATTTTAATAGTTGTTTACTTATTAAAAAATAGTTATTAATCATTTATTTTCTAATCTTTATTTTAATATATTTGTAGTAACAAACGCTTGCTTTTTTCAAAGACTGACGTAACAAACAATAAAAATGAAACAACATACTTCGATATTACTGCTTTTTTGTTGTGTAATTTTTAGCTTAAAATCAGCATTTTGTCAACCGAAATATTTTATGACATCTGATTCTGTTAAAATTGGGTACATAGAATTTGGTTCAAAAAATAATATTCCCTTGATTTTTGTTCACGGTGGTCCAGGTTCAAACTCAAAAGACTTTATACACATTGCTGAAAGTATTAAAACGAAGTTTCATGTATTTTTATATGACCAACGTGGATGTGGTTTATCAGAAAGAAATATTGAAAATAAAAAAATATCTTTCAATAAAATGATTTCTGACCTTAAAGAATTTCAGGAACATTTAAGAATTGAAAATGCCGCTATTCTTGGACATAGTTTCGGTGGTGCAATTGCACAAGAATATTGTATACTTAATTTTTCTAAAGTAAAATATTTAATCATAATTGATGGCATTATGGATGCCAAACTTTCATGGAAAGAAAGAATTGAGGACATCGAAAAATTTGCGATTCAGAAACAAAATAAAGAACAGTTAGCTTTAATTCGAAAATTCAAACTTGGTAAAAAATTAGATTCAAATGAAAAGGTTTTCTTATTACAAGAGCAAAAACCATATTGGTATGAAATAAAAAACAAAAGTGATGCTTACGATTTAAACTGGCTATTAAAATACGGCTACAATGCTGAAAATATTGATGAAAGTTTTCTAGTAGCAAAATCTTTTATGGAATCCGGTTTTATAGACAATTACTGTTTAAAAAATAACATAAAAATAAATACAAAATCATTGTTTATTTATGGAAAATATGACAAAATAACTTCTAAAAATCAATTCGCTAAAGTCAAAAATCAATTTCCAAATAATACTTTAATTGTTATTGATAGCTGCGGTCATTTTCCGCATATAGAAAGGAAATCCAAGCTGATAAAAATATTGACAGAGAATATAAATTAAATATACCCCCGCTCTTCGGAATTTATAATTCCGAAGCCTTATCATAGGTTCTTTGAACCGTATTACATATTTACAGGATGGTAGTAGTGTTCCCCCGTGGCAGGTATCTTCACCTGACACTATTCCGCTATCTGTAGTGTTTGCAAAGCGGCACTACGGATTATCAAATAAACTGTAGTCTCTGGACTAAATCATAAAACAAAAATAAACCTTTTATTTTTTGAGTTAAAAACTCAAATTAATTTGTTAATCCGTAGTCAGCCACGCACAATACCAACACTCAAGACTACGAATAGTGGTATTTAAAAACAAAATCTATACACTTTTTTCACAGGGTTTCTACATTTAAAACAATTCTAAATAAAGGTAATATGCCACTTCAGGCATTTAAAGCCTCATGCCTTTTTTAGTGGTTTTAAATGAGGAAGCTCTGTACTAACTATCATTTCAATTGAAAGTCCTAAAAACATGCGTTCGTATTTGGTTTGAATACCTTGATGTTCGGCAATTAAAGCAGAATGATACAAATCAAACGTATGAATTAAGTTTTGATGTGGATATGTTTTTAGCGTTTCAAGTGTAAAGTCTGCAAGTTCTCGGCTATCGGTTTTTAAATGAATAAATCCATCAGGTTTGAGTATTTTTTTGTACAAATCCAAAAAACGGGGGTGTGTAAGTCGGTGTTTTTCTCTGTTATCTTTCAGTTGCGGATCGGGAAAAGTAATCCAAATTTGGTCGATTTCGTTTGCCTCAAAAAACTCTAAAATAAACTCCACTCTACAACGCAAAAAACCAACATTTTGTAAGTTTTTTTCGCTTGCTTCGGTACTTCCTTTAAAAATACGAGCCCCTTTGATATCGCAACCTATAAAATTGCGTTCTCCAAAATGTTGAGCCAATCCAACTGTGTATTCTCCATTTCCACATCCAATTTCTAAGGTAATGGGTTGATTTTTGGTAAAAAAATCGCTATTCCATTTCCCTTTAATTGTAGTATAGATTGCTTTGCCTTCTTGCACAACATTTGGGTTGATATCATTTGCAGCAAATCTTTTTAATTTATTTTTACCCACTTTTTCAATTCTTTGTGCAAAAATAGAATTCCAATTGTTTCAAAATATATTTTTTTTGTTTTTATTAAAAAATCTACCTAAAAAACACTTGTTTTGTACGTTTTTTTATTTTAACATCGAAATTAAACTAGAATGTATAAAAAAGAATATTTTTTTTGGTTTTTAAGTTTGTTTTTCGATATAATTACAAAAAAGTATTTAAGATGGAACAAAGTAACGCTATAAAACAAAGTCTTTTTGCAAATTATGAAATGGCTCAACAGTTTTTGGACGAAGTTTTTCCAAACGGAAATGTGCTAGATGATTCGTATCAAAAAGTTTTTAAGCATTTTGATGAACTTTCTATTGATAATTTTAAAGCCATTAATGAATATACAAAAATGTCTTTTTTTAATCAAGGCATTACATTTAATGTGTATTCTGATAAAGAAAAAGGAGTCGAACGTATTTTTCCATTTGATTTATTTCCAAGAATTATAAAAAAAGATGAGTGGGAAATGCTCGAAAAAGGCATTATTCAACGCAACACGGCAATAAATATGTTTTTGTGGGATATTTATCACGAAAAAAAAATATTTAAAGACAAAGTTGTGCCAGAAGCTTTGATAGCCTCATCGCCATATTATTACAAAGCCATGATGGGTGTAAACCCACCCGGAAAAGTTTATACACATATTTCTGGTACAGATTTAATTAAACATGCTGATGGTAATTATTATGTTCTCGAAGATAATGTGCGATGTCCATCTGGTGTGAGTTATGTGCTATCAAACAGAGATGCACTCAAAAAAACATTTCCACATTTGTTGCTCGACCACAATGTTGCATCAGTACAAGAATATCCGCTTGAATTGCTCAATATCATGAAATCTTGTGCCCCAGAATCGGTAGATGATCCAACGTGTGTGGTTCTCACACCTGGTGTTTATAATTCTGCTTATTTTGAACATTCGTTTTTGGCACTAAATATGGGAATTCCATTAGTTGAAGGTCGAGATTTGTATGTAGACAAAAATTTTGTATACATGAAATCGATTTATGGACCTAAAAAAATTGATGTAATTTACCGCAGAATTGATGATGATTTTATTGATCCTCAAGTATTTAATCCAAAATCTGTACTTGGCATTCCGGGTATAATGAATGCTTACAGAGAAGGAAATGTGGTTTTGATGAATGCACCTGGAACTGGAGCAGCCGATGATAAAGCCGTTTATACTTTTGTGCCTGCAATGATAAAATATTATTTAGGCGAAGAATCTATTTTGCGAAATGTTCATACTTATAAATGCGAATTGGATGACGATTATAAATATGTAATCGAAAATATGGAAAAATTAGTTATCAAACCAGTAGATGAATCGGGAGGTTATGGACTTTTGGTGGGCAGCAAAGCCACAAAAGAAGAAATCTCTGAGTTTAAAAAAAGAATCACAGCAAATAGAAGAAAATACATAGCTCAACCCATAATGTCGCTTACTGTTCATTCTACTTACATCGAAGAAGAACGAAAATTTGAACAACGACACATCGATTTGAGAACCTATTGTTTGATGGGAAAAAACAAAAATTACTTATTAAAAGGTGGCTTAACACGTGTAGCACTCAAAAAAGGTAGTTTGGTTGTAAACTCATCTCAAGGCGGAGGCTCAAAAGATACTTGGGTAATGCTTTAATCTAATTATAAATTATAAATGGTTAATTATTAGTTTAAAATATCATCTATAATTAAAGTATAACAATTAACAATTAACAATTAACAAAGTGTTATCACGAATCGCAAATAGTTTATTTTGGATGGGCAGATACCTCGAACGTACCGAACATTTGGCTCGCTATGCAAAGGTTCATTATTTTTCGGCTTTAGATGCTCCACAAACGCAAAACAAAGAAGAACTTTTAGAATCTATATTAATTTATGCAGGTTTAGATAAATTATATTATAAAGATTATGATAAATTAAACGAACTAAATGTGCTTTTTTATGTGCTGTTAGATGTCAAAAATCCATTTAGTATTGTAAATAATATAAATTATGCTCGCGAAAATGCTCGTGGAGCTAGAGATACAATTACATCTGAACTTTGGGAATCAATAAACAAATTGTATCACTTTACAAACGAATTTGCTTATAAACCATTCAAATCGACACATACTTTTGATTTTACTTCGCCAGTAATGGAATCAAGTGCCGAAATCAAAGGCTTGATAGACAACACCATGGTACACGACCATGCTTGGAATTTGGTTAGTTTGGGTTTGCACCTTGAGCGTGCCATTCAAATCATGCGTATCATAAGTTCAAAACTTGATGATATAAATAAAATCGAGGGCAACGAAGTATCAAAAGCTATAGAAAACTATCAATGGCCAATTTTGCTCAAAAGTTCTGAATCGTTTGATATGTGCAATCGTTATTATAAAGCCACTCCATCTCGGACTAATTCTTTAGAGTTTTTGATTTTAAACCCACAATTCCCTAAATCAATTTTATTTAACGTATGCAAGGCATACGAACATCTCGAAACGTTAATAAAAGTAACAAAAGATGACGATAATCCATTTTTGTTTCATGCTGGAAAACTAATGTATAAATTGAAATACACCACCTTTGATGATATTTTAGCCAATGATCCACTAGTATTTTTAAATGGAGTTTTGGATAATTTATATAAAGTTGGTACAGATTTTGAGAAAGAATACTTGTCGTTTTAATAGAAAATTTGTAAAAAGTTTTACCAATTAGCCGTAGTTTTTTGAAAAATATCGAGCAATAATTTTTCAAATATTTCTTCTATTTTATCGTTTTCTACCGAACTAAACGATACATTTTGAGGAAAATCTGCATATTGGCTTGCCGTTTGGCTCACGGTTTGGGTAGTATCTTTTGTGTTTTCGTATTTATATTTTACATTTATTGTCAGTCGGTTTTGCGATGCAGTTTCAGCTCCTGTTGGTGCCAATGGCGAAAGCAAATAACTTACAATTGCACCTTCTAAATACAAATCTGCATTTGATTTTACAATACGCAAATTAGTATTCGATGCATAGTAATCTTTAAGTTTTTCTGTAAAATTTTGTGCCATTCGAGGCGGACCTTGTCCAGCATCGTTCGTAAAATTTGAAATTGCAATCGTTTTAATGTCAGGCGAAATGGATGAACCAGTAAAATTATACACTTTACAGCCCGAAAAAAGGAAAAGTATTCCCAATAAAAAAAATGCTAAAATACTCGAAATTAAGTTTTTCAAAGGTGTTCTAAGTCGTATTCTTTAAGTTTTCTATACAAAGTGCGTTCCGAAATGCCCAAATCATCGGCAGCTAATTTTCTTTTGCCATTATATTTTTTTAATGCTTTGATAATCAGCTCTTTTTCTTTTACAATTATTGATAAATTTTCTTCTTCTTCTACATGCGAAACATCTTCAATTTTAGAAATTTCATTATTTGAAGGTTGAATAAGTTGAGGTTCAAAATTTGCAGGATGTGCAGCTTCAATACGTTTTTGTGTTGGTAATTCAACATTTACAAACAAATCTGGACGACTACTAATAATTTGCTCAACATCTGCCGGATTTTTGACTAATTCTAAAACCATTCCTTTTAAATCATTCAAATCTCGTTTCATATCAAACAAAAACTTGAATATCAATTCTTTATCTGTAAATGATTCGGCAGTTTGGTCGTTGCCCAATCGAGATGGCAAACTGGTAGTTTGATAATCGGGCAAATATTTTACCAATTCTTGCACCCCTACGTCTCTCGAAATCTCTAATAATGAAACTTGATCTACAATATTTTTTAATTGACGAATATTACCAGGAAAACGATATTTAGATAACGTTTCTTGTGCTTCACGTGTCAATTTTATAGGATCAACTTTATATTTATCCGAAAAATCGCTTGCAAATTTCCGAAAAAGCAAATAAACATCCTCTCCTCTGTCTCGCAACGAAGGCACTAAAATCGGTACAGTATTTAAACGATAATATAAATCTTCTCTAAAACGCTTTTCTTGAATGGCTTTAATCAAATTTACATTGGTTGCCGCCACAACTCTGGCATCCGTTTTCTGAACTTTTGACGAACCTACCCGAATGTATTCTCCATTTTCTAAAATACGAAGCAAACGTGCTTGTGTGCCAAGTGGCATTTCGCCAATTTCATCTAAAAAAATAGTTCCACCATCTGTAACTTCAAAATATCCTTTTCGAGCATCCGAAGCACCTGTAAATGAGCCTTTTTCGTGTCCAAATAGTTCAGAATCAATTGTGCCTTCTGGAATTGCACCACAATTTACGGCAATAAACTGACCGTGCTTGCGGGAACTCATTTGATGAATAATTTTGGAAAAAGATTCTTTTCCAGTTCCGCTTTCGCCTGCTATCAAAACCGTCATATTAGTTGATGCCACTTGTGCAGCAACTTGAATGGCATAGTTCAATTGTGGACTATTTCCAATGATACTAAAACGCTGTTTTATAGACTGAATTTCTTGTGGAGTCACCTTTTTAGATGCAAAATCAAATGTGGGTTCAATATTAGTTGCAAAAAACGTGATTTACAATATTTTTATGACAATTTGTCTACTTTTTTATTTATAATGCCAATAAAGCATAAATCACTCGTTGCTTTTCAGTATAAAAATATCATTCAGCGTAGGCATAATTTCTTCAATTTGCTTAATTTGAACATGATTTATACAATTTGGTATCAATTGATTTACTGTTTTATTACCTAAATTTATAATTGCAAATTGATTTTCGATTAAAGTAACTATTTCAAAATCAGGGTTTAATAATGGAAATATTCCTTCATAGTAAATCTTGATTTGATTTTTTTTATATATTGATTTAATTTCTGAAATGGTTCCGTTTAATACAATTTCAGATTTATGAATCATTGCAATTTCATCGCAAAGTGCTTCGGCAGATTCCATCCGATGTGTAGAAAGAATTATCAATTTGCCTAGATATTTTAGTTCTAACACACACTGGCGAATCAATTCGGCATTTATTGGATCAAAACCTGTAAAAGGTTCGTCTAAAATTATAATTTGTGGATTATGAATTACTGTAGCTGCAAACTGCACTTTTTGCTGCATTCCTTTTGAGAGTTCGTCAATTTTTTTATCAAACCATTCAGAAAATTGTAGTTTTTCTGCCCAAAATGAAATAGAAATAATGGCATCTTCTTTACCCATTCCTTTAAGTTGAGCTAAATAAAGCAATTGCTCATGCACTTTCATTTTTTTGTACAATCCACGTTCTTCAGGCAAATAACCAATTATACTTTGGTGTTTTTCGGTTGCTACTTCAGAATTAATATAAAAATATCCACTATCAGGTTGTGTAATTTGGCATAAAATACGAATCAAAGTTGTTTTTCCCGCTCCATTCGGACCTAATAATCCAAAAATAGTTGAAGGTTTAATCGTTAAACTAATGTTTTGCAACGCAATTTTTGAATCGTACTTTTTTGAAATAGCATCAAGTTTTAACATCATATTTTAAAAATTAATTGTACAAAAAACTCAATTTAAACAAAAACACCAGCCAAAAGCTGGTGTTTTTGTAACATTTAAAAACCATTTTACAATTAACATTTGTAATCTTTAAATATTTTAAAAATACTTATATCTATTATCTTCAATTTCGGCTTTTTCTCTAATTGCTTCATTGATAAAATACTCGTTTCGAGAGTTTGCAGCATTTAATAAACTAGATTTTAACATGCTATAATCTGTAGTTTCTGGTGCTTTTGAAACAGCAGTTGGCTGAACCATAATCACTCCTCCGTTTCCAATAATTGGCTTAGATGTAGTATTAACTTTTAATCCAACAGCTTTTGCAGCAGCTTCTGGCTCGTATCCAGCCGAAGCAAAAACAGGATTAGCAACAGACAAATCAGACGCTTGACTCACAACCAAATTATTACCAACTTTTTTAGCTGCATCGTCTAAGTTTGTGTTATCTGCACCAATTTTTTCGATGATTTTAGCAGCTTTCAACTCATTTGCAACTTGATAAGAAACTTGATATTTCATAGCTTCTATATTTACTTTTCCTTTGTCGTATTTGTTTTTTAATGAACTTACAACAAAGTTATCACTAATTTCAAAAACAGAAGAAACATCACCTTCTTTGCCTTCTGTAAATACCCAACGAAGCAATTCTTTTGGATTTTGAAGATTATTAATGGCTGGTGCAGAGCTAGTTACATTTGGAGCAAATAATTTTTGAACGGTAGGATTTGTTTTGATATACGCATCAATTCCACCATCGCGAGCAACAATCGACACTTTTTCAGCAATAGAATATACACTATCTCTAGTTTCTTCGCCAGCAGTAATGGTTTTATCAATTTGTGAAACAAAATATTTTTTATTTGTTTTTGTTTCGGTAACTTTCAAAATATGATAACCAAACTGCGTTTGAACAGGCTCAGGTATCAAACCTTTAGCAGTGGCTGCAAAAACTACTTTCTCAAATTCTTTTACCATTCTGCCTTGTCCGAACCAACCCAAATCGCCACCTTGTTGAGCGGTTCCGTCAGTTCCAAATTGCGAAGCCATCATTTCGAAAGAATCGCCTTTTTTGATTTTAGCCAACACATCTTTACATTTTGCCAATGCTTTAGCTTTGTCTTCGGCACTTTCACTATCCCAACGGAACAGAATATGACTTGCTCTAGCTGCAAATGCTGTATCGTTTTTAGCATTTCCAATTTTAAACATTTTGTATGTTGTACCATCTAAAACAGGTCCATAAACACTATCTTTTGTTAAATTAGAAAATTTAGTCAATGCTTTTGGCAATTCACCAGGATTCATCCAAGATGGAACGATAGGATTTTCTGCACTTAAAGCTGAATATAATGAATCATCCGTAGATTCTTTAAACTCTTTTTTGATTTCGGCTAATTCAGCGAAAAAAGAAACCGTATCTGCTTTAGAAGCAATGATTGGAAAAGCAACATATTCTAAATTTGCACTTGCATCAGTAGGAAATTTTGCTTTGTTTTTATCAAAATATTCAGATACAACAGCATCTGTTAATTGAATTTCAGCATCTGGAATAATAGAATAAGGTATGAAAAGAAATTTCGCCTCTGCTTTGGTGTTTTGAGCAATATAATCACGTTTGGCTTCTGCCGTAGTTACATAAGTGGTTTTTTTGATTAAGGCTTCGTATTTCAAACGCAAACGATCGGGTGCCAATTGTTTTTCGAAATTATACCAAATGGCTTGTTGTTTTTGATCCATTTTAGGGATATTTTGCAAATAATTGATAATCATGGCTTTATCAAATTGTCCAGTTTGTTGATTTCTGAACGACTGGAAAATAGCTGGATGGATATTTCGACCTTGAACAATATCAATTTGTTCTTCTTTGCCAACAACCAAACCCAACGCATCAAATTCTTTTTGAAAAGCAGTTTTAAAAATCAAACTATTCCAAGCTTGTGGAGAAAATTGCTCATCTTCGGCTGCAGTTGGCGTTTTGCCTGTATTTAAAAAATAAGTATATTTCAACTCATTCATTTCTGCATCGTATTGCGGAATCGGAATTTTTTGACCAGCAATTACAGCTAAATTTCTATCATTATTTCCTTTTATGATAGAATTGGGAGACATAATATCTCCACCTATTATAAATAATATTAAGCCAAATGCAATTATTCCAATTGTCCAACCTGTTTTTTCTCTTATTTTCCCTATTAAAGCCATGTTAATTATTAAAAAGCTACGCAAGTTATGTTAAGATAAATTAATTCACAAAAAAAAGTTATTTACATAGCCAAATTAACTACTAAATACATTTTGTTATGGCGAAATTTGTTCAAACTTAATCCCTATCCTTTGAATGATTTTAATTCCTTAATTAATGTTTCGTTTTCAGAAGCTGTACCAACTGTAATGCGCAAACAGCCTTCACAAAGTTTTACATTAGAACGATCTCTAACAATCACTTTGTGTTCAATCAAATAGTGATACAATCTGCGTCCATCGAGTGTTTTTACCAATAAAAAATTAGCATCCGAAGGATAAATTTTTGTTACAAATGGCAGTTTTTCGAGTTCTTGTTCGAGTTTTTCTCTTTCTTCTAAAATATTTTTTACTAACTCATCTTTTAATTTTTCGTTTTTCATTGCTTCCAAAGCAATTTTTTGGCTCAACCCACTTATATTATATGGTGGTTTAACTTTATTCAAAACATGAATAATTTCTTTTGAGGCAAAAGCCAATCCCAAACGCAAATTTGCTAATCCCCAAGCTTTTGAAAAAGTGTGAAGTACAACTAAATTATGATAATGATTTAGTTTTGGTAAAAAGCTTTTTTTAGGTGCAAAATCAATATAAGCTTCGTCTAAAACAACAATTCCTCTGAAATTGGAAACAATTTTTTCGATGGCTTTTGTAGATAAACAATTGCCCGTTGGATTGTTTGGCGAACATAAAATAATCATTTTTGTATGTTCATCAACTGCTTTTAAAACTGCATTTTCGTCTAACGAAAAATCAGGAATTAAAAGCACACGTTTTAAATGAATATCGTTGATGTTTGCACTTACTTCGTACATGCCATAAGTTGGTGGAGTAATTATAATATTATCAACACCTGGATTGCAAAAGCACCTAAACAACAAATCTATGGCTTCGTCACTTCCATTGCCAACAAAAACTTGATTTTCGTCACAGCCTTTTATTCGAGCAAGTTCGATTTTCATTTCCCATTGCAACGGGTCCGGATAGCGATTGTGTTCTATTTTTGAAGTTGAGCCAAAGGAATTTTCGTTGGCATCTAAAAATATTCCTTCAGAGCCTTTATATTCGTCTCTTGCAGAAGTGTAGGGCTTTAGCGAACGTATATTATCGCGTAAAATTTCGTTTAAATCGAACATGTATTATTTTTCGTTCGCAAAAATAAAGTTATTTTGAAAATAATTAAGTATAATATTCTATAATTGAATAAAAAATAATTTACATTAATGAAACTTGGAATCATTAGAGAAGGAAAAGTGCCTATTGACAAACGTACTCCATTCACGCCTCAAAACTGTGTTGAGCTTATGAATTTATATCCAAATCTAAAAATAGTTGTACAGCCAAGCAAAATCAGAACTATTTTAGATGAAGAATATAAAGCATTAAAAATTCCTATTTCAGAAGATTTATCAGATTGTGATTACATTTTTGGAATCAAGCAAGTACCTGTAAATGAATTAATTGAAGGGAAAAAATATTTCTTTTTTTCGCACACAATAAAAAAACAACCATCGAATCAGAAATTACTAAAAGAAATTATCAAAAAAAAATGCACGCTCATTGATTATGAATGTATAAAAGATTTGAAAAACGAAAGAATTATCTCTTTTGGACATTTTGCTGGCATTGTTGGTGCCTATAATACATTAAAAACCTACGGACATCGCTATCGATTATTTGATTTAAAACCAGCTCATTTATGTTTTGATTTTGCAGAAATGCGAGGTAATTTCAAAAAAGTAAAATCCAAATTAAAACCTGTAAAAATTGCTTTAACTGGCGGTGGCAGAGTAGCAAACGGTGCAATGGCTGTACTCGACCAAATGAAAATTAAAAAAGTAAACATCACACAATTTTTGGAGCAAGTTTTCGATTATCCAGTTTATTGCCAAATACATTCAGAACAATTTAATGTGCGAAAAGGCAGTAATTTTTTTGATAAAAAAGAGTTTTATAAATCGCCAGAAAAATACGAATCACGCTTTTTTGAATTTGCACAAAAAGCAGATATTTTGTTGGCTTGTGCTTTTTGGAATCCAGCCGCACCTGCATTATTTTCAAAAGAACAAATGCGGTCGATCAATTTTAGAATAAAAGTAATTGGAGATATCACTTGCGATGTAAATGGCTCAATACCAAGCACTTTGAAATCGACTTCGATAGATAATCCAGTTTATGATTATAATCCATTTACCGAAGATTTAGAAATACCTTATTCTGCCGAACGCAACATTACTACTATGGCAATTGACAATTTGCCCTGCGAACTGAGTCGAGATGCCAGTGCCGATTTTGGCAAACAACTTATTAATCATGTAATGCCATTATTAATAAATGGAGATACAGATGGTATTTTAAAAAAAGCTACAATTACCGAAAATAGAAAACTATGCGAACCATTTTTATATTTAAAAGATTATGTATTTGATTGATATAGCAACATATTATAATGAAAATAGTGTATAGATTTTGTTTTTAAATATAATATTTTTACTTTTGCACCCCAAAACAAATATATACATCGTTTTATGCAAAAAAACAATTACGAGACAGTATTCATTTTAAATCCCGTTTTATCTGATATTCAGGTAAAGGATACTGTAGAAAAGTTCAAAAAAGTGCTTGTGAATGGTGGTGCAGAAGTTACCAATGAAGAAAATTGGGGACTAAAAACACTTGCTTATCCTGTTCAGGCTAAAAATTCGGGTTATTATACGTTATTTCAATTTAATGCACCAACATCGTTGATTCGTACGTTGGAAATTGAGTTCGTTCGTGATGAAAACGTTATACGTTTTTTAACTACAGTGCTTGATAAATTTGCATTTGAGTACAGCGAAAAAAGAAAAAAAGGTTCATTTAAAAAATCTAAAGAAGTAGCAGCCTAATCATGACACTTATTAACGAAAAAATCAACGGCACTGAGGTGCGTAAAAAATATTGCCGCTTCAAAAAAGCAGGCATCGTGTATGTGGATTATAAAGATCCTAACTACTTGTTAAAATTCTTAAACGAACAAGGTAAGATTTTACCAAGAAGACTTACTGACAGTCTTAAATTTCAGCGCAGAGTGGCTCAAGCCATTAAAAAAGCTCGTCATCTAGCTTTATTGCCTTATGTAACAGATGGTTTAAAATAATTTTGTAAGCTGATATAGAGAAATGGAAATTATATTAAAAGAAGATTTTAAAGGACTTGGCTACAAAAATGATGTAGTTGTTGTTAAACCTGGTTATGGTCGTAATTACTTAATTCCAAGAGGAATAGGTATTTTGGCTAGCGAAACCAATAAAAAAGTTGTAGCAGAAAATATCAAACAAGCAGCTCATAAAGCTGAAAAATTGAAAAAAGATGCTGTTGAATTGTCTGAAAAATTAGCAAAACTTTCGCTTGAAATTGGTGCTAAAGTAGGTGATTCTGGTAAAATATTTGGTTCTATCACACCGCTTCAACTTTCTGATGCGTTGAAAAACAAAGGTTTTAATATCGATAGAAAAAAAATCACATTCAAAGTAGAAATCAAAGAAGCTGGCGAATACGAAGCTTTTGTTGATTTACACAAAGAAATTCATCAAGCTGTTAAATTTACAGTTGTTGCTGAATAATCTGTTTTATAAATTATTACAAAAGCCATTAGATTTTTCTGATGGCTTTTGTATTTCTTACTAAATTTTATTTTCGTTTTTCTCATGATTGTAGTTACAGGTGCAGCTGGTTTTATAGGAAGTTGCTTGATTTCTCGCCTAAATGCAGATTTTTTTAATTATATAGTTGCAGTTGATGATTTTTCGGTAATCGGAAAAACGCCAAATCTTGAAAATAAAAAAATAAAACATAAAATCGAACGTTCACAGTTTATACAATGGTTGGATAATAACTATAAACACGTTGAATGTATTTTTCATATTGGAGCAAGAACCGATACAACTGAATTTGATAGAACAATTTTTGATGAGTTAAATGTAAATTATTCAAAAAAAATATGGAATGCAGGTGTGCAATATCAAATTCCGATTATATATGCTTCTTCGGCTGCCACTTACGGACTTGGCGAACTGGGTTATGACGATGACGAATCAAAAATTTCGCAACTAAAACCTTTAAATCCTTACGGAGATTCTAAAAACGAATTTGATATTTGGGCATTAGAACAAAAAGATAAACCTTTTTTTTGGGCTGGTTTAAAGTTTTTTAATGTTTATGGACCCAACGAATACCATAAAAACAGAATGGCATCGGTAGTTTTTCATACGTTTAATCAAATTCAAGAAACGGGAAAATCTCGCTTATTTCGTTCACACAATCCGAAATTTTCGGATGGAGGACAATTACGTGATTTTATTTATGTAAAAGATTTGCTCGAAGTTTGTATGTTTTTATTAAACTATCGCAAAAATTCTGGCATATATAATTTAGGAACGGGCAAAGCACGTACTTTTTTAGATTTGGCTCAAAATGTTTTTAAAAATACAGGCAAAACAGAAAACATTGAGTTTATTGATACACCAATAGATATTAGAGACAAATATCAATATTTTACACAAGCAAATATGTCGAAATTAATCAATATTGGCTATAATAAAGGTTTTCATTCTTTGGAAGATGGCATAGAAGATTATGTAAAAAACTATTTGATTGGTAAAAAATATTATTAAGAATTGTTAAATATTTTTTAATTTCCGTTCTAAGAGTTATCATTACACCAAAAGAATTAGCAAAACTAATTAGTGGAAAATACACTCAAAAAAGAAGCTTCGTATTTTGCTTCCATCGAATTTTTGGCAAAACAAGTGGTGCAAGGTTTTATAACTGGTTTGCACAAATCACCATTTCATGGATTTTCGGTCGAATTTGCCGAACATAGATTGTATAATACTGGCGAAAGCACTCGCCATATCGATTGGAAAGTTTTTGCAAAAACAGACAAAGTTTTTAATAAACGATTTGTAGAAGAAACTAATTTACGATGCCATATTTTATTAGATACATCAGGCTCGATGTATTATCCAGAAGGCAAAGAGTCAAAAATCAACTTTGCTACATTGGCTGCAGGAGCAATTATTCAAATGCTTCAAAAACAGCGTGATGCGGTTAAATTAACCACTTTTAGTGATAAAATCGACTATCAAAGTCAGATGAAATCTACTAGCACACATTCTCACGATTTATTTACTATTTTAGATCAAGTAAAATCAAAAAAAACGAATGCTCCAAAAACGGGTTTACTTTCGACTTTACACCAAATGGCAGAAACAATCCACAGAAGAAGTTTGGTTGTAATATTATCTGATTTTTACGAAGACTTAAATGAAATAGACAAACTTTTTGATGCCTTTAAACACCTCAAACACAATAAACATGAGATTTTAATTTTTCATATTCGAGATAAAAAAACCGAAGATTTATTTCAATTTGCGGATAAACCTACCATTTTTATTGATAACGAAACGGGAGAAAAAATCAAACTTAATCCAAGCCTAATAAGAGAGAATTATTTGACACAAATTAGCAGTTTTAATGCTGCACTTAAACTAAAATGCCGTCAATATAAAATGGATTTTATTGATGTAGATTCGGCTTTGGATTTGAAACAAATTTTACTACCATTTTTAATAAAAAGAACTAAAATGAAGTAAAATATTAATCTTTTAAAAAACATAAAAAAAAGCCTAAAATATTTCTATTTTAGGCTTTTTTATGTTAGAAGAACTTTTAGTTTATAATTATATTAAACCGAAAATAATATATTACATTTTTGTATATTTGCATAAACTAAAATTCTATGCAAAAAATATCATTTCCTGAAAATAGTACGGCTCA
>RDZG01000022.1 GCA_004293915.1 Bacteroidota bacterium | reverse complement strand
CAGTTCAGCAAATGTAAACGGTTTTTAGGATTAAAATTAAAGTGTAAATTTGTATCAGGATTAATCAATAAACTGTAAACTTTTTTTAGGACGAGACAGGTAGTTACTCTACCCAGGTTGTCGTAGGTATAGTCTTCGGCATGCCAAGGGTTGCTCACGGTTTTGTTGAGCGTGCCATTGCCCAAGCCATAGCGTACTGATTTGAGTTGGTTTACACCCGCTTCGCCATTGCCATAATAGTCGTATATAGCTGTGGTGGCGGCATCACCAGCGGTATTAGTTCCTTTTTCTTCTACTTTATGGGTGGTTCTGCCCAAAATATCATAATAAAAACGGATAACATTGCCTTTGGCATCTGTTTGCGATAGCATTTGCCCAATGGCATTGTAGGCATACCTAATTATGCCGTTTGCACAATCGGTATGTGCAGTTTTTCTACTCCGTGTTCTGTGTGCCACAGACCACGGGGTAGGAGCCTATTTATTTGTAAGTTTTATACGTTTTTTGCGTAGTATATTTTGTAAAGTTTTCTAAATTTGCAATATTATTAACTTAATCAAATATAAAATGAAAATTAAATTTTACGTTTTTCTCTTATCCATGTGTGTGTCGAGGATGTCGTTTGCAGGTAGCTACACATTACCTACCTATACCTTATCTTATGTATCTGCAAACCATAGTAATGTGCAAGCTAGGATTTCTGGTCGGACAATTTATGTCAATATTGCCAATCCTGCTGTAGATGCTACTTTGCTTGGTTTGTATTTTAATTCTAATCCAAACAATGCAACTTATTCGCTCACAGGTGTGGGAACGATTACTGGCAATGGAAGTCAAGATTACAAGAACAACACCCAGCTTTCTGTTATTTTTAGCAACGGTACTGTAACTAAATATACCATTAAAGTAACCAAAGATTTGCCACCTACTTTGCCACCAGCTCCAAACAACAATGTAGATATTAATAATTTCAAAGTAACATTATTGTCGGGACTATATGCAGCTGAAATACCAAATTCAAGAGTTATCATTAGCTACAATAAAATAATTTGCACAATACCAGCAAACTTGAGTATAACTTCGTTTTATTTTTATGCAACATCAGCTGACGTCAATACCACGTTTTCTGGCATAAATACCATTACAGGTCCGGTATACAATAATAATACTGTTTATACTACCTCTGCTTTAGGTTTTAATGATGTTACAACCATTACTGCTACCGCTCCTGATGGCACTACAAGAAACTATAGCGTTAGTTTTGTAGAAAACAAAGTTATCCCAGAAAATAAAATCCTTCTACTTTATTCAGATGCTATCAGTGCAGGAATAACTCCCTCTACAAATACCATTACATTTACAAAATATGATACTGATCCAAATAGTACAGAACTTAGTTTTGCTATATCCACTGGTGCTACTTTAACTATTGTGGGTGGAAACGTGAGTGCTGTAACGGTTAATAATACTACTTTGTACACACATACTGCTACAATAACTCTTCCTTCGATAAATACCCAAGTGATTGTAACGAGCAAAGATGGCGTTTCCAATACGTATAAAGTAAATGTTATTGATTACTACAGTGAGCCAAGCCTATCAGGTGGAATTCCTTTAGATTTGACTCGAATGGAGATTGGTGGAATAAGAGGTACTAAAATCGACAACGAATTGCACTTTAATTTTACGCACGAATACGCTCCACTCATCACAGGTACGGGTATGTACACAGCTATAAATTTGAATCAAGGTAGTAACGTGGGAGTAAGTATCGATGGTGTTAATTTGAGTAATTATTTTAATTCAACTACCTATGTAAATTGGACAACCAACAACCATGTGGTGCAAATTTATACCATCACTGGCATGGGAACGCAAGTGCTAAAGACCTATACCGTAAAAACCCATGTTCAGCCAAAGCAATCTGTTTTAGTTGGTTCTGAAAATGCCGAAGGATTGCGAACTAGCAACGATTTGACTGATTTTTACATCAATCTTGGTGGTGCGTATTATCAAGGTACACTTTCTGGAAGCACTTTTACCATAAATATTCCTAGTAATTTCCCAAAAAACAACCTAGAAGGTTATTTTTATTTCAATAATGAAGGCTTGATAAGCGTACCTGGTTTTATTCTAAGCAATGGTAACTATTTTGATTACGATTATACCAACCCAGTACCCTGTGTGGCAATTGCCGAAGATGGTTCTACTCGCAACTACACCCTTGTGGTAAACAACACCTTGCCTGCATTTGCTGGAAGCAAAGAAGTTGGCTTTCAATACATTAATATAAACGATCAATATCTTTCCTTGAACGAAAACTATTTCGGTAATTCAACCATAGTTGGCAATACATATTTCGTTAATATGCCTTTTGGTACTAATCTTTCGAAAGCAAGATTTGAATTTTATACTAATGGAAATTCTTTGCAAATTGCTAATTATGGAACCTACCGTGCGTCAGGTTTTGAAGAAACTTTTGATATGACAGTGCCGCTTACTGTAACTTCCATTGCCGCAGATGGTGTTACCAGCAAAACGATTATCATAAAAGTAAACGCTATTTCCCCTGCAAATGACAATACTGATTTGAGATTTGAAACAGCTAACAATATTGTAAAGGTAATTAAAACTGGAGAAGTGATTAATTTGCTTTACAGAGCAGGTCAGGATTTTACACAGTGCGCTCCAAGATTTAGATTATATAGTGATTTCTCATCAGCTTCGGTTTTGGGTAATAAAGTGGTATCGCAGCAAACAAAAATTGATTTCACTAATCCTGTAATATACACTGTACAAGCACAAAGTGGAGCTACTAAAAACTATACCGTAACTGCAGCCGTATTTACTGGCAACGAAGTAGGTACTTTAAGCAATAATACCAAAATTATTGAGGCTTATGTGCAAAATGCTTCTGCTGTTGCCGATGGTTACGAACAATATGCAGAAGGAAGAAACCTAAATGGCACGTTTATTGGCTCAAACATAAATCTTACGGTAACTGGCAACTTTACAGGTGCTAAGTTTCCATTGTATCTTGGAGAGCTTTACTCAGAAGATATAAGATTAAAAGCTATACTTCTCAATGGTGTTGCATTCAATGGAGGTGTGGTAGATTTTACAAATCCAGTGGTAGTTACTGCTGTGGCACAAGATAACTCAACGCAAAATTATACCATATTTGTAAACTATACAGCAAATGGAGTTGCCTTTAAACCTAAACAAAACCAAAGTATTGTTGGTTTTGTTTTCCCTTTACAAGCCACAGTAACTGGTTTACCAATTACATTCAATGCTACTGCAACTAGTGGTTTGGCTGTGAATATTACATCAAGCGATATGAGTGTGGCAAGTATCACTGGCAATAGTATTTTGTTCTTAAAACAAGGTGTAGTTACCATTACTGCCACTCAATTAGGCAATAATGATTATAATGCTACTAGTATATCTGCTGTGATTGATGTAATTACGGTTTCTGGTACACTTACTGGTATAGCAACTACCACTGTTAAGTCTTCTACATTCAGTATTTACCCTAATCCAACAACAAATGGCGAATGGAAAGTAGAAACTAGCCTTATCGGTTCGACTATGTATGTATACAATGCTATCGGAGTTGTTGTTTATTCGCAAAAAATAAGCAGTTCAACCACTTTTGTAAATACAGACTTGACAAAAGGAATGTATTTTGTAAAAGTTGATAATCAAACCGCCAAGTTGATTATCGAATAGCTTATATAATATAGTATAGTTTAGCAATTTATAATTGCTATTGTATAATTTAAAACGCTGATAGGGTACTTTACCTTATCAGCGTTTTGTTTTATAAATAAATAGGTTGTATTTATAATCAAATGTGTTAAATTCAAAATTAAATTTGTGTAATTTATAATTAAATTTGCCAAATTTATAATTGAATATGTGTGTTTTATAATTAAATATGTAAAATTTAATGATAAAGTTTGTGCATTTATAACTAAATTAGTCAATATTATAATAATTTATACAACTTTAATTACAAATTCAACACATTTACTACAAAAATTGACATATTTACTATTAAATTAGACAAATTTATAATCAAATATGTCTAATTTATCTTGTGGCAGGTGTCTTCATCTAACACAAATTAAACTAGTGTCAGGTGAAGATACCTGTCACGGAGAAAATATGTCTGATTTAGCTATAAAATTGTATAATTTAAAAATTATCCTGTGGCAGGTGTCTTTACCTGACACAAATCAAACTATTGTCAGGTGAAGACACCTGCCACGGAGATATAATTTAAAAATAAAGTATAAAAATAATAAAAAACAGTTGTATATTTTAAAACCATTTTTTATACTTGTATTATTAAACTTATAACATTATGGCTAAATTAACAAAAGGCAGGGTATCAATCCCAAACAATACAATAGAATTAATAGCTTTGGCAAAGAAAGTTAATGCAAAACACATATCAGATGGACCTGCATCGGTGCTAAACTCTATGCAAGACCAAAACTGGAACTTGATTTCGCCTAAAATACTGCAGTGCGAAAGCTTACACAATCAAGCTGAAGCTTTGAAATTGCAAATGGAAATGATTTACAGGGAGCGAGATGCTTTATTGCCTGAAATCAAAAGCATTGTGCAAGACTCTCGTTCGTTTTTAAAAGGAGTTTTTAGTAAAAACCCAAAGAAACTAGGCGAATGGGGATACGAAATAGACGATACAGTGCAAGTGGCTAAAAAAACAAGTGCAGCAAAGTCTGTGTAGATTTATAATTATAGGAAAAAATGAAAAAAAATAAGCACACATCCTAAAATGTGTGCTTATTTTTGTATTAAGCGATTACAATTTTTTGCCCTGCGGCTATTTTTTGGTTTGTTTTAAAATCAAAACTTACCATACCTGTTTTAACTTCGGCTTTTGCAGTTGCCGTTCCCACTTGTGCGGTTTTGTAGTTTCCTACTACATTTATTTTTGACAGATTGAGTTCGCCAGAAAGTACTTCTATGCTCACTTTATTGCCTTGCATGGTATATTTTCCATAGCCTCCGCTAAACGAGAAGAATAATTTATAGCTATCTGCTTTTAATTTTGGACTAAAAGTATAAGTACCTTGATTGATAGCCAATCCTAGCATACCGTTTACGATTCCCCATGCACCCATTGAGCGGAAATAATGTCCGCCAAACTCTTGGTGGTCGAAATATCTGCCACATTTGCGGTAGCGATCGTCCACTGTTTTGATAACTGCCATTGCTTCGTCATACAATCCCTCATAAAGCAAAAAAGAGGCAAAAGAAAGCTCTACACCACTCCAGCAGGTGTTTGCCTGGTCTACCCAAACATCGGGAGCAATAGGGTGCAAACCGCCATTATCTTCGGGCCAAGCACAGTTTCTGAGACCAAAATTTGGTCGATAAGACATTTTAACGATATTTTGGAGGGCTTTTTTGCGGTTTGTGGCATTAAATATATCGCCTAAGCCCGACCAATGAGCAGCCCACTGACCAATGATTTGGTCTGTCAAACATCCTTCATCAACTCCTTCCATGTTTTTTACAATATCTTGACCAGCACCATCTTTGGTCTTCATAGTTTTTAAATCGGAGTTGTATAAACGGTAATAATTGCCATTCCAAAGCTTCTGTTCGGCAAGTTTTTTGCCCGATTCGAATATAGGAGTATATTTTTTGATAAATTCGGTGTCTTTCAAGGTTTTGGCAGCCTCTAATGCACTTGCCAAAGCCCCCAACCACTGCGATTGCACATAAGCAGCCATGCCATACATGGCAAAGTTGTCGTAACTGCTCATAATTCCTGTCATATCAGGCTGTTTATCGCTATTCAAATCACGTTTATTGAGAGTATATTCGAGTGCTTTCTTAACCGAAGCCCACATATCTTTTAAATATGCGGTATCGTTGGTCAAAAAGAAATCACGAAGCACCATCACCGCATATTGAGAGTGCAAATCGAGCCTTTCGGTTACACCTGCCACACCTAAAAGGGCTTCGGCAAAGCCTTTTTTGAAACTATGGCGAATTTCACCCGATTCCAACTGCAAAACTTTGTGAACTTTCATGGTCGATTTTGCCAATTCGGGAAACAAAGAACTAATCATCACACCGCCATACATATTTACATCGGTAGTACCTACTGGTCCCCAGTTCATGTGTTGCGTAACGCCTTCTAATACGCCAAATTCCATGTTTTTACCCAGCAATCCGCTTGTAACAAAAGTGTTTAGTTGCGAATTTACTTGGTCTAACACAAAACGTGGGGCAGAACTATCGTAAAATGCGTTTAAAAACTGTAACGTTTTTTCTTTTAAAGTTTTATAATTGGCAATGGCATAAGTCATAGCCTCGTCTGAGTTTTTAAAAAAGTTAGAATAATAATGCCCAACGATATTTTTGTCTGCTTCATCGTAAAGATTAGGGAAATTCCAAGCCAATACAAAGGTGTTTTCGAGCAAATCGCCTTTTTTTAATACACTAGAAACAGCCAATGCGTTGAAATTATCTGCATATCCGTTTATTTTTTTTAGTTTATCTGAATATCCGTTTCTGCCTTTTTCGGTATCGTCTGTATTTTTTAGAATATTATTACGCAATACCCATTCGTGATACTGATGTCTGTGTCCCCAACCTAATTGATACGAAGAATTTGGGTTGATAGAACCCATTGTGATTTGCCCAAAAGAGCTATGTGTGGCATTAAAGTCGGCAAAACTTGTGGCTGTTACAGCCGTTGCATTTTTAGTAACATTCGATTTCCAAACTTTTTCATCTACATCGAAACCAACTTGGCTTCGGTGGTTCATGGTGAGCATTACTTCGCAATTTTTGGCAACATCAGTTATTTTTAAATCAAAATACATTACCGGTAGCGAAGAGTTTTTTACATCATGCGGAATAAAAGGAGCCCAAGTGGTCATTTCAACGGCAAAAGGCATTTCTGCATCGGTAAATCGAAGTTTTGTGGTCGGAAATTGGGCAGCATACTCAATCTGATCTACACCTGTCATCCATGGAAACTCATATATATGCATATCCACACCAGAAACCTTAAAACCATCTTCGATTTGCAAGATTTTCATCTTGGCTTCTTCGCCATCAGCCTTATATCGCACAATAAAAAACAGCACATAATCATCTTGATTGGGATATAAATTCTTGCTCCACTGCGTTTGCTCTTGCCTTACGTTGTGGCTATAAAAACTACCTGTACCTTTTGGACTATTATTCATAATACTCCAATTATAAAACACACCATCTTTTCGGATTTCGGCACCACCAGCACCAATACCACCAATATGCACTCCGCTTCGGGCTTTATCGGTAGATTTCATTACTTCGCCAGAAAAACCACCCGCTTGTTGGTTGTTTTCTTTCAAAACTTCTGCTTTTTTTTGAGCATCGGGAGTAGCTTCTGTCGAAATACTTGTCAAAAGAGTGCCTGCTGTGGCTGCACCCAAAGTCGAACGTGTTATAAAATCTCTGCGTTTCATTACTAATTTGAAATAATTTTAAAATAAGATTTGCAAATAAACAGTTTTGTATTCAATTTTGAAATAAATCATTAAATAATATAACTATTTCAATGATAAAAAAGAATAAAAATTTAAAATAGATTTTATAATTATTAAAAAAATATTATTTTTATAAAAATATTTAAAATTAGATATGTAATTTTTGATAGCTAAATGTCATTATTTCAGTTTATTACACTATATTTATAAATATTAAAAACAAAAATACTTTTAAACAATATTAGTTTTGTACAAGTTTAGGTTTACATAAATTACTAAAACATGGAAGATTACAACAAAATCATAGAATCCTTAGGAATTAAGTTTATAAAATCAAAAAACTTACGGGTTTTAACTCCTGCCTATATCACAGATTTTTATGATGTTGAAAACCGCTTGTTATTAATCAACAAAGGGGATTTTTATTTTGGACCCGACCAAAGCAAAATTTCTGAAGGCGATATGCTTTTTATTCCTGGTGGCAAATCAACTCCTATTACTTATGGCGACAAAGGAGCGAAAAAAATCACGAACGAAGAATATGTTTCAAATAAAGAACGCTATTTTGCCAGCAACAAAGATTCTAAAACCATTGGTTCGATAGAAAATTCCTTTACTTACATCACTTTCGATGCAAAGGTTTTTGATACTGTAAACTTTTTCTCTTCGTTAGATATTCCTCCATTTACGATTACAAACAATAAAATGGTTGCCGATTTATTGATGGAATTAGTAAAAATGCAATTCGGTCAGGAGCCTGGCAGAGAGCGAGTTATCAAACTAAATACCGAACGAATTGGTATTGAAATTATACGTTATGTAATCAAAAACAACTTGTTTGTTGAGCAATTGGCAACCAATGTTACGTATTTCAAAGACCCACGTTTGATCGACATTTTTTCTTATATCAGGGATAATATCAATGGCGATTTGTCGAACCAGCAGCTTGCAAATGTGGCAAATGTATCAGAAGATTATGTGGGGCAATATTTCAAAATGCTTACAGGTATCAATCCGCAAGATTATATCGAGTACCAACGCATGGAGGCAGCTGTAAATCTGTTGCGAACTTCTAAATTTAGCATCCGTGAAATTGGAAAAATGACAGGTTATAAAGATACTGCCTATTTTTGTCGCAGATTTAAAATGATGTTTGGCATACCAGCAGGCAAAATGCGAAGAAGAGAATCTACCATCAGTTTATAACACATCAGCCTGTAAATTAGTCATTTGAAAAGTATAGATTTTCGTAAAATTAGGCTTATTTTCAACCGTGAGTATGTTATTCATGTACGAAAAAAGTCTTTTTTTTGGATGACAATTTTGGGTCCAGTGCTATTTGGGTTTATTTCTATTTTGCCTATTTGGTTGGCTTCGCAAAACGATGTGAGCAAAGTCATAATTGTTGATAAAACAGTAAACCAACAAGCTGTTTCTCTTTTCAAAAACACCAACTCAAGCCAATTTACATTTCTAGAAAACCTCCAAACTAGTCCCGATTCGGTTATAAAGAATAGCGATTTTGATGTTATAATTACAATTTCTGATTCTATTTTGGCAAAAAATGCACCTTTGGTTTGTATTACCAAAAAACGCATGAATTGGCAAACACGGCAACTAATCGAAACCAAATTAGATGTTTATGCAAATAAAACATTGCTCAATAACCACAAAATCGATTCTACAGAAGCACAAAAAATAATTACACCTATATATATAAGTGAAAAATTTATAACCGAAAGCAGCAACAATAGCGAAATTGCCACTACAATTGGTTTAGTTGGAGCGGTTTTGATCTATTTTTTTATTTTTATGTACGGTATTCAAATTATGCGTGGTGTTTTAGAAGAAAAAACGAGCCGTGTGGTAGAAATTATAATCACTTCTGTTAAGCCAATCGAGCTAATGGCAGGCAAAATTTTGGGCATGGCAGCAGTAGGTTTAACACAGTTTTTGATTTGGATTATACTTACTACCTCGATTAGTTTTGCGATTTCAGCCCGTTTCAAAACCGAACGCTTTTCCGATGAAAATATATCGCAAACCATCTCTAAACTAAAAACCAGTGATATTGATAAAGCTCTGGAAATGAACAAAATAGTGGGTTCGTTCTCAAAAATAGATTTTCCTAAAATTGCATTTAGTTTTGTTTTTTTCTTTTTGTTTGGATATCTGTTATATGCCGCCATGTTTGCCGCCATTGGAGCCGCAGTTGATAACGATGCCGATACACAACAATTTATGTTTCCTGTTACTGTCCCACTTTTGGTTTCGTTTGTTTTTGCACAATACATCACAACCGACCCAACTGGCAGTTTGGCTCAATGGTTGTGTTTTATCCCACTAACATCTCCTGTAATAGTTATGGTTTTGATTCCTTTTGGGCTATCCTGGCAAAAAATTATTTTATCAGGTGTCATTTTAATAGTAACCGTAATTTTAATTACCTATTTAGCATCAAAAATATACAAAACGGGGCTATTAATGTATGGCAAAAAGCCAACATTTCGAGAGTTTGCTAAATGGATGTTTCGTTAATATGGGTTTTCTTTTGGCATAAATGGATTTATTGTTCCCATCAAACCAAAATAGCTTAATAAGCGTTTATTCCTGCTTTTTATCAGTTTATTAAAAAACGAATTTTCGTTTTGTGCAAAATTCCATCCGTGCTTTTGTTCAAAAAGTTGCTCGTTTTTTTGTTCATCAAAACCAACATCTTTGCGTGTGAGGCTGCTGTAGTGATAAGCTACTACATCGCCAACCACACCAATTGCCAAGCCAAGGCAATTTGCTCTCCACAAAAAATCTATATCCTCGTGCGAAAGCCAAAAGCGTTCGTCAAAAGCACCAATTTTTTCAAAGTTTGATTTTTTCCCAAAAATAATTACGCCTCCAAAAATACCTTTTCTTATTCTTTTATAATTTCGATGAATATAATACGAATAGTTTTTTGCTCCTTTTAAAAAATGTTCGAGGTAATATGTTTTTAAAAAAGATTTTTCGAGTACAAATGGCGAAGCAATTGCTAAGTTGTTTTTTTGCATGGTTTCAATCAACAAATTTGACCAATTTGGCATCATCACAGCATCGTTGTTCAATATACAAACATATTCAGAATCAGCTATTTGCAAACCTTTGTTCCATGCACGAGCAACACCTGTATTTTCTTTTTCTTCAATAATTACAAACTCATGCCCAAGTTGTTTGGCATCAGATTTTAGTTCTAAAAGTCCATTTTTTGTTGCTAAATCAGAATTATTATCAACCAAAATCCATTTGCAAGGTTCGTTTGCATGCTGCATATTGAGCAAAATACAATTTTGCACGATTTCGATTTTATTATAAATCGGTATGATTACACTTATTCTCAAATTCAAAAATTTTGACAAAGCTATATAATTTAACATTTTAAAATAATGTTTCTGTAATTTTATGGTTTTGATTTATTTACTTTGTTGTTATGAATATACTCAACCAAAAACCGATACTTTTTGTATTATTATCAAGTCTTTTGCTTTCTGCAGCTTGGTATGTGCATCCGTTTTTTTCTTTTTTAGGATTTATTCCTGTTTTATACCTTATTCACAATGAAGAAGTATCAGGTAAAAAAAGATTTTTATACCTATATCTTACTTTTTTATTTTGGAATATTTTAACCACATGGTGGATTGTAAATAGTACCTATGTGGGTTCTACCCTTGCGTATGTATTAAATTCACTTTTGATGTGTATTCCAGTATTTGCTTATCGAAAGGTATATTATACATTTTATCAATCCAGATTTAAACTTTTTGCTTCGGCTTTTACACTTTGTTTTTTTTGGTTGTCTTTCGAATACCTACACATGCAATGGGATTTGACTTGGCCCTGGCTCAATTTAGGAAATAGTTTTGGAAATGCACATGTGCTTGTACAGTGGTATGCATATACAGGCACACTTGGAGGAACACTTTGGGTATTGTTAATTAATATCCTTATCTATAATTATTTAAAAAATAGTATAGAAAGAAAAAAAGCACTTATTGCAATTAGCACTGTGGTGTCGATACCTGTATTTTTGAGCTTATTGATATATGTAACTTATAGTAACAAAGGCACAAAAATTGAAGTAGTTGTGGTTCAACCAAACATAGATCCATATAACGAAAAGTTTAGCGATGGTGCAAAATTTATGCCATACAACCAACAATTGGATAGATTAATTACGCTTTCTAAACAACAATTGACTCAAAATACAACATTTCTTTTTTGGCCAGAAACCTCTATTCCACAAGGCTATGACGAAGCTTTGATGAGTACACAACCCGAAATTTTTCGGCTTAAAGATTCACTTGCGGTATATCCAAATCTTACACTTATTACTGGTGCAGATACATATAAAATTTACAACACCGAATTTGACAAGTCTGAAACTGCACGTTTTCAAGATGGAGTAGGGTGGTATGATTTTTTTAATACAGCTATAAAAATAAATAAAAGTCAAAAACTCGAATTTTATCATAAATCAAAACTTGTGCCAGGTGTAGAACGAATGCCTTATCCAGCACTTTTTAAATGGTTAAATGCCATTTCGATAGATATGGGAGGCATGACTGGCAGTTTGGGTACACAAGAAAATCAAGTTCCATTAGCAAATAAATTTGGAATTTCTGCTGCACCGATAATTTGTTATGAATCTATTTTTGGCGAACATGTTAGCGAATATGTAAAAAATGGGGCATCGCTTTTGGCAGTAATTACTAACGATGGTTGGTGGGGAGATACGCCAGGACATACCCAACATTTGGCTTTTTCTCGATTAAGAGCCATTGAAAATCGCAGAAGTGTTGCACGTGCAGCCAATACAGGCATTTCGTGTTTTATAGATCAAAAAGGCGATATAACTGAAAAAACAAATTACTGGGTGCAAGATGTACGCAAAGCACAAGTTAACTTAAATCTTGAAGCTACATTTTATACGCTATATGGCGACTATTTGGGTAAATTTTCGTTTTTTATATCCCTAGCACTTGTATTTGTGGCTACTGTGGTTAAAATTTTTAAATTTTAGGAATTGAAATCTATTTTATGTCCCATAAGGTTTAAAAAACCTTATGGGACTAAATCTTACTCATTCCGCAAACAAACCACTGGGTTTTCATTGGCAGCTTTGTACACTTTATAGCTAATGGTAAGGGCAGCCAAAATGGCAAAAAACGCAATAGAAATTTAGGTATCCACAAAAAAGTTGGTTCTGAAGATAACTACTATGGATTTGTGTAGAATTTAGCGGTAAGAAAATCTTACGGTTATGCAAGAGTGGATCAACATAGAATATTCCAATAAACAGGTAACTGCTCATGGTGGGATGAGTTTGGTTAAGCGTTTTTTAGACAAGACAGGTATAAGAGAAAAGATAATTGATTATGGACTTAGTGAATCAGGTTCAAATGCGGGTTATAGTGTTATAGAGATGTTTGAATCCTTCTGGATAAGCATATGGCTGGGAGCAAATCGCTTTTCTCATACATCGGTTTTACAACACGACACAGTATTGCAAAAGATATTTGGATTGAGGCGAGCTCCTTCTAATGATACCTATCGAAGGTTTTTCCAAAAGTTTGATTTAGAGACGAGTTCTAATTTTTTCAAAGAAATGTACACTTGGATGTTTAGCCAACTTAATTTCAATCATTTTACCTTGGATGTAGATTCTTCTGTTTGGACACGCTATGGCAAACAAGAAGGGTCAAAAAAAGGATACAATCCAAAGAAGCGAGGCAGAGCCTCACACCATCCCATCATAGCCTTTGTGGCAGAGATGAAGATGGTAGCTAATTTTTGGCTTAGACCAGGCAATACAGGTTCATCCAACAATATCATTGCTTTTTTAGAAGAAACATTTGAGATACTAAAAGGTAAAACAGTAGGCTTATTTCGAGCAGATTCAGGCTTTTACCAAAAAAACGTGATGGAATGGCTGGAGGCAAGAAAGACAGACTATGTGATAGCCATCAAAATGTATCCCAATCTAAAAGATGAAATGAAAGAGAACATCAAGTGGGTAGAACATGCAGATGGGATTTATATAGGCGAATTTATGTATCAAGGCAATGAATGGGAAGCAGCAAGGCGAATTGTAGTAGTGAAACAACACATAGAGATCCGACCAGAAGCACCAGGCAAACTAATTTTTCCTGATGATGAAGTATATCGCAGCTATCGCTATAGTGCCTATGTGACTAACATGAAACTATCCGCACCACTGGTATGGGAACTTTACAGAAAGCGTGGTGATGCAGAAAATAGAATCAAAGAACTTGAATACGATTTTGGAGCAGATAACTTTTGTATGCAAGACTTTTATGCCACTGAAGCCGCACTACGAACAGTGATGTTGGGGTATAATTTGATGGCTTTATTCAAGTTGACAGTCTTACAAACAAAAGTAAATCAGAGACTTACCACAGTACGTCTTAAATGCTTCTCAATAGGAAGTTGGATCGTAAAATCAGGCAGAAACGAGGTACTCAAAATGTCGGTAGCCATGAAGAATCGAGTCTGGATGGATGGACTATTCTTCAATTCGTCCAATTTCTGTTGGCAAAACGTGAAACCCTATTGAGATTTTTGGGTTAAATGGTGTAGCCGTAACGTCTACATGGTTTTCTATTTCAAATACCTTATCTAATATATATTGGGTAATGAGTAAACCTGCCAAGGAACCTACCAAAAGTGCTGTTCCAAAAATGTAAATAAAATTTTTGCCCAATATATAAATGATGCTTTTGATGGGTGCACCCATTATTTTCCGAATGCCTATTTCTTTGGTTTTCTTATTAATAATGAGTGAAATAAGTACATAAAGCCCTACCAAAGAAAGCAAAAGAGAGATTCCCGATACATACAAGAATATAGTTTTCATCAGTTTGTATATCCATTTGTCGTTATCCAGCATTTTGAGCTGCGGATAGCCATCGTAAGGTTTGTCGAAGGCTTCTATCCATTTGGATTCCAAAAATTTGTTTACTTCTCGAATGTTTTCAGCGGATGTCTGAACCACCATGAGTCCATTCTTTCTCTCAAAAGTTATAACCATCGGTTTAACTTTATTTCTCACCCCACGTTGCATAAAATCACCTACTACCCCTATTATTTTGAACGGACGACCATAGAACGTAACACTTTCGTTGAGTGGATCGGTAAGTCCTGCTGTTTTCATGTACTTTTCGTTGATTATCACTCTGTTGGTATCATCATATTTATCGTTTTCAAAAAATCTCCCTTGTTTTAATTTTACACCCATCGTTTGCAAATAGTTTTCACCCGTTGGCAGCATGATGGCTTCATATTCCACATCCTTGCATTTGGTTTTTTCTATCCACGACCACCAACTGATGTGCTGCGAACTTCCTGCAATTTGTAAAATAGCGGGGTTTTGGATAATTTTTGATTTGAATAAATCATAATCTTTTTGTCCATTTGTACCATCCATTGGTATCGAAATTACATTTTCCATGGCATAGCCTTTGTCCACTTTATCTATATAGGAGATGTTTTCGGTAAACACAATTCCCATGCCTATTCCTACTACTGTGATAATCATTTGCAGGGTAAGTAGGGCATACGTAAAGCCATTGCCGCCTTTTAGTTTTAGGTTTTTGCGTAGGGCATCGGCTGTTTTTAACTTACTGATATAAAAAGCGGGATAGGCACCAGAAATAAGCGTAGTGAAAATTAGAATAAAACCCAAAAATGGAACAATATAATCGTAGCTTGAAAAATCCCATATTCCGTATTCAGGATCTGAATATAAGCCAATATAAATAGGGGTGATAAATTCTGAAAAAACTTGCGATAGCAAGACTGCTAATAGGCTTATGAGAAAATGCTCCATCAAAAATTGTACAATAATGTGTTTGCGTTGGCTACCCATTACTTTTCTGAGCGAGATTTCTTTTATTCTTGTGCCAGCCAAGGCTATGGAAGTATTGGTATAATTGAAACAAGCAATCAATAAAATGAGTAATGCAATAGCACAAGGCATGAGCATAAAAGGTGGATTCCATTTACCATTAGTATATTTGTTCCAAATATCGGCAGTGTTGTTACTTGCTTCTTCAAACGATATGAGTCTATATTCATCTAAAAGCGATTTACTCGCATTAAATTCGTTATAAGTTTTAACATATTTACCCAATTGTTTTAGTACAATAGGTACATTTTTTTTATCAGGAATTTCTAAATACACTTCTGGTTTTTCCCAATATTTCCAATCAGATTCGTCAATATTACTATCAATCAAATAAGGTTCGATTCTGGCTATGGCATCGAAAGTAAACATGTTATTCGCAGGTTATTTGATCACGCCTCTAACTACAAAATCTTTTTTCTTGCCTTTATAAATCAATGAAATAATCTGCCCAAGTGGATTTTTGTTTCCAAAATACTTTTTATAATCCACATCACTAAGCACGATGCCCGACTTGTCGTTTAGTGCCGTTTCGTTGCCATATAAGAATTCATGTTTGAATACTTGAAAAAATCCTGAGTCAGTGTAAATAATATAATCCTTATAGTATTTATCTCCAACTTTAAGTTTGCTTGTGCCATAATCTCCTAGAATATATCTAATTCTTTGTTTTATTTCAGGCGATTCTGCCATCAATGACTTTACTAATGGATAAGAAACCGTAGCTCCTTCGCGTTTTACGCCATCTATAATTCCATACGTATCTATTCGGTAAATATTTTTGGCAGATTCTTTGTACATTTCATTGAACTGAAAGTTGTATGCCAAATGATAGTATGCCATAATACATACGGTAATAGCCACAGCCAAGCCCACTACATTGGCGATGACATAAGATTTATTAGCCCAAAAATGGCGAATGGCAATGGTAAGATAATTACGAAACATAATTTTAGTTTTTTAAGGTTTTAATGAAATTTTTATTTTCTAGAAAATTTTTGTTAAATTTGTAATGTATAATTTGGTATAAAATCTATTCTTTATGTATCATCAAACAGTAATTCCGATTCAATCCAATTTTGTAGTTCATTTTCCTGCTGAGTTTGTGGGAAAAGAAGTTGAAATTGTGTTTGGACTTAAAGAAAATGTAATAGAAGTTGAAAATCAAAATGTTAAAAATGCCCTTGATAGAATTAAAAATGGCAGAAAAATAGATTTGACAGATTTTAAATTTGATAGAGAAGAGGCGAATGAAAGATAGTTTTTTTATGGATACCAATATTGCGTTGTATGCCATCTGTAATAAAGGTGCAAAAAGCGAAATCGCACAAAATCTTTTGAGTTTTAAGCCAATTATAAGCACCCAAGTAGTAACAGAAAGTGTCAATGTGATGATAAAAAAATTGAAGTTTTCTAAAATTGAAGCATTTGAAAAAGCATCCGATTTATTAGAAGTCTGTACTTTAAGTTTAATAAAAGAATCATCTTTAAATATAGCTTTTGAAATTTCTAAAAAATACCAATTTTCATATTGGGATAGTCTAATAGTGGCAGTGGCATTAGAAAGTAATTGCGAAACTTTATATTCAGAAGATATGAGCCACAATTTATTGATTGATGGTAAAGTCAAAATTTTAAATCCATTTTTTTGAAAATCCCTTTTTTTTAATTCAATTTCATAAGACTTATTAGCCCAAAAATGGCGAAGTGCGATAGTAAGATAATTGCGAAACATGGTTTTTTTTAAGGTTTTAATGAAATTTGATATTTTTAAGAAAATTTTTATTAAATTTGTTTATAAAATTATTTTTCTAAACAGTACTACGATGGTAATTACACTCACCGATGACATGACCAAAGAAGAGTTTCAAAAGAAATTGGCAGAAATGAAACCTACAAAATACAACCGTAATGTAAATTTGGAATCTGTAGCTACAAAACCAATAAAGAAATTTAATATAGATGATCATTTTGGTAAAGTAAAATGGAACGAAGACCCTATGGAATTTCAAAAAAGAATGAGAAATGAGTGGGATAGGGAGTAATTTTTTTATCCAATGCGTTCTTCTCAATTCTTTTCTTCCTCTCACACATTTATAGCAAAAGGCGTTTCCGAAACTATCTGTCCGTCAAACAAATTAATTACCCTTTGGCTATGGTTGGCATCGTGTGCATTGTGCGTTACCATCACAATCGTAGTTCCTGTCTTGTGTAATTCATTGAGCAATTGCATTACCTCTTTGCCATTGGCAGAATCCAAATTACCCGTAGGTTCATCGGCTAATATCAGTTTCGGGCTGCCTACAACAGCTCTACAAATGGCAACTCGTTGCTGCTGACCACCCGAAAGTTGTTGTGGAAAGTGGCTTCTTCGGTGTGTGATTTGCATTTTATCCATCAAAAATTCTACTCGTTCTTTGCGTTCTTTAGCAGATATTTTTCGATAAATTAAGGGCAATTCGATATTTTCAAATACTGTAAGTTCATCTATCAAGTTGAAACTTTGGAAAATAAACCCGATATTGGTTTTACGCAATTCGGTTCGGTCTTTTTCTTTAGCTTTGGCAATATCGCTACCCAAAAAGAAAAATTCGCCTTCCGTGGGGCTATCAAGCAAACCAAATAGATTGAGCAAGGTAGATTTGCCACAGCCCGAAGGACCCATAATTGCCACAAATTCGCCTTGTTTTATCTCTAAATTAATATCGATTAACGCCATAGTTTCTACCTCTTCGGTAGCATAGATTTTTTGAAGTTTGACTGTTTTTATCATAAATAGAAGCCCCCGACTCCAAGGGAAGTTTTAAGTTAGTTTTATGCTTTATGGTGTCAATAAAGCATTTTTTTGTTTTTTATAATTTTTTTATAAATAAAGTCTAATAAATAATTACAAATTCCTTGAAAGCATTTCCCCATTGGGGAAATAAGAAAGGGGTTTTATGAAAATTTAATTGTAAATATTTATTAGAATCAATATAAATTAAAATAAGTTTTTTCTTTACTGTTGTTTGTGCTTGCCTACGCTAATTCCCCCTTCGGGGGTTAGGGGGCTGTATTTTTATAGAAATCTAAAATTTTAGTTTTGAAAATATAATCATATTTGGCTCTCAGATAATCTGACTCAGCACTAGAAGTTCTGTTTTTTAATGTTCCAAAATCAATCATGCTGATTGTTCCTACAGCCAGTTTTTGTTCTGCCATTCTAAAAGTTTCTTTCATCAATTCTACTTGTTTTTGTGAGGCTATGTATCTTTTGTAAGCCGTCTTTTTATTCAAATATGCTTTTTCAATATCTTGACGCAAGGTGTTTTGAACTTCAACAGCATTCAATTCTGCGTTTTTTCGATTTACTACTGCCGTTTGCACAATAGTTTTACTTTGCCAAGCGTTGAAAATAGGCACATCCAATCGCAATTGCACATATTTTCCTAAATTATTATTCAATTGCTCTTGAAATGAAAACTGATTATTTTGTCCTAAAACCTGAGCATAGTTAGAAAGTATGCCTGCATATAAATTTAATTTTGGCAATCGGCTATTTTTGGCACTATATTCTCTAAATTTTGCACTTTCAATCAATAAATTTGCTTGTCTAGGAGCGGGCATTTCTTTAGAAGCCGAAGCATATATCTCCTCTGTATTATCCAAATTGATTGTTTCAGGTTCTGAATTTTGGATAGAAAGTTCTAGTTCCATTTCAGCAGGCAAAAGCATAAGTTGTCGTAAACTCAGTTTAGATAATTCCAAGTTGTTTTCCGCATTGGTAGCGTTCAATTCATCGGTAGCTTGCATAGATTGAACTTCTAAAAGTTGATTTTTAGCAATAATTCCTGCCTCTACTGATTTTTCCATTTGAGTGGCTTTTGTTATTGCATTTTCCAATTGCCACCGTGCTGCTTTTAATAATTCGCTTTGAAACAACACTTGCAAATAGGCAGAAGTAACTTGTAACATTACTTCGTTTTTGTTTTGTTTGATTTCTTCTTTTGAAGCTTGTAAATTGATTTTTGTTTCTCGAATTCTAAACTGCGTTTGTAAACCATTGAAAATGGGCAAACTTGCATTGATCGAAAACTGATTTCCTTGAATGTTGCTTTCTTGAAAGCTATTGGTTACTGGATTGATATTCCGACCAAAATTATAAGAATGGTTGGCAGAAGCATTTACAGTGGGCAATAGTTGAGCCATAGATTGATGCGAATTTGCTTTTGCATTGTTTTGGCTTAGCACAGAGCGTTTCACTTGAATATTATTTTCAATGGCTTTTTCGATGCAATAGTCGAGCGTCCAAATGGTAGTTTGGGCTTGAGCAACAGTTAAAATCGAAATAATAAGTAAGAATGATAATTTCATTTTAATTTTTTAAAAGTTAAATGATTGCTTTAATAATTAATAATTAATAATTAATAATTAATAATTAATTTATCTATTTTTTCATAGCGCTCATAGTTAGAAATTATTACTTTATCTCCAGATTTTAAGCCATTTAGCACTTCGTAATGTTTTGGATTTTGTCTTCCCAGTTGTATGTCTTTACGAATGGCAGATTTACCACTTTCATCCACCACAAAAATCCAATTCCCTCCCGTAGTTTGAAAAAATCC
The DNA here is from genome assembly GCA_004293915.1 of Bacteroidota bacterium. Taxonomy (GTDB): domain Bacteria; phylum Bacteroidota; class Bacteroidia; order Cytophagales; family UBA9547; genus REAG01. The sequence goes on along the minus strand of RDZG01000022.1, from coordinate 1,489 downwards.
ACCTCTAGCCAAAAGGAGCGAAGGTACTGCATCGCTCAGTTGCAGCCGAAGTTGCAAAGTTTGACCCCTGCGAATAGAAGCTGGGTAATTTGCTTCTTTAAATACTAAATCAATTTGAAAATGATGATTGGTAACTTCGGGATATACACGCATAACGGTAAGAATATACGTTTTTCCTCCCGTTTCAAATTCGGCATTTTGTCCTGTAAAAATGCGTGAAATATAATGTTCGTCTATCGATGCTTTTACTTTAAATCCTTTCAAATCATCAATCTGACCTATGCGTTGCCCCGTAGTTATAAATTGACCAATCTCTACACTCAGCGAAGCCAATTGCCCATCCACAGGAGCTTTGATATAAAGATTTCCTAAATTTTGCTTGAATAATGCCAGATTTTTATAGGTTCTTTCCAAGCCATCTTCCTGTTGTTGAATCAGCGAAATAGCATTTATAGAATCAAACCTTTGTGATTCTATTTCAATCAAATATTGTTTACTTAGCCTATCATAATCTCGTTTGGCTTTTTGAAATTCTTGATCAGAAATCACGCTTTCTTTAAATAGTTTTTGGTTTCGTAGGTATAAATCTTTTGATGCATCAATTTGATAATCAAGCTCCGAAAGTTTTTTCTGCAACTCGAACCGATTTTGTTTGAGTCGTAATTTGGAGTTTTGAAGATTGTTAATCAAATCATACATCATAGTTTCTTTCTGCACATATTCCATCATCAAGTTGTTGTTAGAAAGTTTAAGCAACATATCACCAGCTTTTACTTCATTTCCCCCATCAATGTATTTTTTTTCCACATATCCACCTTGCACCACATCCAAATAAATGGTTTTCAAAGGTTGTACTACACCATCAACAGGAATAAATTCTTGAAATGCACCATTTTTAACTTCTGCAATGGTAATCTCGTCATTAGAAACCGACATTTGTTTGCTATGATCCACAAAAAACAAGCTATATATTACAAAGCCCAATACAGAAGCTACTACCAAACCAATGGCAATCTTTCGAGGTGTTTTATTTTTTTTCTTAAGTTCACGATCCATACAAAATAGATATTCAATTGCTGTGCCATAATTATAAATACTTGATTATCAGTGCTTTATAAAAAATGTATATTTATAAATATGTTCGATAATGAACACTTAATGTCCGAAAATGGACAATAACGAGGCTTGTTTTGAAAAAAAAACCATCCGTTGATTTCAAACATTATAATAAATATTAGATAATTATCCATGAAAATTAACAACTCTAATGATTATTTTTCATGGATAAAATTTATATATTACCATGAAAAATATAAATCAAAATTTCTATTTTTAGTCATTAATAAAGCTATTTTAATTATTTTATCCATGAAAATTAACAACTTTAATGATGATTTTTCATGGATAAATTTAAGTATTACCATGAAATATATAAATTATAATTTCTATTTTTAGTCATTAATAAAGCTATTTTAATTATTTTATCCAT
>RDZG01000047.1 GCA_004293915.1 Bacteroidota bacterium | reverse complement strand
AATCATGCTAAGTGTTCGCTATATTTACCCTTTTTGGTGTTTATTTAATTGTGTCAAAAATTGTACTCTTTTTTGATATTGCAAAGATATGAGTGTTCGGGCATAAAATCTGTAGTTTTTAGTTCAAAAGCTACCAAACATTGTAGTTTTCGATGGTAAAAAAGTAGGTCAATAAAAAAATCTTTATTGCCTACTTGCAGGCGGTATTCTTGCCCCATAAACAAAAAATCTTTTCCAAGTTCTACCAAAAACAGCTTCATTTGGCTTACCAATCCTTTTTGTAAATCGGTTTCGTTGTGCAGTTCGGGTAGGTTCAAAAACTCTAATACATAATTCTCTTTAAAGATATTCTCAAAACCTTCGGGCAAAACTCTCGCTATTGGTGAGCGTTTTGTATTTGACAACATGATGCGTTCAAAATACGAAGCATTTATCTGGCGTTCGAGCTCACGAAATGTATATTTTTCCTTTTTGGTTAATCGCAGATAAAATTCTTTTTCTTCAATGCTTTTACATCTTGAAAAAATAATTAAATTATGGCTCCAACTAAATTCTCTCAACAGTGTTGAGAGTTTTGGAAAATCACAGTATGTTTCATAAAACTGTTTCATCCGCCACAGGTTTTTATCGCTAAATCCTTTGCTTTCGGGCTGTTGGGTTTGTATGTAATTTGCCAATTGTGTAACGGTAGATTTTCCCCAGCCTTCGCTTTGGCTACGCTGGGTTATGTATTTGCCTATTTCCCAATATAAGTTTATAAGCTCGGTATTTACAGATTTGTAAGCATTGTAACGAGCTTTTTGTATTAAAGAAATAACTTCTGTAAACTGTTTTTCTACTTTCATTTTACTGCTTGCTTTAGTTGGCTTAGTAGATTGTGGCTTTTTTCAAATGAAGCATTCAGCATCTCCATTAATTCGGCACTGTTGTATTCTTTTTCTTCTTCGGGTTTTGTGGGGTTTTTAATGTCCAAGTCATATGCAGCAAATAATATAGAGTCGCCAGTTTGCTGATTACTTTTTGAAATCAACTCTTGTTCCTGAATTAAATTTAATTTGGACCTTTTGGTTTCTTCTAAAACTTCAGAATTAGTAGCTTTTTTTATTTTTTCATTAATTAAATCAATTTCTTTCTTTAATTGTATAACAAGTTTATTTGCATTTGATGCTTTTTCCCAATAAGGTGATGCGTTTAATTTTGCAATCTCTATTTTTTTAGAAATGTTTACCTTCCAACAGATTTCACTCTCCTTTCTTTTGTTCCACCATTTTGAAATGGGTTCAAATTCTTCAACTTTAATTGGTCTTGTTTTGCTGTATGCTTTGTAATCTTCGGGCATACGGTGTTCGTAATACCAAATGTCTTTGGTTGGTTTGCCTTTATCAAAAAATAAAAGATTGGTAGCTACTGTAGCATACGGTTGAAATACTGAATTAGGCAAACGAATAATGGTGTGGAGGTTGCATTCTTCCAATAGTCTTTGGCGTATACGTTGTTTTACGCCATCGCCTGTTAAACTGCCATCGGGCAAAACAATTCCTGCTCGTCCGTCTTGTTTGAGCAAATGTATCATTAAGATTAAAAACAAATCGGCACTTTCCTTAGTGCGATACGTTTGCGGAAAATTGCTTTCGTTGTTGTTTGCTACAATGCCACCAAATGGAGGGTTTGCCAATATTATATTTACTCTGTGCTTTTCGGTAAAGTTGCTCAAAGGTTGGTCTAAAGCATCGCCAAATTTTATGTTTGGTATTTCAATGTCGTGTAAAATCAAATTGGTTGTTGCCAACAAATAAGGTAATGGTTTGTATTCCCAACCAGCAATATTTTGTTCAATGCTTTTGCGTTCTTCAATATTTTTTGCTTGGTTTTTTAAATGCTCGATTGCACAAGTCAAATATCCACCAGTTCCGCAAGCAGGGTCAAGTACTTTTTCACCCAATTGCGGATTGATTGTTTCGGTAATAAATTGGGTAATGGCTCTTGGGGTATAAAACTCACCGCTTTTACCTGCACTTTGTAATTCTTTTAAAATAGTTTCGTACAATTCACCAAAAGCGTGGCGGTCTTTCGCAATATTAAAATCAATTTCGTTGAGCTTGTTCAACACTTTGCGAATGTTGATGCCGCTTTTCATATAGTTGTTGTTGCCTTCAAATACTTCACGAACAATTACTGCCCTTTGGTTTCCTCTGCTCAAATCTAAATTGCGAAGTGTAGGAAACAATTGTCTGTCCACAAACTCCAACAATTCATCGCCTGTCATTCCTTCATCATCACCAGCCCAATTACCTTTTTCTTTTACCCAATGAAATTGATTGGGAATCGGAGATTTGTATTTGTCGTCCAGTAATTCTAATTCTTTGTCTTTATCCGAAAATATTTTTAAAAAAAGCATCCAGCCCAATTGCTCGATGCGTTGTGCATCGCCATTGTCGGTGCCTGAAATACGTTGACCGTTTTGAAGAGTAAAAAACGGATTAAAGTATATATAAAAATGGCAACAATAGAGACTTACAAATTGACCGAAT
>RDZG01000021.1 GCA_004293915.1 Bacteroidota bacterium | reverse complement strand
CCTTAAATAACTTTTCTGGGTTGGATGATGCTTTTTTCAAATTATTAATTTTATCTTTATGCAAACTTAATACCTAGCACCTCAAATTTAGTTTTAACCTTTAATGTTCAATTATACTAAAGAATATATCAACTAAAAAATTATTCACATCCGTTCTTGCCAAATGGCAAGAAAACTTAAAAAAATACCAGCCAAATTTGACTCATTGTTTCACTTAATAGACTAATACAATGGAAAATTTAATCACTTCTGTTCCAACATGGGTTTCAATACTTTTCTTAATGGTTATACCAATTCCTGTTTTTATGATTGCAAATTTGGTAAAGCAAGGTGCGATTGAGGCACAATTTTCAGCACAAAAATCAAAACAGTTTTATTGGATTATTGTAATCTTTTATGCAGTTTATTTAAGTTATGTTACTTTTTTGACCTTTACAGGAGTGTTTTTAACTCCATCAATTCCACCAAAAATAGTATTATTTACTACCGCTCCATTAATGGGATTTTTAATATTCGTAGTTTCAAATCTTAACGTTTATAAAACACTTTTAGAACATACTAAATTAGAAAGTATGGTAAAAATTCATATTTTCAGACTTATTGGTGCATTTTTTATTCTTGTTTATATTTTTGGAGCCATTCCTGCACCTTTTGCTTTTGTTGCTGGACTTGGAGATATTATCACTGCATTATTAAGTATAATTGTTGCAAATGCCATAATAAACAAAAAATCTTATGCTAAAAAACTTACAATTGCATGGAATATTTTTGGGATTTTAGACATCGTTTCTGTTTTGATAGCAGCAATAATTACAACTAAAATGGCTATGGAAACAGGCTCACAAAGTGTGGTTGAAATTTCAAAATTCCCTTTTAGTTTGATTCCTGCATTTGCTGCGGCAACCATTTTATTTTTGCACATCAGTGTTTTTAGAAAACTAAAAACGATTTAATAATTTTAAAACTTGACTTTGCACTATGCAAGGTTCGGCAATTTAGCTGTGCGGTGTTATAGCATAACCCTGCAGATGACAATCAAACGTTTGGATAGCATCCATATATTGTTTATTTCGTCTCTATTGGGGTAATAACATTACTGATTTTAAATATTAGTTCGGCAAAAAATATAACGATTATGCTGCTGGAATCGACTCTTCGGTATACCCTACCGAAAACCCATCAAATTGTATAAAAAACACATTTAAAACAATTTCAATTGTATTAAACGATGCTTTTATGGTAGTAAAATTAGTGTCAAAATTTAAAATCGAAATTTGGTTGCGTAAACTCACTCCTTTTATTCCAACGTGTTTGTAAATAGCCTCTTTTGCACACCAAGCCAAACAAAGTTTTTGGATGTCGTTTTGCAACAATTTCAATTCATCAGGATTTAAAAACTTTTTTGCAACCAAATGTAATTTTGGGCTAATCATTTGAATATCAACACCCACAGGCTTGCTTGGATGATATATAGCAGCACAATAAAACTCGGTATGGCTAATCGAAATATGTCCACAATTGCCAACCAAATAAGGTTTGTGATGTTCGTCTTTAAATATTCCGCTAAAAGGCACGTTGGCTTCGATGCAAAGCAGTTGCACCAAAACTCTACTTGCCAAATACTCGATTCTTTTTTGAGGATGCGAAATTGTGGCAAGTTCGTCTAATATCCAATTTTCGTTTTTTAAAATTCCAAGTAACTCCAATTCTGTTTCTTGAATCTTCCAAATCGAAAGAATCATTCCATTAGGTTTCGATATGGTTTTAAACAGTGGCACGTTCGATTTTTGATTTTAAAAGCAACATATTTTGTTGATTAACTTCATTTATCCAATTAATTTGCAATCCATCTTTTTCCATTTTTCTAAAATAAGTCATTTGGCGTTTGGCAAATTGTTGAATTGCAATTGTAAGTAAATCTGTCATTTGTGTTAAACTAGTTTTACCTAGCAAATGTTCGGTTACAAATTTATATTCCAAACCTAAATAGATAAGTCTTTCAGGCGAAAAACCAATTTTCAATAAACTTTCTACTTCTTCAATCAAACCATTTTTGATTCGTAAATTTAGTCTCTTTTCAATATTTTTTCTTCTAACTTCTACATCTGGATTTATGCCAATTACGAAAGGATAAATTTGTTTTTTTATTATTTTTTGAATCGAATTATGTTGCAAAAAACTACATATTTCTATTGCTCTAATTAATCTTTTGTGTGTAGAAATATCTGTTAAGTCGCTATACTTAGTTTTAGGCAAATCATTAAGAATAGTAATTAATTCTTTATGCGATTTTGGCAATAGTTCATCTCTTAATGTTTGATTTACAGGTATTTGTGTAAAATCTAAATCTCTCAATAAAGCATCAATATACAAACCACTTCCGCCACAAAGAATCGGAATTTTGGTCTCAAATTTTTCAAATACATTCTCAAAATCTTTTTTAAATTGATGAATATGATATTGTTCTGAGATTGAAACAATATCTATCAAATGTGTTTGGATTTTTTTTTGATTTACAATATAATCTTCATAATCTTTCCCAGCTCCAATTGTTAATTCTTTATAGACTTGACGAGAATCTGCACTAATAATTTCGGTATCAAAACGATATGCCAATTGTGCCGCAAGATTAGTTTTTCCCGAAGCAGTTGGTCCCAATATAACAATCAAATTTGGCTTCATGAATTCAAAATAAGTGGTCTATTGGTACTTTCTTGTAGCGAAATAAATGTTTCTGTACGTTCGATTCCCGCAATTTTTTGAATTTTAGTATGTAAAAGTTCCATCAAATGTTTAGTATCTCTGCAAATGAGTTTGGCAAAAATACTATAATTTCCTGTGGTATAATTCATTGAAAGTATTTGAGGAATTTCTATTAATTCTTTCACTACTGCATCGTAAAGCGAACTTTCTTTCAAATAAATACCTAAAAAGGCTGTAATATCGTAGCCGATTTTTGTATAATCAATAATTAATTGCGAACCTTTCACAATGCCCAAAGCTTCCATTTTTTTCATGCGTACATGCACCGTTCCAGCCGAAACAAACACCATTTTACCTACTTCAGTGTAAGGAATACTCGCATCTTGTGTTAAAATCGAAAGTATTTTCAAATCTATATTATCAATTTCATAATTCTCCATTTATTTGCAGTGTTTGATTTATCATATATTCAACAAAATTAATATTTTTTGCGAATAATGTAAATATTTTAGAATATTATTAAATTATTTGTAAATAATAAAGCAGTATGTTAATTTTGCAACATCAAAACAAAAAACAAACGAGGTTTTTTAAAATGTTTTGAACTATACTGTAGGGTGTTGAAATTGGCAGACATGCCCTCCTATCTCGAGGGTGGAGAGTTAAGGATAGTATGGAGCAATCTGTACGAACTTCTCCGTGGGTTGGTTCGAATCCCCCCCTTACAGCTTTTATTTTTTGTAACATTTTTATAATTTTTTGTGTATAATTACGGAAATATTTTTGCTTGAATCTGTACATAAATCCAAGATTACACTTTTTTTTATTCACTTTCTCTATAATTACTTATGGACAAAAGCCTCATATTACATTTGAACACCTAACAATTGATGATGGTTTGTCTGCAAACTACATATCGGCTTTCCATAAGGATAAATCCGGTTTTTTATGGATGGGGTCTAGTAATGGCTTAGACAAATATGATGGTTATACAATTATCAATTATAATTCTAAACTAAAATCAAAAAACGCTGAATTTTTAAAAAACATAAATAATATTAATGCTGATAATGATGGAAACTTGTGGATAAGTAGTCCTAATGCTTTAAGTAAATTTCATTTAAAGACAGAAAAATTTACACATTATTTCAATAACAAAATAGATTCTATAAGAGGAACTAACGATATTTTATTTGACAGTACTTCAAATTGCATATTTGGGTTCTCTTCTAATGGTAAATTTTTTAAATTAAATTTAAGAACAAAAAAGTATCACATCTATGCTCATGACCCTTTAAATCCAAATTCCATTCCATCAAACGGTATTATGGATATTAAACTAGATAAAAAACAAAATTTATATCTAACATTTTGGGCAAATGGACTTTCTAGATATAATAGAAAAACTGATGATTTTACTAATTTTTTACACAACGAAAATGACAAAAATTCCGCATCAAAATATTCGATATTTGGACTTAGTTCAGATGAAAACAATAACATCTGGTCTGTATCATCAGACGAAGTTAATATTCAAAAATTTGACCCGAAGACTAACAAATTTAAACACATTACCCCTCCAAAAGAAATATCTACCTATAGTAATAATGGATTAATTATTGATAAATTAAATAATTTATGGATTAGTAATAGTCATATAGGTATTTTGTATTACAATTCAAAAAAAAATATTTTCAACATTATCAAACATGAAAGTGATAATCCCGAAAGTTTATCAGAATCAAGGTCTAGCAATGGAATGTATATTGATTATGAAAATAATTTATGGATTAGTACTTTAAACAAAGGCGTCAATAAACTAAATCTTGATTTGCAAGGAGTTCAATATTTTCCTATTCAAAACAAATACTTACGATTATCAACTGGCATTACTCACTATTTGGAAGATATTGATAAAAACAAATGGGTTTGTAATGAAGATGGTGTGTTTAAACTTAATAAGACTACTAATGAATACACCAAAGTTGATTTGCCAAAGGCAGAACGTTTTTCTAGATTGATTGATTTGTACAATGGGACAATTTTGGCAAATGCTGAAAATAGCATTTACCTTATTGATTCAAAAACATTAAAGTCGAAAAAAATAGAACTTACAATAAATGGAAATAAAATAAATGTAATCTCAAATTCTTATTTAGACTCTAAAAAAAGATTATGGGTGGTATTCAAAAACAGTCTATGTATGTTTGAAAATGGCATATTTGGTACTTATTTAACTTTTGAACACCCAAAAATAATATCTCAAGAACAATATTTTTACACAAACTTTAAAGAAATTAATGATAAATTATATTTTTCAAACGAACAGTATTTAACAGTTATTAATCTTGATGATAGAAATAAAAAAGAAAAAAGTGTTGTAATAAAACTTGACGGTAGAACAACATCAATTTACTACACAAAAGATTCAATTTACATTACTGGAGTTGATGGATATGTTTCAACTGATTTTGGTTTAAATTCATTCAATAAACACTCTTACCCTTTTTTGAGTCTGCAAGAAGTTGTACCATATTCTTATTTTTATAATGACAGTATGCAATGTTTTACTACTTATCGAGGTATTTATTTGTATAATATCAGAACAAAAAAATATATTCATCCCAAAATTTTTAATCCTGACAAAATCAATCCTGATTTGTTTTTCAAAAATAAAAACGATAATACTTTTTCACTTGCTGCTGGGGCAGGATTTATTAAATTTGATCCACAATCTTTAGAAAAAACAGCTCAAAAGCCTATAATTGTACTTTCTGGGTTTTATTTATTTAACAAAGAAATAGAAATAGGCACAAATGATTCGCCACTCAAAGAATCTATAACTTATGCAACAGAAATTACATTAAACCACAAACAAAATGTATTTTCAATTGAATTGACTGTATTGAATTTTGACGAAGTTCATAAAAATCAATACGCCTATAAATTAGAAGGGTTTGATAAAAACTGGAATCATATTGGATCAAGAAAAGTTGCTTCATTTACTAATTTATCAGCAGGAAAATACATTTTTAAATACAGAGGAAAAAATAAAAATGGCACTTTTTCAGATGATAAATCCTTAATAATTAATATCCTGCCACCATTTTGGGAAACTTGGTGGTTTAGAATCATTAGTTTGTTATTATTTTTTGGACTAATTTATTTTATTTATTGGTACAGAACTAGAACTATTTTAAAACAAAAAATAGAACTTGAACATCAAGTAATTTTGCGAACTGCAGAAATTTTGGCTCAAAACGAAGAAATATCTGCTCAACGAGATGCAATTGAAGAACATCAAAAAGTAATTACAGAATTATTCGATGATATAAAAGACAGTATTACCACAGCACAACGAATACAAGAATCTATATTACCTTCAGAAGATTTGATTAAACACTGTTTGCCAAATTCTTTTGTGATTTATTTACCTAAAGATATAGTAAGTGGCGATTTATACTGGTTTCATGTGGATGTTAATCATTATTATATTGTAGCTATTGATTGTACTGGACATGGTGTTGCTGGTGCTTTTATGTCTTTAATTGCACATAATTTATTAAACAAAATTATTGATGAGGATGCTAATGTAAGTCCGAAACAAATGCTAGATAGACTAAACTCGTATTTAATTCAACTTTTGCATCAAGAAAGCGAAAATGCGGTTTCAAAAGACGGCATGGATGCTTCTATTTGTAAAATCATGCCAAACGAAAACAGACTTGAATTTGCTGGTGCAAATAATGCACTTTATTATATCAGAAATGGTGTTTTGGAACAAATAAAAGCAGATAAAAATTCTGTTGGGATTCAACCAATGGGTAAAGTTGCACATTTCGAAAATCATACTTTTGAGTTTAAAAAAGACGACTTGTTCTACCTTTTTTCTGATGGTTTTGTGGGGCAATTTGGGGGAATTGACGGACAAGAGAAAATGAAATTTAATCGTTTCAGACAAGTGATTTTGGATAACCATACACACGATTTGACCACTCAAAAACAAAATATTACTTCTTACCTAAACCAATTCAAAGGAAATACCGAACAAACAGATGATATTCTTTTGATTGGTTTCAAACTTTAAATTTTTATTCCCATTCTATTGTTGCTGGTGGTTTCGAGCTTATATCATAAACCACACGATTTACTCCTCTCACTTTATTTATAATTTCGTTCGATACTTCTGCCAAAAATTCATATGGCAAATGTGCCCAATCGGCTGTCATACCATCGGTACTAGTTACAGCCCTAAGAGCAACTGCATTTTCGTAGGTACGCTCATCTCCCATCACTCCAACAGATTGTACTGGTAAAAGAATTGAACCTGCTTGCCAAACTTTATTGTATAAATCCCTTGATTTGAGTAAGTTAATAAATATAGCATCAACTTCTTGCAGTACTTTTACTTTTTCGGCTGTTATATCTCCCAAAATACGAATTGCCAAACCAGGACCAGGAAATGGATGTCTATGTAAAATATTTTCTTCTAAATTTAATTCTTTTCCTACCAATCGAACCTCATCTTTAAAAAGCATGCGAAGTGGTTCTACAATTTTTAGTTTCATATAATCTGGCAACCCTCCAACATTATGATGTGATTTAATAGTAGCCGATGGACCTTTTACCGAAACAGATTCTATCACATCAGGATAAATAGTACCCTGTGCCAACCATTTTATATCTGATAATTTGTGTGATTCTTGATCAAAAACATCAATAAATGTTTTTCCAATTGCTTTGCGTTTGCGTTCTGGGTCTGTTTCATTTTTCAAAGCAGTATAAAATTGGTTTTTTGCATCTACACCAATCACATTTAAGCCCATATGTTTATACGAATCTAAAACGGACTCAAACTCATCTTTTCGTAGCAAACCATTATCAACAAAAATACAAAATAAATTTTTACCTATTGCTTTGTGCAAAAGTAAAGCAGCAACAGACGAATCTACTCCTCCTGATAAACCCAAAACTACACGGTCGTTACCAACTTGATTTTGAATTGCCGAAACAGTAGTTTCAACAAAAGACGATGGTGTCCAGTTTTGTTCACATCCACAAATATCGACCACAAAATTTTTCACAATTGCCTTTCCTTCAAGCGAGTGTGTAACTTCTGGATGAAACTGTATAGCAAAAGTTTTTTCGCCTTCAAATTGATAGGCTGCTACTTTTACAGAGCTTGTACTCGCAATTATTTTTGCTCCAATTGGCGTTTGTGTTATGGTATCTCCATGGCTCATCCAAACTTGAGAATTTGCTGATATACCTTTTAAAAGCTCACTTTTGGCATCAAAAGTTTCTAAATTTGCTCTCCCGTATTCTCTGGTATTTGACGCTTCTACTTTTCCTCCAAATTTTTGTGCTAATAGTTGAGCTCCGTAACAAACTCCTAATATTGGAACTTTGCTTTTAAACATACTTAAGTCTGGATTTGGAGCATCTGCATCACGAACCGAACACGGACTTCCAGAAAGAATCACTCCTTTCAAGCCTTGCATTTCGGCAGGAAATTTATTATATGGATGTATCTCGCAAAAAACATTTAGTTCTCGTACCCTACGGGCAATCAACTGCGTGTATTGCGAACCAAAATCAAGAATTAGTATTTGAGGTTTCATTTAAAAGAAAAACAAAATGAGCGAATTTTTTACAAAAATAACAGCGAAAATCAATTTTTGAGTTTTAATTTTTCAATTATGTAAAATCTTAAAAATTAATTCTTTCAATATTTCGCCATCATCTAGCGTTCCCATTCCAAGCCCTTTCGATGCCATATCTGCATCTTTTAAATATGAAAATGTATTTATGAGTTGGTTTGCTGTATATTTATTTGCAGATTGTAAATAATCTTTTGCTATAAATGGCGGAACTCCTAAAAATTTGCTTGCATCAAACTCGTTGGTGGGTTTATTTACTTTTACTAAAAGCAGTTTTGAAAAATAGCCAAATAAATTCCCTATCGTCATCTGAATTGGATTTTCTTTTGCATTTTCCGAAAAATAATGGATGATTTTGTTACACAAAAGCACATTTTTTTGTCCCAATGCCTTTTGCAGTTCAAACACATTGTATTCTTTGCTCACACCCACAAATTTTACAACATGTGTGTCAGAAATCGTTTTTTCGTCTTTTAGATTAATAATTATTTTGTCAATTTCGTTTGATAATCTCGAAAGATTGTTTCCTACAAACTCACACAAAAGTCGCACAGCTTGTTCGTTAATTTGGTAACCAATTGATTTTACATAATTTGAAATCCAAACAGGTAATTCATTGTCGTACAAACCTTTAGAAGTTAGTAAAATAGCATTTTCATCTATTACTTTTGCCAAAGCTTTTCTGCCATCGAGTGTTTTGTTTTTAAAACAAAACACCAAAATTGTGCTTGTCAATGGTTTTCGTGCATATTCTTCTAAAGCATTGTATTCTAATTCTTTACCACCAACTTTATTTTTAATATATTTTTCTAAATCACTAACATCTTGAGCTTCTTTCACAATCACCACTTGACGCTCTGCCATCATCGGAAAACGTTTTGCTGCTGTAATTATCGCACCAATTGTGGTGTCTTTTCCATATAAAATGGTTTGATTAAACCCTTTATCCGCTGCCGAAAGAATATTTTTTTCTATATAATCGCTTACCTGATCAATAAAAAAAGGTTCAGTTCCTTGTAAAAAATATAATGGAGCATATTTTTTGAGTTTTAAATCGCTCAAAATGCTATCAGACGACACACCTATTGATTTTGCCAATGTTTTTTAAAATTTTTATGCAATTTCACAGAAATTATTTGATATTTGCATTTGAAATAAAACAAAATATTTGTTATTTCACACTATGGATTCAGTCCCCGAACAGAATATTATTACAAAATACACCTTAATTTTTTAATCATTTATGCTATTCGATGTATTTGTAGTAATTTTATTGGTATTATTAAATGGTTTTTTTGTTGCCGCAGAATTTGCAATTGTAAAAGTTCGACAGTCACAAATCGACTTAAAATTGCAAGAAGGCAGTAGCGGTGCTCGAAATGCAAATATTATTTTAAAAGACTTAAACTCTTACCTTTCAGCTTCTCAACTTGGGATCACGTTAGCAAGTTTGGCTTTGGGTTGGTTTGGCGAAGAAGTTGCAAATCATATTGTCGAAAGCGTATTACACTTTTTTGGATTTCACACACAAGTTCCTCGCTGGATTTCTGGTGCAATTTCTTTTATGGGAATCACTTCTTTGCACATAATTTTAGGCGAACAAGTACCAAAAACAATTGCTATAACTTCTCCTGAAAGCATCACATATATTATAGCACTTCCAATGCGTATTTTTTATAATGTTTTTAAACCATTTATTTGGACATTAAATGTTTCTTCAAATTTAGTAGTTCGTATGTTTGGTTTTAGCTCAACAGGACATGGTGAAGAGCATAGTACCGAAGAGCTCAAAATGCTATTAGAAAAAGGAAAAGAAACTGGAGCAATTCAAAACGATGAACACGAACTTATCGAAAATGTATTTCATTTCAACGAAACCACAGCAAAACAAGTGATGATTCCACGAACCAAAATGGTGGCATTGGAAGCTTCTACATCCGATGATAAAATACTAGAACTCATTGATAGTGAGGGATTTTCGAGACTACCTGTTTTTAAAAACAAAATTGATGACATAGTTGGAATCGTTAGTACAAAAGATATTCTCAAAATGGTAAGCAAAGGCGAAACCATTATTTTAAGCAATCACCTTCGTCCCGCGTATTTTATTCCTGAAAGTAAAAAAATCAGTGATTTAATGAAAGATTTTCAACGCAAACGCCTCCACATGGCAGTTGTGATTGACGAATTTGGTGGCACAGCTGGTATTGTAACTATGGAAGATGTTATCGAAGAATTAGTTGGCGAAATTAGCGATGAAGATGATGAAATCGAAAAGTCTCCAGTAGAAAAAATCTCTGAAACCGAATTTACAGTATCTGGAATTGCTCATATTCAAGATGTTAATGATATTCTTCGTTATCCTTTACCCGAAGCAGATGATGTTGAAACCATTGCAGGATTGGTTAGTTTTGTCTTTGGAAAAATCCCATTAGTTGGTGAAGTTAAAGAATTTGGTGGTTATGAATTTACCATTCTTAAAACCACCAATAAACTTATCGAATCTGTAAAAATTGTTGAAAAACTAAAAGCAGACGATTAGAATACAACTCTAATTTCGTTTTTTACTACCGTCAATGCATTAGAAATTGGGTCTTGATTCAATTGTAATAAACCATCAAAAATTTTCTTAGCCAATTCAATCCCACGTGCATCAGAAGGCGTTTGTTCAGCAGCTTTATTGATAATACCAACAATATCTTCCATCGATTTTCTTACAGCAAGCCAAGCTTCATCGCTCATATAAACTTGCTGCGATAAATTATGATTAAACTCGTTTCTGATTTCTGACAATAAAGCTTGTTGCATTTGTCCTGCCGAAAATGCAGGATTATTTATTCTGATTATCAAGTTATTAAGTGAAATACGCTCTAAAAATAAACATACTCTTTCGTAAGCTTGCAATCGAATAGGCAACACGATTTTTGTGTTATCCATTTTATATTCAATTATTTTTTTTTCGTATTCTTTATTCAAAAATGCTTTTACAACTAAAAAAACACCATAAAGAACCATGCTCGCAGGCAAAAAGATTTTAATCAGGTCTAATAAAATTTCCATATTTATAATTTATTTCACAATAATAGTATAATGTATTAGCTATTTATAAAAATATTTTTCTCTTCTATCATTTCTTCACCAACTAATCGCAAATAAATTTGAGTCAAAACAGCAACATCTCTTGAGCAATAATTTGCAATTTTACTCAAATTCTTTTCTATATAATACGTATAATTTACTTTGCTTCCATCCAAATCGGTTTTACTTGTTGGTACATCCAAACATGAAGCCAAAAGTTCTAGTGAAGTGTAGTTTTTTCTGTCGCCAAATTTCCATAGTTCAAGTGTATCAATATGTGTTATTTCCCAAGGTTTTTTACCTTGAACTTGTAATACTTTTGGAATAGCTATTTTATTGATAATCATTCTTCTACACAAATAAGGAAAATCAAATTCAAGTCCATTATGTGCAACTAATTGTAAATTTTGTTGCCCAAATTTTGAGTTTATCAAATCACAAAAGTCTAATAAAAGTTGTTTTTCATCATGTCCAAACAATGATTTAACCTTTAAACAATATTCTTTTTGCTCGTTTTCATAAATATACCCTAAACCAATCACAATTACTTTTCCAAATTCTGAATAAATTGCAGCCTTTTCTTCAAATACAATTGCTGGATTATGTAATTCTGATTTGTATAAAAACTTAGATTTATACTCCCACAAAGGCTTCAACCTTTCGGGCAATTGCTCAAATTCAGATGTTAAAGCTACAGTTTCTATATCTAAAAAAAGTAAATTCTTAAACTTATTTGGCATATATATTATTATTCATGCAAAACACCCATCAAGCCTAAATTTGGAATTTTAATTAAATTCTGCTCTGTAATAGTTTCAGGAACAAAAGTAAATCGTTTGTCAAATATCTCATTACCAATATAATAACTAACCCAATATTCATTATTCAAAACAAATACTGCAAGGTCAATAGGTTCAATTATAACATTAGTATTTGGCTCAATTCTTTCGAACACATGTCTCAAAACAGATGATTGTCTGAACACTCCATCAATTTCGCCATAACCTCGCGATACTACAATAACATTTTCTAAAAATACTGAATTATTATTTAACAATACAACCTGCCACTCAGCATGTTGCAATTCGTTTACTTTTCTAATTACTGCAATTGAAATCCCTTCTACCTTTGGAAATTGTATATCCTTCTTCATTTGATAAAAACAATCAATATTTTGGCATTGAATCATCTATTTCATCAGCCCAAGCCAAAATACCTCCTTCTAAATTGTAAAGATTTTTAAAGCCAAAATTTTGTTCTAAATATTGAATTGCACTTGCACTTCGTTTGCCACTTCTGCAATGCACTACAACCATTTTTTCTTTACTAATTTTATCGATATTATCAGGAATGGTATTTAGTGGAATCAAAATACCTCCTAAATCACAAACCTCAAATTCGTTTTTCTCTCTTACATCAATTAATTGAAAATCTTTTTTAGAATCAATTAATTCTTTTAACTCAAATACATTTACAGAATTCATAATATGAATTTTTTATAATCAAAAATAAGTAATAAGAGATTAATAAAAAAATATTAAATGGGGGAATTAAAAAATATTATTTGAATAAGCAATGAATAGAAAGAATTGAGAAGATTTGATAAATAAAATTATAATAAAATATCGAGTACGTATGGTTGGGATACTTATGTTGATTTTCAGTTTTAAGATTTGAACTATTTCTAGTATATTTTTATCTAATT
>RDZG01000156.1:638-1372 GCA_004293915.1 Bacteroidota bacterium | reverse complement strand
AAATATTTTTTGTCTAAATTTTTAAAATCTATTTTTTTACCATATTTTTTAGGGCGACCTTTACCTTTTTTTTCACCTTCTTCGTGCATATAAACTTCGTACAAACAAGCATTTCTATTGAGTTTAGAAATCAAAAAACAGCCCACTGAGGCAATTGTATCTATATAATACTGTGTAGCATATTTAGAATCAGCCAATAAATGGGTTATTTTCATCTTGGGTAAATAATTTTTTGTTTCAGTAATCACATTATCCCACAAAGTTTTAAATGTTCTAAAAGAAGTGGTATCATTGCTCTTTTTTTCTGTTTTATTTTTAGTACCTTTTTTGCGTCCTTTTGCCAATTTTTCCCCTTTTTTTGCTCTTTCCTTGCCCTCTTTCAAGGCTTGTTTTTGGACAGCAATCCTTTCTTTGTCTTTTTCTGTGAATATTACTTGTTCAGTACCAATGCTATAGGCTATTTTTGTAGCAACATTGACAAAACAAAGATTGAAAAAACAAACTGAATTTATCGTTTTTTGAGCAATAGAACTATAAAAATGACTTAAACCGTAACTACAATGACCACTTTTAGCCTCCACTACTTCATCTATAATAGCCACATAATGTTGATTTTCTTGGTAAATAAAGTGTTTAAACAACGATAAACGCATAGCTATCCAACGAATATTAGGCAAACTTAAAAAACGAAAAATATGACGAAGGCTGTAATTAGAACGCCGACTCAAAGAACG
>RDZG01000156.1:0-624 GCA_004293915.1 Bacteroidota bacterium | reverse complement strand
CAGATTAGCGATAATTGAAGCATTGTATTGGGTAGTTTTTATATTCGAATACAAAAATACGCAATATAATTCAATTTTTTATAATGGCACTCATGTTGATATAACCAAAGAATTAAAATCATTAAGTTTTGATAAAAAATTAGAAACTAAAAGGCTTGAAGTCTTAAAAAACTCTTTGATTAAAAAAGAAAAAAAGTTAGATAAAAAATTTGACAATCATTTTTCTGATGTAAAAAGTGCTAATGGACAGCCTTTGAACGATAAAAGGAATGGACAGGCTACTTTTAATCGTTGGGAAAAACAAAACAATTCTATTAGAAATCAAATTGAAAGTGTTGAAAAAACAAAACAAGCAATAGAAAATGAAGAATGGAAAATTTATAATACAAATGCAACTAATGAAAAAATACCTATTGAAATATTAGCACTTGTAAAGAGTGGAGAACTTACACAATGGCGTAAGTTTCCTACTACTTTTTTTGTCAAAGGTGTGGATAAGGGTCGTTTATATTGGGATATAAAAGAAGTTACTGTAAAATTTTCGTATATTATTTTATTTTTGGAAAATTATTATTATGTGCGTAACTTTGCACTAAAAACAAACCTTAATTATTTTTTATGGAA
>RDZG01000020.1 GCA_004293915.1 Bacteroidota bacterium | reverse complement strand
TATGTTTAGCAAACAAAGCCTCAATTTCCAGATGTATTATCTGCAAATTTATTGAGAGGTAAAAGATAAATAACGGTCAACGTTATTTAGGCATGGACATTCCATGCCATTCCACTCCCTCCATATCCTACTTGTCCACACAAAACCATTCTTATTTTTGTACCAACTTCTCCACCTTGATCTCTCCATCCATAATTAACGGCAAAAATTTCGGCATATTCTTTGTATCTGCGAGCTGACCAACGTTGCCATGCTTGATATGAGAATTATTGCCTGCTCCGTAATTTTCTCCATTTCCATAATTTGGGTTTAAACCACAACCTGGGCAATAAGTGCCACCAAAAATTTTCTTTTGTTCAGCAGTACCATTTACCCATTCCCAACTTATTATTTGTTTCTGTAAGTATCCCGACATAAATGTAGGACCATACGCATTCCAAATTTCATTCCCAATTTCTACATATACATTCAAATTAGGTTTTAAACGTTGTTTTATTAAACTAGAAAGCTGAAGAATGTAATTATCATCCGCTAAAACAGGTACATTTATCCAAATATCTATATTTAAGTAATTACAAATATCTATTTGGTCTTCCCAAGAGGTACCTCTTTGTCTACCTTCAGTAGCTGAACCCAATAAGTCTTCATGCATTCCATTGGATTTGGTAAAATTCCAAGCATTATTTCCCAAATCTACAAACCTAGTTTGCCATATATTGACATTTATAGGTGCATTCTTGCTTAATCTTTTTCCCCAAGTTTGGTCAAACGACCCATTAACACCGCTTAGACCCATCATTCTAAATGCTTTCCAGCCTGTAGTTTTAACATGTGTAACAAACTCATCTACTAAAAGTCTTGGGTCGTCAAAATTGTAGCCTGGTCGAACTATTTGTATTTCTTCAACTCGACCAACAAATTGAATAACTAAGCCATTAAATCCTGAAGTTGTAAAATTTGGTTGTATCACTCCCTCTAATGTTGTATAACCTGCTGTAGGAGTGTTTGCTTGGATATTTTGGTAGTTTATTTGCCATGGTGAAGCCGAAGTAACTGCTGTAGCTGGTCCTTTAAATCTAATTTTAATGATTTGACCAGGCAATAACAAAGGATGAACATCTCCTGGATAAAATCTTATGTCATGCGTTTGACTTGCTATTGACCAGCCATCATCACCTATGCTTAATGTGTTTCCTGTGTCATATCCTTGCCCATATTTGTCAATAGCTGAAGCATGTTTCCATAGATTAACAAACTGTGGAGCTATCATTGCCCCTAACTGTGGAGTAGGAGCAGATGAAGAAGTACAAACCTGTGCATTAGTGTTTTTTACTGTCAATAATATAGCTATTGACAGTAAAGTTTTTAAGTAGTATAGTTTTTTCATTTTATTAAGTTTTTATTGAAATAATATAACTAATTCAATATTATATTGCAAATATCTAATAGTATTTTTATTAAAACAAAATAAATAATTGATATTCAGGTAGTTAATAAAAATATTTAACACATAAATAACTAATATTAAAACCAAAAGCCTAATCCATCGAATTGATATTCAAACAATTAAAAAAAAATTAAAAAAATTAATCTTGCAGATAAATAAAAATAAAAAAATTAATCTAGTACATAACTACTCCATCCTTCGATATTGCGCTTAGATACTTTCTTTTTTTCCATCACTTGAGCAAATTTTTGTTTAAAAGTATGACATGTACCTGCTCTTAATTCTAGCATTTTTGATAGTTCTTCAATAGTGATTCCTTTACGAGAATAAACTAAAAATACGATATAAAAGGCTTTTACGATAGGAAAACGCAAATGATGAAAAATAGTGTGTGCTGTAGCAGACTCTATATAATTACATTTGGTACATCTTCTTGAAAATTGTTTATCGAGAGCAGAAAAAGTTTCGCTATAGCATTTTTTACACCTAAATCCCTCATTCCATTTTAAATTTGATAAAAATAAATAACAATCGTTATCTGTTGGATATGAAGCTTTAAATTCATCAAAACTTATTGATTTAACTAACACTCGATTTTGCGATATGGTGCTTACATTTTCTTTTAAATCAGTATTTTGTTTTTGTAATAATTGATTTATTCTAGCTATTTCGAGTGCTTGATTACGAATTTGAGCTGTACGGTCTTCTACTGTATTTTCAAGAATTCTATTTTGATTATCTATAAATTGCTGCTTTGATTCTAATTCTTTAATTACTTGTTTTTGAGAATCTATAGCCTGAATTTTTATCATTCGATACCGAACAGACATAGATATTGAGAAAAATAAAATTTGGATAACACCAGTGTAAAACAAAGCATTATCTATGTAAAAGCTATTATCATATTCATCAATATTTTTAAAGAAATCATATAATAAGCTGTTTATAAAAACTTTTAAATCATATAACCCATGAAAAAACAATCCTATAAATAAAATACTCAAGCCAATTATAAAAAACAAAGTAGATTTGAATTTTTGTTTGCTATAAAATAAAATAGCCAAAAACAAGCAATAACCAATAAAAATAAAATCATATACAGACGAAAAAAATGCTTTATTGATACTATCGAAAGACCATTGAAGGATTAGCAAAAGAGTTTTGAGAGCTATTATTGAAAACAGTATTTTTTTATGTATACTTTGTTTTATTTCTCTTTCAAAAAAATAATAAGTATACATTACTAATGAAAGCGTCATAATAGTATAGGAAAACGAATAAATAAAATAGGATAGATTTTGAGACAAGGCGTCAATGGAAATTATTTTCCAAACCAATAAAGCATAGCACATTAGCCCAAATAAAAAAAAAGAATAGTATAGATTTGGATATTCTCTTACCATTACAAAATGAATAAAATTATAGAGCATCATTAAAATAACTAACCCAAAAAAACAACCATAATAAAACACATTATTTAACGACTCAGCGTAAAAAGATTGTGTTGTAGAGGCATTCATTCCAACAAATTGCTCAGAAACAGGTACGAATTTGAATAAATAATATATTGAAGTATCTGCATTTGCTATTTCAAACACGAATTCTTGTTTTTTAAACAAAAATGATTTTGTGGTTTTTTCATAAAACGGTTTGATTTCAATTGGTTTGCAATGTTTTTTAAAATAATACAGCCTAATATCTTTAAAATCTTTATTTCTACAAAAAATAAGTGCTTGTTGGGTTGGGTTATTAATTTTAAATTTAAGCCAATAAACAGCATTTATATCAGTAATAAACCCAGTTTCAAATGATGATTTAAAAAATCTGATTTTGGTTTTACATATTTGCTCGGAAGAAAGTTTTTTTGTGGAGTCTTTATAGATATATTCATCAATAATATCTATACGATTATTACCGTTATAAATCGAAAAATCGGCTTTAATGTCGGTGTTTGCTACAAAAAATAAAAAACAAAAAAACTGAGCTTTTACTTTCATATCTAAAAACCACATGTTTTTATACGTATTTATAAGGCACTCAACATAATATTAAATTGCAAAACGCCAAAGTTTGGAGAAGTATGTCCAAGTTCTCGGATTTTTGAAGCAATTTGTCCACGATGATGCGAACCATGATTGATTAAGTGCATCAACATATCCGAAACTGCCATTTTGAAACTATCGCCTGAAAGGGTTTTGCCTTCAACTATTTTTGCCCAGCCAATTTGGTTAGTTTTATTGATAAAATCTAAAGCGATTTGATACGATTCGTCATTATATTTTTTTAGATCTGATAAAGAAAACTCATCCCAAATCGTAAACTTTGTTGTTTCGCCTTTTAACATGGCTAAACGCATAAATTGAGCATTTAAGTTATGGCTAAGCATTTTAAAAATATAGCCATCTTTTATATCAAATTCTTCAATGCTGTTTAAGAGTTGGCATGTTGCCCAGTGGCTATATTGAAATTGCTTTGTTAGAAAATCATTCATTATTTTTTATTTATTAATTAAAAATAAATTTACTATTAGTACCCAAACCAAAACACATAAGTAATTGGTAGTTACGGACATTTTTAAAAAAAATAAGATTCTAACTAGATTTTTGAAGTTGAAATTGTAAAATCATCTGACTTTAAAGCATAAATCAAAGTTATAATACTTATAAAAAATAAAACTGTAATTAAAATAGCAAACTCCATGATACTAATTATTTTGTTGATTTATTAATTAAAGCAAACCCAGCAGCTGCAAACAACAATATGGTTAATAATCCTAATACCATTACGTAGGTTTTAGGTAAATCATCTGATTTAACAACAGATGCAAATACTACACCGCCTAAAACAAGTTTGGAAACATCAATTAAAAACTTACCAAATTCTTTTCTTGTTTCATTCGTAATCACAAAGCAAATTTATCATAAATTTTCAATATATTATATTTCAAAATAAAATCTTTTATTCTAGAAATCTAAATTCATAGAAATAGTTTATCAAAAATCCAGAATCTTATTCTAATGGTGTTAATTTTATTGCAAAACCTCCTCCACTAGCCATTTCAATCGTTAGTTCTTCGCCTTTTGTAATGGTTTGGGTTGTTTTTTTGTAATCATTACCGTTTCTATTTGCATTTAAGCCATCACTAAAAATTTCGGCATTGTATTTTCCAATTGAAAGAAAATCAAATTTTACTTTCACCTTTCTTCCAGTCCAATCTGAAACTCCTGCTACATGCCAAGTTGTGCCTTTTCTACGAGCAACAACTGCAAAATCGCCAATTTTTCCATCAATAGGCATTGTTTCGTCCCAAACGGTTGGCATTTTTGAAAGATATTCTAAAATTACTGGTTCTTTTTCATAAGCAGTTGGAGCGTCTGCCAACATTTCGAGAGGAGCATATAAAACAGTAAAAAGAGCCAACTGATTGCAACGTGTGCCTTGCGACATTGGTCTGGCTTGAACAGACTTAAAATCGCCTTCGTTTGCGTTTGTCATGGCTCCTGGCGTATAATCCATTGGTCCAGCAACCATACGAATAAACGGAATATGTGCAAGATTTTCAGGTGTACATGAATTTGTAAATTTATTATATTCGAGTCCTTGTACAGCTTCTCTGTTTATAACATTTGGATAGGTACGTTCCATTCCTGTGGGTTTATAAGCACCATGATATAAAACTAACATTTTTCTTTTTGCTGCTTCAATTGCAAGTTTTTCATAAAAATTAACAACGTTTTGGTCGTCTCTATCCATAAAATCTACTTTTAATGCTTTTACTCCCCATTTTTCAAACTGGTCTAAAGCTACATTCATTTGCCTATCCAACACATGCCAAACGCACCAAAGCATGATTCCAACATTTTTTGATTTTGCATAATTAAACAAATACGGCATATCTAAACCACCTCCCAAACTCGGATTTGTGCCTATTTTTACTTTTCCATCATTTAGTTTTAATAGATCAAATTGGTCGCTCCAACCTTCGTCCATATTGATATACTCGATACCATTTTTAGCTGCAAAATCAATAAAATATTTGTAGGTATTTGTGTTATAGCCAGTTACAAAGTCTACTCCAGTTAAATTATTTGCATTCCACCAATCCCAAGAAACTTTGCCTGGTTTTACCCATGATGCATCACCAATTTTGTTTTCTTGAGCCAAAAGATAAGTTAAATTATTGTACAACAAATCTTTATCTTGTTCTGCCAAAACCATTAATCTCCACGGAAAAGTTCTAGTTCCATTTGTAATAGCAAGATAGTTTGCCCTTTCAAATGGCAACCTTTCAAAATTTGGGCAACATCCGCCAATAGAATCTTTAGTTACAACCTTTGGCAAAACACCTTTTAAACCATTATTGCCATCATAAGACAAATAAAAAGCTGCATAATCAAACAAATCGACTTCGGTTATACAAACTTTTATGCCGTTTGATTCAGCCAAAAGTGGAAGCGTTGCAATTTTTCCACTATCTAAAAAACTAATTTTATCATCTACATAATTTTCTTCGTACGAATTTAAAAAACCTGAAACTTTGTGAAGCGAACCTTTTACATCAGTCGGAAATTTGTAACTTATTTGCTCTTCGTTTACTTTAATATTACCTTTAATTTTTGTTTCAAAACGATAGGCAACTCCGTTGTTAAATGCCTTAAATACAATGTTATAATCTTTAAAAACGAGTGAAATTTCATTAAAAACATCTTTATATGTGGTAGCCATTCCAAAAAGTGGTTTTACATCTTGGTTCACACTTCGTTGCATAATTTTTGGCATTCCAGTTTTTACACCCAAGATTTTTCCATCTCCCAATGTCATCGAAAGTTGGCTTTCTTTTGTGATTTCTTTACCTTTGAAAGAAACTTTATACGAAGTAATTTCACCCGTATTGATGGTTACATTGATATTTTTATCAGGAGATGATAACTGAAATGTGGTAGGACCAGCATACATTTGTATTGAAACCACCAAAAGGATTAATTTTTTCATTTTTATTTATTTTTAACAATTTTTTATTCTATTTCTCTTACCCAGATATTTCTGAAACTAACAGCATTATTGTGTTCTTGAATTTTTAAAGGTGCTTTGCCATGTGCTTTATAATATGGCATTCCTTGCCAAAGCGTTTTGCCTTTTAACTCGAAATTATTTTGCACCAAAACTCCATTATGAATAACCGTAATTCGTGCAGGCGAAGCCAATGTGCTATCCAAATAAAACTTTGGAGCCATATATATAATGTCATAAGTTTGCCATTCTCCAGGTTTGCGACAAGCGTTTACCAACGGTGGATTTTGTTTGTATAACGCACCTGCTTGTCCGTTGGCGTATGTTTTGTTGTTGTAATTGTCTTGAATTTGAACTTCGTACTCACTTTGCAAAAACACACCACTATTACCTCTGCCCTGCCCTTCGCCTTCGATTATTGCTGGACTACGCCATTCGATATGCAATTGAATCGAACCAAAAAGTTTTTTTGAAATAATATCTCCTGCCGATTTCATAATCGTAAATGCACCGTCTTTAATTTCGAGTTTTGGACTTTCGCCTTTTACATGAGTAAAATTATCGAGCGATTTTCCATCAAACAAAACAATGGCATCAGAAGGTGGTAAATTGTTTATTCCAGGTGTAATTATTTTAGGTTGTGGCTCCCAAACTTCCGTATCTTCTGGTTTTAATTGATTTTGTGCAAACGAAAATGTGCTTACAAAGAGTAAAAAAAAAGTTTTATTTATTATTTTCATACTATTAATTATTTGATTTCTACAATTTTAGTGCCAAAATTAGTTATTTTTGTAAACAACGCAACTTTTGATTCTATATTATTAGAAATTAAATAATCAATCTTTTGCCAATGTGCTACATGGCACATATTTTTTTTCTCAGCTTTGCTAACATCTGCTAACAAAACCACTTTTGATGATTGTTGAATCATGGTTTGCTCGTTTTCGGCAACCATTTGATTGGAGTTGCTGATTCCATTTTCATCAAATGCTCCACATGACAAAAATGCCCATTTTGCAGTATAGTTTTTTAAATTAATATTCGTTTGCGGACCAACCAAAAGTCCAGATTCGGGATATAAAATTCCGCCTGTTACAAAAACCTCAGCACCCGATTTTTCTTTTTTTTCTTTATCAATTTGATAAGCAATAATTATGGAATTTGTAATAATTCTTATTTTCTTATTTGCAATAAAAGCTGCCATTTGAAACGTTGTTGAGCCGCCATCAATCATGATTACATCACCCGTTTCGATTAAATCTGAAGCTTGTTCAGCAATTTTTATTTTTTCTGATGTAAACTGACTTTGTCTATAAGCCAAAGGCAGCATAGCTGATTCGTTTATAACATTGCGTTTTATAATTCCACCCCACGTTTTTTCAACTAAACCTTGTTCTGAAAGTTCTATAAAATCTCTACGAATAGTTGCTGGCGAGGCATCAAATAGTTTGCATGCATCGTCTACTAAAAGTTCGTTATTGGTTTGTAAAAATTCGAGAATACGTTTTTGTCTTTGTCCTTGTGTCATTTTTAAATTTTACTTTTTCATACAGGATTAAAAATATTACAAAAAAAATAGATTGATTTCAATGTTTTTAACCATAACTTAATATTATTTAAAATTCTAAATCAGTTGATACAGTCTTGAAAGTGTTTGTTCTCTACTTTCGGTTTTGCTAAATATTGAAGAAGTTCCAACCACCAACACTTCGGCACCAGCTTTTACCATAGTTGGAATGTTTTCCCAACTTACATTTCCATCGACTTCGATTTCGAAAGATAAGTTATTTTTTTTCTTAAATTCCTGTAATTCAGTGAGTTTATTGACAGCAAAGGGAATTAATTTTTGACCAGCATATCCTGGGTTAACAGTCATTACACAAACCATATCTACCAATGGTAACAAATGTCTAAATTGTTCAATGGGATAAGCAGGATTAATTGCTATACTTGGTCTGCAACCATTGGCACGAATCGAATCGATGGTTCGGACTGGATGTCGGCTAGTTTCGGGATGAAATGTAAATAAAGAACCTTTTAATTGGCAAAAAATCTCTACAAAACGGTCTGGATTTTCAACCATCAAATGATAATCAAGCGGAATTTTACTATATGAAGCCACCGATTTGCAAAAATCTATTCCTAATGTAAAATTTGGAACATAATTTCCATCCATCACATCCATGTGTAAATAATCAATTTTATATTTTTCAAAAACATCTAATTCTGATTTCAAATCTAGAAAATTAGCACACATCATACTGGGAGAAACTTTTGGTTTCATAATTTTATATTTGATGTTTAATTATTTTTATTTCTTTACCAAAAACTAATTATAGATATCGTTTTTGTTGAATTTAGCACGTTTTTTAATGAATCAAATTATGTTATATTTTAGCTTTATTCCAAAAAATATTTAATCCCAATCAATAATCACTTTTAAACTATCAGAATCGTTGGCTCTATGAATTGCTTCTAAAATTTGATCTTTTTTGAAACGTTCTGTATCATTTGTCATTTTATCAATATTTGGCAATTTGCTTTCAATCAACATTTTATGTGCCAAATTGATACCATGCATACTCGAACCATGTGTGGCTTGATAACATTGTAATTTATAATGAATATCGTTGTTTAAATCTACTTCATGGGCAATTCTTGGTTTTCCATTCGGACCTTTTACTCCAGCATGTGCATCGATTACAGTTCCATATCCCACTAATTTAACAGCCAATTCGTAACCCGCTTGAGCTGGCACATTCATCATCACAAAATGGGGTTCATTGAAAGGTTTACATGCTGCTAAAACATTTTCTACCACGTTTTCATCCCAAATCACACCAACAGTTTTTTCGTTTCCAAAATCTTTGAGTACACGCTCTAAACGTTCTTTTCCACGATTTACTAAAATAATTTTTCGAGCTCCCATGGCTTGGGCAGATTGCAAAGCATACGTGCTTTGCGAGCCAGCTCCAATCAAAACCACTACTCGGTCTGTGATACAATTATTAACTCTTGTCATTCCCTCCAAACCACAAGCCAAAGGTTCTAATTGACATGCTTGATCGGCACTAAATCCTTTTGGGAATTTTTTTATTGGACCAAGTTCTACAAACCAGTTGGGCAAAATAGCGTGCGTACGAGCAAAACCAGCAAATTCATGCCCAGTTGCTTGTGTGTTTGGGCAGCTTGTCCAATCACCCGTGCCATTGTCGCCACAATAAATACAATCTCTATCTCCACAAGGAATATCGCATCCTAAACCAACTAAATCTCCAACCTGAAATTTTGTAACTCCCTCTCCAACAGCTTGCACCTCGCAACAGGCTTCGTGTAAAATCACAGATGGCCACTTTTTGATGCGTGGCAAACCATGTTTATATATTACCACATCCGACTGACAAACAGAGGTTCTGCGTGTTTTTAACAAAATTTCGCCTTTTGCCAAAGGCTTTAACTCCTCTTCAATAGGTGTAAATGTTCCACCTGGTTTGTTTAAATAATAGGCTGTATTTTTCATTCTTTATGTTTTCGACTTAAATTTGATTATAAATGATTATTTAATCGTATTTATAAAGAAATATAATCATAATTAATCATATAAAAAATATTTAATGAAATTTATTTTCATTTAAACTTTAAAATAATCGTTATTGACAGCATTTGAAAATCTATAATAGGCATCTAAAAATGGAAAACAATCAATTTCTTTTAAAAGTATTTAACGATCCAAATCTGTTAGCAAAAGACAAAGCATTGATAATAGATAAATTCAAAAAAGTAACTTTTGCTAAAAATGATTTTTTATTAACCGAAGGCAAAATTGCAAACTATTATTGGTATATCGAAAGTGGATTTGTACGCTCTTATGCCACTGACCCAGAAGGAAACGACATTAGCACTAATTTTTTTGCAACTGGCGATTTGGTAATTGATTGGTCTTCATTTTTTATGCGAAATCCAACTCGTGAAAATATGCAGGCACTTACTGATTGTGTTTGTTGGCAATTGGATTTTCAAACTTTTCAACAACTGTTTCATAGTATTGAAGCATTTAGGGAATCGGGAAGGACACGTTTAGTAAGCAGCTATTTCGAACTCAAAAAAAACAGAATTTCAATGATTGTGGATCCAGCAAAAGATAGATATAAAATGCTGATGAAGGAAAAACCTGAAATTATTCAAAACGTTTCACTCAAACAAATTGCTACATATTTGGGAATAACAGACACTTCACTAAGCCGAATCAGAAAAGAAATTTCGATGGAGTAAGTTGTAATTCAGTTCTTTCAACAATTAAATTATAAATGATTTCAAATTGAAAAGATAATTTTGTGAAATAGTCTAAAAACCTGTACAATAGTGATAAATAATCAAAATAGTGTATTTAATAGCATCTGGGTAATATTAAAACGCACTATATTCCTGATTTAGGATTAAGATTGATAGTTGTAAATTAAAAATACTATTCTGTTCTTATTAAGTTGTCCGATACATAATTGAAGTATATTATAAATATGATGATTTTGCCAACTTTTAATCAATTTTTTTATCTAGATATACCACTTTACATGTCTTTAAGTTTTCATAATTAATGACTAAGAATTTATTAAATTTGATTTTAAATTCAATGATTACTATTTTCAAAAAATGCATACAAACTTTAAAGGCAATTCCTAACATATTAATGTCATTATTATTGTTAATCATGGTAAAATTTATGAGTTTTTATGGGAACTCATAATACAACCATTTCTTTTTTTTAAAAGAAGGTTTTTCTGGAAAACTTATTTACACATAGTACCTTTAAATTATTAGGAGTATATGAATTAGAAAACGAAAAAAAATATATAAAGTTTTTTTTATGGAAAACTGGATATTGATTTATGAAATATAAAGTAAATCCCAAATGTTGATTTGGTGCAATAAAAAATGCTCATTATTTTAAAATAAATGAAATGAAATACGTATTTTTGTACTTAAACAATAACTTAATAATGAATGTTGTCAATTATACTGATTTTAGACTAAACCTAAAGAAAAGACTTGATGCTGTTTCTGACTCCAATGATTTGTTGGTTATCAACAGACCAGATAATAAAAATGTGGTTTTAATTTCTCTACAAGAATATAACGCTCTACAAGAAACACTGCATGTTTTAAGCTCTGAAAAAAACAGGATAAGACTTGCAGAAGCCATTGATCGTACAAATAAAGGAATTGTTGAAACTCATTCTTTGATAGATTAATGCAGCTTTCATGGGATAAAAATGCATGGGAAGATTATCTTTATTGGCAAACGACTGATAAAAATATGCTTCGAAAAACCAATGAATTGATTAAAGAATGTATGCGTACACCATTTGAAGGAAAAGGCAAACCAGAACCTTTGAAAGAAAATTTAAGTGGCTATTGGTCTCGTAGAATTGACAGAGAACACAGACTAATTTATAAAGTATTTGAAAATAGTATCCATTTAATTTCTTGCAGACATCATTATTGAAAAATGTAGGAGGTAATTTTCAGTTTATGTCAAATAACACTAAATTTACCTAAAATTTAACTGTAATATGCCTGTAATCTCAATGTTTTATGGAATAATTATACGTATGTTTTACTATGATAATAAAGAACATTCTCTGCCACATATTCATATAGAATATCAAGATTTTAAAGCAACTTTGAGCATAGAAACTTCAGAAATACTTTCTGGTCATTTTCCTCCTTCAAAGTTAAAATTGGTATTAGCATGGATTGAAATTCATCGAGACGAATTATTTGCAGATTGGAAATTAGCCATAGAAGGCAGTGTTGTTTTTATAATTGATGGATTAAAATAATGAGAACTTTATTGTCATTTTCGTTTTTATCTCCTTTAGAATTGGTTTGTACTTTTAACGACAAAACTGTAAAGAAGATAAATTTGAGTACAATCGCAAATAGTGAAGCCTTTTCTTTTTTAAAAGATGCTAGCCATATCAATACTGCTGTAAATCATGAATATTTTTTAGAATGGCAAAATCATGAAGCTGATTTGAGTGCAGATACACTTTGGCATATGGGGGTGGAAAATGATGAGTAGCTTTAACGATGTTTTAAACCCATATAGATTTCTAAGTTTTGAAATTAAAATAAGAATATGAAAGCACTATTTATACAATTGTCAGATATTCATATCAAAAATGTAAAAAATTCCATCTTTGATAAAAAAGCCAAACTTTTAGAAGCGATTCAGAACGAAACAAAAAGCGTTGATGAAGTTTTCTTATTGATTACAGGCGACACAGTATTTTCAGGAAGTGTTGAAGAATTTGAAATAAGCAAAACTTTGTTTGATGAAATGATTGAATACCTTTCAAAATATTCAGGCAAGAAAATTAACACAATCATTTTGCCCGGCAACCACGACTGTCAAAAATTAACCGAAGAAAATAAAGCAAGAGAGGGATTGATAAAATTCGCACAGGACAATGGTTCAGAAGCAATTGACAAAAATGTTGTTGAAATTTTATCAAGCGTACAAAATAATTATTTCGACTTTGCAAAGCATTACAACCCTGAACCATTATATAGCAATGAACTGCTAAACATTTATAAGTTTCAATTTGGCGATAAATCATTAGTTTTTTATACATACAACACTGCTTTCCAGTCTGTTTTGCACGAACAACCAGGGAAAATGATTTATCCTGTAAGTATGTTTGATGACAATCTATTCAAGGAAAAAGCAAACGCTATTATTTCTTGCTTTCACCATCCGTTACATTGGTTGAAACCTGAGAATAGAAGAGAGTTCAAATTCCACGTTGAAAAAACATCAGACTTTTACTTTACTGGTCACGAGCACGAACACACAAAGTCGCTAATATCTAATCTCTGTCTCGTCCTAAAAAAAGTTTACAGTTTATTGATTAATCCTGATACAAATTTACACTTTAATTTTAATCCTAAAAACCGTTTACATTTGCTGAACTG
>RDZG01000058.1 GCA_004293915.1 Bacteroidota bacterium | reverse complement strand
GTTTGAATTCTAAACTATATCTATTTACTTCAAATCTCTCTGTTTTTTCTTCCATATTTTACACTACTTTTGTGTAAACCTATTTCAGGACAAGACACTTTTTCAGAAATCCATTGCGTTACTTCCTTATCTTGTGTTTGCACAAAAATTCTTAAAAGCCCCGATTGAACAAAACTCAACTTATCGCATTTATTTCCAGTTTTCAGAAAATATTCTCCTTTTAAAATGGTTTTTGAGTTGAATAACGAAACTATGGATTTTAAATCATTTTCTGAAACCACACCAAAATACGATTTTATATAAAGTTCAAGTTCCGACATTGTTCTTTAGAAATAGATATTAAACCACAATTTAATTATAATTTAAAACAAAAAATGTGTCTTTAGAATTATTTTTTTATTTATTTTGTTATGCCTTTGATTCAGGAAAATTAGCCTACCCAATTGCCACTAAAACCAGACCCAAAAAAAGTATTTTTTACGTATTTTCCCGAACAGGCAGTAGATTATTGTTTTGATATTTGGCAAAAAAACGATTTCCATTTCAAGATTTCTCGCAAAAGACAAACAAAACTTGGCGATTACCGCTATTATTTTACCGACAAATCGCACACTATTACTATTAATGGCGATTTGAATCCCTTTGCTTTTTTGGTAACGTATTTGCACGAGGTTGCACATTTATATACACGTGTAAAACATGGCAACAAGCCCGAACCGCATGGACAAGAGTGGAAATCGGAATTTCGATTAGTTGCCAAACCAATGTTGCATTCAGGCGTGTTTCCACCAAAAATTTTAAAAGTTTTTTCTGATTATTTAGTAAACCCAAAAGCATCATCGTGTGCCGACCACGATTTGATTGATGCCTTATCAGCATTTGACGAACCCGATGGCAAAGAGCCACTTTTGCAAGTAAGCATTGGCAAGGCTTTTGAATTTAATAAACGGTTTTTTATGAAAGAAAAATCGGTTCGTACTCGTTCGCTATGCAAAGACATTCAATCAGGCAAAAAATATTTAATTTCTAATGCCGCAAGAGTAATCACAAAATTTGATGTGAAAACTGCATAAAAAAACCAAACGTTTAAGTTTGGTTTCTTTGTTAAAATTTATGCCAAAATCCGAACTGGATCTTCAAGCAAACCTCGCAATGTAACTAAGAAAGCCGAACCAACAGCTCCATCAACTACTCTGTGATCAGCTGAAAGTGTGATTTTCATAGTATTACCAATCACTATTTGTCCATCTTTCACAATCGGTTTTTGTACAATTGCACCAACCGAAAGAATACAAACATCAGGTTGATTGATAATCGAAGTAAATTCTTCGATACCAAACATACCTAAATTTGAGACAGTAAACGTATTACCAGCCCAATCGTTAGGTTGCAATTTGCCTGTTTTTGCTTTTCCGCCAAGGTCTTTTACAGTTGCAGAAATTTGAGTTAAAGATAAACTATCAGCAAAACGAACCACAGGTACTAACAAACCATCTTCAACCGCAACTGCCACACCAATATGTATGTGATTGTTGTATCGAATTTTGTCGCCAAGCCAAGAGCCATTAACTTTTGGATGTTTACGAATGGCAGCAGCTACAGCCTTGATAACCATATCGTTAAACGAAATTTTAGACTCAGCCCAATCGTTCATGCTTTTGCGAGCATCCACCGCTTTGTCCATATTAATTTCCATCGTTAAGCTAAAATGCGGAGCAGTAAACAAACTTTCTGCTAAGCGTTTAGCAATAACTTTTCGCATCGAACTTACCGAAACCTCTTCAAAACTTTCAACGCCAACAGCTGCTGGCGATATAGTCGAAGTTTTTGGCGCATCTTTAGAAACGGCTGCTGGCAATGCACCCGGTTTGAACGATTCAATATCTTTTTTAGTAACTCTACCGCCTTCGGCAGTACCTGTTACTAATTTTATGTCTATACCTTTATCTGCGGCAATTTTTTTAGCTAAAGGCGATGCTTTAATGCGAGCATCATTAGTTGCTGATGTTAAAACTGCAATTTGTGTTTCAGTAGCGACTGGTGTATTTACCACCGCTGCTGGTGCAACTTTAGGAGCGTTTCCACTAGCCAAAAGTACTTTGTAATCGGCACCCGCTTCGCCTACAATAGCCAAAACGCCATCTACAACTACTGATTTTCCTTCTTCAATACCAATATATAAAAGTGTGCCATCTTCGTAGCTTTCGAGCTCCATTGTGGCTTTGTCGGTAGCTACATCTGCTAAAAGTTCGCCAGATTTGACTTTATCGCCAACTTTTTTATGCCATTTTTCGATTGTACCTTCTGTCATGGTATCGCTCATTTTTGGCATCAATATCAATTTTGCTTTGATGTTTGATGTATCCACAGCTGGACTAGATGTAACAACAGGAGTCGCAGCAGGAGTAGCAACAACAGAAGCGGCAGCACCACCACCAATTAGTGCCGAAATATCTTCGCCAGCTTTTCCAACAATAGCTAAAATACCATCAACAGCAATAGCTTCTTTTGCTTTTCCACCAATGTATAAAACCGTGCCAGAGGCATACGCTTCAACCTCCATAGTGGCTTTATCCGAATCTACTTCTGCCAAAAGTTCGCCTTCTTTCACTGTATCTCCTACTTTTTTATGCCACACAGCAATAATACCTTCGGTCATGGTATCGCTCAATTTGGGCATTCTAAGAATTTCTGCCATAATATTGTTTTCTAAATCTAAATTTTTTATTTCTGAATTTCAAATGATATATGATTTCAGAAAAGTTGAGCAAAATAAATCCAAATTCGCTATAATTCAAAAGGCTATTTTCAAATAATGATATAAAAAATAATTTATTGGCTAAAATACAATTTTAATTAAGCTTTTTTGTGATATGTTTATGTATAAAAAAGGTTTGTTTGACAAAGTCTATAGCTTATTTTCATAATACTTGATAACCAATCCCTTATTAAGGTGTCATTACATAACACTCATTTAATTTGTAACATAAAAAGCACCCCCGAATTTCGGGGGCTTTTTTAATATAGTCTCGATCCACTAAAACGGATCGTAGCATTGTTGATGTTTTTGATCACCTGATTGCTTGCAGTAATTTGCAATGCTCTCAAAGTAATTTTATCACCGCTATTGAGTTTGAGTGTACTATTGACTGATAATGTGTTGTTGCCTGAAGTTCCTAAAGTAAAGAATTGTGAAGTTTGTTCTATGACGCTACTATTGAGGTAGAGCATCAGATCGACTTGTCCAATATCTTTGACCATGATTTTGGCAGAGAATTGATAAATCCCATTGCTAGGAGCAGTAAATTCATCTGTACTCAGATCAAAAGCATTACCATCATTGTATGATGCTACATCAAAATTGACGATGCCAATCACACTTGAAGTAAGGATCTGATCACTACTTCTATACACATTAAATCCGCAAGCGGAAATAAGTTGTATCTGTCCAGTATTATCAGTACTCAAGATACCAGGTGTAGTGAAGTTTCTCAACTTGACCGTTCAATTGATATCCAACGTAGCGGTAGGATTGTCGACATTATTGATACCGATATTTCCATTTTTAAGTACTACTAAGGCATTAGATTCTGCTCCAACTCCAGTTCCATTACCAATACTAAAGAGTTGATCAGTTGGAATAGATGTATTGGGTGTGCCACTGTAAGGACGATTAAATAATCCCATACTAACTTCTCCATAAGAAGGAATCGAAAGATTTGTTCCTAGGCTTATAGCATTATTACCAATAATTGTTGAATTTGCTCCACCGATAGCAACAGAGTTGACGCCGCTAGAAGTAACAATAATATTTAGTGTTCCACCGATAGCTGCAGAATTGTTTGCTCCAGCTCTATTTCTATCGCCCGAAGAAAATGTATAACGTCCTGTATTTGCATCAAGCCAACTAGTAGCATCAGCACGACCAATTTTTAATGCGCCTTTTCTTGGAGCATATTGAAACCATGTTGCTGTACTTGCTTGAGTGATGTCATAGATAGGTCCAGTATTGATAGTTCCTCGTACAACAACACTTCCATTTGCATCATAATTCAGACCAAAAGTTGTAGTTACCCATCCTGTGGATGATGTGACTACAAAGGTCGGAATAGTTGGACTATTAAGTTGGAAATTGGTTCCATCATAGATGACACAGACTGATTGTCCATTGACGATTTCACCACTTGCGAGTGGTTGATCTAAATTTTTGAGAATAGATTGGGGTGACATCCCATTGATGGCAAGTGTAGCAGGTCCGGTTATGGTTTGATTTGAAATAAAACAAAACATATGACCTGATTGATATTGTCCACCAAA
Organism: Bacteroidota bacterium; assembly: GCA_004293915.1. Taxonomy (GTDB): domain Bacteria; phylum Bacteroidota; class Bacteroidia; order Cytophagales; family UBA9547; genus REAG01. Next base: position 116,481 of record RDZG01000058.1, on the reverse strand, counting down.
GTTTGCACCGATGTTGACGTTAAAATTGTTTGATGACCCAGTAGCTTGTATAAGACTTTGTCCCTGAGAATAAAAGCAATATACTAGTATTACCAATGAAGTGATATTTTTTTTCATTAAGCATATTTTCATGTTGCAAATTAATTTATAATTCCTAGATTCTCAAAAAAGTAAATCATGTTTTTAGTCCAGTTTGGTGTTTTTTGCATAAAATCTACATAATTCCGCCTTTATTAATATTCTTCACCAACTAACCTAACTATTTAATTCTAAAATTTGCTATATTTGTTAATGTAAATTTGATGTTTGTTGATTAGAAAATAATACCTACAAAAGCTGATTGAATTTTTCTGTATATTTGATATAAAATAATCCTTTAAAATAACATGGAAACGTTAATAGTAAAAACTAAAACTAAAAGTAGTGCCGAAAAAATCATAAAAATACTACAAATAATGGACGCAAAAGCAGATTATATAGATAGTATTGAGATAAAAACTTCGGACAAATGATATTAGAAGGAATGAAAACGAGCTAAAATTTAAACCTGCATACATTATTATTTATGATTTGGGATAATTCCCTAACTGAGCTTAGCTTCTTATCTAAATCCCATTAAAATAATAAATAAACTCTAGTTATGAAAAAGTATGGCAAGAAAATATGCAAATCGCAATCAATTAAATTTTCCAAGGGTCAATCAATTTTAATCCTTGAATTGAGTCAAAGTCTTTTGTATTTCTAGTAATTAGTGTAAGGTCAAAAACTAAAGCAGTAGCAGCAATAATAGCATCGGGAAGTTTAGTTTTATACTTTTTGCGTATTTCAATACTCTCATCCACAACAAAAGAGTTTAAATCTAAAACGGTGGAATCATCCATAAAATCAGTAAGCAATTTGTAGTGTTCTTTAGGTGCATTGTATCCTAATATTTCTATTTTAGATACAACTGACAAACAAGGAGTGTTATCGATGACGTTATTCATAAAAGACATACCCAAAGTAGGTATTTTTTTACCCAAGTAATCGATTACAATATTAGTGTCTATCAAATAGTTTGGTTGTTCCATTCTTTTCGACTTTGGCTCACGTAGTTTTGTAATTCATCTGCAATATCAGAAGGAAGTTTACCTGCATATTTTTCAGATATCTTTTGTGCGGGAGGAATGTTTTTTTTAATTACAGTAATGATATTCAAATCCTCTAAATCTTCCAAGAGCCTGTAAGCTTTGTTGTTATTAATTTGAACCAGAACTGTTTCCATCAAAATTTATTTTATATGATGTGAAATTAATATATTTTCACATTAATTACAAAAGATAAATAAAAAATATGCAATTACAACGCTATCAAAAGTTCATCACCGTTATCTGTGGCTCACAGATAACAATGTTTTAGCATATCCGCTACAAATATTCTTTACCAACTAACCTAACTATTTAATTCTAAAATTTGCTATATTTGTTAATGTAAATTTGATGTTTGTTGATTAGAAAATAATACCTATTGAATTTTTCTGTATATTTGATATAAAATAATCCTTTAAAATAACATGGAAACGTTAATAGTAAAAACTAAAACTAAAAGTAGTGCCGAAAAAATCATTAAAATACTACAAATAATGGACGCAAAAGCAGATTATATAGATAGTATTGAGGATAAAAACTTCGGACAAATGATAGCAGAAGGAATGAAATCAGCTACACTTAATAAAAACGAAAAAAAATCTTTTTTAAAATCTTTAGGTGAATGAAAATTGAGATTAAAAAATCATTTGTAAAAGACACCAAAAAAGCTTTCAAAACCATTACAAATAGAAATCTTAAAATTTATTAGCGAATTAGAAAAGGCAACCAACCTTGATAAATTTGATATCAAAAAAATGGTTGGGTATTCTAAATACTACCGAATCCGGATTGGAAATTATCGTATTGGATTTAGCATAGAAGTTGATTGTATTTTTCTTGTACGTGTTGCCAAAAGAGATGAAATTTATAAAATATTCCCATGAAAGGAAGAATTTATAGCGTGTAAATTTTTGTTAAGGGAAATCACTGATTTTCATCAAAACCATTTTTTTATTTTAAAATAACTCAACATCACAACTGTGGTAACAAAAACCATTCCCCAAACAAAAAAATAGCCCCATTTCCATTTAAGTTCTGGAATAAACTCAAAATTCATACCATAAATGCTTGTAATAAATGTTAATGGAATAAAAATGGTAGAAATTATGGTAAGTACTTTCATTACTGCATTCATCCGATAACTAATGCTCGATAAATAAACATCTAGCATTCCTGTAAGCATTTCTCGGTTGATTTCGATGGTGTCTAGCACTTGTGAGGCGTGTTGATACACATCACGCAAATAAATTTTTGTGTTTTCTTTTATCAATTCGCTATCTGTCATAATGAGATTATTAATCACCTCACGCATGGGCCAAACCACTTTGCGCAAGTACATTATATCTCTTTTGAGCCTATAAATTTGCCTCAAGGTAGAAGAATCTGGCTTCGACATCACAGCAGTTTCGATTTGCTCTACTTGCTCGCCAACATCTTCTAAAAGATTAAAATAACTTTCTATTGTGGCATCCAAAAGTGTATAAACCAAAAAATCTGTACCTGATTTGCGTATTTTACTAGCTGGATTTCTGATTTTTAAACGGATGTTTTCAAACGCATCGCCTTCTATTTTTTCTTGAAACGAAACCACTGCTTTTTGCCCAAAAATTACAGAAATATTTTCGGTATCAAATTTTTGTGTAATGGTGTTTCTTTTCAAAAATTTTAATAAAACAAACAATTCTTTATCGAAATCCTCGAATTTGGGTCGTTGGGTTTTGTCTAAAATATTTTCTTTTATAAGCGGATGAAAATCAAAATTTTGAGCAATTGTTTCAACAATGTTTAAATCTTTATTGCTATCTATATCTATCCAAGTTATGCTATCGCTTCGTGTATATTCGGCACAAGTGTGCAATTCGGCATTTGCAACTTCTTTAAAATGAGTTTGGTTATAATCAAAAATATGTATTAGTGTGTGTTCTTGACTTGACATAAAATTACATATTTTTGTAAAAAGCCTCTATTTCGTTTTAAAACAGAGGCAAGAAAAATGATTTAGTATATTTCGGTTTGAGCAAAAAAGAAACTCGCTTCAATTCTGGCATTTTCGTCAGAATCTGAACCATGAATGGCGTTTGATTCGAGCGAACGAGCAAAAAGTTTGCGTATTGTTCCTGCATCTGCATTGGCAGGATTAGTAGCTCCAATTAGTTTTCTAAAATCGGCAACTGCATTTTCTTTTTCCAAAACCATTGCAATAATATGGCTTTTCGACATTACAGCTTTTAGTTCGCCATAAAAAGGTCTTTCTTTATGAACTTCATAAAATTGACCCGCTCTTTCGTCAGTCAAATTAGTCATTTTTAATGCTTTAATTCTAAAACCTGCCTCTTCAATCATTTTTAAAATTGCTCCCGAATGCTTGTCTGTAACGGCATCGGGTTTTATCATACTAAATGTTATATTTCCCATTTTTTATATTTTTTGACAAATTAAACCGAAATAATAAAATAATCAAAGCCATTTGAGCGAAGAAAAATCATATCCTAAAAACCTTTGTGTAATCTATTTTCAAAAATCATTATATAAAAGTGTATTTTTATTGCCTAAATAATTTATAGCCTTATTGGAGTTGAAGATACAACTTCTACTCCAAATTTATTTCTATTATTTTTTTTGCCACAAATTCACTAATTTTTAATGTTTTTTTTCGTGCATTCGTGGCAAATATGTAGTTAGTATGATTTTTACCTCACTGGTACAAGCATCCGCTTGTACCTTGTTTTGTTAAGTATTAAATAAAAAATATAAAGCCATTTGATTAAACAAAGCGAGTTGCTTTATTTTGTTTTTTTGAAGAAAATAAAGTTACTATTCTAGTATTAATTTTCGTACATGAGTGCCATATTTTAATATATAGATACCTTTAGGCAATTGAGCTACTCCTAAGGCTAAATTAGTAATTTTAATGCCTTCGATACTAAATACCTCTACATACTTAATTTCGTTGCTTGATATGCCAAAAGATTTTGTAGTGAAAGTACCAGTTGAAGGATTGGGGTAAACTTCAAAACCTCCATCTCGTTGGTATTCGTTACTTATAATATTGGTAATACCAGCAACTGTAACCACATTGATTACAAAACTCAAGGTGGAAGACTGATATTTTTCGTTTTCAGGACTTGAAACAGTGAGTGTAAAAGTGCCTGGTTGAGAAAGTGTAATAACATTATTTGTAACTATGCCGCCACCCGAAAGCGAATACTGCAAGGGAGAACCCACAGAACTCAGCCCAGAAACGGTGAAACTGGTGCCTGTACCCACCACAGTAACTACTGATGGTATGGATGATGTAACCGATACCACAGAAGAACCTTTGGATACAGCTACATTATACACCAACGGTGGTGCTGCAAAGTACTGACTATTGCCAGCTTGTGATGCCGTGATGGTTGTAACACCTGCTTTTAAGAAATAAATAGCATTTCCCGAAATGGATATTACCGATGGGTCGTAACTCACTACGCTTACAGGCAACCCAGAACTTGCTGTTACATTGGCTAAACTAATATTGGGTACTGGATAGGTATATCCGCTAAGTAAAGATGATATGCCAGCAATGGTTTGCCTAGATTTAACTGTAAACGATCGTGAAACCAAACTCGAAGGGCAATTACCATTGAAATTTTGAGCGGTTAAGGTGTATAAACCTATCCCCAAAGTAGTGCTAAATGCAGTACCAGTAAAGGTATTAGAATTAAATCTCCATATATTAGATTCGCCACTTTCTAAAGTAGAAGTAAAATTGATTGGACTTCCTGTTGTAAAAGTATTCATTCCTGATATAGTAGGATTTGAAGGATTAACATTAACATTACCCCAAAATCCAACATTAGTACCATAAAAACAATTTGTTCTTCTTACAATTTGGATATCAAACAATCCTGTAAAAGTGAAATTTACATTAAAATTCCCACCATCAGTAGTTGTATCATAGAAAATACCTTCGATATTACCAAATTTAATATTATACCATGTACCAGTAGTTGAAAGGGTAGGTAATGAATAAGTAACTGTTTCATTTAAACATGGATTTATATTACCAGTAATGCTAGTAGGATTTACACCCGACAATGTTGTACAATTAATCCCTAATTGTGATACGACATAATCATATGTAACACCATTTCCATAAATATTAAATTTAAGTGTTCTAGCAGGACCATTATTAGCTTGTAATGTTATAGTAGGATTCGTTTGTGTTGAACTACTAGAACTAATCCCAATATTGAAATTATAAAGACTAATTCCTCCTGGAAAAGGTTGTGTTATCTGTAATCTAAAAGACCCACCACTAGCAGCAATAACTTGTGTTCCACTAGCAGGCGAAAAAGTTAAGTTTTGGCTAAAAGATACTATACTTAATAAAAGTAAGCCGATAATTTTCGATATTGTTTTCATAGTTTTTGAGTTAAAAGGGTTCAATTATTTTTTTTGGTGGTTAATGTTAAACATTTTGAGTTTCTTTCGTTGAAAAGATATATTCCTTCGACAATAGTACCTACCATTGAATTTTCATCTTGTCCAAAAACACGAAGTCGTAGTTTTCTATTTGGAAAGTCTTCTGCTAGTTTATTTTCAATTTTATCGCTGTCTTCATTACTGGTTTTGAAAATTCTATAATGCCAATCGTCAGCATCAATAAATTTGTTTTGGGAAGGGATAAATAGAAATTCATCTTTGACTATTTCAAGATGTATCGTTGTAGTTTTTCTATTTTCTATTTTAAAAATTGCTACTTCTATTTTTAAATTTATTATTGATTTTTTTCTAAAGAAGCAATAATACCACTTTCGCAAATGATTTTCATTTTCAATTTTAATTTTTAAAATATTGTATTCACTAATATCAATGCAACATGGCAGTTTGATTTTAGGCTTTAGATTGTAGAAATATAAGGTTAGTAAAATGGAAGCTATTAGACCCGTTATAATCCCTCCAAGCAAACCATTAATTAATTCTGGAAATCCAAAGGATGGCCAACTTATGCTGCAAAACTCATACGGATTTCCAGATTTACATCCGGTTAAAAAAAATATAGTTCCTAAAAATATTAATCCTTTAAAGCAAAAAATGCTTGTGGCTTGTGGCTTGTGGCTTGTGGCTTGTGGCTTGTGGCTTGTGGCTTGTGGCTTGTGGCTTGTGGCTTGTGGCTTGTGTTAAAGTTACTCATTATTAATAAGTTATGCAAGTGAGTTTCAATATTTATTTTATATATTCAACATTTATGACACAATCATAAGCGTAATTATTTTAAAAAAAAAATAAAATTAAAATTTTAATATTATAATTAAATATTATCAATCAATATCATTAACTTAAGCATTTTTTATTGCTCCTATCTTTTTTTCTCTCTCCAAAAGGGATTTTATCATACTAAATGTTATAATAAAATAATCAAAGCCATTTGAGCGAAGAAAAATCATAACCCAAAAACCTTTGTGTAATCTATTTTCAAAAATCATTATATAAAAGTGTATTTTTATTGCCTAAATAATTTATAATTCACAATTTATAATTACCTTTGCGACCTTTTATTTTAACGTGAAGAATAGTTTTACAAAAGATTTTACTTTTTTCTTTCGATTTTGGTTGGCAAAAGCTAGCCAAATCAATCATCTTATGTAAACTTTTAGGATAATAAAGTGCATAAACTCGAGCAAAAAATATAATTAAATTAAGTAAACTGTAAATGACTTCGACAGTTGAAAATATTAAAACAAAAACCTGAAGGAGTCAAGGAAAAAGTAAACAATAAAAGAATGAAATTAGAATTAGACTTAATCCCAATGGAAAAATGGGGATTTAATTTAAAAGCCCCCGTAATAATATCTGGTCCTTGTAGTGCCGAAAGCGAAGAACAAGTGATGGAAACAGTGCTTGGCGTTGCCAAAAATCCTAAAGTTTCTATTATCAGAGCTGGGATTTGGAAACCAAGAACTCGTCCGGGTACTTTTGAAGGAATTGGCATGGAAGGTTTGTCGTGGCTAACCAAAGCGGGAAAAGCGGTTGGCAAACCAGTTGCAACTGAAATTGCAAATGCCACACATTTGGAACAAGCCCTAAAAGCAGGTGTAAATATTGTTTGGATTGGAGCAAGAACTACAGTAAATCCATTTGGAATGCAAGAAATTGCAGATGCGTTGAAAGGTGTTGATATTCCAGTGTTTGTAAAAAATCCTATTAATCCAGATTTAGAATTATGGATTGGTGGTTTAGAACGTTTGAATAAAGCTGGTGTTAAAAAACTAGGTGCAATCCACCGTGGGTTTTCTACGATGATAAAATCTGAGTATCGTAACAAACCGATGTGGGAATTGGCATTAGAATTGCGTAGAAAAGCTCCTAATTTACCAATGATTTGCGACCCTAGTCATATTTGTGGTACGAGAGAATATTTACAAGAAGTGGCTCAAAAAGCAATGGATTTGGATTATGATGGATTAATGATTGAATCGCATCGCGATCCATCGGTTGCTCTTTCTGATGCAAAACAACAAGTTGTGCCTGCCGAATTGGATAGAATTTTAAATGCGCTGGTAATCAGAGACCGCAGCACAAGCGATCCATTTGTATTAAATAAATTAGAAGAACTTCGTGATATTATAGATAGTATCGACAAAGATTTGATAAACTTAATTGCAAAACGCATGGAAGTTGCCAAAGAAATTGGTCAATACAAACGCGATAATAATATTACAATTTTGCAATCGAATCGTTGGCAAGATTTAGTGAAAGATAGAATAAAAGAAGGCGAGAAAAAAGGTCTTTCAGAAGAGTTTTTGAGTACTTATTTACAATCCATTCATGGCGAATCGATACGTATTCAAAACGATGTAATGAACAAAGAAATAGCTTAAAGCTTAAATTTATAACCCTAAAAAAGGCATGTAAATTATTTTTACATGCCTTTTTTGTTTTTATAATATTTTGGGTAATAATACATTTTAAGAAAATAAACATGTGTTGATTCTAGAAACAACTTGTTAAAAAATATCAGTAAAACGATAATAACAAAATTTGACATTTTTTAATAAATTTGCATTATGAAATTTGTAGACATTAAAAACGATGTTGCTTTCCGAAAAATATTTGGAAATGAAAACAGAAAAGAAGTTTTGATTTCTTTTTTGAACGCAGTTTTATTGCTTCAAAATAACAATAAAATTGTTAGTGTCGAAATTTTGACTCCATACCAACTTCCTGCATTGAAAGGAGGAAAAGTTACCATTGTGGATGTGAAAGCAAAAGACCAAAACGATAAAGTATATATTGTAGAAATGCAAGTTGCCGAAGTTGAAGGTTTTGACAAACGTGTTTTATATTACGCATCCAAAAGCTATGCTGCACAAATTGAAAGAGGTGATGAGTATGAAAAACTAAACCCTACATATTTTATTGGAATTTTAGACTTTGAAGTTACAAAAAATCCAAGCTATATAAATAGACATAAAATAATTGACATTGAAACATCTGAAAACTATATTAAAGATATAGAATTTAATTTTATAGAATTACCAAAATTCAATAAAAAAGAAGCTGAGTTAAATTCAATTATAGACCAGTGGATTTATTTTATAAAAAATGCCGAAAATCTTGAAGTTGTTCCAGAAAACATAAATGATGAAGGGCTTAAATTTGCTTATCAAGATGCCGATAAACATAATTGGTCGAAATCAGAATTGGAAGCTTATGACTATGTTTTGATGCGAGAGCAAGACGATAGAGGACGATGGATGTTGGCTACTAGACGAAAAATTGAAGAAGTTGCAAGGAGTTTATTTAATACAAACTTAAGTAACCATGAAATTGCAAACCATACAAAACTTACCATTGAACAAATCGAAAAATTGCAAAACGAAAAATGAATCCAGAAAACGATATTGAATTTTTATCCAATTTTTTAGACGAAGGCATTTATGTTTCTGAAAATCAAATTGTTACAAAAAAAAACGAACAATTAATTGAGTCAAAACCACTGGAAATAGAATCTAAAACAGAAAATAAGATTTCTACTATTGAAGAAGCAAAAAAAATAGTTCCAGAAATAAAAAAAGTATCAAATCCAACTGTTTTAGTAGAACAAAAACCTACTGAGCCAAACAAAACACACAAAAAAGTCATTATTTTAGTGTCTTATCCAAACGGTTTGCCAAGTGCGGTTTCCGATAATTTATATCTGACTTTCAATGCTTTAGCTGTTCAAAAAACTGAAATTGAGATTTTAAATGTAACTATTGCAAATCCAGCATTACTTGATATGTTTTCGTTTGATTTTTTGGTTTTGATGGGAGGCAAAGGCAAGACACTACATGCACTTCAAAACTACACTGGCAATAGAGATTTTTACGAGGTTGGAGTTTTAGGCAAATCAAAAATTATTTTTGTAGAAAAAATGGATACATACATGATTGTCGAAAACAAAGCATTAAAAGTAAAATATTGGGAAACACTAAAAAAAGCTTTTGGAAAAGCATAGGATATTGTTTTAAGTGATATTTCAATAAAAAATTATAATCGAGTTTGATTGTTTTCTAAAAAAAAATATATTGCATAACATTTTTGTTTTTAGACATGAGAAAATTGAAATACATAATCGTATTTTTAGTATTAACTTTTAGTAATTCGCTAATTTTTTCGCAAGTCGATTCTGCATTAATTAAAGAACTTATTTTGGCGAAATCAGAAACAGAAAAAGTTAGAATTTTGCTCGAATTAAGCAAAAATTCGATTGACTTCGACCCAAATCAATCGCACGAATTTGCTATGCAAGCTTTAACAATTTCAGAAAAAGAAGGTTTAGAACCTCAAAAATCTGAATCGTATCGCAGAATTGGTATATATTATATGTATCATAGCGACTATCCAAAAGCAATGGAAAACATCATAAAAGCCATGCAAATTGCCGAAAAACTCAATAACAAACTCCTGATTGCCAAGTGCTTAATGAATGTTGGTGCTATAAATTATGATTATAGCGAATATAATTTAGCATTAGATAACTTCTCTAAATCGTTAACATTGGCAAAAGAAATTGACGACAAAGAAACCATTTCGGGCTGTTTAACAAACATTGCTAATGTATATACAAATTTACAGGATTATAAAATGGCAATCAAAAACTACCAAGAAGCCATAAAAATCAGTACAGAAAGAGAGCATACAAAGGATATTTATAAAGCATTGATAAACATTGGCAATGTTTATACTTATGAAAAAAAATATGTGGAAGCTGAAAAAAATTACTTTAAAGCTTTAAAAATAACTAACGAATTAAACGATAAAACAGGCTCTGTAACATGCTTAAACAATATTGGTAATTTATATCTCCAAACAAAAAAACTGGATAAAGCACTCGATTATTCTAATCAAAGTTTGGATTTGGCAATAGAAATTGGCTCAAAATCTGATATGCAACTAGCTATTCAATCTATTTCAAGAATCTATAAAGCCAAAGGCGATTTCAAATCAGCTTTAGCTTATTTCGAGGCTTCGGCTGCTGTAAAAGATTCGATTTTTAGTGATTCGAAAAACAAAGAATTTGGAAAATTAGAATCGAAATTTGAACTCGAAAAAAAGCAAACCGAAATTGATTTATTAGAGAAAGACAAAGCCTTAAACGAAGCCAAAGCACATCGTGAAGTATTAAATCGAAATTTAATTATCGTTGGAATTGTGTTGGGATTTGTTGGTTTGCTCACATTTATACAATACATAAATAACAAAAAAACAAAAGAATATAATCAACAGCTGATATCACAAAACAAAGAAATTAAAGCTCAAAGCGAAGCTTTAGTAATTGCACACGATGAATTAGATAAATTTATTTACCGTTCATCACACGACTTAAAAGCTCCATTGACGTCTGTTTTAGGTTTAATAAATATTTCTAAAATGGAAAAAACAATGGAAAATATTCCCACTTTTTTGCAAAAAATGCACAAAAGTGTGGATAAATTGATGTTGGTTTTGAGAGATTTAACTAGTTATTCGGCAAATGCAAGAAGTGAGATTTTAGCCGAATCAATTGATTTTAGAATATTATTAGATAAATCGTTAACAGAATTGGCTTATCATGAAAATTTCCCTAAAGTTGAAATAACGCACACCATTGTTGGCGAAAATCAATTCTTTTCAGATTCGAGCCGAATTGGGATTTTACTTACTAATATGATTTCAAACGGAATATCACATGCCGATTTTACAAAAGACAAATCAACTGTAAATATTCATATCACACAAAGCTTAGAAAAATCAATAATACTAATCCAAGACAACGGAAAAGGAATAAGAGACGAAATAAAACCACGCATGTTCGAAATGTTTTATAAAGGCACAAACGACTCACAAGGAGCAGGTTTGGGACTTTACATCGTGAAAGGCGTTGTAAACAAACTCAATGGGAAAATGGATTTTTCGACTGATGAAGGCATAGGTACATCTTTTCGTTTTGAATTCCCAAGCCTAAAAGGACTGATTTAGGTACTTAAAAATGTTTTTGGCTAACTTTTTTGTAAAAAACTTAGCGAATTTGCATCTTCTAAAGATTTTTTTTCAGGGTAGCAAACTTTGCGAATTTGCATCTTTTTAAGATTTATTTTCGAGATAACAAACTTAGCGACTTTGCATCTTTTTTAGATTTATTTTCGAGGTAGCAAACTTAGCGACTTTGCATCTTTTTTAGATTTATTTTCGGGGTAACAAACTTAGCGACTTTACATCTTTTAAAGATTTATTTTCAGGGTAGCAAACTTAGCGACTTTGCATCTTTTTTTAGATTTTTTTTCTGGGTAGCAAACTTAGCGACTTTGCATCTTAGCGAGCGATCACTTCAACTTTAACAATACCACATTTTCAACATGGTGCGTATGTGGAAACATATCCACAGGTTGAACAGCTTCTACACGATATTTTGCATCTAAAAAAGCCAAATCACGAGCTTGTGTAGCTGGATTACAACTTACATAAACAATTTTGGGAGCAGCCAAATCCAACAAAACCTGAATCACAGGTGTATCCATACCTGCACGTGGCGGATCAGTAATTATTACATTTGGTGTTCCATTTTTTTTGACAAAATCATTAGTAAAAACTTTGCTCATATCACCAGCAAAAAACGAAGTATTTGTGATTGCATTTAAAGTTGAATTAACTTTTGCATCTTCTATTGCAGCAGGCACATATTCTACTCCAACAACTTTTTTAGCTTGTTTTGCCACAAAATTGGCAATCGTTCCAGTGCCTGTATATAAATCATAAACAATATCATTTTGTTGAATATCAGCTAATTGACGAGCAACTTTATATAATTCATAGGCTTGTGCCGAATTGGTTTGATAAAAAGATTTTGGTCCGATTTTAAACTTCAAACCTTCCATTTCTTCCATAATATAATCTTTGCCTGCATAAACCAAAATTTCTAAATCTTGATAGGTTTCGTTTCCTTTTTCATTAATAATGTATAATAAAGCATCAATTTTGAAATTTGATTTTAAAAAATCCATAACAGCATTTACAGCTTTTTTATCATTATAAAAAAACTGAACGATAACCATTATTTCTCCTGTAGAAGTGGTGCGGATAATCAAATTTCGCATCAAACCCGAGCGATTTTTAATATCAAAAAAGTCAAAATTTTGTGCTAAACAAAAGCTTTTAAGTCCATTTCTGATTGCATTTGATGGATCTGCTTGATGATGACATTTTTCGATATCCAAAATTTTATCAAATCTACCGGGTATATGGAATCCGAGTGCATTAGCATCTTTAGTTTCATTGTCATTATCTTTGGTTTCGAACCAACGTTTATTAGAAAAAGTAAAATCTAACTTATTTCTATAAAAAGTGGTTTGGCTTGAGCCAATTATTGGTAAAATTTCAGGAAATTGTACTTTTGCAATGCGTTCGAGTGCATCTTTCACTTGCTTTTGTTTAAAAACGAGCTGCGATTTATAATCAATATGTTGCCATTTGCAACCTCCACAAACGCCAAAATGAACACAATGTGGTTCTACTCTTTGTTTTGAATACGAATGAAAAAGTACAGGAACAGCTTCTAAAAACTTCTTATCTCTGCCAATAATTTTTACATCAACCACATCGCCTGGAGCTGTATGATGCACAAAAATCACTTTTCCATCAATTTTGGCTATACATTTTCCTTCGGCAGCAACATCTAAAATTTCAATGTTTTCAATAATCTTTCCGTAATCTTTCATTCGCTAATTTTGTGTAAAATTAATCAGAAAGATTTGTGCAGGAAGTTTTTATTGCAAAAGTTCTATATCCCATTTGCGAATAAAAGTGAGCGGTTTTGCAATTTTTTTAGTTAAAATAGGTACTTGTAAAATCTTTATTTGGGTTTCTTTACACACACAATGTGGATCAGCACAGCTTATTTCATTTACAAAAACTTCTATTTCAGGCGAAACCGAAAATTTATGGCGAATCCACTCAATTATTTTTTGAGTAATTATTTCGTTTGTTGGGTCTCGTGGGTTTACAAATGTTTGCATAGCTATGGCAACAAAATTAGTTTTTTAATGATTCAAAAAAATAAAATTCACACTCCTTTTTATTTTTTATTTTTGCATAATGAGAATTGATATTATAACAGTTTTGCCCGAAATTTTTAATGGTCCACTCAACCAATCTATTTTAAAACGTGCCCAAGAAAAAGGTTTAGTAACTTTGCAAGTTCATAATTTAAGAGATTATTCGACCTCAAAACATCGTCAGGTTGATGATTATGCTTTTGGTGGTGGAGCAGGAATGGTGCTAATGTCAGAACCAATTTTTGCTATCATCGAAAAATTAAAAACAGAAAGAACGTATGATGAAATCATTTATATGTCGCCTGATGGCGAACTTTTTGATCAAAAAATGGCAAACTCACTTTCGCTTAAACAAAATTTTATTATCCTTTGTGGTCATTATAAAGGTGTTGATGAAAGAGTGCGTAAACATTTGATTACCAAAGAAATAAGTATTGGCGATTATGTACTTTCGGGTGGCGAATTGGCTGCGGCAGTGGTTTCTGATGCCTTAATTAGGCTGGTTCCGGGTGTGTTGAGCGATGAAACTTCGGCTCTTACCGATTCTTTTCAAGATGATTTGATTGCTCCACCTGTTTATACTCGTCCCGAAGATTTTAAAGGAATGAAAGTACCTGAAATTTTACTTTCTGGTCACGAAAAAAAAATAAACGAATGGCGTTACGAACAATCTGTGGAAAGAACAAAACAACGCAGACCTAAACTCTGGAAAGAAAATTAAAATTTACGATTCTCAAAAAAACGAATCATTATTTTATGAATAAAAGAAAAATTTTTAATGACCCACTTTATGGTTTTATAACAATACATTCGGATTTGATTTTCGATATAATTCAACATCCTTATTTCCAACGACTTAGGCGAATAAAACAACTTGGATTAACAGATTTGGTTTATCCTGGAGCAAATCACACACGGTTTCATCATGCTTTGGGTGCAATGCATTTAATGGAGCAAGCCCTAAATTCGCTTCGATTAAAAGGCTATGAAATTTCTGAACATGAATTTGAAAGTGCTTTGATTGCTATTCTGTTGCACGATATTGGTCATGGACCTTTTTCGCATGCACTCGAAAATTCTATTTTACAAAATGTGCATCATGAAGACATTTCTTTGCTTTTTATGAACAAATTAAATAGTGAATTTAATGGAGCATTAACCTTAGCAATAGCTATTTTTACAGATAAATATGAACGCCATTTTTTCAATCAACTAGTTAGTAGTCAATTAGATATAGATAGATTGGATTACCTCAATCGAGATTCGTATTTTACAGGAGTTTCCGAAGGTATAGTAAGTGCTGATAGGTTGGTTCGGATGTTTGAAATTGTAAACGATGAAATTGCTGTTCAAGAAAAAGGAGTATACAGTGTCGAAAATTTTTTAAATGCTCGCAGGCTGATGTATTGGCAAGTTTATTTGCATAAAACTACGATTTGTGCTGAACAAATGCTGATTCAGATCGTAAATCGTGCAAGGGAATTAACAAAAAATGGAGTTGAAATTTTTTGTACTCCAAATCTAAAAATATTTTTTTTAAATGATTTTAAACTTTCTGATTTTGAGCAAGATACAAATCTTTTAGATGTATTTGGTAAGCTCGATGATTATGATATTTGGACGGGTATCAAATTTTGGGCTAGTGAAAAAGATGCTATTTTATCTTTATTGTGCAATAAACTTTTAAACAGAACGTTATTTAAAATAGTTTTAGCTAAAAAGCCATTTTCGGCTGAATATTTAAGCAATGTAGGACAAAAAATTAGCCAATATCATCAAGTGAATGCCGAAAATATGCATTATTTGAGAATTGTTGGTGAGTTATCTAATTTAGGTTACATTCCAACTGGAAAAAGCATAAATATTATGAAAAAAACTGGCGAATTAATCGATGTTAGTTACGCTTCTGATTTGCCAAATATCAAAGCAATAAGTGAGATTGTAACCAAACATTATTTATGTACAACCGAAGAAGCTTTTTTTGGCATATTTAGTTAAATTGTTACTTTTGGAAATTAAGTATTAAACTATTTCTAAAAAGAGTTGTCTAAAAAATAGTTTTGTTTTAAATTTAGATATTAAAGTATAAATATGGAGTTTACTGCAGCACAAATAGCACACATTTTAGAAGGAAAGGTTGAAGGAAATAGCAATCAAAAAATCAATACGCTTTCTAAAATTCAAGAAGGATCTCCAAACAGTATTAGCTTTTTATCAAATTTAAAATACGAAAATTTTTTATATGATACACAAGCTGGCGCAGTAATTATAAACGAAGATTATCAATTAAAAGAAAAAGTTTCAACAACACTTATTCGTGTAAAAAACTCATATACAGCATTTTCTACACTTTTAGAAGAATATCATAAACTGATTACTTTCAAAAAAACAGGAATTGAACAGCCCTGTTTTGTTGGCGAAAAGGTAATAATAGGTGATAATATTTACAGAGGTGCTTTTTCATATATTGGTTCTAACTGTAAAATAGGCAATAATGTAAAAATTTATCCTCAAGTATATATTGGCGATAATGTAACCATTGGAAATAATACAATTTTATATGCTGGATCCAAAATTTATGCCGATTGTGTTATTGGTTCTTATTGTACCATTCAATCAGGAGCTATAATTGGTAGCGATGGATTTGGTTTCGCTCCCCTATCTGATGGTTCGTACAAAACAATTCCTCAAATTGGAAATGTGATTTTGGAAGACCATGTTGATATTGGTGCAAATACAGTAATTGATTGTGCAACAATGGGTTCGACCATTATTAGAAAAGGTGTAAAACTTGATAATTTAATTCAAATTGCCCATAATGTAGAAATAGGCAAAAACACTGTAATTGCCTCTCAGTCAGGCGTTTCTGGCTCAACAAAATTAGGCGAAAATTGTGTAATAGGCGGACAAGTTGGTGTGGTTGGACATATAGAAGTTGCAAACAGAACTTCTGTTGGTGCTCAATCTGGAATTTCAAGACCAATTTCAGAAGAAGGAAAATCTTACTTTGGTTCGCCTGCAGTTGAGCTTAAACAAAATCTGAGAACATACAGTGTGTACAGAAAATTACCTGAATTATTAAAGCGAATTGAGGAACTTGAAGAAAAAGTTTTACATTTGCTCCCTCTCGAATCTTAACGAATGAATAGTAAGCAGCATACCATTAAAGACAAAATAACCGTTTCTGGAGTTGGTCTTCATACAGGTCAGAATTGTAACATGACTTTTGTGCCACAAGACATTAATTTTGGAATAAAATTTCAACGCATAGATTTACCAAATCAGCCAATAGTTGAGGCAGATGTAGATTATGTGGTTGATTTATCAAGAGGAACTACCATAGAAAAAAATGGAGCCAGAATCAATACTGTTGAACATACATTAGCAGCTTTGAGTGGTTTAGAAATAGATAATGTACTGATTCAGTTGGATGGTCCAGAGCCACCAATCATGGATGGAAGTTCAAAAATATTTGTTGATGCTCTTTCCGAAGTTGGTTTAATCGAACAAAAAGCTTCTCGCAACTATTTTGTAGTTACAGAAAATATTAGGTATGTAGATGAATCCAGAGGTGTAGAAATTGCCGCATTGCCACTTGATAATTACCGAGTTACGGTAATGATTGATTATAATTCGCCTGTTTTGGGAAGCCAACATGCTTCGATTACAGACATTTCGCAGTTTCCAAAAGAGATTGCTGCTTGCCGTACCTTTTGTTTTTTACATGAGCTAGAAATGTTAAAATCGCAAAATCTAATTAAAGGTGGTGATTTAAACAATGCCATTGTGATTGTGGATAGAGTGGTTAAAGATGAAGAACTCGAAAGTTTAGCAAAACTATTCAACAAACAAAAAATTGAAGTTCGCAAAGAAGGGATTTTAAACAATGTCGAATTGCGGTATAATAATGAACCTGCTCGACATAAACTTCTGGATGTAATTGGCGATTTAACTTTGCTTGGCAGACCTATAAAAGCACAAATTTTGGCTGCCCGTCCGGGTCACGCAGCAAATGTGGCTTTTTGCAAAAAACTAAAAAAAGCCATGTTGGATTCCAAAAATGCAGCTCCATATTATAACCCAAACAATCCACCAATATATGATGTAAAACAAGTTTATAATATTTTACCACACACTTATCCATTCAAAATGTTGGACAAAGTGATTCATTTGGAAGCAAGTTTGGTGGTAGGTGTAAAAAATGTAACTATAAATGAACCTTTTTTTACTGGTCATTTCAATGATAATCCAGTTTTTCCGGGTGTGTTTCAAATCGAAGGAATGGCACAAACAGGTGGAATTTTAGCACTCGAAACCGTTGATGACCCCGAAAATTATTGGGCATATTTTCTTGCAATAGAAAATTGTAGATTCAAAAAAATGGTAGTACCAGGCGATACACTTATTTATAAATGCGAATTAGTTTCGCCTATAAAACGTGGTATTATCAAAATGCAAGGACACGCTTATGTAAATGGGCAACTCACTTGCGAAGCCTTAATGACAGCTAGTATTGTTCGTAAACCTGGAGTATAATAAAAAAATGCCGCATAATCTTTCATACATACACCCTAACGCACAAATAGGCAACAACGTTACGATTGAACCTTTTGCCTATATTGCAGGCGATGTAATTATTGGCGATGGCACTTGGATTGGCTCCAACGCAGTTATTTTCGATGGTGCTCGCATTGGTAAAAACTGTAAAATATTTCCATGTGCTTCTATTTCGGCTGTGCCACAAGATTTAAAATACAAAGGAGAGCCAACGCTTACAGTAATTGGCGACAACACAACAATTAGAGAATGTGTAACCTTAAATCGAGGCACAACAGCTAATAATCAGACTGTTATAGGTTCTAATTGTTTAATAATGGCTTATGTGCATGTGGCTCATGATTGCACGATAGGCAACAATTGTATCATTGTAAATAGTGTACAATTGGCTGGACATATTACCATAGACGATTGGGCAATGATTGGCGGTACATCTGCCATTCATCAATTTGTACATATTGGTGCACATGCTTTTGTTACAGGTGGTGCATTGGTTCGTAAAGATGTTCCTCCTTTTATAAAAGCTGCTCGTGAGCCATTAAGTTATTGTGGCATAAACTCCGTTGGACTTCGTAGGAGAGGCTACTCCAACGATCAAATCAATGAAATTGCAGATATTTACCGTACGTTTTATATGCAAGGAATGAATACAAATCAGGCTTTGCACAAAGTAGAAGTAGAGTTTAAGCCTTCAAGCGAACGTGACGAGATTTTAAATTTTATTGGTAACAGCACGCGAGGAATCCTGAAAGGTCCTGATATGAAAACCTCTATTGAGGAAGATTAATTCAGATGTAATAAGATAACGTTTTGAGTACATCATTTGATATAATTCACACTTAAAATGTATATTCTAATTACCAAATCTCCAATTTTTAAGATAAAATTAACGATTATTTTCTAGTTCAAAATATTTTGAACTTGTTTTTTTAACTCTGGCAATACATTTTGTCCAAACCATTCATTCTTTGCTAGCCAAATATTGTTTCTTGGCGAAGGATGTGGCAATGTGAAGTATTTTGGTAAATAGTCTTTAAAATTATAAACGGTTTCTGTCAAAGTAATTTTTGATTTGTTGCCTAAATAATAGTTTTGAGCATATTGTCCAATAAGTAAAATGAGTTTTACATTAGGCATTAAGTTCAACAATTTATTGTGCCATAAAGGAGCACATTCGGTTCGTGGAGGTAAGTCCCCATTTTTACCTGTTCCAAGATAACAAAATCCCATTGGCATTAGAGCGACAATGTCTGTATTATAAAATGTATGTTTGTCAATATCTAACCAATTGCGCAGATTATCACCGCTTTTGTCGTTCCAAGGAATATTGGTATTATGCACTATTCTTCCCGGTGCTTGTCCGATGATAATAAGTTTACTTTTTGAGCTTGCAGCAATAATTGGATTTACTCCATCTTTAAGATGATGTTCGCACTCTTTACAATTTTTTATTTGTATTAAAAGTTTGTTCATAATTAGATTGCTATTATTACTCTGCTTTCATTTTGATAACTTTCTTTAATGTTTTTAAAGAAAGACTTGACGTACAAACTTTATTTTTTATTTCCTTTAAAAGTTGTGTATAAAACCAACACAAAACCTAAGTAAATTAATCCTGAGCAGCCTAGTGCAATTTTATTACCTAATAAATAACTTTCGTTTGACATTTTCATTGTGATTGTATGTTTGCCAGGCTGTACATGTAAGCCACGCAAAACATAATTTACTTGTTTAATCGTTGTAGGTTTTTCATCTATGGTTGCTGTCCATCCTTTTGGATAAAAAACTTCGGAAAAAACAATAAAACCTTCGTATTTGCTCGAACATTCGTAAACCAATTCATAAGGTTTAAAGGCTGTAAGTTTTACATACGCTGCAGTATCTTTTAAGAAATGAACTTGGTCTTGTTTAAATCGAGAAACATCCATTACGGCAGTATGTCGTGGGTCATGGAGTCCAAGTTCAGCAATTTCCTCGTCTGCATTGTTAACTGTTTCTATATCTTTTACATACCAAGCATTGCCATAAGCCGAATCGTTTTTAATCACACCTTGAGCTTCGTTTCCTGCCAATACATATTTGGTGTTGAGCATATTAAGCACTGGAGTGAGATGAAAATTGACTTCTCTTTTTTTCAATCCATCTATAAATAATTGTTGCTCGATAGATATTTTACGTTCGATTAAATCTTGGTATCTACGAAGTTTTGCTGGGCTATATCCGCCAACAGATTTGTGAAAAAATAAGAAGTTCGAGCATCATTAAACGGATTATCTAAATTAAAAACTCTAAAATTGGGGTCGGTATCTTGCAATACCAAAGCATCGGCTTCGGTTGGAGCATAAAATTCCTTGATAACATTTTTATCAAAACTATTATTATTTAAGTATCTTTTATCTACTAGCCAAAGATCAAAAAATGTAAAAATCAAAATTGCAATTCCAGCCAAATTTTGTTTTATCTTATTGATTATCAGCAAATAAATCGTTCCGCCAACTAAGGCAATAAAGAAAAAAGAGCGTAAAGCATCGCCAGTTCTCATTCCTTTTCTGTCTTCTTCAAGGGCTTCAATCAGCCATTCGGGCAGTTGGTAAGCCTGATCTACAGCTGAACTATACGAGCCTGTACTAGCCATCAAAAAAGCCATTATCGAAAAACCTGCGGTGGTACCAGCTGCTATTGCCAAAGGTTTTGAGAAAATAGTATTGTCTTTGGTTTCAAAAATGGTTTTGAGTGCTAAAACCGCTAAAATACTCATACAAACTTGTGGAATCACAACAGCCATTGTAACCGACCTAAATTTGTTATACAAAGGAAAATAATCGAATAACAGATAATTAAGTGCAGGTAGATTTTTGCCAAAAGTTAATAAAATCCCTATAACACTACAAACCAAAAGCATCCATTTGATTCGATCTTTTACTATTATTAGTCCTAAAATAAATAAAAAACAGATGATAGCACCTATATAAATTGGACCTGCAACATAAGGTTGTTCGCCAAAATAAAGTGGCACTTGTTGCAAAAATCCTTGCATTTGTTGGTAGTCTACACCATTTTTTTGCATTGCAGTTGCTGCAGCCGATTTTGTATCTAAACTTCCGCTACTTGCACCACCCATATAATCAGGAATCAAAAAAGTAAAAGGTTCGGTAAGTGAGTTGCTATAATTAAAAACATAATCTCTATCCAAACCATCGGCTCTTACAGCTTCTTTGTTTTCTTCCAAAGGTTTTAGTTCGGTTTTTCCTCGAATCGAGTATTTTCCATATTCATTCAGCGAAAGAAAATAACCTGCATTTGAGCCAAGTGCTACCAAAGCTACAACCATCAAAATCAATGTGGTTTGAAAAAAAACATTTAGTTTTTTGGCTAATAAAGCATTATAAAACTCTACTATTCCATATCCTAAGCAGATAAAAGCCAAATAATACGTTATCTGCACATGATTATTTGTGATTTGCAAAGCCAAAGCTATGGCTAAAATGGCAGCACCCATCCATTTGTTTTTGCGATATGACCAAACCAAACCCGCCAAAACAGCTGGCATATAAGCTATACAAGCAATTTTTGCATTGTGTCCGGCTTGCAAACTTATAAAATTAAACGATGCAAACGCAAATCCAACAGCACCAATGGTTGCCAAAATCACACTCGAATCGAAAGCCAACATCAATAGAAAAAAACTAACTAACGATATAAAAATGAGGCTACTAGGATATTTTGTTATGCTGATAATAAAGCCATGAAGCGGTTTAAATAAATTACCACTGTGTTCCATATTTACCATTGTGTTTGGCATTCCACCGAACATGGCAGATGTCCAAAAAGGCTCTTCTCCAAATTTTTGACGGTTGTCAATAATTTCTTTTGCCATGCCTTGATATTGCACAATATCGTGCGAACGAACCGTTTTTCCTTGATATAACGGAAAAAAATAGGCAATTGTAACTACTACAAAAAGTACAAGAATACTGGCGTGAGGAATATATTTTTTAAAATCCATGCTATTGATTATCTTAATTTTAAATGCAAATTAAGTTGATTTTAGCAAACTTCAGGATAATTTTAAAAAACTATTTTATGTTGTAATGATGTGTTTTTTAAATTAATAATATTTTTTGAGTTGCTCTCTTAAACTCAAACTATCTACAACTCTTGTATATATATCATCAAACTCTTCGACTTGATTTGAATAAAAAGCATAACTTTTTTCGTATTGGGCTTTTGTGATACACAATTTTTTAAAAGCAGCATTTTCTAAATTCAAATAATATAGTTTTGCAGAATCGCCAGTAAAAAAAGTATGCGAAACTTTTCCTTCACACAAATGGATATGTATTAAGGCATTTGTCATTTGGTCGGGAGTCAAAATTCCATCACGATTTATTTTTTCTGATTTGTTACACGAAAAAATTAAGACTAAAGATGCTATCAATAAAAATACTTGCTTCATTTTTTATAATTTGCACAAAAATAAACCTTTAATGATTCTTTACACGATTGGCATTTATATTTTTGGATTTTTTATTCGATTAACATCTATTTTTAATTCCAAAGCAAAAAGTTGGATTGATGGACGAACTGATATTTTTGAGAAATTAAAGCAAGCAAACATTGCAAAACAACCTTATGTGATTTGGTTTCATTGTGCATCGCTTGGCGAGTTTGAGCAAGCCCGTCCTGTTATAGAAGAAATCAAAAACACACATTCTAAATATAAAATTTTACTTACTTTTTTTTCGCCTTCGGGTTACGAAATTCGCAAAAATTATAAACTTGCAGATTGGGTTTTTTATATTTGTTTGGATACAAAATCAAATGCGAAAACATTTATAGAAGTGACAAATCCCATGATAGCGATTTTTGTAAAATATGAATTTTGGTATAATCATATTGCTGAATTAAATTATAAAAACATTCCAACTTATTCATTATCAGCTATTTTTAGAGAAAATCAATATTTTTTTAATTGGAAAAAATACATCATTCCCAATCCATTAAAGTTATTTACCCATATTTTTGTACAAGACATTGATTCGCAAAAATTACTAAAAACTATTAATATAGATTCGACTATAATTGGCGATACGCGATTTGATAGTGTAAAAACTTTTTTGACGAACAAAAAATCATTGCCTGAAATAGAAAAATTTAAAGATAAAAATTTCTTACTTGTTGTTGGAAGTACTTGGCAAGAAGATATTGATTTAATTTACCAAATTGATCTTGCAGAATTTCCAAAATTTAAAATCATAATTGCTCCACATTTGATAGATGAAGAAACATTATTAAAAATCACAAATGCTTTTTCAATAAAATGTTATCGCTATAGTGAAGGTGATTTTGAAAATGCAAAAATTTTAATCATTGATAATATTGGTATGTTAAGTTCGATTTATCAATATGCAGATTTAGCTTATATTGGTGGGGCATTTGGAAGTGGTTTGCATAATATTCTTGAACCTGCTGTGTATGGAATTCCAGTGATTTTTGGTGAAAATTATCAAAAATTTAATGAAGCAATTGCATTAATAAAACAGAAAGGAGCTTTTTCTATCAAAAATTATTATGAACTTGAAAAACGCATAAAATCATTTTATTTTGATGAAATTGAAAGAATAAATACTGGCGAAATTTGCTCAACTTATGTTGAACAAAACAGTGGAGCAACGGCACTTTTTTTAGAAAAAATAAATTTAACATCATAAATGCAAGGCAAAATATTTCGTTCGGTTGGTTCGTGGTATGATATTTTAGGAGAAGATTCTCAAAAATATAAAGGACGTTTGCGTGGGAAATTCAAATTAGACGACCACAAACTTACTAATCCAATTGCCGTAGGTGATGACGTTGGTTTTGAAATCGAAAATTCAGAATCGGTTGTAATTACCGAATTGCATGATAGAAAAAACTATATTATTCGCAAATCGGCACACAAAACAGAGCATGCTCATATTATTGCATCTAATATTGAGGAAGCTTTTTTGATTGTAACGCTTACCATGCCCGAAACTTCGTTGGGTTTTATAGACCGTTTTTTAGTGGCAGCAGAGTCGTTTCGGATTCCTGTTTCGCTCGTTTTTAATAAATCAGATTTGTGGACAGAAAAACATATTACTTACCAAAAACAAATTGCAGAAATGTATCAAAATATTGGTTATCAATCTTTTATTACATCTGCAGAACTTCAAACTGGAATTGAAGAACTGAAAAAACACTTGCAACACAAAACAATATTATTTAGTGGACATTCTGGCGTAGGCAAATCCACGTTGATGAATGTTTTGTTTCCAACTTTGAGCCAAAAAACGGCTGTCATATCAAATTTTGCACAAAAAGGTGTGCATACAACTACTTTTGCCGAAATGTTTGAAGTTTCAGAAAAAACCTATTTGATTGACACTCCTGGAATTAAAGAATTTGGAATTATAGATTTAGAAAACAACGAACTTGGGCATTACTTTCCAGAAATGAGAGAATTATTAAATCAATGTAAATTTCATAATTGTTTGCATATCAACGAACCAAGCTGTGCAGTTAAAAATGCAGTTGAAAAAGGAAAAATTGCACATTCACGCTATAAAAATTATTTGAGTATTATTAATAATGAGGATAATAGGAGATAGTTTATAAATCAAAAAGTTGTCTGTTGATTACCAAAAAAATATTCGACTTTATGGTAATGAACTCCAAAATCAGTGAAATAAGCAGTAAAAAAGTACTTTATAGCTTATTTATATTGCTTTTTTCAGTGAATGTCCAAATACTTAGCTTTCGTAGTTTATGTCATTCTTTTAAAAATCTGTATTCATAGACTTTAGGCTCAATTTTTTCAGCTAGTTTATTAAGTTTTTCCCTTAGGTCGCCAATTAAAATCATGTATGTTTTATCTTGGCTTTTATTATTCATTTTTCCTGCTTCGTTTCTGCCTTGAAAATATTCTCTTATATCATATAGAGAAGCATTTACATTACAGTTTGGTTGTTTATGATAGAATTTCCAAAGCTCTCTACCAACATCAAATACCGATTTTGCTTCAGTTGAAAATTGTAAAGGTTTTTCTTCTTTTTTATCAATTTTTTGGAATAAATCAAAAGAGATTTCTGTATCTATTTTTCCACTAATAAACTTAGTCATAAAGCTACTTTCAAACTTTTCTTTTGCATCTATTTCTTTTTCAGTAAACGGAATCCAGTGGTTTGTGCCAAAACTAGATTGAATATTATTAGTAAATAAAGTATATGTTAGGCAATCTGATTGAAACATGAGGTCAGATTCCCAGTTTTTATTGGGTGCTAAAAACTGATCACGATCGTTGAGCCAAGAAGCATCTATACATTTGCGTACAGCAAAATAAACACAAGCATAGATTATATTTTTCTGATTAATAAAAAACTGACCTGCTTCTGTGTTATAGTCCATTTTATGATGAACTACTTGAATCATGTTTTGATTTTGAAAATCGCTTCCTTTAAATGGGAATTTACCAATCAACTGATTTTTTGATACATCAGCCCTATATGGTTTTATCCAATCATTAATATACTGGTCTTTATCGTAGACATAAAAGTTTTTCTTGCCTAGTTCAGTATTATTTTCATCAAAAACTTGAGTTTCGATTTTATCATATTTAACTTTTTTTGAGGTGTCCCAAATCATAAATCCGATTGGGAATTTTCCTTTTACATTGTCAAAAGATTGTGCAGGACAAATGAAAGCTTTTTCCATTTTTGCCTTAAAAAAGCTTCTAAAGTTAATAAAATGTGGACCTGAAATAATTTTTAAAGTAGAAAACTCAGCAATTATACTTTCAGGAATTTCAAAATAAATCCTAGTTAAAAACTGTACAAAAAGCTCTGCATTGCCTTGCCCGAGGTGCTTTGCGTATTTGAGGTTTGTTTTACTTTGCTCTACCCCTCTTTTGCCTTCAATTTTAGTAAGTGTTTTTTTATCGCTAGCTTCTGCATAAGGCGGATTGATATAAATTACCAATTTCTTTCGCTTGTTTTCATTTGATATAACTTGGTAAAGCGAATCAGGCAATTTTCCTCCTTTGGATATTGGCAAAAATTCATCATTCAAAAAATCAAACTGAAAAACGTGGTCGTCTAATAAATTAGCACCATTATTTATACGGTCGTGCATTACTTCTACATCTTGCTTATCTAGTGTAGAAGCCCAAATATTGTACTTATTGGAAAGTCCAGCAAGTAAGTTGCCTGTTCCTGCGGCACAGTCCCAAATATAATATTCGTCTTGCCAGTCTTCCCCTAATACATCTGTCAAATATTTTTGTGAAAGTTCCACCCAAATTTGAGGTGTAAAGAAACTACCTTTGCGTTCTCTCACATCTTGCGGAACGAGCAAATCTCTACGTTCAACTATATAATCCCAATATTCTTCTTTCGGTGGACGCTCGTATTTGTTCCAAAATTGTGTGTGAGCTATTTGTTTATCTAAAAAATCAGCTCTTTTACTACTTAAAAATCCCAATTCGTTAATTTCCCTGTCAAGCAAATAATGATTGTTATTTAAAAGTACATATAATTTTTCTCTTAGGCTTTTGTTTTCATGCGACAATAAGTCTGCCAAATAAAAATCTCCATCAATAATGCCATGCCTGTTTTTTAGCAAATCCCAATTTAATCCAATAGTTGGTTTTACAGATTGTAGCCATTTGTTGTAAATAATAATAAAATTATTTTTATCGATCTTAGTTTTTGTCAAGCCTAATTTACCAACTATGAAATTATCTTTGATAAATCGCTTTAATTCTTTATCATCTTTTTGAAAGTTAAATAAAAGTGCTTTACTATCAATTATAGATTTAACTTTTTCGTGAATCAGTTTAAACTCTTTTGTCTCATAGTTTGAAGGTGTTACGTTCCAGTTAAAGTCATTTATATAAAAAACTTCATAAATATCTACATAAGGAATAAATGCTATGTTTTCGCTATCAAAAGCACCTAGAAATGGTGGGGGTAAAAATTTATCAAAAGTTCTAGCTTTTCCAATGGTTAAAATGAGTTGAACTATTGATTTAAAAATATCTGAAATACCTTTTTTTGCTTCAGCCCAAAGCAAAGATTCTTGTTCAAATAATTCTTTTTGGCTTTGGTGAATACAAACACAAAAATCGACATTACCAATTATTTTTGTACAGTCATAAATCCAAAAATAGTCGTTTGCTACTTTGTTTTTAAGTTCTTCTTCTCTTATATTTCGATACTTCATATGTTGTCTATAATCGTATGATAAAACAACATTTATATTTACGCATTTTCATTTATGCTATTTTTTTAGTTTTTCATTTTTTCGCAAATATCTGCTATCAAATAACAAGTTTACACTTCGATACAATATTAATAAATAGTTGTGAAGATTAAAAACTAAGCTATTTAAGTTGTTTTAAAAACCTGAAAACAAGTTGTATAAACTATTAATAAAACAGGATAAAATCGATAATTATAAATGGTTTATAACATACTTTAAGAACATCCATAACTTAAACAAAACTACTTTTTAAAACTTTCTCAAAAAATAGCATTTAATTTCATTCAAATACATATTTTTGCACATTACTTTATGACAAAGCACTCGAATTAATATCAATCATGGATAAATTTTCATATATAGCCAATGCTGACACAGCTGCAATAGAAAGCATTTACGAATCTTATAAAGCCAATCCCGCAGATGTAGATGTATCTTGGCAAAAGTTTTTTGAAGGTTTTGATTTTTCCATCGCAAAATATGGCGAAAACAATGGAAGCTCAAAATCTAATGGTGCTTCTACCAATGTCGGTATCAACGAAAAAGAAGTTGCAGTTTATAGACTTATCAGAGGCTATCGTTCGAGAGGACATTTAAAAGCAAAAACAAATCCAATTCGCGAACGCAAAGATCGTCAGGCTTTTATTTCGCTCAAAGATTATGGACTTTCTGAGTCAGATTTGGATACAAAATTCAAAGTTGGTGCCGAAATTGGTATGGAAAATGCCCCACTTCGTGAGATTGTAAAATCGCTAGAGACCATTTATGAAGGTGCTTTTGGATTTGAATACTATTATATACGCCAACCCGAAATTTTAAATTGGCTCACAATTGAATTTGAAAAAGCGGCTAAAGCTTATAATCCGCCTAAAGAAATCAAAACACGTATTCTCAAAAAATTAAATGAAGCAACAGTTTTTGAAAATTTCTTGGCTACAAAATATGTTGGACAAAAACGTTTTGGACTCGAAGGTGGCGAAAATACTATAGTTGCCATAGATACAATTATTAATGTAGGTTCTCTTTTTGGTGCCGAAGAAGTTGTGATTGGAATGGCTCATAGAGGTCGATTAAACGTACTTTGTAACATCATGGGCAAAACCTACGAGCAAATTTTTAATGAATTTGAAGGAAATATAAACATTGATAGTCTAGAAGGTGCTGGCGATGTGAAATATCACATGGGCTATTCGAGCGAAATCACAACGCTATACGATAAAAAAATGCACTTAAAATTAATGCCAAATCCTTCGCATTTGGAGGCTGTTGATCCATTGGTTTTGGGATATGCTCGTGCACAAGTTGATGATGAATACAAAGGTGATTTCAAAAAATGCGTACCTATTTTGATTCATGGCGATGCGGCTGTGGCTGGACAAGGTATTGTGTATGAAACTTTACAAATGGCAAATTTGCCAGGCTATAAAACAGGTGGAACTATCCATTTTGTAATCAATAATCAAGTTGGGTTTACAACCGATTTTGATGATGCTCGTACTTCGATTTATTGTACAGATATTGCCAAATTGGTTGATGCACCAGTAATTCATGTAAATGGTGACGATGCAGAAGCGGTTGCTTTTGCAGCAAAAACCGCCATAGATTTCCGCCAACTTTTCGGTAAAGATATTTTTATCGACATGGTTTGTTATCGTAAAAATGGACATAATGAAAGCGATGAGCCTCGCTTTACACAACCAAAATTATATAGTTTGATTGCAAAACATGCTTCGCCAAGAGAAATCTATAAACAAGATTTAATCAAACGTGGAGATATAAATGAAGCACAGGCAGAAGAAATGGATGCCCAATTCAAAGCTTTGTTGCAAGAAAAACAAAATTTAATAAAAGAAAAACCATTGCCTTATGTTCCACAAAAATTAGAACAAGAATGGCTTGGAATGAAAAAAGCTTCGCTTGAAGATTTTGACTCATCGCCAAAAACTGGAATTTCGAAAGAAGCCTTTGATAAAATCAGTAAAGCACTTTTACATATTCCAGCAGATTTTAAAGCCTTAAAACAAATCGAAAATTTGATTAAGGAGCGTGAAAAAATGTTGAACGAAACCAAAACAGTAAACTGGGCAACAGCCGAGTTGATGGCTTATGGTTCTTTATTAGTAGAAAATAAAATTGTTCGTATATCTGGGCAGGATGTAAAAAGAGGCACATTTTCGCATCGTCATGCTTATTTTATGGATATCGAACAAAATGTTCCGTATTGCCAAATCGATAATATCGATCCTAAACAAGACAAATTAAAAATATTTAATTCCTTACTTTCAGAGTATGGAGTTTTAGGTTTTGAATATGGCTATGCTATGGCAACTCCAAACGCATTAGTGGTTTGGGAAGCTCAATTTGGTGATTTTTCTAATGGTGCTCAAACTATGATCGACCAATTTATATCTTCTGCCGAAACCAAATGGAATCGCCAAAATGGATTGGTAATGTTACTTCCGCATGGTATGGAGGGGCAAGGTCCAGAGCATTCGAGTGCTCGTCCAGAAAGGTTTTTACAACTTGCCGCAGAACGTAATATGGTTGTTGCCAATTTGACAACGCCAGCCAATATTTTCCACATTTTACGCAGACAATTAGCTTGGAATTTCCGCAAACCATGTGTGGTTATGTCACCAAAATCGCTTTTACGCCACCCGTTGGTAGTTTCGCCTATTGAAGAATTAACTAAAGGTAAATTTCAAGAAACCTATGATGATATATTTGTAAAAGCTGCTGATGTTAAAAAAGTATTATTGTGTACTGGTAAAGTATATTTTGATTTATTAAACGAACAACAAACTAATAAACGTGGAGATGTAGCTATAGTTAGAATAGAGCAACTTTATCCATTCCCAGAAAAACAAATTATGGCTATTTTGAAAAAATATAGCAGTGCAAAAGTTGAATGGGTACAAGAAGAAAACAAAAATATGGGTTATTGGGATTTTATCAAACGATTGATGCCCGAAGAAATAAAAATCAATGTAAATGCAAGAAAATCAAGCTCTTCGCCTGCAACTGGATATAATAAAGTGCATATAAAAGAACAAGCTGAAATAGTAAAAAAAGCATTTACGATTTAAGAAATGAATGTTGATTTGTTTTAAAAAAACATTTCTTTTAAAAGTTAAACAATAAAATTAGTTAGTATAAAATTGTAAAAACAAATTAGTTAATGAAAAAAGCCCTTATTACAGGAGTTACAGGTCAAGATGGAGCCTATCTTTCTGAATTACTTTTATCAAAAGGATATGAAGTTCATGGTATAAAACGTAGAAGTTCACTTTTTAATACCGATAGAATTGATCATTTGTATCAAGATAAACATGAAGCAAATGTTCGTTTTAAATTACATTATGGCGATTTAACAGATTCTACTAATATTATCAGAATTATTCAAGAAGTTCAGCCTGACGAAATTTATAATTTAGGTGCAATGAGTCATGTAAAAGTGAGTTTCGATACGCCAGAATATGTTGCAAATGTAGATGGATTGGGTACTTTACGTATTCTTGAGGCAGTTCGAATTTTAGGATTGGTTGAAAAAACAAGAATTTATCAGGCTTCGACATCAGAACTTTATGGTTTGGTTCAAGAAGTTCCGCAATCAGAAAAAACTCCTTTTTATCCTCGTTCACCGTATGGCGTAGCAAAAATTTATGGCTATTGGATTACAGTAAACTATCGTGAAGCATACAATATGTATGCTTGTAATGGAATTTTATTCAACCACGAATCTCCTTTGCGAGGCGAAACTTTTGTAACTCGCAAAATCACACGTGGTGTTGCTCGAATTGCATTGGGAATGCAAGATAAAATTTATTTAGGGAACTTAAATGCTGAAAGAGATTGGGGACATGCCAAAGATTATGTGGAAGCCATGTGGTTGATTTTGCAACAATCAAAACCAGAAGACTATGTAATTGCAACAGGTGTAACCACTCGTGTGCGTGAGTTTGTACGTATGTCTTTTGCCGAAGTTGGCATCGTATTAAAATTTGAAGGCAGTGGTGTTGATGAAAAAGGAATTGTAGTAAGTTGCTCATATCCAGATTATCAAGTAGCAGTTGGAACTGTTGTTGTAGCTGTTGATCCACAATATTTCCGTCCAACAGAAGTAGATTTATTGATAGGCGACCCTACAAAATCGAAAACCCAATTGGGATGGAAACCAAAATATGATTTAGCTGGATTGGTAAAAGAAATGATGGCTTCGGATGTAAGTTTATTTAAAAAAGAAAAATATTTGCAAGAAGGCGGACATACCATTAAAGCATACAAAGAATAGTTTTTTAAAAACATGACAGCGTGTATTATTTTTGGTGGAGCAGGTTATATTGGCACAAAATTGAGCGAATATTTATTGAGCAATAAAATCTGCTCCACCGTTTATATTTTAGATTTAAAAGAATCTCCGCTTAAAAATAATGAAAATGTAATTTGTACTATTGCTGATGTACGAAATCCTATTTCGACATCTATCTTAAAACATCCAGTCGAATGGATTTTTAATTTTGCAGCTATACATCGTGAGCCGGGACACGAAAGCCAAGAGTATTTTGAAACCAATATAAAAGGTGCAACAAATATTTGCCAATTTGCCGAAAAAGTAGGTTGCTCAAATATATTTTTTACTTCAAGTATTTCGCCTTATGGACCCACCTTGAAAGCTACAGACGAAAGTATTTTACCAATGCCTAACACTCCGTATGGAATTTCGAAACTTTCTGCAGAATTTATTCACAAACTTTGGCAATCGAAGAATATATCTAATCGCTTAATTATTGTAAGACCTGGTGTGATTTATGGTCCGGGTGATCCTGGAAACATTTTGAGAATGATAAAAGCAGTAAAAAAAGGTTATTTCTTTTTGCCTGTTAATCCGACAATCAAAAAATCGTATGGATATGTTTTTGGATTATTTGAAAGCATCGTTTTTATGATTAATCAGCCTGAAAAAGTGATAACCTATAATTATGTTGAGCAAGAAACTTTATCGTTAGGAGGAATGATTAGCACAATCAATAAAGTGCTTGGCACAAATGGAAAAGTA
Organism: Bacteroidota bacterium; assembly: GCA_004293915.1. Taxonomy (GTDB): domain Bacteria; phylum Bacteroidota; class Bacteroidia; order Cytophagales; family UBA9547; genus REAG01. Next base: position 83,908 of record RDZG01000058.1, on the reverse strand, counting down.
ATCAGAATTCCACTATTTGCACTCAAAATTGCAGCTAATATTTTACATAAAATCAAACCGAATCTAAATGGAATTCATCCAGAAAGGGTAAAAAAAGTAGCACGTCCAACGCATATTTTGCCAAACGAATTAATAAAACGAGGATTTACCTTTAATTATGATTTCGAAAAATCACTTATTCATTGGAAAAAGATTTCTTCAACAGATTTTGGTTGATTGTTTATCTTATTGGTATAACACGACTGGGAAGATTTAAAAGTACGAATATTTCAAATTTTGAATCCAAATACCTATTTCAAGTTTTAGATTGAGCGTTTGATTATGCAACATGGCAATGTGTGTGGCCATATATCGTTTGTAATTCATAATTATGAATGTTTTAAGTCAATTGCTCAATGGTATTTATAAGTAGTTTTTTATAAATATTTTTATCATTTTCTAAAAGTTCAATCCTTTTTTTTAATTCAATTTCAGATGTTTCATAAGAATTAAAATCTTTAAGGGTTTTGAAAAAATTGCTTGGGTTTACATTGTTTCTTATAAACCGGTTTGAATGATTTAAGAAATCATATTGGCCACAGAATCCTAAAAGTTTGATTAATGAAGCTGTGCCATTCACTTTTATAAATAAATTTTTTGACACCTTTATCTTGTCGAAATAAAACTGTTCTCTAATAAGAGAGATTACCTTCTCCGCGTTTCTTTTAGATGATGAATTACCTTTAATAATTCCTAAATAAATCAGAAATATGATATTGATATCTGTGTAAAGATAATTATAGTCATTTTGAGGGAAAACACTTTTGTGAGAAGATTCATTGTCTCTAGTAATCTTTGTTTTTTCTTTAGCATCTATTAAAACAACCGCTCCTGGATAGGTTGGGCAAAGAATTGTATCCAAGCCAAAGTCACTCATTTGATTGAATGCAGGGAGCAATATATTTTTATGAATATACCAAACTGAAGTCTTTGAGTTATATATTGATTTCAGTTGTATTTTTCTAATAAAATCTCTTGAATCTTCAATAATTATGTCACAACCTTCATTATCAACTTCAGGTTCGTAAATTTTTAGGTTGGATTGGAATTGTGCTGCCCCTAATTTAATGTCATGGAGAAAGGCATACTTGAATATGGCTTCTCTTAACCTTGAGTTTTTATCTTTGTTAAGATATTTAACAATATCAGAGTTATTAGATTTAGGCATTTTCCACAATTTTTATTTCTTCTTCTGTCAATTCATAAAGTTTATAAACCAATTGGTCTATTTGGGTTTCTAAGTCGGTGGTCGTTTTATTTTTTTGTTTTAAATCAATTATTTTATCAACGATTTTTATCAAAATAGATTCTTGCTTTGCGGTAGGATATACAATAGGAATTTGCTCAATAGATTGAATCGTAATTTCTCCGTCAATCCCACCACTTTGATAAAACTTTTTGAATGCAAATTGGAATAATTTGGAATTTAAAAATGCCAATAGATATTTTAACTTTTCTCCTACCAAAATATAACTTGTATTTAATACAAAATGTCCTTGATTATCATAAGCAAATGCTTGTATTTTAGAGGCTTTGGTAAAAACTATTTTTTCTTTTTCAAATTCTTTTAAGTAGGCACAATTTCTCAAATTACTCCAATCATCTCCTTTGTCTATTCTATTAATAAGTCTTTCTTTATGTTTTAATAAATGTTCAAAAACAGATGGATAAGTTCTTGGCACATCAATAGACTTTAATTTTTCAGATTTTAAACCATTATGTGAATTAATTAACCAAAGTAATCCTTTATCAAATTTATATTTTTTTATATCTCTACCTCTCAAAAGTGGTTTTATAATAGATGAATTTTTTTTATCTTCTGCCAATAACTTGTTTTTAGTAGCTCCATCAATTACAAAGGCTTCGTTAAAACCTGTTGTTATTCCTCTATAAAAATTAACGTCCCATTTGATTAATATTTTACCTTTCGATTCGATTTTTTGTTTAATATTTTGAAATCCAAACCCGCTCAGATTCCATGTTTCGTTTAAGCTAATTATTTTAGTTGAGGAAGTAATATTTGATAAAAACTGCTCTACTTTTTCTATATTTTCTTTAATGTCATATTCTATATAATCGGTTCGTTTGCCGTTTTGATTAGAAAATGATAACAAACAGGCATCAACAGTAGCCTCTTCAAATATTTGGTATTTGTTAAAGTCTATTACAAAAATTTTGCTTGTGTGTTCGGATAGAAAAGTTCTTGTTTTTTCACCATAACTTGCTGTCAGCCATTTGTTTGAAATTATAAAGTGATTTAGTCCGTATTTACTACCTATCTTTTTAGCAAGTTCTAAAAACAAACAATAAATATCTGTGCTTTTTATAAAAGTTTTATAATTTGAGACTTCAAAATGATTCAAAAATGATTTTTCCAAGTTCGAAACCGAAAAATATGGCGGATTCCCAATAACAACATCAAATCCTACAAAATCACCATCATCATTGAGCACTTCGGGAAATTCAAAACGCCATTCAAAAGCGTTATCATAGATTTTATTGCTTTCTATCTCATCTATTTGCTTTTTACGTTTTTCAACTTCCACTTCTAAAAAACGTGTTCGTAATTCAAATTCTTCTTTTTCCTTGCCATTTAATGCAAAAATTTGCTTTTGGTTAAGGTGTATAAAAAGTTGTCCACTTTGTTCGCTTAGTTTTTTGCGAATGGGGTCGTTTTTGTGTATTTCGGTTCTAAAATCTTTTTTAATATCGTTGATAAGTTTTTCAAAACCTCGTTTGGCTTCTTTGTCAGTCGCATTTTGATACTCATGTATCAGACCTCGGTAGGTTTTTATATCCCATTTTAGGCTTTTTAAAGATTTACTTAAGTCTGCATCAATGGCAAAACGGCTCACCAAAGAGTTTCCACATTTTATGTTGATGTCAATATTTGGAAGCGTTTCAAGTTCTGTGCTGTTTTTGTAGTATGCGTTTTTCAGAAGTTCAATCCACAAACGCAAACGGCAAATTTTTACGGAATTGGAATTGATATCAACACCGAAAAGGCAGTTTTCAATAATGGTTTGCTTTTCGTAGAAAATCGTTTCTTGTATGCGTTGGCTTTCTTTATTTGTTGGATTATACTCAAACAGTTCGCCATCCTCGTCTGTTATTGAAAGTTCATCGTTATCGACAGTAAATTCATAACGATGTAAGGATTTTCCTTCACGGTCTTCCAATATTTTAAGGTCGTTTTTTATGGCAATAATTTCATTAAGTGCCGACACTAAAAAATGTCCTGAACCTACGGCAGGATCGCATATTTTTAGGGAATTTACTATTTCATTGGCTTTTTTTCTCGAAATCTTTTGCGGAATCAATTCATAAATATCTTCAATACTTTTCAACGCTTCAAGGGGTTGAAACCCTTGAAGCGTTAGGTATTCCGTAAACTTCTGAACTACTGCTTTGCGAATAGTTTCACGGCACATATACATAGTAATAAAACCAGGTGTAAAAAATGCACCGTCTTTGTAGCCGTTTATTTTCTCAAAAATCAACCCAAGCACCGAAGCAGTAATCAATGTTTTATTTTCTTCTTGTATTTCTTCAGTACCCTCAGCTCCAAAATCGTAAGCATCTAAAAACTCAAATAGATATTCAAGCGTATTCAAATTGCTTGTTCTTTTTTTGCCTTGGTCGTTTTTGAGAACAGTTGATGAAATAACAGGAATTGTTTTATCGTCTTTTAAGTTGGAGATAAACAAAGTAACTTGCTCCATCTCTGTTGGCTCAAATAACGAAGAATTAAGATAAGGCACTTTCTCAAATTTTTTTTTAACATCTTCGTTTCGCTCGTCATACTTGCGTGCCAATACCTGAAAAAACAAGCTATTAAGGTCGTCATAGTTTTTGATTTTGTCTAAACTTAAAAACGAATACGATTTGTCGCCTTTGTGGTAAGTAACTAGCTGAGCTTCCAACAACTTCAAAAACAAAATACGATTTATCCAAGTAATAGACAATTCGAGGGCTACATTGAAAAGTCGTTCTTGCGAGTTGGCTCCAAATTGACTTGGTTTTTCAAGTCGGTTGAGTTTATCTAAACTATCGAGTTGAATGATGGCATCTTCCAAAATGCTTCCCAAATGTCGCTCACTTTCTTTGGTTCTTTGAATTAGTTTTTTTCCGCCTTCATTAATTTCAGTCAAGCCAATGATATGCAACAACTCGCTGTAAAAGCGTTTGTCAAGGCTGTTGCTGTCGTTGCTGAAAGGAAGTTTTAAAAGATGTTCTGGCGAAAGCAATTTGAACAAAGCAATCAGCGAATTGTCGTCTGCTTTATAGTGATTGCGAAGCGTTTTTTGAAAGTCCTGAATATTGAAGTATGTAAATTCAATTTCAGAAGTGATGCTTTCAATAAATGGTTCGGCTATTTCTTTGTAAAAAACATCTGTTGTTTTCTTGCTTGCTTCAAAATTCTCGAATTGCTTTACAAATGCATTGTTTTGTGCAAAAAGTCTTTCAAATAAATATTCGTTAAAGATGAACCATTCGTTTATGTTGGTCGCCACCAAATGTTTGACTTCCAAATTTTTAAGTGTAATTCGCTCTCTTAGGTAATACAAAACCAATTCTTGAAATGCCTTTTTATTGAGATGCTCTTTGGTAATCATCTCATTTTTATTGGTCGGCTTTTTTGCTTCTATGATTACACCAACTGAACTGCTTGCGTTATTTCCATTATGAATAACTAGGTCGTTTCGACCTTTGGTATTGATAAAATGATTTTGTTTGTAATAGGTATCTTTTAGAAAGTCGGAAACCAAGTTTTTATGAAACTCTTCGCTTTCTTTGTCATTTATAGAATCTAATAAAGTTATAAGATTGCTCTTAAAACCTTCAATTTCAATCCTAATCGGTTTTACTTTCAAAAAGGCTTTGTTCAGTGCTTTTCTTGGTTTCAATTCTTTTAAAATCATCTACAAAATGTTTTTTCTATTTCGATTTGCCAAGATACGTTTTTCTGTTGGAACAGTGGCAGAACGTATGCAAAAAAATGACTTTTTGGGATTTTTGAGTATTGTCTTGTGTGTCGAAAAAAAAATCAAATGTGCTTGAAAGTGATGTAGGCTTACTTTTTCACTCTTACTGAATAACATTTAAGTATAAAAAATTTCCAAATAATTTATCCCTATAATAATCAAAAAAGCCCAACAAATATTAAAACTTGCAGGGCTTTTTGTTATTTAAAAGATAAATTAATCTGCTAATTCGAGCATTACATTAAATCCTTTGATGGTATTTCCATTCATAGCATCTAGTACTTTGCGGGCATCTGTTTTAGGAACAAATACAAACGTAGTGCTGTCTTTTATTTCGATATTACCTATATTTTTTCCATTAATTCCTGATTCTCCAGCTAAAGCACCAACTATATCTCCAGGTCTAACACGTTGATTTCTACCAATATTTATGGCTATACGTTGCATATCAGCCGAATTGGTTTCGTAATCTCTCGAAGGTCCACGTTCTGGTCTGTCGCCACTTCTTTCAAAACGATTTCCACCGCTTCTGCTTCTGTCGCCACCTCTGTCAAAACGGTCTGAACCGCCTCCACGATTGCTTTCAAAACGGTCGCCACTTGGTCTGCGTTCGAAACGATCGCTGCTGCGTCCACCACGATCGGCACCACTACGGTCGCCTCTATCTCTTCCACCACGGTCTGAACTGTCTCTTGAACCACGAGTTTCAACAGAAAAGTTCTCATCACCACCTGTTTTCGATGCTAATGTTCCTAAATGCAATTTAGATAACGAAGCAATAATTTTTAAAGGAGAAATACCAGTTGCAATAATTTGTTCCGCTAAAGGAATAAATTCGTTGAATTGGTCTGCATTTACCAAATTTGTAATTTTTTCTACAAACTGATTTTTTCTAAACGCCTCTATTTCAGCACCTGACGGCACCTCGCCTTTAGCAACTTGTGATTTTGTATAACGTTCGATATCACGCATACGAAGTGCATCTTTGCGACCAGTTAAAAAAGTAAACGATTTTCCTTTTCTTCCTGCTCTACCCGTACGACCAATTCTATGTACATAACTTTCGTCATCTAATGGAATATCATAATTGAAAACTGCATCTACATTATCTACATCAATTCCACGAGCAGCAACATCAGTAGCTACCAAAATAGAAACTACACCTTGTTTGAATTTCGATAACACATTATTACGTTGTTGCTGACGCAAATCGCCATGAATTCCTTCTGCCATCATGCCACGCACTTGCAATTCTTCAACTAATTCATCAACTACACGTTTTTGATTACAAAAAACCAACATCAGTTTCAACCCATGCATATCGATAATACGACTCATAGCTTCTACTCTTGCTGTATGGCGAACTTCAAAATAAAATTGTTCGATGTTTGTAACTGTCAATTCTTTGGCAGCTACTTTTATAATTTCTGGATTTTTTTGAAATCTGCGTGTCAAATCCATAATTGGTTTTGGCATTGTAGCAGAAAAAAATACCGTTTGGCGACCTTCAGGCGTGTTACTCAAAATACTTTCGATATCATCAATAAATCCCATATTTAGCATTTCATCTGCTTCATCAAGAATTACCATTTCGATGCTATCCAATTTCAAAGTACCTCTGTCGATATGATCCATAATTCGACCAGGAGTACCAATTACAACTTGCACACCTTGACGCAAAGCTTGGATTTGTTTGTCGATACTTGAGCCACCATAAACAGCTACCGTACGAAATCCTTTTTTGTATTTACCAATTTTTTTGAATTCTTCAGCAACTTGAATAGCCAACTCTCTCGTTGGGCACATTACTAAAGTTTGAACGCCTCTTTTTTCAACATCTATCAATTCGATAGCTGGAACGGCAAAAGCAGCCGTTTTTCCTGTACCCGTTTGAGCTTGTCCAATCATGTCTTTTCCTTCTAATAAAAAAGGAATAGCTTGTTCTTGGATGGGTGATGGGGTTGTAAAACCCATATCAATAAGCGATTGTAACGTTTCGGCAGATAAATTCAAATCTGCGAACATAATTTTTTCATTCATACATGATGATGATTAAGTGAACCAATAAATTTCCAAGTGAGCTTTAGAGCATCTAAAAACCCCTCGGATGGCACATAATCACATACATGAATCAAAGACCGACAGGTTGCGGAGATGCTGCCTTAAAAGCAAACATTTTGCAAATGTAATTTAATAATTCGGATTTTCTAAGAAAAATACAATATTTAGGTTTTTCTATAAATTTAACATGTACTAAATTGTATTGTTTCTTAATTCTTTTGGCGAAAAACCAGTTAATTTTTTTACATATTTTGCAAAATAACTTTGGTCTGAAAAATTTAGCTTGTATGAAATTTCGGTAATAGTTAAATCCGAATATTTGAGTAACCGCTTGATTTCTAATACCATACGATCGTTTATTAAATCTGTACTAGTTCTGCCACTGATAGCTTTTACAATTTCGCTCAGATGCGATGGAGTTACAAAAAGCAAATCGGCATACTGTTTTATAGAAAAATTTTCGGAGCAATGTTGTTCTATTAACTGTTTAAATTTTTTTACCAAAAGCTTACCTTTTTGAAGTTTCTCATCCATACCAAAAGGTTGAATGTATTTTCGTTTGCAAAAAACCAGTATCAAATCTAAGTAAGCACGAACGACTTCGTTTTTATCTAATTCCGAAGAATTATTTTCTAAAGTAGCTTTTTTGAACCAATATTCCAATTCTGTTATTTCGAGATTATTTTCTAAATAAAGTGGAGGAGAAGCCAATGTTTCATGAAAAAAATAAGGTAATTCAAATAATTTATTGGTTTCAGTTTTATTAAAATGATAAAAATCAGAAGTAAAAAGAAAAATATAACCTTGCACATCAGGCGACAAATCGAGTTCGTGGATTTGTCCTGGCGAGAGAAAAAACACACTATATGGTTTTACTTCATATTGCTGAAAATCAATTGTATGCGAACCTTTTCCGTTTGTTAAAAACAGAATTTCAAAAAAATTGTCGTGCCGATGTGGATAAGTTACTTTAAAATCTCTACTCTTATCAAATGGCTCAACTTGGTATAAAATGGTAGTATTTGATTTTTGTGCAAAATTTTTAATAGTATAAATTGGTATTTCTTTCATATTTATATTTTATCAATAACTTGATTATCAATATATTAATAATATTTACTAAATTAATATGTTTTTACAGCCATTAAAACTACCTAAATTTATACAAATTTTACTAGCCTACAAAAAATAATTATTCCAACTTTGTAACATCAAAATATATACAGAAATCATATTCTTTAAATAAAAACAAAAATGGCAAATTATTTTAATACACTTCCATTGAGAGAAAAACTAAATCAATTGGGAGTTTGCGAATTTATGGATTCGAGCGAATTTACTGATGGTGTAAATGCATTGAAAGGCAAAAAAATTGTAATCGTGGGCTGTGGAGCTCAAGGTTTGAATCAAGGTTTGAATTTGAGAGATTCTGGTTTAGATGTTTCATATACACTTCGTAAAGAGGCTATTGATCAAAAAAGAGAATCGTGGAAAAAAGCTACCGACAATAAATTTAAAGTTGGAACTTACGAAGAATTAATCCCAACGGCTGATTTGGTAATTAATTTAACACCCGATAAACAACATACTTCGGTTGTAACTGCCATCATGCCTTTGATTAAAAAAGGAGCTACTTTGTCGTATTCGCATGGATTCAACATTGTAGAAGAAGGAATGCAAATTCGTAAAGATATTACTGTAATTATGGTTGCTCCAAAATGCCCAGGTTCGGAAGTTCGTGCCGAATATGTGCGTGGTTTTGGTGTGCCTACTTTAATTGCAGTACATCCAGAAAACGACCCAGAAGGAAAAGGTTGGGAATTGGCAAAAGCCTATTGTGCAGGCACAGGTGGCGACAGAGCAGGTGTGTTGAAATCTTCGTTTGTTGCTGAAGTGAAATCTGATTTGATGGGTGAACAAACTATTTTGTGTGGCTTACTTCAAACAGGTTCAATATTATGTTTCGATAAAATGGTTGAAAAAGGGATTGACAAAGGATATGCTTCTAAATTAATACAATATGGTTGGGAAGTAATTACAGAATCGTTGAAACATGGCGGAATTACAGGTATGATGGATAGACTATCGAATCCTGCAAAAATTTATGCTTTAGAAGTTTCTGAAGTTTCAAAAACATCAAGACGACATTATGAGTGGCGAATTTTCTAAAACCATGATGGAAGATTGGAAAAATGATGATAAAAACCTTTTGACTTGGAGAGCCGCAACTGGAAACACTGCATTTGAGCAAACGCCAGCTGGTTCGATGAAAATTTCTGAGCAAGAATATTACGACAATGGCTTATTGATGGTAGCAATGGTGCGTGCTGGTGTAGAATTAGCATTTGAAACGATGACCGAAGCAGGAATAAAAGAAGAAAGTGCATATTACGAATCCCTTCACGAAACGCCTTTGATAGCTAATACCATCGCTCGTAAAAAATTATTTGAAATGAATCGTGTGATTTCTGATACTGCTGAATACGGTTGTTATTTGTTTGACCATGCTTGCAAACCTTTGTTGAAAGATTTTATGAAAAAAGTGGATACCAACATTATTGGTAAAAACTTTAATGAAGGAAAAGATAATGGAGTTGATAATAAATTGCTGATTGCTGTAAACGAAATTATCCGTTTTCACCCAATCGAAATGGTTGGTTCAGAGCTTCGCCAAGCTATGACAGCCATGCAGCCTATCGCAACCGAAGCATAGTTTAATGATAAATAAAAAAACCGAGTAATATTCTTGTTTTGAGAATATTCACTCGGTTTTTTTATTTCTAAATTTTAGCTTAATTTGTAATAGGATGTCATTTTATTACACTACAAAATCATAAATGGAAATTGATAACGAGAAAATTTTAGCTAAGACCGACCCTATAATTGAAAAAATAATTCTTCAATTACCTAAACCTACTATTAACTCAACAAAGAATGTTTTTCATGATATAATGAGTTGTATAATTGAACAACAAATTCACTACCGTAGCACAAAAAGAATTTTTTCTAAAGCCTTAGAACTAGCAGGTATTGAACATCTTACACTTCAAAATTTCAATTTATTGGAGCAACATTCTCTTCCACAAATAAAATTGGCATTGGGTAAATATGAATCTATGATGACTTTCATCGAATATTGGAGTAATAATACAATTAATTTTAAAGAACTTTCTGATGAAGAAGTAATCAAAGAATTATCCTCAATCAAAGGAATTGGCAAATGGACAATAGATATGATTTTGATTTACACTTTACAACGTCCCAATGTATTTCCTTATGATGATTTTCACCTCAAAGAAATTATGATAAATCTTTATGGCTTAAACCCAAATGTCAAATTAAAAGCTCAAATGTTGGAAATTGCAAAAAAGTGGAAAAATCAAAAGTCTTTAGCGGTTTTATATTTGTTAGCGTATAAAGCATATAATAAGAATAATAGCAAATGAAAAGAGCAAGAACTGAATCTTCAAAAGATGATCGTAAGCAATTTATACTTGATTGTGCAGAAGATATTATAGAGCAAGGTGGTTTAAAGGAATTGAGTATTGCTAAAGTTGGTAAAAAATCTAAATTATCCATCGGAACTATTTATTTATATTTTGAAAACAAGGAAGAAATTATTGGGCATCTAACTTTAAAGTCTAGGCAGGTATTGCTTAAAAATTTTCATGAAAGTATTATAAATGAACCCAATGCTTTAAATCAAGTATCTAACTTTATTTATGCCTATTTTAAGTTTTACAAAGAATATCCTTTCTATAATCAACTCGTTTCATATTATGAGAGCAACACTGGTTTGGAAGAGCCAGAGTATTTAAAATCAGCAAGTCTCGATATTAATATGTTTGTTGTAAAAGTTTTACAAGAGGGTAAAAAACAAGGCTTAATACGACAAGATTTAAACGAACTTGAGTTTTCATTTTTAATGTGGGGAACTGCTGTAGGAATTCTTCAGCTTATTGACGTTAAAAAAGAGGCACTTGAAAATAATCTAAAAACTACTGAAATTGATTTTTTTAATTCATATATACAACTGATAATCAACTCATTAAAAAAATAAATAAAAAATATTTAAAAATAAATGAACATTGTTCATTTATTTTTGTTCTCTTTGTAATTAAAAAATAAAAACATGGAGAACAAAAATTCTAAGCCAATCTCATCTTTTGAACAAAGGGTAGTAGATTTCACTTCCAAACTTATCAAATACAAAAAAACGGTTCTTTTTCTTTCTTTGCTGGTGCCAATACTTGCAGGTATTGGATTTAGCAAGCTCAAGTTCAATTCAGATTCTAAAATATTCTTTAAAGAAGACAATCCTCGGCTTATTTCCTACAACAAAATGGAAAATTTGTACACCGATGATGACAATGTGTTAATTGCACTTGCACCAAAATCAGGTAAAGTTTTTACTAAAGAAACGATATCAGCCATCAAAGAGTTGGTTGATTCTTCGTGGCAAACTCCCCACTCAGTAAGAGTGGATGCGGTTACAAATTTTCAGTATACAAGGGCAGATGGCGATAACTTAATTGTTTCTGATTTAATAACTGATATTGATTCCCTAACAGATGAAGCATTACTAAAAGCGAAAGAAATTGCTTTAAATGAACCCATCTTGTTCAATAGACTCATTAATAAAGATGCATCGGTAACTGCTATAAATATTACTTGTAAAATAGATACGAATGAGGCAGCTACACCACAAATCGTAAATTTTGTTAGAAATAAAACTGAAGCATGGAAGACTAAATACAAAGACATAGATATTTATATCTCAGGTAATGTAATGCTCAATAATGCTTTTTCGGAAGCTGGTCAAAAGGACGGACAAACGCTAATTCCACTCATATTTCTAATTTTTTTAGTAATGATTTACTTTTTTACCCGATCGGTTACTGGTTCGTTAAGTACATTCGTTATTATCATTATATCTATTTCTGCAGCATTAGGAGTTTCAGGATTAGTAGGTATTAATCTTACTGCCTCATCGTCAAATACGCCTATCGTTATTTGCACACTCGCCATAGCGGATTGCATTCATATTTTAGCTGCTATTATTGCTTATATGAAAACAGGAAAATCGAAAAATGAAGCCATCATAGAAAGTATTAAGATAAATTTTGTACCAGTCATAATCACAAGTCTTACAACTATTGTAGGATTCTTATCCCTAAATACTGGAGATGTACCACCATATGCAGACTTTGGGAACATATCTGCATTAGGTATGATTTTTGCTTTGTTATTTTCACTAACTACTTTTCCTGCCTTATTAGCTTTATTGCCCATTGATGTAGAGAAAAAAGGGTTTTATAACAGCCTTAGCGATTTCGCTTTGAAATATCCTAATCAAATATTAGTTACTTCAATTGTATTGCTTGTAATATCCAGTGTGTTTACTTTAAAAAATCAACTCAATGATGAATTTATAAAGTATTTTTCAAAATCAATCTCTTTCCGTACAGATTCAGATTTTATAAATGAAAATTTAACAGGGGTCTATAGTTTAGACTTTTCACTTCCTGCTGCTGGCGAAGGAGAAATAAATAGCCCAGTGTATCTAAATTATCTAGAAAAATTTGCAGCTTTTGCAAAATCACAACCTGAAGTAGTGCATGTAAGCTGCTTTTCAGAAGTACAAAAAAGAGTGAACAAAGCCTTGCATAATGATGATAATGCTTATTATTCAATTCCAAAAGATATAAAAGAAGCAGCTCAATATAATTTATTGTATGAACTTTCGCTTCCTTACGGTTTAGACTTAAGTAATCAAGTAAATATAGGTAAGTCTGAAACCAGGTTTAGTGTTACACTCAAAGAGGTAAAGTCGGCACAAATGATAGATTTAGCCACTCGTTTAGAAACTTGGCTTGAGACAAATACACCAAAATATATGCATGCAAAAGCATCTAGCTTAACTTTAATGTTTGCCCACATAGGAAGGCAACAAGTAAAAAGTTTGATTTCAGGAGCTATCCTCTCGGCATTGATGATTACACTCATTTTAATGATTACTTTCAGAAGCATTAAGTATGGATTAATCAGTATATTTTCTAATGTGGTGCCAGCTATTTATGGATTCGGTATTTGGTATTTTGTGCTTGGATATGTAAATCTTGGTATGACAGCTGTATTTGGCATGACACTTGGTATAATAGTAGATAGTACTATTCATTTTATGTCGAAATATTTGCGAGCCAAAAGAGAATTGAATCTTTCGACAGAAGATGCCATACGTTATAGTTTTGAAAATGTAGGAAGAGCAATAGTAGCTACTGCTGGTATACTCTGTGTTGGATTCTTCATTTTAGCTCAATCTACATTCATGATTAACTCACAATTAGCTTTAATTACTATAATTATTATATCAGCCTCAATTATCATTTGCTTATTGGCTTTGCCAGCGTTATTACTCAAATTTTCAAAATAAATCTCTAACCATTAAATCTTAAAACTTATGTACAATTTAAAATCAATCGTAGCCTCTATTCTTTTCTCTTCTTTAACCTTACCTGCAAGTTTTGCACAAGATAGAGGATTAGAAATAGCACAAAATAGCGACAAAGCAGATATAGGCTACAAAAGTTCTGAGTCAGAATTACAGATGATTCTAACTAATAAACAAGGTCAGACTTCTATCAATTTGTTAAAAAATAAAACGTTGGAAGTGCCTAATGATGGAGATAAGTCAATCATCGAATTTAACAGCCCAAAAGATGTAAAAGGTACAAAAACGCTTACTTATACCCACAAGTCTGGTGATGATGACCAGTGGATATATTTACCAGCTGTAACAAGAGTAAAAAGAATTGCATCTTCTAACAAATCAGGACCATTTATGGGTAGTGAATTTGCATTTGAAGATTTAAGCTCTTTTGAGGTAGAAAAATATACGTACAAATTTATAAGCGAGTCTATGGTTGGTACAGAAAAAATTGCCATAGTTGAAATGGACCCTAAAGATCCTAAAAGCGGTTACACAAGAATTATTGGGAAATTTAATCTTTCAAAAAATTATAGGGTTGAGGAATTAGAATTTTATGATAGAAAAAATGAAAAACTGAAAACATTGACTTACAGTGATTACAAATTATACAATAATAAATATTTCAGAGCAAACGCTTTGAACATGGTAAATCACCAAAGCGGCAAAAAAACGCAATTGCTGTTTACGAATTATAAATTTGGCATCAACCTGAGTGAAAACGACTTGACAGAAGATAATCTAAAAAATTGAGAATATGCCAAAGTTTTTGTTAATTGTGTGCGTTTTCTTGTTAATAAATAACTTGGTTTGGAGTCAAGATACGCTGAAAAAAAAATGGGAAGTTGATTTATCAGCTGAATTAGAACTTGAAAATCAATACTTTACCAGTAAAGGATTGTATCCCAACCAAAAGGATTACTTCCTATCAGGTGCTTTTAAGCCAACTCTAAAAATAAATTCCGCTGATGGAAAGCATGCCTTTAAAGTTGAGCCTTTTGTAAGAGGAAGTATTCAAGACCCCAACAGAACACACTGGGATGTGAGGCAAGCATATTATCAAAGAAAATTGAAGAGTTGGACTATCACAGTGGGTGTCCGTAAAGTATTTTGGGGTGTTGCAGAATCCAATCATTTAGTCGATATTATCAACCAAACAGATGCAGTAGAGGGTATTGATGGAAAGCAAAAACTTGGTCAGCCCATGTTGCAAATTTCAAAGAATTCAAAATTGGGTAATTTTGAATTCTTTTATCTACCTTACTCCAGAAGAATTCAATTATCGTCAAAAACTGGTAGATATAGGTTTCCAGTGGTTCTTGAACGAGAAGATATCCAATTTCGATCAAGCAACAAAGAGTGGCATCCAAGTTTTGCTCTGCGTTGGTCAAAAACAGCCGATGATTTTAGTTTAGGATTATCTCATTTCTATGGAAATAGTCGTGAGCCTTTATTCTTAGGATTTAATCCTGCAACAGGGTTAGATTTGTCCTATCCTGTCATCAATCAAAGTGGTATAGACATTCAATACAACAAAGATGCTTGGATTCTGAAATTAGAATCTATTTATAGAACCTCAACATTTCAGGATTTTATTGCTTTCACGAGCGGTTTTGAATATACCTTTGGAAATGTTTTTGACAAAGGTGCAGATGTTGGAATTGTTGCAGAATATACCTACGATAGCAGACGTGAACTTACCTTTTCGGGGTTAGATAACGATGTTTTTATTGGAACAAGAATTGCTCTGAATGATGACAAAAGTACTGATTGCCTTATTGGAGGCATATTTGATGTTGAAAAAGGAACAACTTTATATCGTGTAGAAGCAAGTAGAAGAGTTGCCAAAAGCTACAAAATTGCATTGAAAGCAAACATTCTTAGCAATGTTTCTGACAAAGAAATATTGTACAATTTCAGAAGTGATGATTTGTTAGAAATGAAAATATCTAAGTTTTTTTAAAAATTCGTTTTCAATAAAAAAAAGTTGTGGAAAAACATATTTGTCCCTCTTGCAAACGGGTTTTAAGAAATCCAAACGCCTGGCATTATTGTAAAGAAGTAAATATTGATGATTTATTTTTGAACAAATCAGATGCCATACTTTTAGCTTTTGATAAGTTATTACAGAGAGTGGCAGAGTGGCAAGATGTTGAAATTAGTGGAACTAAAAATTGTGTGGTATTCGTAAAAAACAAAACATTTTTGGTCGTTAAACCCATGACCAAATACCTAGAAATAAAATTTTATACAAATGAACCCATTGAAGACGAAGACTTATACAAATGCCATATATGGAGTAGTAAATATGAAGGTATCTTTAGAATTCAAAACGAACATGAGCTAAAAACAAAACATTTTCAATATTTTAAAAATTCTTATTTAATATCATAAAATAAAAAAGGCAGGTTCAGTAGATTTAAAATTAATTCCAAGTTGGTTATTTGATAGAATGAATGAGTAAAATCTTCCTATTATAGTGTAATAATTTTAGAGTGCTGAAAAAAAATAATTTTTAAACAGAATTCCTCAGAAATTTTTTCAGCATATAGAAGGAACAAACGGACTTTATGAAATTAGAGTAGAATTTTAAGGAAATATTTACCGTATTTTTTGCTTTTTTGACGATAGACAAGTAGTTGTATTGTTTAACGGGTTTCAGAAAAAATCTCAAAAGACGCCTTCCGAAGAACTTGACAAAGCAGTGAAAATCATGTACGAGTATTTTGACGAAAAATTAAAACAAAAACAAAATGAAAGCAAAAAATAAAAAAAAGTAAAATCATTACATCATTTGATGAACATCTCGACATTCGTTATGGACAAGTTGGTACTGCTAAACGAACTGACTTTGAAATAAAAGCTAAAGCATTTGCTATTGGCGAAGTTATCAAAGAAGAAAGGCGACTTGCATCGATGACACAAGTGCAATTAGCTGAAAAGACTGGAACTCAAAAAAGTTTTATTTCAAGAATAGAAAATGGAAAAAGCGACATCCAACTTTCGACACTTTACAAGTTATTAGAGTTTGGACTTGGACGCTAAATTGCATTGACTTTACTTTAAGACTGAAAATGAAAACCGCACATTACAGCCGTTTTACAAAAGTTGGGGTTTTATATTTGTACTTCTATGACAATGAAATGCTATATTTGTGCATTGAAATTAGCTACTTCACCAAGCCCGAAGCCGATTTCATTGCCTTTACACAAATCAAATCTTTATTTTTAGCTAAAGCTGCATACTCGGCAATTTGGCAACCATAAACTGCAATTTTGCCATTTTTATCACTATGAACTCCCCACCCATATCTTTTTGTAAGAGGTGATGTCCGAAAACAAGGCTGTCCTTTAGAAAAAAACTTTTCTCTTTCTGCCTTAAATTCGGCTTCAACCAAACCATTTCTTTCTGCATACACCTGAAAAAATACATCATCAGAAGTGTATTTATATGGATTATTTTTAACCATCTCAAACTGCAAACTAGCAACAGTTTTGGCATCTGTTTTTATTGGAGGCACTTCTCCAGAAGTTGCTGCGCAATCATCTGCAATAATAAAAGTATCAGTATAATTTGTGGTATGAACTTTCATTGCTGAAACAGCTAAAATTTAATTAAATTCTTATGCTGCATAGGCAAAAGAGCCTAAACAGCATAAGTAAAAGTATAAACTTATTTTTTAATCAATCCGTTTAGTTCTGCTTGATTTACAACAACAGGATATTTTTTTCTCAAACTTTCGATCCATTGTTTTTCCAAATAAGTTTGATAATCCGAAATTACTTGACCTTTGGCTTCTTCAAAAGTTTTGTTTTGAGGTTCTAAAATATTTTTGATAAAAATCAAATAGTTTCTGTCATTTTTTTGCAGTTGAGTAAACTCGTTTTTCCATTCGATTCCATCTAAAATCGCATCATCACCTTTTTGGAAACGACTTTCTTTGATTTGCAACGCCAATGGATCAGTTTGATTAAACTCTTTTTCAAACGACTTAATATTAGTAGATACATATCTGAAAGACAAATACTTAGCTTCGTTATTCATTTTTTTATCTGTAGATTTTGAAACACCTAAATCATTAAAAATAACTTTAGTAGAATCAACTCCTATCGATTTTAAATAAGCCCAAAATGCATCAATACGTGCTTTTGAAATTGATTTTTTGCTTTTTGCACTTTCCAAGGCACTTGCACTTGCCGAAACTTCAACTCTATAATTTTTATCTCTTCCCAATATATTTTTTATCGCATCAATTTTCTTTTTATCAGCTGGTAATATTGAAAATTTGCCATCTGTATAAATAATTTTATTGCCAAATTCTAAAGTAACTTCGTAAGGAAATGAATTTAATCTAGGTTTTATTTTTTCGATAATCGAAGCATCTTTTGCATTAAAAATTTGGGCATCGCAACGTTTTCCCCAACGATAATTTTGTTTGTTTTCTTCATAAAACTTTTTCAAACCAGCGGTGTCTTCAACAGCTTTTGTCCAAACTTTACTGTCCATCAATTGAAAAAGCAAAATGCCGTCACGATATTCTTTCACCAGCATACGATAGTCTTCGTATTTGCTATCTAAATTATTTTCTTCATAGCTTGTAAGCATATCGTTTGTGTAATCTTTATATAACAACGACATGTAGTGTTTTGGCGACACATTGTTTTTCTTTTTTGCTTTTGTTTTCAAATAAGCTAAAAAATCATTCACCGAATATTTTTTTTCAGAAATCGAAAATATAGTTTCAGTATTTTCTTTTTTATCTGTTTTATATTCAAATGCACCTAAAACAAGAGTCGAATCGGCTTGCAGTTTAGCAATTTCCATACCTTTTGTATTTTCTACAAATCTATTTTCGCGTTTCAAACGATTGATTAAATAGGTTTTACTCAAATCTGAGCGGCTGTCTTTCGATACTTTTGATTTTAGTGTTGCTTCTGCTTGTTCAAATGTTGAAGGTTCTTTTTTCTCTAATAATTTAATCAAATGAAATCCATAAGCTGTTTGAACAGGTTTTGAAATGTCGCCTATTTTTTCAAGTTTAAATGCCGCTTCTTCAAAAGTTGGAATCATGTTTCCAGTACTAAAAGCAGGTAATTCGCCATTTTTGGGTCTTGAGTTCATGTCGTCAGAAAATTCGTTTACTAATTTTCCCCAATCTTCACCTTTTTCTATTCGTGAATATAATTCAGTAGCTTTTTTTGCAGCAGCCAAACTATCTTGAACATCGCCACCAGCAGAAAAACGAACCATTAAATGTGCAACTTTTATTTCGCCTTTCGATTTTCTTTTGTCTGCCACTTTTATTATATGATAGCCAAAACGCGTACGAACTGGCATCGAAACTTGCCCAACTGCCGTGTTGTATGCACCATCCTCGAATGGATAAACCATTTGAAGTGCTGTAAAATATCCTAAATTTCCGCTATTCATTTGTGCAGAAGGATCTTCAGAAAAAGTTTTTGCTAAAGCTTCAAAACTTTCGCCTGACAAAGCTTTTTTACGCACATCCATTATTCTATTATAAGCTAATAACGAATCTTTTGGCTCGGCTTCTGGCGAAACTTTTATTAAAATATGCGAAGCCTTTACTTCTTCTTGCGAACGGCTAAATGCTTGTTTCACAAGGGCTTCTGTTACACTTTTTTCAGTCAAATACGGAGTAGCTAATTGTTTTTTGTAGCCATTTAGTTCCGATTTGAATGCCTGTGTCGTATCTAATCCAGTATCTTCTGCTTCTTTTACCTTTAATCTGAATTTGGTGTACAAATCCATATATTCTGATAAACTTTTTTGAGAATAAGCATCTGCCGAATTTGCATTATTTTTGTTGTAAACATATTTGAATTCGCTTGTTGGAATGGATTTATTCCCGATTTGCAAAATGCTTTTTTGCTCTACTAAAGATGTTTTTGAGGGTTTGTTAGATGTACAGCCTAATGTTACAAAAATCCCAAGGCTAAAAATCCCAATTATTTTGTTCATGTCTATTTTAATA
The DNA here is from genome assembly GCA_004293915.1 of Bacteroidota bacterium. GTDB lineage: Bacteria > Bacteroidota > Bacteroidia > Cytophagales > UBA9547 > REAG01. Next base: position 64,341 of record RDZG01000058.1, on the reverse strand, counting down.
TTTTTTAATTTTACTGCAAGTTTAACGATTTTTTTAAAATAATATTGCAAATCATAATTTCTTAATCGAATTATCGTTTGCTTTGTATACTATTATATTATATGTGTATTATAAAATCAACATTACTATTTGTTTTTTGTGTTTCATTTGCTTTTAGCCAAGATATTGTAGCCACAGTAAAAGTAGATGCTACTTTGATTCAAAATCTTGAAAAACAGATTTTTGAAGATATGGAACAAAATATCAAACAATTTGTAAATAATCGTAAATGGACTACTGATAAATTTGGTACGGCAGAAAAAATCAAAATGAATATTTTGGTTAAACTAACAGACCAAGTAAGTTTGGGAAAATACAAAGGTTCGGTTCAGATTCAATCTTCTCGTCCTATTTTTAATACTTCGTATGAAACTATTATGCTAAACTTTTTGGATAGAGATTTCAATATTGATTATCAACAATTTCAAACCATAGAATTCAACGACAATACATATATTACTAATTTAGGCTCAATTTTAGCATTTTATGCCTATGTGGTTTTGGCTCTTGACTATGATTCGTTTAGCAAACTTGGTGGAAATATTTATTTAGACAAAGCCTTACAAACACTCAACAATGCCCAACAAAAAGGCGATGGTGCATGGGAAACAAATTCTGGACAAAACAGCAGGTATTGGTTTTTCGAAAACTTAAATAGTCCTCAATTTAAAGATTTCAGAGAAGCAACTTATCTTTACCATAGACTTGGATTTGATACCATGCAAAAAAATGCAAAAGATGGAAAAGCTGAAGAAAGTAGAGCTAAAATGCTGGATGCCATAAGCTTACTTAAAAAGTGTAACGATGTTAGACCAAGTTCTACTTTGCTCCGAACCTATTTCAATACCAAAGAAACCGAACTTGTTTCTATTTTTCAAGAAGCTTCTTCGATAGAAAAAGCTCGTATTTACGAATTGCTTCGTGTTATGGATCCTACAAATTTAGATAAATACGAGAAATTAAAATAACCTATATTTGCACCACATTTAGTATTTTCATTCATGTTTCGATTTTCTTTTTCATTTATATTTTTTGCTTTTTGCGGGTTAAATTCAGTTTTAGCACAAATTCCAAAAGGAGTTGTTTTAGACAAAATTATAGCAAAAGTTGATAATCAAATTTTGTTAAAATCAGAGTTTGAACTATCTTATATTCAGGCAATTAACTCTAATCAAGAGTTTAAAGCAGAGGTAACAAATTGTGCTGTTTTGGAGCAATTATTAACAAACAAATTACTACTTGCTAAAGCCGATATAGATTCGGTAAATGTGGACGAACGCCAAGTCGAAGCCCAATTAGACCGCAGAATGGAATATTTTATTGCTCAAATTGGATCAAAAGAAAAACTCGAAGCACAATTTGGTAAATCTGTCAAAAAACTAAAAGAAGAGCTTCGCAAACAAGTGAAAGACCAACTTCTTTCGCAAAAAATGCAAGATAATATCACAGCAAAAGTAAAAGTTACTCCTTCTGAAGTTCGCAAATTTTACAATTCAATTCCAAAAGATAGTTTACCGTTTTTTTCAAAAGAAATGGAAGTTGGACATATTGTAATTTATCCAAAAGTGAGCAAAGATCAAAAAATATTGACAAGGGAAAAATTGAATGATATTCGCAAAAAAATAGTTGAAGAAAATGAAGATTTTGGTGTTTTGGCAAAAGAGTTTTCTCAAGATCCACTTTCGGCTCGTGATAATGGCAATTTAGGTTTTTTTAAATTAGGCGAATTAGTGCCAGAATATGAAGCTGCAGCTTTAAAATTAAAGTCAGGCGAAACTTCACCCGTTTTTGAAAGCCAATTTGGTTTTCATATTGTACAGCTTATCGAAAGAAGAGGTAATCAATATAACTCACGTCATATTTTGTTAAAACCAACATCGTCATCAACTGATAATGAGTCAATTATAAAATCATTAGATTCGATTAGAACAAAAATAATAAGAGATAGTATAAAATTTGAAAAAGCTGCAAAAGAGTATTCTGATGATAAAATGACCAAAGAAGCTGGTGGAATGATTACTGATTCAGAAACTGGAAGTACAAAATTAATTGCCGAAAAAATTGACCCAGCACTATATTTTAGGCTCGATACCATGAAAATTGGTTCGATAACAGAGCCAATTCCGTATCGTACCGATGATGGAAAAGAAGCATTTCGTATCGTTTATTTAAAATCTATTTCGTTGCCACATCAAGCCACACTAAAAGATGATTACCAACGCATACAATTTGCAACTATACAAGAGAAAAAAAACAAGCTCATCAACAGTTGGTTTAATCGCACCAAAGGCGAAGTTTTTATTGAAATCGATCCAGAATTTAAGGATTGCAATGTTCTAAAAGGACTTTAAAATAAAAAATACATCAATTCTATATTTTTATAAATCTAATAACATATTAATATTCAGTAATTTATAAATACAATCAAATTTTTGTTTAACTTTTTGTTGAAATAAATAAACAAAAATTTGTTTTGAAATAATTTTTGTTTAACTTTGTTACATTAAAATTAAACAAAATTATGACCCAAAACGAATTCAACGCCAATCTAACTACGATAGCAAAAGCTTTGAAGCCGTTTGCGATGCGTTTAACTAAAGATCTTGATGAATCAAAAGATTTATTGCAAGATACTATGATAAAAGCCTTTATGAATAAAGATAAGTTCGAAGATGGAACTAATCTTAAGGCTTGGATGTATACCATAATGAAAAATACTTTCATTACGAATTATCAAAAATTGGTTAAAAGAAATACCTTTATTGATAGTACTGAAAATTTACATTATATAAATTCTACAAAATATGTTGCAATTAACCAAGCAAATATTAACTTTGCACTGGAAGATATAAATAAAGCCATTGGAATCTTAGACGAAGATGTAAAAGCACCGTTTATGATGTATTACAGAGGCTTTAAGTATTGCGAAATTGCTTCAAAATTAGCGATTCCAATTGGAACAGTAAAAAATAGAATTCATATTGCTCGCAAAGAGCTTAAAGATATGCTCTCAATGTATAATTGAGAAAAGTTTAGTTGTGTTTTAGTTTGATTATTTTAAAGGTCTTGTAGTTTCTACAAGACTTTTTTATTTTATTGTGCTTTAATGCGTTTTGAAATATCGACAAATAGGTACTATTAATTGCAAAAAATCAATCATCAAGTTTTTTGATTTTTAAAACTTCTTTGGAAATAGAAAGCAAAAGTAAGGTATAAGGTTTTGGATTTACTTGGATTTTAGTTGAAGAAGTAACTGTATTTTTCTCTGGAAACGTAATATCAATACTCCTTGTTTTGGCAGAATAAATCCAGTTTCCTTCGATTTTCGCATAGGCATCAGTTGGTCCAGGATATATTTCATAAAAAGTACCATTAGGCAAAAATTCCATGCCCGAACGACCACGTGAAAGCTGAAAATCATACGTTTGTGGACGATATACACTTTCTCCATTTAGTTTTTCTTCTTCGTAGGCATTCATCCAAACTCCAAAAAGCTCTTCTGGTGTTTTAGAATTAAATTTCAATTCAATTCTTGGTCCTTCTACATCCGAAACCACTAATCGCCTTGTTTTGCATCCATTAAATAAAAAAAATAACAATAACGAAACAAAAAAAGCTTTCATTTTGCAATAATGTAATTTATTTGCATAATTATAACATATACGCTAATGAGCAATAAAGAGATAGCCAATTTACTAAAATTTTTCGGCAAATTATTAGAATTACACGATGAAAATATTTTCAAAGTAAAATCTTATGCAAATTCATCGTATTTTATTGGTAAAATAGGTGTTCCAATTGCTGGATTGAGCGAAAATGAATTAGTAAATTTACACGGAATAGGGAAAAGTATTGCATCAAAAATTATTGAAATTTCAACTAAAAACACGTTTGGGGATTTACAAGTTTTACTAGAGAAAACACCTATTGAAGTAGTAAAAATGCTTTCTATAACTGGCTTAGGTCCCAAAAAAGTACAAACAATTTGGAAAACGCACCAAATAGAAACGATTGAAGCCTTAAAAACAGCTTGTGAACAAAATATTTTAGCTCAAATAAAAGGAATTGGCGAAAAGCTCCAAGAAGAAGTATATGAGTATTTATTGTTTCAAGAAAAATCAAAAGGAAAATATTATTATGCTGATTTTGAAGACTTTGCAATAGCATTAGAACAAAAATTAAAATCAATTTTTGCTCCATTTCAGGTAGATTTGATTGGCGACATGCGTAGAAAATCCGAAATTGTTGATAAAATAGAATTTTTGGTTGAGGCAGAAAACACGGCTTTTGAATTTAAAAAATTAAATATAGAACCTGATTTTGTTCAAAATTTAGCTCATTCAAGTCCATACATTTGGCGAGGAAATTATAAAAGTTCTGAACTAAATATTGAAATTAGAACAGCTAAAAAATCAAATTATGGCTCTGAAATGTATTTAAAAACTGCATCGCAATTGCATCTAAGTCAGTTGATTACAGAAAAAGAAACGGTTAGTAAAGTTTTAAAATCAAATTCGTTTTCATCAGAAAACGAATTTTTTATTTCACAAAATTTGCCTTTTATAGAACCCGAATTGCGTGAAGGATATTTTGAAATTGAGGCTGCAAAAAACAATAAATTACCAAAACTAATTTGTGATTCAGACATAAAAGGAAGTTTTCATAATCATAGCAAATACAGCGATGGCGAAAATACAATAGAAGAAATGGTAAGTTATTGTAGGGAGTTGGGATACAGCTATTTCGGAATTTCGGACCATTCGCAAACTGCAAACTATGCAGGAGGATTAAAACCAGATGCAATTTTGAAACAACATGCCGAAATAGATGAATTAAACGACAAAATAGGTCCAAATTTCAAGATTTTTAAAGGCATTGAATCTGATATTTTAGGCGATGGTTCACTTGATTATCCAAACGAAATTTTAAAAACGTTTGATTTTATAGTCGCTTCTATACATTCGAATTTAAAAATGGATATCCAAAAAGCAACCGAGCGATTAATTAAAGCAATCGAAAATCCATTTACTACTTTTTTGGGACATCCAACAGGCAGGCTTTTGCTCCGAAGACAAGGCTATCCTATTGATTATCAAAAAATTATAGATGCTTGTGCTGCAAATAAAGTCATAATAGAAATAAATGCAAATCCTTGGCGATTGGATTTGGATTGGAGGTATATTCATTATGCATTAGAAAAAGGTGTAATGTTGAGTGTAAACCCTGATGCACACGAATTAGTTGGATTAAAAGATGTACATTTTGGCGTTTGTGTAGGTAGAAAAGGCGGACTTACGGCAGAAATGAACTTTAATTCAAAAACGTTAGCCGATGTAGAAACCTATTTAGCAAATAGAAAAAGAAAATTTTAGAAAAGTAAACTAATAATTAGATAAATTTCACTAAATTAGAATCATGTTTGCACGAATTTACTTCCTGATTATAATTTTTATTACGCTAAATGCTAACAATGTTTTTGCACAATATTACGACCCAGAAAAAGCAAAACAAGTTGCTGAGCAACCCAAAAAAGAACAGCCAAAACCACCCATGGAAGAAAATAATGTTTGGGATAAATTATATTTTGGCGGAAATATTGGCTTGCAATTTGGTACAATTACCGCAATTCAAATATCGCCTTTGGTAGGCTATAAAATCACAGAAAGATTTTCGCTTGGGGGAATCTTTACCTATATTTATGCCAAACAGCGATTTATTCCTGGCTATTCGGTTTATGGATTGGCTCCTTTTGCACGCTTTATGATTACAGAAGATTTTTTTGCCACTGGCGAAGTTTCGTTTCTAAATACAGCACAATTTAGATCTGGTTACGAAGAACGTATTTGGACAACTTTACCTATGCTTGGAGGTGGATATTTGGTTCGATTTGGAAATAGAGGAGGCATGATGGTTACTGTTTTATACAATTTTAATAACAGAAACCCAAATAGTATCTACGGTCCGTTTGTGATTAGAACTGGATTTTTCTTTTAAATTTTGAATTTAGATTTTACATACCCCAATGAGAATTTAGCTCAAATTGTAGCTCTAAAATCCGATTTTTTGAATAACCATAACATTAAACTTTTCGTAAAAGCAGATTATTTGATTCATCCTCAAATTGCAGGAAACAAATGGCGAAAACTCAAATACAATTTAGATTTTGCAAAAAAAACAAATAAAAAAACGCTTTTAACCTTTGGAGGGGCATTTTCGAACCATATTTATGCTACAGCTGCGGCAGGGAAAGTTTTTGGATTTAATACGATTGGAATTATTCGTGGGGAAGAAATTAAAGAACTAAATTTTACATTAGATTTTGCACAAAACACATGCGGAATGAAGCTTATTTTTGTTGATAGAACCACGTATAAAATACTTACACAAGAAAAAAACTATACTATTTTAAGCAAAATTATTGAAAATTATATACCTGAATCCATACTAATTTTACCCGAAGGAGGCACAAACGATTTGGCAATAAAAGGATGTGAAGAAATTATAGACCAACGAGATTTTAAAAAATTTGATTTCATCTGTGCGTGTGTAGGTACAGGTGGAACAATGGCAGGAATCATACAAGCATCTCAAAATCTGTCGAATATAATTGGGTTTTCTAGCCTAAAAGGCGATTTTTTAAAATATGATGTGGCTAATTTGATATCACAATCAAATGCAAAAAAATATACAAATTGGGAAATAAACACTGATTACCATTTCGGAGGATATGCAAAATACACAAGTGAGTTGAAAAAATTTATTTCGGATTTTGAACTTCAATTTCAAATGCCAATCGAGTTTGTATATACAGGAAAAATGTTTTTTGGGATTTTTGATTTGATAAAAAAAGGTTACTTTAAGCCAAATACATCGATTTTAGCTATACATTCAGGTGGATTGCGGGTTTAGTAAATTTGAAATTTTACTTTACTTCAACCCTTTTTCATTGGCTTTTTCTAACACAAAGTTTTTTATTTTTTCAACAAAAATAGGTTCGTCAAATTTTTCTGCATGGTTTCTAATGAATTGGGAATTAAATTTCAAGGTTTCAAATTTCAAAATGGCTTCTGTCAAACTTTCTTCGGTTTGATGCTCAAAAAACAAAGCTGTGCATTCGTTTTCGTTATTAGTATATGGAATCATAGTTTCCAAAACTCCGCCTTTGGCATAAGCAATTACGGGCCTGCCCGAAGCATTTGCTTCGAGTGGAGTTATGCCATAATCTTCGTGTTGTGGCATCAAAAAACCTTTGCAATTAGCGTATAAATCAGCTAATTCGGCTCCAGAAAGTCCTTTTTTGAAAGTTATATTAGATTTTGCTATTGATTTTAAATATTCTTCTTGCGTGCCTTTTCCAACTACAATTAAATTTTTTCCTAATTTATTAAATACATTAACTACTATATCTACTTTTTTATAAAACTCTAATCTTGAAACAATAAAATAATATTCTTTTGGCTTTTCAGAAATATAATATTGTGAAGCATTTACGGGAGGTGGAATAATTTTTATTTCGTTTCTAGGTTGATAAGCAGTTATTAATCGCTGTTTGGTTTCTTCTGTCATGCCATTAAAAAAATCTGGACGATTTCCAAAATGTTTATCAATAGTTTTTAAAATATTTATAGTAATATTATAAAGTATTCTGCTCAATCCTTTCGATTCTAAATAGGCTAAATAAGATGCTGGATTCCAGGCTAATCTGAAAGGTGTGTAGCAATAACAAACAACAAGTGCATTTTTATTTACTCTTACATATTTTGAACAATGCGTACCACTTTGAATAACTACATCATATTTTCGCAAATCAAGCATGTGAGCAGCCAAAATGCCCAAAGGAAAAAAATATTTTTGATACTTTTTTTGTGTTTGGGCAATTTTAGAATACCAATTGGTGTTGATTTTAATTTTTTTAAATTCTTCAAAAGTGCCATTAGGATTATAAGCAATGGAGTAAAAATCAGCATTAGGAAAAGCATAATGATAACACAAACCAACTCTTTCTCCGCCAGCTTTACTAATTAACTCATCTTGTACAATGGCTATTTTCAAATTTTTAATCTTTAAAATTCTTTAATTCTTCGGCTAACATAATATCTAAAACGGCAAAAAAATCTAAATCATAATTCCAGCCAATTACATTTTTTGCTTTAGAATTATCCCCAAACATATCTTCAATATCAACAGGTCTGAAAAGTTTTTCGTCCACCATCATTTTTGATTTTGGGATATTTAATTTTTCAAACACATAATATATAATATCCCTCAAATATATGGATTTGCCCGAACAAATTGTAATATCTTCGGCAGTAGGATGTTGCAAAAGCAACCACATGGCTTCTACATAATTGGGTGTAAATCCAAAATCACGCTTTATATCAATATTTCCAACTTTTAGTATTTCTTGTTTGTTTTTTGAAATGGCTATACTTTCTCGAATAATTTTTTTTACAAAAAAGTTATTGCTTCGTAAATACGATTCGTGGTTAAACAAAATACCATTGCAAGCAAAAAGATTATACGATTCTCTGTAATTTACAACTGTCCAAAAAGCTGTAGCTTTTGAAATAGCATACGGACTAAGCGGATGCAAAGCTGTATCTTCTGTAATAGGTAATTTTTTTACTTTTCCATACATTTCGCTACTCGAAGCTTGATAAAACTTAATTTTAGGATTTACCATTCTTATGGCTTCCAAAATATTCAAAACCGAAGTAATATTATATTGAAGTGTGCCAATAGGTTGCTCAAACGATAAACCTACCGAACTTTGAGCTGCCAAATTATATATTTCGTCAGGTTGATATTTAGTAATAATTTTAATAGTACTAAATACATCCGACATATCAGATTCTTCTATTTTAACTTCTTTTTCAATACCTAGATATTTTAGTTTTTCGTTACTGGCTTGGTTGTAACTCCGCGTAGTACCAATAATTTTATAGCCTTTAGAAACCAATAATTTAGCCAAATAGCTGCCATCCTGCCCAGTAATTCCAGTAATTATTGCTGTTTTCATAATACTATTCCAAATCTATCCCCAAGTTCTTTTAAATCTTTTTCAACAGGAGGCAACAAATATATACCTTCTGTTTTTCTTTTTTCAGATTCATTGCGTTCGTAATCACCTGGAATTTGTACTTTTTCTCCAACTATAGCATTTGCATTTCTAAAGGTACTAATCCAATTATCCATGTGTGTTTTAAACTCATCAGCAGGTCTAAAAGCATCTATTCGCATTGCACCGAAAAAATGCCCTATCCCCTCTCCTACTGGGTTTGCAGGCATTGGCAAAAAACTCACAAAAGGCGGCACCCAAGGACCATAATTTGCACCCGAAAGTACAGCCGAAAAAATATCGACAATCGAACCTAAACAATAACCTTTGTGGCTACCGTGATCTCTGTCGCCACCAAGTGGTAACAATGCTCCGCCTTGTTTTAATTCATGTGGGTTTGGTGTTTGATTGCCATTTTTATCTTGAATCCAACCCATAGGAGCATCTGTACCTTTGCGTTGGAGTATTTCTAATTTGCCATTTGCTGCTGTTGTAGTTGCAAAATCTGCCACAAAAGCGGGTTGTTTGTCGGCAGGAATAGCAACTGCAATGGGATTTGTACCCAACATTCTATCTAATGAAAAAGTAGGTGCGACTAGCGGACTAGCATTTGTCATACTTATACCAATCATATCATGTTCCAAAGCCATCATAGCATGATAACCAGCTATGCCATAATGGTTTGAGCCTTTAACAGAAACCCAACCCGTACCAACATTTTTTGCTTTATCAATGGCAATTTGCATGGCTTTGGGAGCAACAACCAAACCCAAACCCGAATCGCCATCTACAACTGCAGTACTTGGTGTTTCGTGTACAATTCTTACTTTGGGAGTTGCATTAATTCGCTTTGCTTCCCAAAGGCGAACATAACCCGAAAGCCGAGCCACACCATGCGAATCTACCCCACGCAAATCGGCAGAAAGTAGCACTTCGGCACCTTTTTTTGCTTCTTCGAGTGGGCAACCCATTTTTATAAATATTTTTTCTGTAAAATCTTTTAGCTTTGCGTACGAATACATGTTTTAAATTTAAAAATCAACGTGCAAGACATTAACCCTATATCAGCTCAAACTGAAAATCAGTTGCAAAGTAAACCCAAAAATAAAATCCTTCAAGTGGTTCGTACAATTTTATTTTTAGGAATTGGCATCGGCATAATTTACATGATATTTAAAAAACAAAATTTCGATGAAATTTGGTCTGCATTGCAGCAAGCAAACCTTTGGTGGTGTATTCCTGTTTTTGTCTGTTCGCTTGTTGGAAGCACTTTTAGAACCATGCGTTGGAAATTAATTTTAGAACCAATGGGCTATAATCCATCGTTTTTTAATTTATTTAATCCATTGATGTTTGGCTACATGGTCAATTTAGGTGTGCCACGGTTAGGCGAATTTACACGTTGTATTTCATTAAAAAAGAAAGAAAACATTCCAGTAAGTAGCTCATTTGGCACTGTAATGGTCGAAAGATTAGTTGATATGATTTTTTTGGTTATAACTACTGGCTTTGCATTTTATTTAGAATACAATCGTATCTCTACTTTTTTTAAAGAAAATATTTTTAAACCACTTTATGGATTGATTCAAAAAAATATTTTTGACAAACCGCTAGTTTTAGCCATAATTATAGGATTGATTGGCTATTTTTTTTATTGGATTTATAAAAATAGTGGCGATGGCAATCCTGCATCTACCGAACCTGAAACAAAACTAGATACCATGACCAACGAAGTTTGGGCTGGATTAATGAGTGTTTTTAAAATCAAAAAAGTACCTCAATTTGCATTTTATTCTATAATGATTTGGTTAATGTATTGTTTAAACTCTATTTTTTGGTTGTATGCATTTAAAGAAACTGCTGCACTTGGAGTTGGAGTAGGGTTTGTGATGTTTGTAGTTGGCACAATGGGAAGGTCAGTACCAATTCAAGGTGGTGGAATGGGTGCGTACCATTATTTGGTGAGCGAAGCACTCTTTTTGTTTGGAATAGCAAATCCAATTGGCTTTGCATATGCTATTTTAAATCATGGAAGTAGCGTAATTTATAATATTATTTTGGGTGTTTATGCTTGGATTGCCTTGTTAGTTACGAAAGATAAATCTGAAGAGTATTTTTAAAAATATCCAAAAAAATTATTTCAAATTTAAGATATATTTCTCTACTTCACTGTGAACCAGATATTTAATTGATTTTCCATTTTTTAAATTTTCACGAATGTAAGTTGAAGAAATATCGAACATTGGACAATTATAAAAATGTACACGAGGATGCTTTTTGAGTTTTGAATTTTGTGAATTTGGACGTGGATAAACCAAAACTTCCACATTTTCTAGTATCAAATTATAATCTTTCCATTTGTCGAAATGAACTAAATTGTCTTCGCCAATAATTAAAAAAAACTGATTTTGGGTATGTATTTTTTGCAAGTGCAAAAGTGTATCAATCGTATAATTCGGTTTTGATAAACCAAACTCAACATCACAACTTTTGAGTTTTGAATTATCTTTTATCGCAAGATTAATCAGCTCTAGGCGTACATTTTCGTCCATCAATTCGCTATTGATTTTAAACGGATTTTGTGGTGTAACAACAAGCCAAACTTCGTCTAAAGTAGCCAATTCAATCATGCTATTTGCAATAATTAAATGTCCGATATGAATTGGATTAAAAGAACCAAAAAACAGCCCTATTTTCGTTTTATTTTCCATATTGATAAGCTCCAATATCAAAAGTAGTTGTTCTTAGTTTTCCAGTTAAATCATTGATAATAAAAGGAATAGCCACTCCTTTGGCAATAAATGGCGAATTTGATTTTAATTTAAAATCCAGTGCATCTTTTGTGATATTTTCAAATTCGGGGTATTCTTTGGTGTCATTTAATATATTCCCATTGCCAACAAAATCAGTTGTAGAAGTTTTAATGGCATTATTTTCCTGCTCAATAATCCAGTTTTCTGTTTTAGTTTTATTGAAAATTAATTCTTCTTTTAAATCTCCCCAAAAAATATTATTTTTAAGTGTCAAATTTAATGTATTATTACCATTATCGCTCAAAATTACAGAAGCAGAATCACGCGTAAATGTGCCTGAATAATTTACAAAAGTATTGTTATAAAACGCATAGTTGCCACCGTTTTTGATTCTCAAAACTTGTTTTGAACAGTTGGCAATGAGCGTATTAAATAACTTAAGATTTGTATTTGAGGCATAAAATCCAAATTGAGACATGTTTTTAATTATTGTATTTGAAACATCTCCGAAAGTAATATTTAAAGCATTTTCTGTTTTATTAATTTCTATACCTGTTTCTGCATTTTTTATTTCAGCAAATTTGATACTATTATTTTGAGATGTTTGAGTAAAAACTATTCCTTTCCATTGACCAGGAATATTTTCCCAATAGTTTTCTGTTCTTGGACCTTGAAAACGAACAATATTTGCTTTTCCAGAATCACCCTCAATTCTTAAATTCCCTTTTATTACTAAAGCACTTCCTTTTGAAGCATATATTTCTGTGCCTTTTTTTATTGTTAAAGTGCAATTCTGAGATACGATTAATGACTTATATAAAAAATGTATTTTGTCGTTTTCCCAAATCGTGTTTGATGTAATCGAATCGCCTTTGTAATAAATTGCATCTCTGCCCCATGTTGTTAAAACCACACGCTGTTGTATGCCGTTTGTTGAAAACAAAATACTATCTTGAACCAAAAAAGGCAAGTTTTTATTTTGATTATTCAGAGTAACTTGACTAAAAATATAAATACTATCACCACCTCTAATCATAAAATCTTTCACATAATTCTGTTTTACTCCATTGATAATCAGATAATAAGGAGAACTTCCATCGTTTGCCAATCGAATAGAAGTTTTAATAGCTTTTGGGCTTGTATTCAAAACTTTTAGCCTTTTTGAAATGCTTGGCTTAGAAAAAACATTAGCTTGTCCAGCCAAAATGGTATCGAAAAGTATAGAATCAGTAACCAAATTTGTATCGTTTTTGAAAACTAGTTTTACACCGTCAGTTGTAACTTGCTCCTCTTCTGGTTTACAAGAAAATAATAAAATTAAAAAAAATACGAGTAAGCTTTTTATAAATAAATGCACTATTTTTTTCTTTTTTTCTTTTTGTTTTTTGTTGGTATATTTTCCAAAAGATTTTCTTGCCTCACGCCTTCTATAAAACATACTTCTAACTCCAAATCTCCTTTGGCATCATAATATTTAAACCAACCATTTTCTTTGCCTTGTACGTAATAACCAACTTCTTTTAAAATGTTTTTTGTTGCAAAAATCTGCCAAGCACCTTCGGGTAAACCATTACTATAATATCCTTTTTTTGCAATGCTTCCATCTTCAAAATAAGCCAAAAACAACCCATTGTAAATTCCATTTTTATACACAAAAACTTTTTCAACTTTTCCATTCGGGTAAAATTCTTTAGTTTCTCCTTCTTGAACACCATCTTTCCAATTTTCAATTTTTTGAATGTTACCATTTGATTCGTAATAATATTTCCATTCGCTGTGCATTTTTCCATTGAAATATGCTCCTTCGCTATTTAATTTTCCAGAATTAAAATAATAACGCCAAGGACCTTGTTTTAATGTATCTTTAGGCGAAAAAGTCCCTTCGCTTTTTACTTTTCCATTTGCATAAAATTGCGTTTTAAATTGAGCAAAAGCTTGACTTAATATTAAAAAAATAAAATAAAATAAAATAAATTTATGTTTTGTCATTTGAAATAATTTCTTTGTAAATATCTGAAAATGAAAGTGCTATGTTTTTAATATTATATTTTTGATGTGCCAAATCTAAAGCATTTTTAATTCTGATTTCTATTTCTTGCTTTGGCAAATTCAATGTATTAATTAATCCATGTAAAATTGATTCCGAATTAGTTTCTACAATTTCGCCAGCATTAGCATCTGTAAGTTCGTTCCAAATTCCAACTTTATCAGAAATTAGAATCGGGCATTTGCAAGCAATTGCTTCAACAACCGTCATTCCAAAATTTTCGGAATACGATGTTAAAACGAATATTTTTGCAAATTTGTATAAACTTAATTTTTGTTTTCCTAAAACTTCGCCAACAAAAATAACATTTTCGTTTATTTGAAGACGATTTATTTCTTGTTCTAATTTTGATTTATAGTTATTTGAATCTGGACCAGCAATGATTAAATTGAGGTTTGGGAATTGCATTAATAGTTTTTGAAAAGCAATTAGCAAAATATCAAGTCCTTTTTTGGGATCAATACGACCCAAAAATAAAATATACTCTTTTTGAGGAATAAAATCAGGAAATGACAGCTTCTCTACATCATTAAAATGCTGAAAATCAAGTCCATTAGCTAAAACAAAACCGTTTTTTAGATCTAAAAAATGTTCTACTTTCGATTTTTCGTCTTCAGAAGTATAATGGATTTTAGCAGCATTTTTTAAACACCATTTTGCAATAAGTTGGTAATAAATTTTCTTAAATACAGACGAACCCAAAGCCATAGTTTCGGCATAAATAGTGCCTCTAGGCGATATAATATATGGTTTTTTAAAAATCCAACAAGCCAATGCAGTTGCAAAAACTGGAAAATTCCAAACGGCAGTAATATGCACTAAATCATACTTTTTAATATTTTTAAATAAAAAAACTAAAAGTTTTATAGAAAAATTATAATGTTCGTAGCCAAAAAAAGAAAAATATATAATGGGAATGTTTTTTAAAAAAGTTTTCTGATTTGGAATAATTTTAGAATCAGTTAATAATCCTGCATTTGTGGTAATAATCTCAATATCAACGTGTTCGGAAAGTTCATTATTGAGCTGATAAACCGACTGGATTGGTCCACCAAACCTATGTGCAGGAAAATACGATGGCGAAACATGTAGGATTTTTGGCTTATTTTTTTGCATCTTTTAAAATTCCTAAATATAACCCAACATTAAATAACATATACATTATAATTATACCCCAAAAAATGGAATTAAATAAAAATTCAAAGCAATTTCCACGCCAAAGTATCAAAAATAAGCCTGTGTACATTAAACAACAGCCAAACAAATATCCTCCAAATAAATTTTCGGCAATGGCACAAGCTTTTGAACCAATAATTCCTAAAAATAAAAACGTAAATATTACTCCAATTCCGCCATAAGTTAAATAAGCATCCACTACAACTTGTGGTTTTGCAGAAACTACAGAATATTCGCTAATCACGTTCAATTCGATGGTGCGTTGCATCACAAGTGTTTCTGTAATAGGTTTTTCTGGATAAAATATTCTCGGAATTATGCTTATAAATGCCTGTTCAATGATTTTAAATTCGTAAAAATCATGTTTTTCTGGAACTTCTGAAACATATTTTGTAAACAAAGCAATTTCGGATAATCTTCCAGTAAGAAAATCCCAATTTGTACTACTAATTTCATCTTCGCTTGCATTTTGAAACCCTTCTAAAGCAGCTTTAGAAGCAGTTTCTCCATCTGAGTTTCCTTCTCCCCAGCTTAAGTTTCTTACAGTTTGATTGTAAGTTGGAATGAAATACAAAAAAAGTAATATAAAAATACTTCCAAAAATTAAGATAGTTTTTTTGTAGTAAGGAAACAAAAATATTCCTAGCAAAATAAATGGCACCAAAATTGCTTCTTTCCAGCCAGACACAACAGCTTTGGCTTCGTTTGCCAAAAACAATGTTAGCGAAAATGCTGTAATATATTTATTTTTTTCGGGTATTGCCAATGCCAAACTCAAAACAGATGCAACTAAAGAAAGTTGCCCAAACAAAACTGCAAACTGACTTAAACCAGGCAAAAGTGCAGCTAAAAAACCTAAAACAGAAAACACAAGACAAACCCTAAAACTCAAAACCGGAATATTATCAAATACAAGTTTAAATTTTGGAAAATCTACTTTTTGATGCCCCAAAACCAGTCCTAAAGTAAAAAACAATTGTGCTAATACATAATAGTTTTGGCAAATGGCACTAAGTCTAATTTGCTCAACATCAATATATTGTATAGGTTTTTGTGATAAATAAAAATAGCCATTAATGTCCAAAAAATAAAAAATGGAAGTCATACTCATATAGAAACTAAAAATAATATTTGTGGTTACTACTGGTCGCATGGGATAATCTAAAATGCGTTCGTTTGGGAAAATATTACCAAATAATGTAAAAAATAAAATAAATAAGGAACAAATCCATGAAGCTAAAAAGTAGCTAAAATCATTTCCTTCAAATAAAAAAGTAAGCATATAAGCCAAAATTAAAGGCCAAGTACGGACAATCATTTTTGTATTATTTTCATAAATCCTTCAATCATTTTAGTTGAAGTTTTAGTAATATTCCAACCATCAATAAATACTTTTTGTTTTTGCTCAATTGCTGGTTCTGAGCATAATACAATTGCTTTTTTTAGTTTTTGAGTTAAATCTATTTTGTTTTCAGACTCAAATACATATCCAGTTTTACCTTCAATAATTAAATCTGCAGCACAGCCACATTTGTTGCTTACAACAGCAACTAAACCACAAGCCATTGCTTCGTTTACAGCCAAACCCCAAGTTTCTCCAGGTCCTTTAGATGGTAAACAAAATACGTTTCCTAATCTATAAATCATAGGCATTTTAGACTGATTTTGAAAAGGCAAAAAATGAATTTTCGATTCATTTTGATACTTATTTTTGAGACTAATCTCTAATTCGCCATTGCCGACCAAAACCAAATGCACATCATTAAAATTTACATCTAAAAAACATTTTATTAAAAATTCAGGATTTTTTTTGTCAATAAATTTTCCACAAAACAAAATTACTTTTTCGTTTTCTTTTATAAATAATTTAATTTTTAGTTTTTTTAATTCTTCTTTTTGAGTTTCTGAAACAGAATCAAATCTTTGATTATCAATAGAATGTGACGAATAAAATAAGTTTTCTTCTTTTAATCCATATTTTAAATAATAATGTTTATTGCTTTGTCCAACATAAAAAGCATAATCAATATAACGATAAATAAATTTTAGGATTAAAGTTCGTAAAGCGGATTTTAAAAAATTTGATACATCTAATAAAGTGGAATCTCCACGAAAAAAAATAGGAATTTTTCCTTTAAAATACCGTATGGCAGAAAAATGACTTTCATAATTCCAACCAAAAACCAAGATTGCATCTGCTTTATAATTTTTAATTTTTTTAATCAATTCAGGATTTTTTATACTCCAAAAGCCGCTTTTTTCAGCTTTTTTTGATGTATTTTCTAAAAAAGTATAGCTATATCCATCTAGCAAGGGAATATCCCAATTGATTTTTTTTCCAAATGAAGCATCAAATTGATAGTTTTTGGTATCGCCTTTGGTATAAAAAACATGAAAATCAAAATCAATAGATTTTGCCAATTCACGAAACAAAGGTGCATAATATTGTATCGGATGGGTTGTGATTATGGCTATTTTTTTCTTCATTTGTGCCAAATTTACTAATAAATGGCAAATCGTATTACAGAAATATTCAAACAAAAAAATAAAAATATTTTATCCATTTATTTTACGGCTGGTTACCCAAGCCTAAACGATACCGTTAGTCTTATCGAAACCATTGCTCACTCAGGTGCAGATATGATTGAAATTGGTATGCCATTTTCTGATCCTTTGGCGGACGGACCTGTGATTCAGGCAAGTAGCATGACAGCAATACACAATGGAATGACAATTCCTGTGCTTTTTGAACAAATAAAAGATATTCGTGCAAAAACTAATATTCCTTTAATTTTAATGGGCTATATGAACCCTGTGTTACAATATGGCGTAGAAAAATTTGCCGAAAAAGCAGCTTCAATCGGAATTGATGGCGTTATTTTGCCCGATTTGCCATTGCAAGAATATATTGAAGAATATAAATCAACGTTTGAAAAATTTAATTTAAAAAATATTTTTTTGATAACGCCTCAAACATCAAATGAGCGAGTAAAATTGATAGATGCTCAAACAGATGGGTTTATTTATATGGTTTCTTCAGCAAGCACAACAGGCACAAAAGAAGGGACTTCGGATGAACAAATTGGTTATTTTGAACGAATAAATAGCCTGAATTTAAAAAATCCTCGCATCATTGGTTTTGGAATAAAAGATAACAAAAGTTTTAATAAAGCATGCGAATATGCAAATGGTGCTATCATTGGAACAGCATTTATAAAAGCTCTCGATACTCCAAAAGATGCAAGACTGGCTGCTAAAGAATTTATACAAAGTGTTTTGAATTAGAAAATAATAATGCTAAATCTTTGTTTTTTAGAACTATATTTGCATTATTTGCGTTGAAAAAAAAAGTAAACCATATACTATGAATTTGTCAGATAGAACATATTTTACAAACAAAGTTATTAGAAAATATAACATTGGTAAAAACCAATTTTCCTCTAGTTTCTTTTTTTCATTTGGTTTTTCAGAAAACATTTATGACAAAGGTGTTGCCTCCATTTTGAAAACCGATACAAACTCAGCTTTAATATCAGATTGGCTCACAGTTGGTGCAGATTTTAAAAAAGTTATTGATAAAGAATTATCACATTCATAATGTCAAATAAACCTGCAAAACAAACTGATAATCAATCAAGTAGCGATTCGCAACAAAAAACTACAGCTCAAATTAGCAGACATTATTCAGGCATTATTCCTCCACCTGAATTCATGTCGCATTATGCCGAAATTAATCCAGATTTCCCAAATCGTATTTTATCGCTAACAGAAAACGAAGGAAAGCATCGCCAACAAATGGAGCGAAAAATTGTTAATTTTTCGTTTATTTCTGAAATGGCAGGTATTGTTTCAGGCTTATTTGCTGTCGCTATGGTTTGTTTATTATGTTATTATTTTATTGAACAAAATAACCCCAAAGAAGCTTCTCATGTTGCTATTGCTGTAATAGTTGGGTTGGCAGGTGTTTTTGTTTTTAGAAAATTTACTAAAAAAGATACTAATTCTTAAGATACCTAAATATATGACCTCAATCTATAACTGGAAAACCATAAAAGAATATAAAGAAATTTTATTTTCTGAATTCGAAGGTATTGCTAAAATCAGTATCAATCGTCCGCATGTGCACAATGCTTTTACGCCACTAACTGTGAGCGAAATGATTGATGCCATGAATATTTGCAAAGACCGAACCGATTTAGGCGTTATCATTTTAACAGGCGAAGGTGGAAAAGCTTTTTGTAGCGGTGGCGATCAAAAAGTGCGTGGAGATGGTGGATACGTGGGTGGAGATGGTGTGCCTCGTTTAAATGTATTGGATTTACAAAAACAAATTCGTTCGATTCCAAAACCAATTGTGGCTATGGTAGCTGGTTGGGCAATTGGCGGTGGACATGTGTTGCATGTGGTTTGCGACTTAACAGTAGCTGCCGAAAATGCTCGATTTGGACAAACAGGACCAATTGTTGGTAGCTTCGATGGTGGTTTTGGAGCTTCGTATTTGGCTAGAATTGTTGGTCAAAAAAAAGCAAGAGAAATTTGGTATTTGTGCGACCAATACGATGCCATAGAAGCAAAAGAAATGGGATTAGTAAACAAAGTTGTGCCTTTAGAAAAACTGGAAGAAACAACTGTTTCATGGTGTAGAAAAATGTTAGAAAAAAGTCCACTTGCCTTACGAATGCTCAAATCTTCGTTTAATGCCGAACTCGATGGACAAGCTGGTATTCAGGAACTTGCTGGCAATGCCACATTATTATATTACTTAACAGAAGAAGGAAAGGAAGGCAAAAAAGCTTTTGTGGAAAAACGTAAACCAGATTGGAGTAAATTTCCTAAATTTCCATAAAAATAGGGGTGTTTGACTAACTATTTT
Source organism: Bacteroidota bacterium (assembly GCA_004293915.1). GTDB lineage: Bacteria > Bacteroidota > Bacteroidia > Cytophagales > UBA9547 > REAG01. The sequence goes on along the minus strand of RDZG01000058.1, from coordinate 44,395 downwards.
GCTTATTCAAACACTCTTTCTTTGATTTTTTGCAACGGATTTTGTGCATAAATACCATTTTTTTCTAAATCAAAAGTAGCAATCGTGCCAACTGTCAAAACACTATTTTCATGGCAAACAACTCCAGGGCAAACAATGGATTTTGCTCCCAGCCAAACCCCATTTTCGATTGTTATTGGTTTTACGATTAAATCAAACGTAGTTTTTTTAAAATTGTGATTGCCAGTGAGCAACATACAACCTTGCGACAAACAGCAATTTGAACCTATTTTTATAAAAGCTAAATTATCAATCCAAACCTTTTCGCCAATCCAAGTATTATTACCTATTTCTAAAAACCAAGGATATTTTATATTTACTGCAGGTTTTATTATCACTCCTTTGCCGATTTTGGCACCAAAAAGTTTGAGTAAAAAAATTTTCAGAAAATTAATTGGAAATAAATACGAGTTAAAAATACATGAATTTATAATATACCATAGCAATCGTTTCACAGGATTTCCTCCTGAATGATACCAATAATTATTGTATGTACTAAGATTTTGCATTATTTTTTAATTCATAAATTTTTGCATCAACCACAAAACGATACCAAAATGCTTGTAGAAAATGGAAAATCAACCCTCGTCTGCCATCTAAAAATCCAAGAAGAAAAATAAATCTATAAATAAAATAAATAAATGGTCGGACAAACAAAGGTAAATTTTCCCAAATTTGTTTTCTGAGAAAAGTTTTTCTTTCATTAATATTTCCAAATAAATTTCCTTTTTTTTCTGATTTAGACTGTGTAAACTCTTCTAAAGCTTGCATTTTTGCATATTTTACGTGTTTGTTGAGCCAAAACTCTATTGTTTCGTTTTTGTTATTTTCAATTATATCGTTTTTTAATTTTTTTGTTGCTCCATTTACATAAAAATGGTGTTCCATCAATTCGCCTTTGTCTAAGTATACAGCATCTGATTTGAATAATTTTAATAAATATAAGGGATAATATCCGCCATGTTTTATCCATTTATCTAAAAAAAACATTTTACGTTTGATATAAAATCCAGAAACAGATTGAGGCAAAGATATTACATCTTTTACTTCATCAATTAATTCATTACTAAGAACTTGATCGGCATCTAATCCCAATATCCAAACACTTTTGTATGGCGTATTTTTCAAACCAAAATCCCATTGTTTAGTAAATGTTTCAAATTTATTTTGCAAAACAAAACAATTGTATTTTTCTGCTATTTCAATAGTTTGATCGCTAGAAAACGAATCTATAATTACAATGTCGTTTGTAAGTTTTTTAACTGAACTTAATGTTTCTTCAATATTTTTTTCTTCATTAAAAGTTAAAATAACAACAGAAATAGGTAGTTTCAATTAAATATGAGGTTGTGATTATATTGAAAAAATAATTATCAATATGTAAAAATATAAAAAATATTTTGTAAAAGACAGAAATTAAGTTGAAGTTTTTTTATTTTCAGGTAGATTATTTACCCAAATAATTAAACCTAATGCTATTACTGCTAATCCAATATACATATATCCCAATACCATAATTTTAATTTTTAAGTAATTTTATTCCAACAAATAAAAAACCAAGTGTAGCAAATAATCCACTAGCTAATACTATGATTTTTTCAATACTATTTGTATCCAATAACTTGATTAGAAAAACTCCAGCAAATATAAACTTAGAAATGTCTAATAAGTATTTTCCTAATTCCTCTTTTTGTTTTTGATTCATTCTTCAAAATAGTATTACAAAGATAAAACATAAATTGAAATTACAATCGGTTGCTTTAAATACAATATCTAATCTTGATTATTTGTAATATAATTTCAAATATTAAAAGTTAAAATAACAACAGAAATAGGTAGTTTCAATTAAATATGAGGTTGTGATTATGAATGTTGAATTTTAAATTTATTTTTGTGCAATATTTATACAATGATAAATTCAAAATCTTAATTCTGCAACTCTAATTTATGTCATCTACAGAAATCATAATGCCAAAGATGGGAGAAAGTATTTTTGAAGCCACTGTGATTCGTTGGCTAAAAAAAGAAGGAGAGCGAATTGAAAAAGACGAATCTATATTAGAAGTTGCAACGGATAAAGTCGATACCGAAGTGCCATCTACTGTTGCAGGTATTTTAGGAAAAATATTTGCAAAAGAAGGCGAAACCATCAAAGTGGGAGCAGTTTTGGCACAAATTGTAACGGCTAGTGGAATAGAAAAACCGCAAGTTGCGTTAGCAGAGGTTGATGAAAATCCTGTTGCAAAAATCGAAACACAAGTTGAGCAAATTAAGCAAAGTTTTAGTTCGAACATTACAACTAAATCAAGTAGCAGTGTGGCTCGATTTTATTCGCCATTGGTTTTGAATATCGCAAAAGAAGAGCAAATATCGTTGCACGAACTCGAAACAATTGATGGTTCGGGACTCGAAAATAGAGTAACAAAACAAGATATTTTAAATTATATCAACAAAAGAAATAGTGTTTCTGCATTTATTTCAAAACCATTAGAACAACCAATTGAGCCAGTTTATCAAAAACCAACAGAAAACTATACTTGGCAACCTACCGAAATACAAAAACCTAATTTTGAGCCAGTTATAACTCCAAAGCCAGAGCCATTGCCAAAAACCGAGCCACAATTTAATGGCAAATTTGAAGTAATAGAAATGGATAGAATGCGGAAAATCATCGCACAACGCATGATTGAATCGCAAAAAATTTCTGCCACCGTTACATCTTGGGTCGAAACCGATGTAACAAGCATGGTACAATGGAGGGGAAAAGTAAAAAACGAATTTATGAAACGTGAAGGCGAAGTAATTACTTTTACTCCCGTTTTTATAGAAGCCATTGCAAAAGCCTTGAAGGATTATCCAATGTTGAATTCTTCGGTTGATGGCGATAAAATAATTATCAAAAAAGATATTAATATTGGCATTGCAGTTGCATTAAATGATGGAAATTTAATAGTTCCAGTTTTGAAACATGCTGATAGATATAATATTTCGGGCTTAACAAAAGCATATAATGATTTAATCAGAAAAACTAAAGCAGGCAAATTGACTGCCGATGATTTATCGGATGGCACATACACTATTTCTAATATTGGTGGATTTGGAAATGTGATGGGAACTCCAGTTTTGGTGCAGCCTCAGGTTGGCATTATGGCATTTGGTTCGATTTTAAAAAAACCTTATGTTGTAGAAACCGAACATGGCGACACCATTGGGATTAGGCATATTTTGATGCTTTCACATTCGTATGATCATCGAATTATAGATGGTGCTTTGGGTGGTTCGTTTGCCAAAAAAGTATCTGATTATTTAGAAAAATTTGACGCAGACAGAAATATTTTCGCGTGATAGCCTTTTTAGCATCTTTAATACTCCTTTTAACATGTGTCATTGTAATTTTTTACTTTGAACGTAAAATTGCATCTTTTATTCAAGACCGATTTGGACCCATGCAAGTTGGTAAATTTGGCACGCTTCAACCCGTTGCCGATTTGTTAAAATTGATTCAGAAAGAAGATATCATACCAACTTCTGCCGATAAAACATTCTTTAAATTAGCCCCAATTTTGGTTTTTGTGGCTGTTTTTGCAGGTTTTGCAGTAATTCCATTTTCAAGTTGGGGACAGGCTGCAAAAGTAGAAACAGGCGTGTTTTTTTTATTAGCCATTATTTCGCTTGATGTAATTGGGCTTTTGATGGCAGGTTGGGCTTCTAACAATAAATATGCACTTTTTGGTGCAATGCGTTCGGTAGCGCAAATAATTTCATACGAAATTCCAGTCGGATTAACCGTTTTATCTGTACTTTGTATTTCCCAAACACTCGATTTGCAAGAAATCACTCAACAGCAAACCCAATATGGTATTTTGAGTTGGAATGCCATTAAAGCTCCACATTTATTTATTGCTTGGATTGTATTTTTTATAGCCACACTTGCCGAATGCAATAGAGCTCCTTTTGATATCCCAGAAGCAGAAAGCGAATTAGTAGCAGGTTTTCATGTAGAATATTCTGGTTTCAGATTTGCCATTTTCTTTTTAGCAGAATATGCTATGATGTTCTTAGTGAGTCTATTAGGTGCGATATTATTTTTTGGTGGGTGGGCAAGTCCATTTCCAAAAGCATGGATAGCTATCAATGATAGCTCTGTTTTAGCCATGCTTTGTAGTGGCTTTTGGTTGATTTCAAAATCTTTTGTATTTATGATTATTCAAATATGGATCAGGTGGACATTTCCTCGACTAAGAGTTGACCAACTAATGAGTTTATGTTGGAAAGTTTTAACACCACTTGCATTATTATTACTAATTATTAGTTGTCTTTGGCAAGTATTTATCTTAAATTAACCACATGAATTTAAAATTAAAAAAACCACTCGTATTTTTCGATATTGAATCTACAGGATTGAGTACAACAAGCGATAGAATTGTTGAAATTAGTTTTGTAAAACTTTCTCCAAATGGCGAAATCAAAACACTTACAAAAAGAATAAATCCTGGAATTCCTATTTCGGCAGAAGCAGAAATGGTACATGGAATTTCAAATGATGATATAAAAGATTGTCCGAAATTTAATGAAGTAGCCAAAACATTTGCACAATTCATCGAAGGTTGCGATTTAGGTGGATATAATTGTGTGAAATTTGATTTACCACTTTTAGTAGAAGAATTTTTACGTCTAAATATTGATTTAAAAATCGAAGGACGAAACATTGTAGATGCTCAAAAAATATTTCATTTGATGGAGCCTCGCACGCTTTCGGCAGCTTATAAATTTTATTGCAACAAATCGTTAGAAAACGCACATAGTGCCGAAGCCGACACTTTGGCAACACTCGAAGTACTTGATGCTCAGGTTATTAAATACAATGGAGTAAAAATAGAAGACAAAGCCACAGGCAAAGAAATAACACCAGTTGAAAACGACATGGCAGTTTTGCACAAACTTTCGATGTCGAATCAAATCGATTTTTCGGCACGATTTGTGTATAATAAATTAGGACAACCCGTATTTAATTTTGGAAAACACAAAGACAAAATGGTAAGTTTTGTTTTAAAATCAGAACCTGGTTATTACGACTGGTTTATGAATAGCGACTTCCCGCTAGAAAGTAAAAAGAAATTTACTGAATTAAAAATCAAGGAAATGAGCAAATAAATTGTGAAAAATATAATATCAATGCTATATTTGAATATAAATACTTCTACTTTACATAAAACAATTTCAAGTGATAAACAAAATATTAGTAATTGACGATAACGACACTGACTTATTAATTGCAAAAATAGTGATCGAAAGAGCTGGATATAAAGGATTGCTAACTACAAAAAACTCTGCAAAAAGTGCTTTAGAATACTTAAATTCTCTCGTAAACTCTCCTGAAAACTGGCCCAATGCAATCTTTTTAGACATCAATATGCCACTCATTAATGGTTATGGTTTTATAGAAGAATTCGAAAAATTCGATTCGGCATTAGTTAATAAAACTAATATTATAATTCTTACTAGTTCTGACAATAGAACAGATTTTGAAGCATTTCAATTAAAGTCATTTGTAAAAGATTATATGCCAAAACCAATTTCACCTGATGGGTTTTTAGAAGTAATTCAAAAAATATCTCAATAAAAATGTCGTCAGCAAAGCAAAATTTAAGTTCGCAGAAAATTTCTAAAAAGCAAGATTATTCAAGCTATAAAATTGCCATTATAGTAGCCGAATGGAATAGTGAAATCACAAACGCACTTTCTTCTGGAGCAATTTCGCGACTAATTGACGAAGGTGTAAAATCAGAAAACATTATTGTAAAAAGCGTACCAGGTGCATTTGAGCTTACTTTGGCATCGCAATTTATGGCTCAAAAATTAGATATTGATGCGGTAATTGCTATTGGCTGTGTAATAAAAGGCGACACGCCACACTTTGAGTATATATGTCAAGGCGTTACAATGGGCATAACTGAGGTTAATTTAAAGTTTAATAAACCAGTAATTTTTGGCGTACTTACTACCAATAATGAACAACAAGCCTTAGATCGTGCGGGTGGAAAACACGGAAATAAAGGCGATGAAGCGGCAGTAACTGCTTTAAAAATGCTAAGTTTTTAACATTGAATTACTTACACAAAACGCTATTATTTTTTTTAATTCTAGTTCAATTATCGTGTAAAAAAACGTACGATAAAATTCCTCCATTGCCTAAAGACTCAGAATCTACATTGCCAATTCGTATAAAATATTTAAAAAATAAACTAGAAGAAAATCCAAATAACGACTTTATTTTCTATTTACTTGCAAAAGATTACCTTAAACAAGGAAAAATTGATGAGGCTTTATTACAAATCAGAAAAGCAATTTCGATACAATCTAAGAAAAAATATTTAATCACTTTATCAGAATGTTTTTACAAAAAATCTCAATATCTAGATGCGTTTGATGTACTCAACCAACTTGACATCAACGATTTATCTGACATGGAATTTACCAGCAAAGCAATCGATATTTTTTTACAAGCCAAAAATTTTGATAAAGCTAAAGAATTGATTAATAACAAATTAGCAAAAGATTCGCTCAATGCTGATTTGCTATTCAAAAAAGCAGAAATTTATTTAGTAGCAAAAGACACCAATTCAGCCATTTTATATTGCGAAAAATCCATCAAAACAGACAGCAGTTTCAAACCAGCAATTGATAAATTAAGTGTATTGTTTTATCAAAACAAAGCGTATGAAAAGGCAATAAATGTTGCATCGAAAAGTTTAATATTAGATTCAAATTCGATTGAAACTAATTGTATAAAAGCAAATTCGCTGTTTTTACTTGGCGAAAAAGATAAAAGTATGCTGTATTTTTCAAAGATACTTTTTCAGGATAGCTCTAATATAAAGGCATTAAAGCAACTGGCAGATTATAAATTAGCTAAAAAAAATCATAGAACAGCTTACTTTTTATACAAAAAATTAGAATCTCTTCAACCTAGTTCAAAAAATTTGGACAATAATTTAGCTACTACATTATTGTATTCTGGTAGACATCAAGAAGCATTAGCCTATTATTTAAAGGTAGATTCTACATCAAATTTCAAAAAAAATGCAGAATATATGATTAAAAAAATAACACAAAAACTTAAAAATAAGACTTTAACTTCTGAATAGTTTTGATTAAAAGTTTTACTTTAGTGTCTAAATATGTACTAAAATCTATTTTCAATTTTCTAAATTTTATTAAAATGCACAAAATTCATTTAATCATTTCCCTTTTATTTTCTTCTTCGATTCATACAATTGCACAAAGCACAAGTTCAGTGAACGAAAAACAATCAGATAAAAATCTAATTGTTTTATCCAATTTAGCGCAATTGCCAATTGAAAACCAAGAGGTTGTGCTTAATGATGAAATAGAACTAAGAAAAGAGTCTATTTTAGGAATCAAAAAAGATAATTTGAATATCAAAATTGAAGATGATAAACTAAAAATGGCAGGTTTTTTAATAAAAAAGGGTGGAGAACAAATTATGACTGGTGGTATTGTTTCGATAGTAGCAGTTGGTCTTGGCTTATTGATTTCAGTAGCTGGGGCTTCATCATATAGAAACTCTTCAGATGGAGCTGGGTTGCAACTTATCGGTGGAGCAATTATAACTGGAGGTGTTATTACTGGGTCAGTTTTAAGAATTTCTGGCGGTTCAAATATTCGAAAAGCAGGCAGATTATTAACTGGCGAAACACTATTTTAATAAAAATTTACGTATGAAAACTTTATACATTTTTGCTTTTTTATGTATTGCTAATCTATGTACAGCGCAACATTTTGATTTTATATCTTCAGATACTTCAGCTTTGCTTTCGCAAATTAGCAAAAACAATAATGAACAAAGCGAGTTTGAGCAAAAAATGATGAATGAAAAAACCGAATGTATGTTGTTAATCAAACATCAGAATCTTAACTCAGGCATTGATGATGATAAAAAACTAAAAGCAGCAGGTTATTTATTAAAATTAGGAGGTAGTCAAGTTATGGCAGCTGGAATAATATCAACTTCATCATACGTAGTTGGAGCAGTTATGCTGTTTGCAGGTGGATTAATTCAAATTGATTCATCTTTGTCAGGAAATGGAACTAGTATTGGCGGGTTCATGATTGGTTTAACTGGGATTTTAATTACAGGAGGAGGGGTCGTTACTGGTAGTATTTTTAGGATTTCAGGAAGCAATAACATCAAAAAAGCTGGAAAAATATTGGCAGGAGAGCCCATATTTTAACATTTGTTTTAAAAATTTTTATAGGCTGAATATTTTAGAAGTATTCAGCCTATTTTTTTGCATAAAAACTATTTTTAATATCGAAACCATTGTTTTTAAACAACATTTAAAAATAAATATTTATTTTTTTAAAATACCTATTGAAATTTAAGTATAAATACTTATTTTTAACATAAATTTTCAAAATCATCTTCAATTTTGAACGTATATTTTAAAAATAAAGTAAATGTCTAATTCTATCGATAAAAAATCCTATAAATCAACTTGTTCCTATTGTGGAGTTGGATGTGGAATAATTGTTCATAAAGAAGCAAACGGAAAAATAAAAGTAGAAGGCGATAAAGATCATCCAGTAAACAAAGGTATGCTTTGTTCAAAAGGCATGAATTTGCATTATACCGTGATGGATAAATCTGATCGTATATTTTATCCAGAAATGCGTTGGAGCAGAAATCAGCCACGCCAACGAGTATCTTGGGATCAAGCTTTAGACAGAACTGCTGCAACTTTTAAAACATTTATTGATAAATATGGACCTGATTCTGTTGGTTTTTATGTTTCAGGACAATGCTTAACCGAAGAATATTATGTCATCAATAAATTAATCAAAGGATTTATAGGCTCAAACAATATTGATACCAATTCTAGACTTTGCATGAGCTCGGCTGTGGTTGGCTATAAATTGAGTCTAGGGGAAGATAGTGTACCTGTTTGTTATGATGATATCGAAATTGCAGATACTTTTTTTGTTACAGGAGCCAATCCTGCTTGGTGTCATCCAATTTTGTGGCGTAGGGTTGAAGCTCATAAACAAGCTAATCCCGACATAAAAATAATAGTTGTTGATCCTCGAAAAACACAAACAGCTGCTATGGCTGATTTGCATTTACAAATCAATCCAGGCACAGATGTAACATTATATCATGCAATTGGCAGATTATTAATCGAAAAAGAAGCCATTGACGAAGAATTTATAAGACTTCATGCCGATGGATTTGAAAAATACAAAGAATTAGTTTTTGAAAAAACACTCAAAGAATCAGCCTCAATTTGTGGAGTTCGTGCCGAAGATATTCGCTGGGCTGCAGAATATATTAGTCGTGCCAAAGGATTTATTACAATGTGGACTATGGGTTTAAATCAATCTGTGATTGGTGTAAACAAAAATTTGGCATTAATAAACTTAAATTTAATTACTGGACATATTGGCAAACCAGGTTCTGGACCATTTTCGCTCACAGGTCAGCCCAATGCAATGGGAGGCAGAGAAGTTGGTGGATTAGCCAATTTATTACCAAATCACAGAGATTTATTAAAACCAGAACACAGAGAAGAGGTAGAAAAATTTTGGGGAAGCCCCGTAAAAATTGCCTCAAAACCTGGTTTAACAGCAACCGAAATGTTTGAAGCATTGGCTGATGGCAGAATGAAAGCAATTTGGATTGTTTGCACAAATCCGTTAGTGAGCTTACCAGATGTGCGAACAGTTGAAAAAGCTCTCGAAAAAGCAAAATTTGTTGTGGTACAAGATTGTTCTTGGCTTTCGGACACTACAAAATATGCAGATGTAATTTTGCCAGCAGCATCATGGACCGAAAAAGAAGGTACTATGACAAACTCAGAACGCAGAATTACTTACTTAAACAAAATAGTAGATGCCCCAGGTGAAGCCTTACCTGATACTGATATTATATTAAAATTTGCTCAAAAAATGGGTTTTGGTGCTTCTTTTAATTATAAAAATTGTGAAGAAGTTTATGCCGAACATGCCGCACTTTCTGAAGGCACAAATACAGATATTTCAGGATTAAACTATGAAATTTTAAAAGCAAATACATCGGTTCAATGGCCCTTTCCAAAAGGAGAATTGATGGGTGGAAAAGAAAGATTATTTGAAAATAAGATTTTTTATACTCCAAATAAAAGGGCTCAAATTCATGCTGTGCCAGATGCAAATTTATCTGAACAACCATCTACAGATTTTCCCTTGATTTTAACTACGGGTAGGATTCGCGATCAATGGCATACTATGACAAAAACGGGCAAGGTGAATAAACTAAAACAACATATAGAAGTTCCGTTTTTAGAAATTCATCCTACAGATGCTCAAAAAAGAGAAATAATCGATGGCGATATAGTCGTAATTGATAATATTCGTGGAGATGTGCGAGCTAGAGCAAAAGTTACAACAGACATAAAAAAAGGTGTAGTTTTTCTACCAATGCATTGGGGAAAAACGCTAAACAATGATTTTGGGAGAGCAAATAATCTTACAAATAATTTGGTTGATGCTCGTTCTAAAGAACCTGATTTTAAATTTTGTGCTGTAGAAGTTCAAAAATATAAAAAACAAAAACAAAAAATTGTAATTATAGGTGCTGGAGCAGCTTGTTTTGGATTTTGTAAATCATATAGAGAATTAAATAAAGAAGACGAAATTCATATCTTTAGCAAAGAAATTCATCCGTTCTATAACCGAGTGATGCTGCCTGATTATATTTCTGGGCATCAAATTTGGGAACAATTGGTAAAACTAAAAGATGAAGAAATTCCAGAATGGGATTTGCATGTGCATCGTGATACTTTGATAACTTCTATAGACAAAGAACGAAAAACAGTAACAGACAATAAAGGCATTACACACAGCTATGATATTTTATTTTTAGGAATGGGTAGTCGAGCATTTATGCCAAAAGATGTTCCAATCGGCAAAATGAAAGGGATTTTCAATATGCGTTCACGCGAAGATGCTGATAAACTTTTGCCTTATTGTTTGCCAAATGCACATATTTTGATTGTTGGTGGCGGATTATTAGGCTTAGAATTGGCTTCGTCCTTAACTACTATGGGAGTAAAAATCACGGTTGTTAATCGAACAGATAGGCTGATGGAAAGGCAATTAGACAGTTTAGGTAGTCAATTATTATTAGAAGAATACCAAGATCGAAATATAGAATTTTATTTTAATGATGAAGTTCAATCTTATTTTGGAAACGAACATTTAGAAGCTGTAACTTTAAAATCAGGCAAAAAAATAGTTTGCGATGCAGCCGTATTTGCCATTGGAACATCGCCAAATGTTGAACTTGCAAAAGATTCTGGAATAGAAGTCAAGCGAGGAGTTGTTGTAAATGAATACATGCAAACTTCAGATGCGAGTATATATGCCGCTGGCGAAATTGCCGAATTTAAAGGAATGATGTGGGGAATAACAGCCGCAGCCGAACAGCAAGCCAATATTATTGCAAAACATCTTTCAGGTGATTTGAGTGCCATTTATAAAGGCTCAACTTTTATGAATATTTTAAAAATGGAAGGATTGCAATTGTGTTCGATTGGTTTTCCAGAAGCTCCACCCAACGACCCAGCGTATGAAGAAGTTGTTTTTATTGACAAATCTAAACGTTATTATAAAAAATGTATTATTCATAATGACAAGTTAATTGGTGCCATTTTGATTGGCGATAAATCTGAATTTATTGAGTTTAAAGATCTGATTAGCAATAAAATAGAACTTTCTGATAAACGCATGGAGTTGCTTCGTTCCAACAAAAAAGCCGAGCCAGTGATTGGCAAATTGGTTTGTTCTTGCAATAGTGTTGGCGAAGGAAATTTGATAAACAAAGTAAAAGCTGGATGCAAAGATTTCACAGCATTATGCCAACAAACAGGAGCAGGAATGGGCTGCGGTAGCTGCAGACCCGAAGTAAAAGTAATTTTAGAAAAAGAACTTAAGGAAGCAAAAACTGGAAAGTTAGAAATGGTTTAAGCTCAAGTTTGTTGGAATTGAATACTAATTTTTATAAATTTGAATATGTAAAAATGAAAAAATGAAAATAGATAAAAAATTAAATTCGGTTGGTGCACCATTATTTCAAAAAATTTTAAATATAAAACGTGCTTTATCGGTTCATTATGCCAACGAAGGTTCAAACGAAGATGCAAAAAAAATAATTGAAGATGCTAGAACCTTACGAATTTAACAAATCAGACGAATTAATATACTTTTTTAAAACTGAATTTAACATAGAATATAAAGTAAACCTATTTTCATTTGAATATATGTTTCATCAGTATGAAAATATATCAAAATATATCTATTCTTTCGAGTTAAGTGTTGTAGGTAAATTCAAAAAAACTCCACTTGACCCAAGAATTGGAATAACAGTAGCCTTTATTTTGCAAGCGTTTTTCAAAAACGAAGAAAATGCAGTTATATATGTTTGCGAAAGTTTAGATAATAGGCAAAAAGCTCGAAAAAGAAAATTTGATGAATGGTTTAAGAAATTTAAGGGGAAAAATATTTTACAATTTAATATGACAGCATATATAGAAGGCGTTGAAATTTTAAATTCTTTGATTATTCATCGAAACAATCCAAATTTTAAAGAAATAATTATTGCTTTTAGCGAGTTGAACGATAATGTAGAAGAAAAATAAATAAATTATGAGCATAATAAAACAACCAATTTCTTACGAAGGAGATATATCAGATAAAGTTCTTTATACATTATTTGATAGTGGTTCTACATATTCTTGCATACATCCAGATATGCTTGATAAATTAGCTAACCCTATAAAATTTAAAAGACCTATGCTTTTTGGAACAGCATCTGAAGGAAATTTTATTGAAGTTAGAGAAGCATGTAGACTAGATTTTTACCTTGAAGATGTACGCCTAACCGATGAGTTTTATGTTGTGCCTAGATTGTCAGAAGATGCTATTATTGGTGCAACTACTATGCAAAAATGGCGAATAAAGCTCGATTTTGAAAACGATAAACCCATCATAGACCCAAAAGTTGCTAAGCTAATTTTAATAAATTTAATCAGAAAAGAAGATTAAAATAATGAAACATATCGTAAAAATAAACACTCTTGGTGGCATTTACATCCCTAATAATTTGAAAGAAATTTCAGAAATTGCCTCAACTTGTGGTGTTAAAAATATAAATTTTGGTCCTCGTCAAGAGATTTTTTTCAATGTACATAAAGCTCAGTTGGAGCAATTTAATAAGCTAATGTCTGCCACAGCGTTTGAATACGAGGTAGATTCTGATATGTATCCAAGCATTGTAAGTTCATATCCAGCCGAAGGTATTTTTTCTGGAGATTATTGGCTTTCGGAAGGTATTTATAAAGATATTTTTGATCAATTTGATTTTAAACCAAAACTAAAAGTAAATATTTGTGATAATGACCAAACTTTAGTACCTTTTTTTACTGGAGAATTAAATTTTATTGCTTCATATACTTATCAATATTGGTTTTTATATCTTAATTTTAAAGAAAATGATGAGATAATTAAATGGAACAAACTCATTTATAGTACCGATATTCCAAAAATTTGCCATGAGATAGAAGAGTTATATATAAACAATAAAATAATTGACACTAATCAAATCATGGATTTAGTAAATGAAAATACTAAATTCTTATTTCAAGATATTGATAAAGAATTAAATCTCACACGCTTTACATTTCCTTATTATGAAGGTGTAAATGCCTATGGTTCAAGACTTTGGACTGGTGTATATCGCAGAGATTATCTTTTTCCAATTACCTATATTTCGGATTTATGCCAACTTTGCAATGCCACAAATATTAGTCAATTGTGCGTAACTCCATGGCGTACAGTTTTGATAAAAGGAATTGAAAAAAAAGACAGAATATTTTGGGAAAAACTTAATGGAAAGCACGGTATAAATCTGCGACATTCGGCTACTGAACTCAACTGGGTTGTCGAGGATATTAATAGTGGTGAGTTAGAACTTAAAAAGTTTGTTATTCAAGGTTTTGACGAAAAAGATACACGTACTTTTGGTTTAGTTTTTGGTATTCAGTTGCAATCTTCGGGAAAATACATTCCAGCTTCGGTTGTGATTGAAGAAAAACCATTTATCCAAAAAGATGATTTGAGGCTTTTGAGTTCGTTTGACATTTATTTTAAAGATAATTTCAATCCAAATAGCCCTAAAAAAAATCTGTTTGCTAAAAATGTTAGAAAAGGAAATTTAGTGCAGTCGCTACTTGATTTGAGCAAAAAATATTATGAACAGCTCACAGAAGACAATCAAGTTATAAAAGTAGATGATGCCAAAAAAGTTACTCCAAAATCTGAACCACATTTTATTTACCAATGTAAACACTGTTTTACAGTTTATGATGCAGCTTTTGGTGATTTGGCTCAAGATATTAAACCAGGTATTTCTTTTGAAAATTTACCAGCACACTACACTTGCCCAACTTGCGAAGCACCTAAAAATGATTTTGAAAAAATTAATGCTGAAATACTGAAACACGCTTGACAATCTGCGTTTTTATTACGACATTTGGCTTGATAAAAATTTGAGAAATGAAAAAATCGAAAAATCATGAAGCAACTGAGCCTAATTCTAATGTTGCAAATGAACCTATGGCTGCCTATGGATATTTCAACGATACTAGTTATGGGTATGCTCTTAACCGCCATTCAGAACGAATAAACATAGCTAGAAAAGGCATTTCTAAATCAAAACTCATCGAATTGGCAAAGAAAATGGAGATTTCAGTTGCCGAACTTGCCGAAATTCTACACATTTCTCCACGCACCATTCAGCGATACGATGCTCATGATTTGTTTGATACGCATACTAGCGAGCACATTATGCTAATAGATAATTTATACCAAAATACAAGTCTTTGGGCTTTTAACAATACCCAACAATTTAGCGATTGGATGAAGAAAGAACTCTTTGCTTTTAATTTCAAAAAACCCATTTCAATGCTCGATACCTATACAGGTATTGAAATGATTACCAACAAGTTAGGTCAATTTAAACATGGTATTTTTGCCTAGTTGTGGTAGTATATAGAATTGCTGAATCTGAATTTGCCCGTAATATTTCTGGATATGGGGCATCATTATATGGCGGAAGGTGGAACAAGATAAACTATTCGCTTTTATACACCGCAACGAGTGTTTCGTTGGCAACTTTAGAGGTTTTGGTTGGAATACAAAGCCAGAGTGTGTATAAGAAATATAAATTAATTGTGTTGTCGGTTCCAGACGAGGGTCAAAAAGATATCATTAATTCGGATCAACTTTCTTTTGATTGGATTCAAAATTTGGACGAAACCCAAGAATTAGGGACTAATTGGGTCAATAACAGTAAATCATTCATACTCAATGTTCCATCTGCAATTGTGCCTATAGACAAAAATATTTTGATAAATCCTAAGCACGAACTGTTTTCTAAAATAGAAATAGTAGATTTTTTGGATTATAATTTTGATAACCGACTATTTAAAACGTATGTATTTTGAAATTAAATGATGTTCATAACCGCACTTTTAAAACACTTCGTGTGAGCCTAACTAATACTTGCAACTTGGCTTGTACATATTGTGTAAATGATGCAAATTATCAAGACCAAGCTCAAAATATTTCCATCTTATCGGTCGAAAATCTAGTTAAAATAATTTCTAAAATAAATCAAACACTTGATTTACAAACAATTAGACTTACAGGTGGTGAGCCGACTTTATACAAAGATATAATTCCACTAATCAAAAGCATTGCCCAAATTGGACCTAAAATAAAACTTACTACAAATGGATTTTTACTTAAAAATTTAGTCCAAAAATTAGATGGAAACGAACTCGATTCGATAAATGTTTCGTTGGATGCGTTGGATGAAGATATTTTTTTCAAAATTAGCAAACGAAGAAGTTTATATAAAATTATTGAAGGTATTGATGCCGCTTTGGCAAAAGGAATTCATGTAAAACTAAATTGTGTAGTAATAAAAGGTGTAAACGAATCACAGATTTTGCCCATTTTGGCTTTTGCTTTTGAACGAAAAATATCAGTTCGTTTTTTAGAAATAATGAAAATGGGGCATCTGTATGCCGATGCAGAATCGTTATTTTTTAGTCAAAATGATATTTTAAAAGTTATAAATCAAAAATATACATTCTCAAAAATGATTCGTTCTGATGCTGCAACTGCAAATTATTGGCAAACATCGGAGGGTAATAAATTTGGAATAATTGCCAACGAAACTGAGCCATTTTGTGGCGATTGCAATCGCTTACGATTAGATAGCTATGGAAATATTTTTGGATGTTTGAGTTCAAATACACCAATTAACATCACTCAAAACATTGATAATGAGGTTATTTTAGAGCAAAATTTGCAAAATGCGATGAATCAAAAACAAGATTATAAATTTATTGGAAGTAATTTAAGTATGTTAGAAATTGGTGGATAAAGCTTTAATTTAAGATCTAAAAATGCTATATTGCGTTTGTATTTAAATAATAATTTGCCAACTATTTTAAAAGTAAAATCATTTAGGTTCTTTTTTTATTCAGATGAAGGAAATGAGCCACCACATGTACATATTGAAAATGCTGATGGTGAATGTAAATTTTGGTTGAATCCAGTAAAACTAGCATCTAGCAGGAATTTATCTGGCGTAATTATTAGAGAAATAGAAAGAATTATAGTTGAGAATAAACCATTATTAATTGAAAAATATGCTTCATTTCACTCAAAATGATTTTGAATTGGTTGCAGAACCTTTAGCAATTAAAGCTTGGGCAGAGGAGTTTCGTGTCTTTGTAGAATTGCATGACGAACGAATAATTAGTTTTCCAGCCTCAAGATTTATTATTTTAAGTAAAGCAACTGAAAGTCAATTGAAAGAAGTCAAAATTCGAGCAAATGGGAAAGCTCTACGTTGGGATAATTTGGATGAAGATATTACTATTAAAGGAATTATTGCAGGTAGTTTCCAGATTTAACAAACAATAAATTATGGTAATTATAGTTTTTTTTTGTTTTTATGCCTATTTAATATCTATTATTTTTGGTACATGGTTACTAAATAAAATCAATAATGGTAGCTATGATACGCAAAACCCACTTCCTTTTTTATTCGGTATTAGTTTTATAACTTTTTTAGGCTCAGGTTTTTTATTATTTTTTAGGATAAGTTGGGAGTTTCACACTATACTACTATTAAGTAGTTTAATTTGCTTCTATTATAATTACAAAATCATTTTAAATGGACTAAAAAGCACTCTGAAACAGCTGAAAGATTTAAGTACTTTGCCAAAATTTATTTTTATAACACTTTCTTTTTATGCTCTAATAAAAACAATCTTACCAAGTTATAATTATGACGAAGATTTATATTATATCCAATCCATAAAATGGATGCAAGAATATGGCACAGTTTTAGGATTAGGCAATTTACATGGCAGGTTAGCTTATAATTCTGCTTGGCACACATTACACACTATTTTTTCGTTTTCGTTTTTAAAAGTCGAAGGCATTAACGATATAAATGCATTATTATTTATCGTTTTTTTATTTCAAAGTTGCACACGGTTAGATTTAATAATTAAAAACGGGATTACATTATTAAACATATTGTATTCGTTGTTTCCTTTAGCTATAATGTTGGTTTTAAATTCAGGATTGAGTAGCATGTCAGCAGACTTTCCAAGTGCAATTATCTCTTGGTACATCATCATATTATTTATAGAAAAAACTATACATAAAACTACACATATTGCTGATTTGTATTTTTGGGTAATTATAATTTTAACAACATTTGTAATTACTATTAAAGTATCAAGTTTTCCAATTTGTATATTATCTATTTATTTGATTTTCAAACAATTAATAATTAAAAAGTATAAAGTAGTAATATTATCAAGCAGCTTGATAGTTATACTAATTACACCGTTTCTTACTAGAAATTTTATGCTTTCTGGTTATTTAGTTTATCCTGCATATACCATTGATTTTTTTGATGTCGAATGGAAAATACCCATTAAAAATACTACAATATACAAAATTGAAAACGCAAAAGATGATTACGAATGGATAAAAAGCTGGGCTAGAATACCTGCAAATTCAAAAGAATATGTACTTGGATTATCTACAAAAGAATGGATAAAAATTTGGAGCAGCAATTTGACACCTATCAATAATGCCATGTTATTATTATTGATTTTTTCGCTAACATTTTGTGCATTTTTAGTTAAAAAACGAAATTTAGATTTTTTAATTTTGGCAATATCAGGCATAATTTGGTTTGGCTTTTGGCTATTTAATGCTCCCGATTTTCGATTTGGTTATTCTTTTTTAGTATTTATATTGCTTTTAAGTTTATCATTTATTTTTGTAGAAGTTAATAAAATACAGAATATAAATGGGATATATATGATTTTATATTTCATCTTAATGTTCAATATTATATTGACAAATTTAACTGTTTCTGAAATAGTAAGTTGTTTTACAACACACTTTAGAAAACCAACAGCACCGTTGCAAACAGAAACATATTTCATTCAACTCGATAAAAATCTTAAAGTATATTATCCAAAAGAAGGAGATAGATGTTTTGGAAATAAACTTCCATGCTCCTATTTTAAAAACGACCAAATTGAATTAATTGGAAACGATATTTCAGAAGGTTTTAGACCAAAGGCAAACAAATGAAATATAACATAAAAACATTTGCAATTTTAACCGATTTATTAGGCGATAGTTTTGAAATTTCGGCAGAAAACAACTCAATTGAAAGTTTAAAAAAATCGCTAATAGAACGAAATCCAACTGCTGAGAAAATACTAGCATCATCACGTTTTGTAGTCGAAAATAGATTTGTAGAAAATGATTATGTTTTTAAAAACGAACAATTAATTTTAATTATGCCACCTAGTAGTGGTGGATAGTATTATGAATTACAATTTTCTTACTTATTCAAATATAAATTTACCAAATCTTTTGGCACAATCTCATCACGCCAATTGTGGTGCTGTGGTTTTATTTAGCGGTGAAGTAAGAAACAATAATTTAGATAAAGAAGTACAACATCTTGAATTTGAGGCTTTTGAACCTATGGCAAATTCCATGATAAAAGAAATTTTAGATTTTGCCAAAGAAAAGTGGAAGTTAGAAATAGCAATTTGCCAACACCGATTAGGCAAAGTAGAAATTTCAGAGTCTGCGGTTTGTGTGATTACAAGCTCAAAGCACAGAAAAGAAGCCTACGAAGCCAATCAATATATAATGGAGCGAGTAAAACATGAAGTTCCCATTTGGAAAAAAGAGTATTTTTTAGATGGTTCTTACGAATGGGGAAATAATTGCAACTGCCACCCAGATGGTTATAAACCTGAAAATCATGCCAAAAATGTTCCAAATTCGTTTTTAAATTTACAAAACTAATGTTATTTGGATTAGTGTTGTGTGGCGGACAAAGTAGCAGAATGGGCAGCGACAAAGGCACACTGTTGCATAATGGAAAACTTTGGGCAAAAGCTGTAGAAGAAAAACTCGAACCGTTTTGTAATAAAACATTTCTTTCTATAAATAACTCACAATCAGATATTTATATTAATCATTTTGATGCTAAAAAACTAATCAAAGATATAGAAAATCAAAAAGGACCATTAGCAGGAATTATTTCGGCACATAAAAAATATCCAGTTGCAGATTGGATAATTATCCCCTGCGATATGTTTGATTTAGAAAATTTTTATGTCGAAAATCTATTTAAAATAAGCCAAATACACAATTATGATACGTTTTCATATAAAATAAATTCGTTTATTGAACCATTTCCAAGTCTTTTTAAATCAAAATATTTGTGTACATTAGACCAAGAATTGAGCGAAAATCAGGGTGTGCATCAAGTAATTAAAAAATCAAATGCATATTATATTGAAATAAACCAACCTACTTTTGCGTTTAAGAATTATAATTCAAAAAATGACTTGATGCAATGAAAAACAACATTAACTATTTCTTACTTTTTGTATCTACATTTTTATCGGCACAAGTGCCAATAAAAACCTATTATGACGATGGAAAATATCTTTTAAATGAGTTTTATCATGTTAATAATAAACGAGATAAAGTGCTAAATGGGCATTATGAACGATATTTCCCACAAGGAAATTTAGAAATGGTAGGCAAATACACCAAAGGAAAAAAGGATTCAACTTTTACAGAATATTGGTTTAACAAACAGCTAAAATCTGTATTTCAATATAAAAACGGAAGAAAGTTTGGTTCATTTTTAATAAATGATACAACTGGAATTATCTCACAAAGAGGCACTTACAAAAACGATTCTATAATTGATACTTTATTTACCTATTACACATCGGGAGTTTTAAAAAACAAAGCTAAATTTATGTTTGATAAGATAAATGGCTTATTGATAGGCTATTATCCAACCTCAAAACTCAAGCAAATTGCCGAATATGCCGACAACAAACCCAATGGATTAACCAAAGATTATTTTGAAGATGGGATTACACTTTATTCAGAACAATATTTTGTAAACGGGCATCGGGAAGGAGCTTATAAATTTTATTATCAAACTGCTTTGCTACAGTCTGAAGGATTTTATAAATCAGGAGTAAAAAATGGAGTTTGCAAAGAATATTTTAGTTCTGGCAAAATCTCAAACGAATCGCCATACAACATGGGAGAACTAGATGGAAAAGCCATATCATACTATGAATCAGGCAACAAACAAGGCGAATTTGTATATAATAAAGGGCTAAAAACGGGTTCGTTTACCTTATATTATGAAAATGGAAATTTAAAAGAGCAAAACTCGGTTGATAACATTAAAATAGTTGAAGACAAGAAATTTTATTACCAAACTGGTATTTTGGCTCGCACTCAACATTTTGAAAGAGAAGATAAAGAAAGTACTTGGAATTACTATTCAACATCAGGAAAAGATAGTATTTCGGAGTTCTATAAAAATAACAAATTGTTTAATGAGCGTATTTTATATTTTTCTGATGGCAAAAAAAAGGAAATTCAAAACTGGTTTAACAATGAAAAAACTGGACTTACAACACAATTTTATCCATCTGGCAATATAAAATCTGAAATAAGTTTTAGAAGAGGCGATGCTTCGGGAATTGCAAAATATTATTTTGAAAATGGAAAAGTAGAATCTGAAGGAAATTTGGTTTTGGGCAAACGCAATTCGCAATGGAATATGTATAATGAAGCAGGGAAATTAGAAAAAATAATTACTTACAGAAACGACAAAATCATACGAACCGAAATTGCATTAAATAAAAACTTCAAACCGGCAAACTTAGAGATTAAAAGCAACGTAATTCCTTCTAAATCAACTGGAAAAAAACCAAATTCACAACCTAAAAAAACACAAGATAAAGATAAAAATCTATATCAATATAAACCTGGAAATACTAGAAAGAAATAAAATTATTTTGTTCAAAAGCCGCACCAACAACCACCAAATCTGCACCAGCTTGCCAAGCTTCTTTGATTTGAGAGAGCGACTTTATACCTCCGCCAACAATTATTGGCAACGATGTAGAGGCTTTTACTTGTGAAATCATATCTATTGAAACTGGACTATTTGCACCACTTCCAGCATCTAAAAAAACAATTTTCATACCAATTAATTCGCTTGCATAAGCTGTAGCTGCAGCAATTGCAGGCTTATCAGATGGTATGGGTTGGGTGTTACTAATATAAGAAACGGTTGTGGCTTTGCCTCCATCAATAAGCAAATAAGCAGTAGATATAATTTCTACTTTTGAATTTTTGAGCAATGGAGCAGCTGCAATATGTTGCCCAATTAATAATTCGGGATTTCTTCCAGAAACTAATGACAGAAGCAAAAGAGAATCAGCTTTTTCTTGCAAATGAAAATAATTGCCAGGAAAAAGAACAACCGTTTTTGATGTATTTTTTTTTATAAAATCGAT
Organism: Bacteroidota bacterium; assembly: GCA_004293915.1. GTDB lineage: Bacteria > Bacteroidota > Bacteroidia > Cytophagales > UBA9547 > REAG01. The sequence goes on along the minus strand of RDZG01000058.1, from coordinate 22,337 downwards.
AACGTATTCAAAATGATTGCCAGAAATTAAGCTTCCACCAACAAAAACATAATCTACTGGCGATCTTTGAATATAATCAACTAATTTTTGTAAATGTGCCTCACTCGCAAAATCAGGATCAATCAATATGGCGAAAGATTTTTTATTTAAAACTCTTTTTTCGACTAGTTCAGATAAAACTCCCATTATTTACGTTTAGGCTTTTACAAAAATACATAAATATTATTTAAAATAATTTTTGTAAATCACTTTATGCATTAAAATGCTTTAGCAATATCTATAAAATCTCTAGCCACAAGCGATGCACCACCAATCAATCCGCCATCAATATCAGGTTGCGAAAACAATTCTTTTGCGTTCGATGGTTTTGCACTTCCGCCATATAAAATCGATGTATTTTCACCAACTTTTCCATATTTCGAAGCCAAATGTGTACGCAATTCTTTGTGCATATCTTGTGCTTGTTGCGATGTAGCAGTTACTCCTGTTCCAATAGCCCAAATAGGTTCGTAAGCAATCACTACTTTTGCATAATCTTCTGGCGAAAGATGAAACAAACTTTCGGAAAGTTGCGATTTCACAAAATCAATATGAATACCAGCTTCGCGTTGGGCAAGTGTTTCGCCACAGCAAAAAATGGGTGTTAAATTATATTTTAAAGCCAAATTTACTTTTTCGGCAAGTTGAGCGTTGGTTTCAGAAAAATATTCTCTGCGTTCGCTGTGTCCTAAAATCACATAACCAGCACCAACAGATTTTACCATTTCGGCAGAAATTTCCCCTGTAAAAGCTCCTGATTCTTTTTGATAAATATTTTGAGCTCCTAACGAAACTTTTTTACCCGATTTCAATACACCAGCCACTGCCGACAAATGAATTGCAGGTGTACAAAGCACCACTGTTGCACCATTATTTAATTCCGATTCAGCAATATTTACGACCTCAGTTGCCAATTGCACACCAGCCTCGAGGGTTTTGTTCATTTTCCAGTTTCCTGCAACTATTTTTTTTCTCATTGATTTTTAAGGTTTATTTCTTGTGATGCAATATTACATTTTTTTTTGAAGTAGAAAATTATCAACTATTGAAATTGCCAAATTTGTACGTTTTTCTCCGATATTAGTAATAATTTTATAGGGTAAATTGCGTATTTCTAGCTCATTTTTAAAAATAGCAAATAAATTTTCTCTGTCGTTGGGTCTATCTCTTAGCAAATCAGGTTGCCAAGCCACACTCAAATCGGTAAGTAAATACAAATCATAATGCCTTTCTGATACAATTTTTTCGAGCCAATCATAGCTTTTATTAAAATAATATTTCACATAAACTGATGTTTCTAATGGGTTAGTATCTAAAAATACAACATTATTATTTAATTGATTTTCGGCATTTTCTAATGCAATTTGTCCAGAAACGATAGGCAAAATATCTTCTTCGGCACAAATCGATTCGGCATTTATTATCTCTGGAAATTTATTTTCGAGATAATAGCGTGCATATTCGGGTACCCAACTTGTTTGATAATGTTTTGCTAATGCTTGTGCAAGTTCTGTTTTACCAGTGCTTTCTGGACCAAATAGAACTATTTTTAGGCTGTTGTTATTATTTTTTTTCTCCATTCGATATAGCCTAAAGTCGCTAAAACTGTAAATATGGCGTAAAGAACAGCTGTTAAATACAATTCTTTATGATAATATAAACCTACATAAATAATGTCTGCAATAATCCAAAGTATCCAATTTTCGAGCTTTTTTTTCCCAAGCATAACTTGTGCCACAATACTCAAAGCTGTTGTAAATGCATCTAAAATTGGCACATCCGAATCGGTATATTCTGTTAACAAACCTATTAAAATGCCAAACAAAAAGCAAACTGCAAATATACTTACCATCAGTTGTTGCACGGTTGAGGTTGAAATTGCTATAAATTTCCCTTCTTTATCTTTTGCTGTCCAATTAAAAAAACCATTGATACTTATAATAATAAAAAAAACTTGCAAACCAGCATCGGCATATATTTTTGTGTTACAAAAAATAAAAAAATAACACAAAATACTTACAACCGAAAAAGCCCATCCGAGTGGTTTTTCTTTTATATTTAGATAAACACAAACTATGCCACTTATAAATCCAACAATTTCTAGTGTTTCCAAAATTTGATACTTATTAGTGATTATATTTTGTTTTTATAGTAAATTTTAATGTTTTTGTCATGGGTAAATATTGGATATGAGAATCAACTCATGTCCAAAAAAACCGATTTTTTGGACATGAGTTGATTCTCATGGGTAAATATTGGACATGAGAATTATTTTCCTTTTTTAAAGAAATCATACAACCTAATATTGACATAAATTAATTCTTTTCCTCGTTCTTCAGCTCTTACAATATGAAAATCCTCAAGGTTTTTAAGATATGTAGAAGCCGTTTTGCGATTAAGATTCATGCGTTCGACCAAAAAATCAATTTTGCAATACGGATTAACAAACAATACTTCAATTAAATCTTTAGAATATATGCGAGGCAATTGTTCTTGCACCTGTTTTTGTGTTTGTACAAAAAGTGCATTTATTTGATTGATTTGGTTTATAGTCTCAAGCGAAGTTTGTTCAATCGCTTTTAGCATATATAAAATCCATTCTTCCCAATTATTTTTGGTTCTAACTTCTTGTAATAGTCGATAATAATTAGCTTTATTTTTGATAATGTACGAACTCAAATATAATACTGGCTCATCAAGCAAACCTTTTAAAATCAAATAAAGCACATTCATTATCCTGCCAGTTCGACCATTTCCATCATAAAATGGATGTATGCTCTCGAATTGATAATGTTGAATTGCCAATTTAATAAGTGGCGAAACCTCATCATTATCTGTATTTATATATTGTTCCAAATTGCTCATCAAATTATTGATGGTATCAAAATCATCAGGCGGTATATAAATTATCTCATTTGTCAAATCATTTACAAGTGCTGTTCCTGGCAATTTTCTAACACCAGCATTGTTTTGTTCTAGCTCATTTTGAATAGAAATTATACCGTTGGTATTTAAAAAACCTTTTTCTTTTATCAATTTTGTACCCATCAAAAGTGCCTCTCGATAACGCAAAACTTCTTTTGTAGGCTCGTCTGTTTTATCCGATTTTGCAAAAAGTGCTTGATAAAGTTTATCTTGTGTGGTAATTACATTTTCGATTTCAGAACTGGCTTGTGCTTCTTTCAAAACCACTGCATTAATTAAAATACTCGGATTGGGAAGTGTTTGGGTAAGCCCTTTGAGTTCTGCCAAAGCAACAGCTGATTTGCTAACTTGCCTCAATACAGGTATAGTTTCTACCAATGATTGTTTTGGAGGCAATAAATGCAATTGGTTATATGCTTTTGCTTTGCTTACAGACATTAAATGGTAAATTATATGTAAATATACCTATCAAATTTTCCAAAAACAACATTTTTGGGGCATATGATGCCACAAAAAAACATGTTATTCTTTATAAAATCGGTTTTTATTCTTTAAAAACTCCCATTTTGCAAAATTTATCAATGCGTTGGTCGATAAGTTTGTCAGTATCGATTGCCGATAACTCTGTAATTAAATCTAAAATTGTTTTTTTGATTTTTGACGACATGCCAGCAACATCCAAATGAGCACCGCCAAGTGGTTCTTTAATTATGCCATCAATTAATCCAAATTTGAGCATATCAGTTGGAGCAAGTTTTAGGGCTTCGGCTGCTTGTTCTTTAAACTCCCAACTACGCCACAAAATTGATGAGCATGATTCTGGAGATATTACCGAATACCACGTATTTTCCATCATCAAAACTTTGTCGCCAATGGCAATTCCCAATGCACCACCCGATGCACCTTCGCCTATTACAATGCAAATTATTGGCACACGGAGCATAAACATTTCTTTCAGATTTCGTGCAATTGCCTCACCTTGACCACGTTCTTCGGCTTCTAAACCAGGAAAAGCTCCAGGTGTATCGATTAAAGTAATAATAGGTTTTTTGAATTTTTCGGCAAGTTTCATCAATCGTAAGGCTTTGCGATAGCCTTCTGGATTTGCCATTCCAAAATTGCGAAATTGACGTTGTTTAGTATTTCTACCTTTTTGCTGACCAATAATCATTACCGTTTGCTTACCAATTTCTGCCCAACCTCCCACCATAGCTGGGTCGTCTTTTACTTGGCGGTCGCCATGCAATTCGATAAATTTATCTGAGATTTCTTGAATATAATCAAGCGTATATGGTCTATCAGGATGGCGAGATAGCTGCACACGCTGCCAACGACTAAGATTTTGGTAGGTATCTTTTTTTAATTTCTTTATTTTTTCTTCTAATTGTTTTACAGCCTCACTTGCATTGACATCGCTATCGGTTGCAATTTGCTGCATCTCAGAAAGCTTTTGTTCTAATTCTACGATTGGTTTTTCAAAATCTAACATAATTTATATTTTTGACCCAATTGTATGGGTTTATCTTAATTTTTATTCAATTAAATTAAAAACTAATTGTTCGTTTTATTGAAAATTTAATTTCTTTTATTATCCGCGATTATTATATCTAGTTCACTGTTTTTTAGTTTTGACAATTTCTTCGTTTTAATAAAAGATGTAACTGATTCATGAGTTGCAAAAGTCAAAAAAACAACTAAAAAAATCAATACTAAAATTAATGTTATTTCAATCATTTTAAACATTTTTAAGAGTTTCTTTTATTTCTCCATATTTAATATAGCCATTTATTAACAAAACAATAGCTACAAGAAAACCAAATGTAACAACTAATTCAATATAACTTAATTCTGAATTAATTTTAAATAAATTATAAAAACAAAATCCTAATAAAGCACTACCAATTGTAAAATACAACTTCATTACTTCTGTATCAAATTTTATTTTTTCTTTTAGTTGATTTTCGTTCATGTATTTAAAACGAAAGCGTTAAATCAAAGTTTACTTATCGTTTGGGTTCTATCCGGACCGATAGATACTACACTTACAGGTATTTTGGTTTCAGATTCAATAAATTTTATATATGATTTTAGTGTTTCTGGCATTGTATCGAAGGTTTTATAAGGCGACAAATCGCAATTCCAACCTTTCATTGTTTTGTAAATTGGCGTTACACTTTCTTTTACCATATCATAAGGCAATTGATCTGTGATAGTTCCATCGGCTAATTTATAACCTGTACAAATATTTATTTCTTCAAAATCATTTAAAACATCCGCCTTCATCATCAAAAGGTGTGTTACACCATTGAGCATCGAAGAATATTTTAATGTAGGCAAATCTAGCCAACCGCATCTGCGAGGTCTGCCAGTGGTAGAGCCAAATTCACGTCCAATTTGTCTGATTTTTTCGCCAACTGCATCGTGCAACTCGGTGGGAAAAGGTCCACTTCCTACTCGCGTGCAATAGGCTTTAAATATGCCATAAACTTCTTTTACTTTTGATGGAGCTACTCCCAAACCAGAACAAACGCCAGCAGCAGTGGTGTTTGACGATGTTACAAAAGGATACGAACCAAAATCAATATCGAGCAACGAGCCTTGAGCTCCTTCGGCTAATACCGATTTGCCTTTTGAAAGTTCTTCGTTGATAAGATACTCACTATCAACTAAATTGAATGTTTTTAAAAACTCAATAGCAGCAAAAAAATCAGCTTCAATTTTTTTAAAATCAAAATCATATTTCTCAAAATCTTTGATTCCAGTCAAATCTTTTGACAAATCAAAAGCATAAAAATCGAGTTTTGATTTGTGAATATCTAGTAAAGTGTTATAATGTATTTTAAAATTTTTATCTAAAATATCGCCTACTCGCAAGCCTTGACGAGCAATTTTGTCTTGATATGTTGGCGAAATTCCTTTTAGCGTTGAGCCAATTTTGCCTTCGCCTTTGTTTTTTTCAGAAGCTAAATCGAGCAAACGATGCGAAGGAATAATTAATTGTGCTTTTTTAGAAATAAATAAATTTTTGCTAAAGTTGATATTGAATTTAGCCAATCCATCAATTTCTTTTTTGAAAATGATGGGATCTAAAACCACTCCATTTCCAATGATATTTTTGATATTTGAATGAAAAATTCCAGAAGGAATTTGGTGCAAAACGTGTTTGTGTCCATCAAATTCTAAGGTATGCCCAGCATTTGGACCACCTTGAAAACGTGCCACTACTTCGTATTTTGGAGCAATAACATCAACTATTTTACCCTTTCCTTCGTCTCCCCACTGGAGTCCTAATAATATATCTACAGACATTAATTCCTTATTTTTTGTTTTACTGCAATTCTTATGCTCCCAAAGCTTGTGCTTCTGTTGGATAAATTTTGATTACAGCGTCTAATTTAGTCATTACCAATAATTTCATAATTGTTTCAGCCACATTGCAAACGACAGCTTCGCCAGATCTGTTTTTAAATTTGGTATAAATCGTGATTAAAACCCCAATTCCACTGCTATTCATGTACTTGACTTTTGACATATTTATGATTGCCTTTTTTACTCCTTGGTTCAAGGCATCGTTTATGCTATCCATCAACTCGAGGTTGTCGCCAGCACCTAATAAATCTCCTTCAAACGTGATATAAAGTATATTTTTGTCGATATTATTTGTATATTTCATTGGTGTATTTTTGTATTATCTTGTTTTTTTATTTGCACAATTTTCTATCATACAATGTCCATATAATATAAGTGAATGGTGCATGATTTTTGTTTTAAAAACATCTTCTACCATCGATTGTGTGTTTTGCAAACGTGGATCACAAAATTCTTTTACAAGATGACAATCTACACAAATCATGTGATCATGTTGCTTGTTTCCAAACGATTTTTCAAATTGAGCTTGGTTTTTACCAAACTGATGCTTAGTAACTAAATTGCAATCTATAAAAATTTCTAATGTATTATAAACTGTGGCTCTACTCACCCTATAATTTTTGTTTTTCATGCTCACATATAGCATTTCCACATCAAAATGGTCGTTTCTTGAGTAAATTTCGTCTAAAATAGCAAAACGCTCTGGGGTTTTGCGTAGTTCTTTTTTTTCTAAATAAGCAGTGAGGATTTTTTTTGCCTCATCCACTACTTTTGGGTCTAAAACCATAGCTTTTGCAATGGAACAATTGTTACTTTAAAAAGCAAATATACAAGCTAAATTCAAACATGCTATCAAAAATTTAATAACATATTCATTTTGTGATTGGAACTAGTTATATTTTATTGTTAGTTTTGCACTCGAAATATTCAATCTATTTTTTTGGCAATTGTTGCTTTAGCACTTGGTGCTTTTATGTTTGTAAATGTTTGGGATAAACAAAATGCTGATTTACAAGAAGTTGCAACTCTTACTGCTTTCGAACTTACATACATTAAAAATGGTGCTGTGGTCGATTCTACCAATACTATTTTATTATTTGTATTGGCATTTTCAGGTATGGGAATAGCGATTTATTCGCTTTTTAGTTTCAAAAAAAGAATATTGTGATTGCAGCCTTGTTGGGTTGTATTATTTATTTTTCGTTCAAAGGCGATGCGTTGATTAGCAATGGAGCAAAAGGTTCTTTTGGACCAGGTTTGATAATTCCTGCATTGGCTTTGATATGCAATACCATAGCAAATAAATTTATCAGAAAAGACGAAGAAGCAGTGAGAGCTGCCGACAGAATGCGCTGATTTTAAATCACTTACCAGTACAATCCAACAATGAAAAAAAACGTATTTATTTTATTATTAGCCTGTTTTTGGGCAAACGCAGAATCTTTGCATGTTTCAGAAAATCAAGCAATTCCGCTTGCAAGTCATTGGATATTGCATTATTTTTTTGAAAACGGACAACAAGTTTATCCCGATTCTAAATCTGCTAATATTACCATTTCGCATACACTAAAAGAGTTCGGTGGTTTTGCAGGTTGCAATACTATTGGTGGAAAACTTAAAACCAAAAAAAGTCGCATACGTTTCTCTGAAATGGTTTCTACAAAATCCATTTGCGAACAAAATGGCATTGAAAACAAAGTTTTAAACGGCTTAAAAATCGCTAATTCTTACAAAATAGTTGGCGGAGAATTGTTTTTATACAAAGGCAAAAAACTTGTTTTGGTTTTTGAAAGTTTTAGAAATTAATGAAATGCATTATATTTTTTTATAATTTTGCAACATGATGAGGATTATATCTTCTTTCATGATTTTTTTGATTGTAATACAAACACAATCTATTAGTATTTTGCAAACTGCATACCTAATCAATACTGCCTATTTTATTTCAAAATGCGAAAACAAAGCCAAACCCCAACTAAAATGCAATGGCAAATGCCATCTTTCTAAAAGTATTTCAAAACTAGCTACTCCAGTTTCTGCAACCCAAAATACTGTTTTTATTTTCTCTTTTGAGTATTTAAAATCAATTACATATGACTTAAATTTAAAAGTAAAGACTAAGGCAAAAAGTTTTCCAAATTACATTTCTAAAAAAATTCAATCCTTACTTTTTGAGATTTTAGTTCCGCCTAAGATTTAATTTTATAATTCGTTATTTTATTAAATCATAATAGGCTTTTTTGTAACAAAAGGTCTGTTTTACCTATTTTATTATTATTATTAAACCACTTTCTTCATCTATTTTGAAGGAACTAAATATTTATATCAAAATGAAAAATTATATAGCAATACTTGCAACAGTTTTTGTATTGTGCAACTGTTCAAAAGAAGTAAAACCAAAAGCAGTTTTAACCTTATTTTCCGAAAACACAGGCGATGGAACTACAGATTTACATATACATGGAAGCGAAAAACATAAGTTTGTAACCTTGAAAGGCGATACATTTACAGTAGATAATTTCAAATATTATATCTCAAATGTAAAACTATCAAATGAAACCTCAAGTTATTCAATTCCAGATAGTTACTATCTTTTTGGCTATGAAGATGGAGATAATCTGAGAGAATCTGGAGCGTCAATAACAGGAATTCCAGATGGAGAATATACCAAAATTTCGTTTTCGATTGGTGTAGATGGTGCAGCAAATGCAAGTACTGCCAAAAAAGGCGACTTAGACCCAAACAATAACATGGCTTGGAACTGGGATACAGGCTATAAATTTGTTACTTTAGAAGGTAATTTTCTAAATGGGACTGTGGGTGGAATTACGTATCATATTGGAAAAAATGAAAATTATAAAGAATTGTCATTTGATTTGCCCTCAAAATTAATTATTCAAGATGGAGCAACACCCAAAATTACACTTTTGGCAAATGCTCGTATGATTTTTAGTGGTGTTTCAGACTTAAGATTGGGTGCAACATCTGTTGTAATGGGAGGACCAAATGCTATAATTGCCGCAAATAATTATGCTGCTGGTATGATGAAAGTTTCAAAAGTTGTAAATTAGTTGTTTAAACTTTTGAAAAAATCAATTCAATTTATTTTTATTTTATGTGTTTGGAGTTGTGGGCAAGAAATTGAAAAGCCCACAACATTCAAACCTAAAGTTCCATCATATTTTGGTGGAATATTGCCTGAGCCTAGTTATAATAAAACTACGCTAGAAGGCATTGCCTTGGGTAAAAAACTTTTTTTCGACCCCATCACTTCGAGTAATAATTTGGTTTCTTGTGCATCGTGTCATCACCAAAATTTGGCTTTTTCAGACGATGGAAAAAAAATATCGAATGCAGGAGTAAGCGGAAAAAATTTACATCGAAACACTCCCCCACTTTTTAATTTGGCTTGGCAAACGGGCTATTTTTGGGATGGCGGAGCCAAAGATTTAGAGTCGCAGGTTTTTGCTCCACTTCAACATCCTGACGAACACAATCAAGATTTAAAAGCTTTGATTGTAAAACTCCAAAACCATGCCGAATATCCAAAATTATTTGCAAAAGTATTTAATAATGAACCAATTAGCTCACAAAATATTTCTTATGCCTTTGCTCAATACGAACGCTCATTAGTAAGTTATAAATCTATTTATGATAATTTTTTACAAAAAAAAGATAGCACTATTTTTACATCTACACAAAAAAAAGGACTTTTGGTGTTTGAATTACATTGCGAAAAATGCCATAAATATCCATTTTTGACCGATTTTTTATATCACAATAATGGAATTGATACAACTTTTACGGATGAATCTGATGAAAGAGTTTTTATGGGCAGATTTAGAATTACTAACGATTCGGCAGATTTAGGAAAATACAAAACCCCAAGTTTAAGAAATATTTTACTCACAGCACCCTATATGCATGATGGTAGATTTGCAACATTGGATGATGTTTTTTTGCATTATACAAACCAAATAAAAGTCTCAAAAACACTTGACGAAAACCTAAAAACAAAAATCACACTTTCCGAAGTAGATAAAATTGCTTTAAAAGCTTTTTTTGAAACTTTAACTGACTACGAATTTATCAAAAATCCAACTTATAGCATTGAAAAATAACAAAAGATGAGACGATTAACATTTTTAATATTATTGCATTTTTACTTAATAACCACAGCTTGCGATGTATGCAATGTTTTTGAATATGCCAACCAACGCAACCAAAATTATGTAGGAATATTTTATAGAAATCGTTTTTTTAATGGCTATCAAAGCTTAAATCAACCAAATGCATATCAATTTTTTCCGTCAACAAATTCCAATGCTAGAACAGAGCATGTGCCTGATAATGAGCAAGGTACAAAGTTTAATCGCTCATCTACAGATTACGAATTTTATCAAACCATAGAAGTAAGAGCAAATTATGCTATTTCCAAAAAAATAAATCTTCAACTTATTGCACCATTAAATTTTTCGAGTGTATATTTTAGTAATGTTTCACAATATATTAGTCCAACAATTCCAATTATAAAAAAAGATTCTGCCTATGGCACTTCGGGAATAGGCGATATTATTTTGATGTCGGATTATATAAAAACAATGCTTGCTGGAAATATAAAACATATTTTAAAACCTGGAATTGGACTGAAACTACCAACAGGTTCGGTTTCGCACAAACACAACGAAGGTGGAAATATGAGTTATGATTTGCAGCCAGGCACAGGCTCACTAGATATACTTCTTAGGCTTAACTATCTCGTTACCAACGATAAATGGGGTGCAGATGTGTTTACTAATTACAGGGTTTGCACACCATCTTCAACTCAAATGCAGTTTGGCAACAGATTCAATGTAAGCACATTTTTATATTATACTATTCCAATAAAAAAACTAAAAATATTGCCTCGCATCGGTTTATATGCCGAAACTGCAGCAAGAGACTTTTATGAAAAAAAGCAACTTAAACAAACGGGTGGGCATACCATTTTTTATCAATTTGGGGCAGATATTATGATTGGCAAATTTGTTTTTCAAACTATTTTTCAAAAACCATTTTATGAAAATCTAAATGGCGATGTGCAAGGCAATGCAGGCAGATTGGCATTTGGATTGGTGTTTAATTTCGAATAGATTTACAAAAAATACAAATTATGTCAAAATTTTGGTTCAGTATTGGTTGTGTTTGTTTAGCAATTAGCGTTGGAATTGGTGCTTTTGGTGCGCATGGTTTAAAATCAATTCTAGAGGCAAATCAACGAACAGAAACCTTTGAAACAGCAGTAAAATACCAGTTTTACCACAGTTTTGGAATAATAATTTTAAGTTTTGTTGCTAAATATTTGTCTATAAAAACCACTAATCGTATTGGTTATTTATTTTTGGCTGGTATTTTAATTTTTTCAGGAAGTTTATATGTTTTGAGTATTTCTGGAATACGTTGGCTAGGAGCCATTACACCATTTGGAGGTGTGGCTTTTATTTTGGCTTGGTTGATTTTAGGTTATCAAATTTATACATCAAAAGAATAAAAACTACTGATATTGTTTTCTAATATCAGCCGTAATTAATTTTTGGAGCAATGCTTCATCGGCTATATCGGCAATACCAAGTTTATACATTTTCCATACTTTTTCTTCGTAATCTTTTGTATTAAAGGCATTTAACTCTTCTTTTCCTGAAAGCAAATACCACCGAGAAAGCGTATCTTTATCTTGATGAAATATTTTTAGACTCATTTTTCTCAAAAATTTATCTCGCTCGGCTATCGAACCAAAAATTTTTGTTGGACCAACTTTATCGTACGTATTTTTAGAAACTATAAATATGGTTTTTACAAATTGTTCTTTATTTTCAATTTTAGATTTTAGTGGAGGCGAAGTCGAAACCATAAACATTTTTACCGATTCGGGTTGTATTTTTTTTGTAGTTCTATCGCTAGAGTTTACAACCACCCACTGGTCTTTTTGGAAAGGCTCAAAAATCAAATCCATAGCTTTTCTATCTTTCTTTTTTATGGCTTCTGCTAGCTCTTTTTGGTGCTGCCAATTCCATTTTTCTTCTCCAATTTTTATTTCAGCTAAGTTTGGCGAAGTGATAGAAAGCGTTGGAAATAAGTGTTTTAATTTTTTTGCCAACTCATCTGCACGTGCTTTTGCCAAAAGTTTGTTGTTTTCCAAACTGGTTTGCCCCGAAATTGAGCTGCCATCAGGTTTGAGGTTATTGTTTGGTTTTTTTGGATCAAAACTTGTAGGAATTTGCGATGCACTTCCTGCGATATGCAACAAAAAAGGCTTATTTTTATTATCAGTACCCAAAAATAATTTTATTTTTTCTGTTATTTCCTTAAAAACATGCTCTCCATCTTCTGTAAAATCAGTTCGATTGTTTTTAAATTGTTTAAAGGCAGGAATATTTAATTGAATATCGTTTACTTCTACCAAATTAAATTTAAGTGTTTGTGTAGACCGAATCAGATTTGCTTTGGCTTTTAGTTCCACAGAAACAGGTGTAAATACCTCATAACCAGCAGGATTTACAGGAACTTTTATGGGGCAATCGCCTGTGTTTTGAGGTTTGTTTTGTCCGCCAACTGGACTGCCATTGAAAGAACGTGAACCATTTTTTTTGCCATTTTCTTCTTTGTTTTGAGCAAATAAACTTATGGTAAAAAAGATAAACAAGTAATGTATTTTTTTCATTTTTAGGAATTTAAAACAATCTCCAACTTAGAATTTGGTCGATAAACGAGCCAATCGAACTTGGCGAAATCAAAATTATAAACGCAATTCCAAAAATTGCTCCAAAAAAATGAGCCAAATGATTTACATTATCGCCACTCATTTTGGCTTGATAATTGCAATAAATCAAATACAACATGCCGTAAATAAATCCTGGAATACCAACTGGAATAAACATAAAATAAATTTTATCCAAAGGTGAAATCCAGATGGATGCAAAAACAACTGCACTAACTGCACCAGAAGCCCCAAGCGATTGATAATGAGGAATATTTTTGTATAAAACTATAGAATGAATATCGGAAACGGCAATGGCTATTACATAAAAACCTAAATATACCGCTGACGAAACCCAAGTTGGAAAGCTTTGAAATATAAAGCCAAAATAACTTTCAACAAATTCGCCAAAGAAATAGAGCGAAAGCATGTTAAAAATCAAATGCGACCAATCGATATGCAAAAAACCAGAACTTGGCAAACGCCAATATTCTTGTTGAAAATAAAATTTATAGGGGTTAAAAATGTATTTGTGATACAAATTGGAATCATTCCAAGCCAAAACCGATAAAATTCCTGTTGCAATAATAATCAATAAAGTTATAGACATACGAAACCCAATGTTATTTTAAAGCAAAACAATCTAAAAAAAATAGGATGTCAAACTTTATTTTGATAAATAAAAAAAGCAATCGAATTTGATTGCTTTTTTTTATACTATTTAAAACAAAAAGTTCTAATACTTCACAAGTTTAATAGATTCTATTTTTTCTGAATTAGAAACTGCAACTTGATACACACCATTCAAAATATCAGCTATTGATAAATTAAAATCAGAAGTTTCGCCAGTTTCTAATTGTTTAACAACTTTTCCTTGCATACTTATAACCGTTATGGTGTAATTTCCATGAGTTTTAAAACGTAATGCTAAATTATCTTTAGCAGGGTTTGGATATGCACTCCATAATAAATCAAGTTTTTTTGCTGTAACTATATCATCAATAGCCTTGTTTTCATCTGATTCTTTTCGATTTTGAGGATTAGTATTACTGGCACATGCAAATGCACGCATACGAGTACTTCCACCTGTTATACGAATGGCGTTTTGATGACCCGTAGGAGAATTTTTTATTCTAATATAGTCGCTAGCTTGAACTTCCATAGAATTTTGCCAGTTTGTTAGTTCCCAATTTACGCTTTTATAAACTTGTCTGTATCCATCTCTATAAAATACACCTGGTATAGCACCGTTATTTACAGTAACTTGATTTTGTGGACAATAATTCATGCCTTGCCATCTTGATATATTCGATAAAGTTGGGTTTAAATAATAAGCCAAAAAGCTATAATTAATAATCGAGTTAGTTCCCTCATTTGTATAAAACAACGCAATTGAATGTCCATTACCAACTCTATTTGGATTAACCCCAATTGGATCAAAACAGTTTACAGCATATCTATCCTGTGTTGAATTAAATATACCAACAATATTATTGTCAGGATCGAATAGTGCAGATCCTGACTGACCAGCTTGAAAAACTCCATTGGATGTATTGCCATTAAATACAGGAAAAGTTGGTGCTGACCAAGTTACAATAGATTGCACTTGTCCACCTGGATGCCCAAGCACAGCATGTGTACCCGTTAATTGTGGCTCTATATCCCAACCTGCAAAATGTACTTTTTTACGTATGTCTGGACGTTCACTAAAACGATAAAGTAACATATCTTTTTCACACATTGTTGCCATAATTTGAGCGCCTAGTAAGTAATTAGATCTGTTCATCAAAAATGGTATTCTATCAATATATGAGCTACTACTTGGGTTATAAAAATTTATATAAGCTTTCATGTAAATTGGACTTAATAAATCAGCTGTTGTAATATTAGCAGAGTTACCTGGACTACAATTTCTAATCCAATTGTGTCCACATGTAATTACTAATGGTGTCGCATCATTATGTGTATTATTTATCAATGTACCAGTACCATAAAATGATTTATTTGGGTCTGGATGATCATAATACAATAATACTGTCGCATTTTTTGCATCTTCAAAATTACTAATACTTGGATAGTCGTTTACATCAATTTGACAATATGACCTTTGGGTGCCAGGTCCAGGAGTATTAGCTAATGAATGAAGTTTAGTATATGAAATATCATAGTATGAGTTAATATAATTTGTATCTTTACAATAAAATTCAACATCAAAATACTTAGTCGCAATTCCATTTGTGCGATTACATTTTAATTCCGTATTATCATAAAAACTGTAGCTGTTAACTATTTTTCCAGAATCGCTTCGTACTACAATTTTATCTAATGTATCTAGCCATATCTTATCAAAAAGCAACTCACTTAAGTATGTAGAATCATAATTTATTCTATTTACTTTTTTGAAAAATCCTGCAAGTTCTTTTTGCCAAATACCAGATAATGTATTGGCAACATGAATTTGAACATAAAAACTTGAAGCCAAATCTAAAAAAGGACTAGAAATTGTAATATTAGCAATTTCACTTTTTCTTTTATTAATATTTAAAGTATATTTTGTAATTGAATCTTGATTCATCGTTTCTATATTTGAAATATATGGAAATGTCGTTTGTGAAAACGTATTTATTGCAGAACAAAATATAACTGTAAATAACACGATATTGATTTTAGAAATATTCATTATTTTATTTATTAAATTGATATAAAACATCTTTAATTGTACCGTTAAACCCCTCATAAAATCCTAGATAATCATAACCAGGTTCATTAATTTCGTTTATGTTATAGTTAGTGAACTGATTTATAACAACATTATAACCATTATCAATTTTTGGGATTTTATAAATATTATATCTTCCATTATACACAGGACCAGCCAAACATCCTGTATTATAATATTTAGAGGTACATTTATAATAAAAATTAATTTCAAATGTTTTTAAAGTATTATTTTTTATAACTTTAATTTTTTCAAGTTCAGTAAACATAAAACAGCTAATTCTAGTATTTAATCGTCCAACATCACCATAAGTGTATATAAATATCAAGTTATATAAACTTAAATCTAGGCTGTCAATCGTAGATTTGTTGGATAATTTAGTGTACCAATCATTGTATTTCGATTGGTCGAAAGTCATTAAAATTGGTAACCTTTGATTAATACAAACACTGTCGCATACATTTAATCTATTTGAGATTGGATTATTCGTAATATTTGCATTAAAGTCTATCCAATTTGTTTTAACTAACGAATCAAATGAAATAAATTGTCTGAGATAAAATGTAACAGGTAAACTGTTAGCATTTGAAGCAGTATCATAAGGGGTAATTTTATATCTTTCAATACATCGCAGATGACTTGTTGTATCTACTCCATTATAAAGTATACTGCAACCGCAACTCCCTCTTAACGTTGAATCTTTTGCTTGCTCAGGTATTTTTTTTGGAATATTTGGATCTGAAATAGGCTTACTTGTATCTTCCTTTATTTTTTTATCAACAACTGGATTTATTTGTTGTTTTATACAACCTAGTCCAAATAGTAGAAGTGCAACAACTGATATATTTATATACTTTTTCATATCAAATATTGTTTAAATGAGTTATTTAGTTTTTTCTAACTCTTTTATACGTTTATTTAAGTCGATTGTATACAAAGTTAATTCTTCAATTTTTTTCATTTGAAGCAAAATTATTTCATTCAATTTTAGTCCGTTTTTTACTACACTAGCTTCTGATGGAGCTTCAGGCAAATGATGGTTGTTTTCAATAAATGCTTCTACATCTTCTAACGATTTTAGTTTATAGTTTTTATCAAATACATAATCGCAAAAACCATTTGGTGTTATACATACATCTTTTGTGTCTATTCGATCTGACACTCGCATAATTCCATTTACTTCTACTTTGTAATTATGTTGTGTAGATGCGGTGGCAGAACCAATTAAAACTTTACCTGCCAGCTGGTTAATAACAGTGTTTCTGCCGTTATTAAGGTTAGACTGAATTAACAAATCTTCTGATGTTAAATTGGTGTAAATAGAATTAGCTGTGCCACTACTACCACCAGATCCGTCAATAATTAAAGAATTTGTTCCGATTTTTAATCTTCCTGAAATGTTTACATTGCCTTGATACACATAATATCCTGACGTTTGATTAAAACTAACAGGTTGAGCCGATATTCCAGCAGAAGTCAAAACACTACCATCTGGAAAAACAATTCGTTTATGTATTTTTATATCTTGATTTGCAGTCCAACTTAACGCAACTTTTGTGCCTGTAGCATTCCAATTGCTATTCGATATACTACTACCTAGTGCACCTCCGTTTTGTCCAAACACAATTGGACCTTCAAAACCTGTAACGGTTCCAAATGTATTTCCATGGCGAATTCCGTTATTGTAATCGGATGTACCTTTTAAATATATTGTATTATAATTAAAATAAGGGGAACTATTAAAATTAATTTCTCCATACTGACTCATACTAATTATAGGTTTGTTTCCATTCCATTGACCTTGAACAGGAGTGTAGAAATCTAAACTGGCTCCTTGAAACTCGATTTTTGTTCCAGTTATTGTCAAATTTGACACGTTGGTATCTTGTGCTGTTACATTTTTTACTAAAGCTAAGCTGAGTAAGGCTGATAAATAGTATGTATTTTTCATTTTAAAATTGATTTTTTAATTTATTTATTAAATTGAAATAAAAAAAACGATTTTTCAAAATTTTTATATTACTTATTTATAAATTCCATAACTATTGTTATGGAATTTATAAAAACCAAAGTCTAGTTATTTGAAGTAACAAAAAAAGGCTCAAAAGAGCCTTTATAGAATTAATATTTAAAACTACTAAAGTACCGAAATTGTACTTTTATTGTTTACAGATTTTTTGAATGTAACAATGCCATCAGCCAAAGCAAACAACGTATGGTCTCTGCCAATACCTACATTTACACCTGGATGATGAACTGTACCTCTTTGGCGAATAATAATATTGCCAGAGATAGCTTTTTGTCCACCATATATTTTTACGCCTAAACGTTTACTTTCCGACTCGCGACCGTTTCTCGAACTACCTACGCCTTTTTTGTGTGCCATTTTATTATTAGACTAGATTTTTATAATTTATTATAATTAAGCTACAATAGCTTCAATTTGTAATTTTGTTACTTGCTGACGATGACCGTTAGTTTTTCTGTATCCTTTTCTTCTTTTCTTTTTGAAAACGATAACTTTGTCGCCTTGTGCATGTTCAACAACTTTTGCTGTAACTTTAGCACCTTTTACAGTTGGAGCACCAACCGAAACTTTACCATCGTTATCTACTAAATAAACGTTTTCGAAATCGATAGAAGTGATTGGCATACAGGTATTTATCTTTTTCAACTCTAAATTGCTTTCCAGCTATTTCTACAATTGCGTACATACACTTTTTATTAAAGGGATGCAAAAATAAAACTTATATTCTAATAAAAAAATATTTTTATAAATAATCTTAGTTGTTTACTAGATTTTTCAAAAATATTTGAAAATAATTATGCAATAATTGCTGTATTTTTATTTTAATATATGATTATATTTATAGACATTTGTACAAATCATATTTTAGTTGAATGAAAAAAAATATTTTATTGTTTGCAATATCACTTTTATTCTTTTGTAAGTGTAACCAAAAAGAAACAAAAATTCAGGCTCCAGAATCTAATCGATTTTCTAAACAAGTCATTAATAACAACTTAGATGAACCCATTGCTTTGGCAATTTCAAATGCTGGCGAAGTTTTTTATTGCGAACGCAAAGGCAAAGTTTTTATGTATGAGCCAAAAAAAGGAATTACTACTCAAATCACTAACCTTAAAGTTGATGATTTTGCAGGAAATGGCATAATGGGAATGTGCCTCGATCCCGATTTTGATTACAATAAACGAATTTATCTATTTTATATTGATACTAATACTTTATATAGATTATCTCGATTTGTGTTATCGAATGGTAAAATTGATTTGAAATCCGAAAAAGTGGTTTATTCGTTTCAGCTTGATAAAGAACCTGGAGCGCATAATGGCGGCACAATTGCTTTTGATTCGAAACGCAATTTAGTAATTTCGACAGGCGATAACACCCCACCTTGGCAAGCAAATGGCTACCCTCCGCACGACCAAAGAGTTGGCAGAGAAATGTATGATGCCCAACGCACGGCTTCTAATACACACGATTTGAGAGGTAAAATACTCAGAATTAAACCATTAGAAAATGGTTCATATCTTATTCCTGATGGAAATCTTTTTCCAAAAGATGGCTCAAAAGGCAAACCAGAAATTTTTGCAATGGGCTGTAGAAATCCTTGGAAAATGTCGGTAGACCCAAAAACAGACTATATTTATTGGGGAGAAGTTGGTCCAGATGCTGGTACAGATAGCACGATTGGTCCACGAGGCTACGATGAAATCAATCAAGCCAAAAAACCTGGCAATTTTGGTTGGCCTTATTTTATTGCCGATAGTAAACCTTATCGCTTGGTAGATTTAGTAAACACCACGCCAGGAATCCTTTTTGATGCCAAAAAACCCGCAAACGAATCAAAAAACAACACTGGACAAAAATATTTACCACTTCCGACAAATGCTTTTATTTATTACCCGTATGCAAATTCTCCCGAATTTCCAGTTATTGGAAAAGGTGGACGCACTGCTTGCGCTGGTCCATTTTATGATTTCACAAAACATAAAAGCAATGTTAAATTCCCAGCCTATTATCACAACAAATTTTTTATTTATGATTGGATGCGAGATTGGATAATGGCTGTTACTATGGATGAAAAAAGTGATTTCGTAAGCATTGAGCCTATGATGCAAAATCTTACTTTTGCCCACCCAACACACATGGCATTTGCACCAGATGGTTCGTTGTATATATTAGAATATGGATTTTTTTGGTATAGCCAAAGTGCTGAAGCCAAACTTTCGAGAGTGATTTATAGTGATGGCAATCGTCCACCTGTACCAATAATAGCAGTTTCTGATACTATTGCAAGTAAAAATCAGCCTGTTACATTTAGTGCAATAAAATCGTTTGATTTTGATGGAGATTCTATTTCTTTTCAATGGTTTTTGAATAATACAAAACTTATTTCTAAAGCTAAAACATTTCAATATGCTTTTTCTGCATCAGGCATATATAGCATAAAACTATTTGCTAAAGATTCTAAAGGCTCAGTTTTAAACACATCTCAAAAAATGATAATTGGTAATACTTATCCAAAAATTAGTTTTGATACACCAAATGGAAATCAAAGTTTTTATTACCCTAATCAACCATTGGTTTATAACGTTTTGGTTTCTGATATTGAAGACGTTATAATTGATAAAAATAAAATAAAAGTTACACTAAATTATATGCCCGATGGAAAAGATATTTTTCCTTTAATGACACAAGGACATACTGATGCTTCAAAAGAAAGAGAGATAACTGAAAATAAATTAATTGCAGCAAGCGATTGCAAAAGTTGCCATGCCATGAAAGCAAAATCGGTAGGTCCAAGTTTTGTTGAAATCTCAAAAAGATATAGCACGGATGCTGATGCGGTTAGTAAATTAGCAACAAAAATAATAAAAGGAGGTTCGGGAGTTTGGGGGGGGCATGCCATGAGTGCACATCCACAGTTGTCTATTTCGGATGCAAAATCGATGGTTGAATATATTTTATCATTAAATAAATCTGAAGAAGGAAGATACTCAAAAACAATTCCAACAGAGGGAATAATCACTGCTGAAGAGTTTAACAAAACAAAAGGTTGGTTTTATATAAATGCTTCATATACAGATACAGGGGCAGATGGTGAAGGAATTTTAACTTCACAAAATATTATGGAATTGAAAAATTCGACTATATCTTTTTTAGAAGCTGATTCGATGCTAAAATGCCAAATGATTAAGGGGAAAGACAAATATTATTTAGGTGCATTTAATTCCGAATCGCATGCAATATTTTATGGTGTTGATTTAACAAATCTTGCAAAAGTTTCGGTCAGGCTAAATTCTAAAGATGCAAATGGAACTTTGCAAATTAGAATTGGATCTAAAAATGGCAAAATAATTGCTTCTATACCTGTAAAAGCTGTTGGAGCATGGGAAGTTTGGAGCGAAGAAAATGCAAATATTATACCCACTAAAGGATTGAATATGCTTTTTGTTACATTTTCGGATACAAAACCTTATAATGGCTACCCAGATATGATAAACTTAGATTGGATAAAATTTGAAAAAACAATACTTTCAACAAAATAAAAACATGAGCAACAGACGAGAAGCATTAACCAAAATTGGAACAATCGCAACCTTAGCATTGAGTACCAACATGATGGCACAAACGGGCAAAAAATCGGTTCAAATTAGCAAAAAACTAAAAGGAAATATTAATCATTCGGTTTGTAGATGGTGTTATGGCGAAATTCCTTTTGAACAGCTTTGTAAAGCTGCAAAAGAAATTGGTATAAAATCAATAGAACTAACAGGTCCTGAAGAATGGCCTATTCTCAAAAAATATGGTTTAACTTCTGCATTGCCATGGGGTGCAGGAATGGGAATTGATAAAGGATTCAATAACCCGACATATCATGAGGAACTTATCAAAAGCTATTCAGAAATTATACCAAAAGTTGCCGATGCTGGATTGGATAAAATTATTTGTTTTTCTGGAAATAGAAACGGGATTTCAGATGCTCAAGGCTTAGAAAACTGTGCAATTGGAATTAAAAAGCTACTTCCATTGTGCGAAAAGTACAATATTACACTTATTATGGAATTGCTGAATAGCAAAGTCGATCACAAAGATTACCAATGCGACCATACAGCTTGGGGTGTTGAACTTTGTAAAAAAATAGATTCTCCGTATTTTAAATTGCTTTATGATATTTATCACATGCAAATCATGGAAGGCGACATTATCAGAACTATAAAAGAAAACATAAAACACATTGGACATTTTCATACTGGAGGCAATCCGGGAAGAAACGAAATAGACGATTCTCAAGAATTATATTATCCTGCCATAATGAAAGCAATCGTAGAAACTGGTTATAAAGGATATGTTGCTCAAGAATTTATCCCAAAATCTAAAACACCACTAGAATCTCTCAAAAAATGTATTCAAATTTGCGATGTATAATTGATAATTGATAATTGATAATTGATAATTGATAATTGATAATTGATAATTGATAATTGATAATTGATAATTGATAATTGATAATTGATAATTGA
>RDZG01000155.1 GCA_004293915.1 Bacteroidota bacterium | reverse complement strand
AAGGAATTTCTAATGTATATCTAATTTCGTCTCCATCGGCATCGGTTGCTGCAAAACTATAATTTTGTTCAATACCTAAGCAGCCGTATACTGTTTTTGCTGGGGTATCAAAAACTGGGCTACTGTTAATTATGTTTAAAGGGGGGAATTCGGTGTATAAAAGCGTACTTACTGCATTAGAATTTTGTACATTAGATACCCCTTGATTACGACAACACCTATCCCAAACTAAAAATCCGCCATCTGGACCTAAATATGTATATTGAGAATATTGTAAAACACCTATAAAAGTTATAACTCCAGTATATGTTTGCTTAATTGTCTTATAATTAATAAAAGAACACTTACCAACTTCTGGAGATAATAATTTTTCAGAAACCTTTACTAATTGATATCCATCAGCTCTAATTAAGTTGCTTTTTTTATCATAAACACCAATTTCAACATAATTACCTAATTTATTAAGGTCAGAAATATTCCCATCTATATATTGGTTAAGTGTAATTTCATATACATTTTTGCTCATGTACCTTATAGTAATTTCTCCACCTATAATGTGATCACCGAAAACAGAGATTTGAATTATTAAAAATAAAAAACACCTAGTTTTAAAATACTAAAAATAATAACTCAATCCAAACGAAAATGCAGAACTATTAAAATCAAATCCATAATTTATTGTTTTGTCTTCGTTTACAAAGCTTACATTTTTTCGGGTATTATTATAAGTGTTAAAGTATAAACTACCATAAGTAACTTCTAGTGCAACTTTTTTGCTAACAAAAAAAGCCAAACCTGGACTAATGTTTGCAAAAACACCAACAAATGAACCAGGTCTACTTCTTTCAATATTGTTTCGGATAGTTTTATTTTCAGAATTTCCAACTCTAAAACCTACGTTTGCAGAAACATAAAACTTAATTCGTTTACTAATATCTATATAGTAGCGACCAAATGCACCTAATCCAAAATCTAAACTATTAATATTAGTACTTTCTTGGATACTAGTAGGGCTACTGTATGAATCAATATTAAATTCATTATATGATAATCGTGGTCTAATGCCAATTGCTAAATTGTTAGCAATAAAATACCCAAACCCTGCACCAACA
>RDZG01000019.1 GCA_004293915.1 Bacteroidota bacterium | reverse complement strand
GATAGAATGAAACAGTTTTGGAAAATGTTTTCTCAATACCAAAAACCCAATGAATTTATAGTTGACTTATGTAATCTTAATTTTTCGGTTTAATATAAGTTATTATCAACACCAATAATTTTATCAAATTTTTCAGAAAAAAACTGTACTGATTCGCTGCCAATTAGTCCCGCAGAGCCGGTTATTAATGCTATTTTCATAGGTTTAAATTAATTATAAAAGAAATCGTATAATACATAAGGTAAATAATTTGCTGGTCCAACACTATTTCGCAAACCCAACATGGGGTGTGATGGAATTATAAAACAACAAAATAATATAATAATTGATAATTGTTTAAAATTAATTTTTTCAAAATCTATATAAACTAAAAGTAAGATTATGGCTGGAAACAAATAAGCAAGACTTCGTTGGGTATCGTAAACCATGCCGCATACTAGCAAAAGCGGCAATGCAGAAAATACCAAAATCAAGTTTTTTAATAACGTATGTTTTTGCTTTTTTTGAAAAAGATATAATATTAAAATAATCCAAAATCCATCAAGTGCCATCATAATTTCTAATTGTAAAAAAACTCTGCCAGCAAATGCCATTCCATTAAAATTATAACTCAAAACATACAAATCGAAACCTGTGTTTGCTCCAAATGGTGTATGCAATCCGAAATAATAGCCTAGTAAAAGTCTAATTATTGCATAAAAGATTAGTGAGAAAAAGAAATAATAAAAAGATTTATTTTTTAAGAAATTAGGTGGATTGATAAAAATTAACACAGCTAAAATCAAACCAACTAATACCGAACGTTCGTCATTAAAATAGGCTGAAAGTAATAATAAAATAGAAATAAAATGGTTTCTAAAATAGATTGCTGCAAGCAGAAAAAATATTGAAATGCCATCGAAAACACCTCCAAATTGAGTGAAAGACATATAACCACAATAAATAAAACAATAAGATAGCATTAACATCAATGCAATAAATTTGTCTTTTAATAAATCATAAACGATAAGGCCAATGAATAAAAACTGAACTATACCCAACACTACTTGCAAAATATAAACATGAATTGAACGTAAATGAAAAATATGGGCTAATAATGGTATTGTGAACCGAAATGCTTGTTTTGATTGATGCGAAGCATTATCATATTTTTCAAAAACTTTTTGGTCGAATAAATTATTTTTTTGGTCTTCAAATATTCCCCACGAATTGTGAAATCCCGGAAAAAGTTGATGCTCGGTATGAATATTTTTTATTAATGGACAAGAAAAAAACATAATTACTACAAAACACAAAAAAGTGCATTTTAAAGCCCAAAATTTGCCAGTTGCAAACCAACTAAAAAATTGTTCAAATTTGTTTGTGTTTATCAAGTTTTAAGTTTTTCTAAAATTCAAAAATATCACTTGTTTTTATTTTTTCTTGCTCAAGTGTATGTATAAAAACGTATTCGTCATCGGTTGTAAAATCTCCCAAATGCTCGTATAGATTTTCTTTCAAAATATAAATCGAAATTTGTTTGTATTCAGGCGAGATTATCCAGTACTCTTTTACTCCATTTTCTTCGTAAAGATGAAATTTATAATCTAAATCGCGTTTCATACTCGATGGCGAAAGTATTTCGATAATCATATCAGGAGCACCAATGCAACCAAACTCACCAATTTTTGATTTGTCGCAAATAATGCAAATATCAGGCTGAACAACAGTGTCTTTGTCTGATTCCATGCCTTTTAAATATACATCGAATGGGGCATGAAAAACCTTACACTTTTTTCTTTTTAATAAGGTATAAATTTCGCTATACACATTTCCAGAAATTGCTTGGTGTTTGCTCCTTGGAGCAGGACTCATATTATAAATTTTGCCTTTGATAAGCTCCACCATTTCGTCAAATTGCCACGAAAGGTAATCGCCAATAGTATAGCTTTTTGTTAAATCGAGCTGAGAAAGTTGGGTAATTTTCATTTATTTGATAAATTAAAATTCAAGTTACGATTTAATTTAAAATACTTTTGAAATCTTTTTCGTTTTTTGATATCCAAGAAATAATTATTTTTCAAAAAAGATGTTTAGTGCCTTGGCTTGTTTTTATCCATAAGTTTTCGAAAAAGTAATCTATTACTATGATATTTTCAAATAATTAAAAGTTATTCAGTAGGATTGGTCAAAGTGGATTTCTTTAAATAATTCTGATTTGCAATATATAAACCCAAAATTATACAAAATGGAATCATTGTAGCTGGAGTTGTAATTCTATGCTCGGTAAGTGAAGAAAATGTTATAGTCCAGAAAGTTAAAATTAAAAAATTTCTCATGATAGATTTTTCTTGTTTTTTTAGATAATTAAATATGCTAATCCAGAATAATAAAAAAATAAATAAACCAAAAAGTCCTTGCTCTCCAAGAATATGAAAAAAAGAATGATGAGCATGAGAAGAACTAAAAGTTTTTATTTCCTGCGAATTATAACTAAAAAAAGGAGTAATTTCTTTAAACCTAAAAGGTATATCATTTATTGAGCCAAATCCTGTTCCAAAAATTGGAGATTCTAAAAAGCAATTTACTGCTCTAGGCCAATCACTTAATAGTCTAATATAAATATTTGCTTTCGAAACAGTATTAATATTTAAATCATTTGAAATATACTCAAGTACATTATTAGAACCAATTTTTAAATAAACATCATAATATTGATAAATTAACCATAATTCGAATAAAATTAAGCTTAAAAAAAGTAAATAAATTAATGTTATTTGCCTTTTGTTCCAAAAATAATACGATATTAATGCTAAAGCTAAACCAAGTAATGAGCCTCTTGAATGAGTTAGGTACAATATGTATACTGAAATTATTAAAAGTAAAATACTAAACAATTTCTTTTTTTCTAGAAAGTTACAAAAAAAATAAGCACAAACAATACTTATAAATCCACCTGCGGCATTATGAGCAACAAAAAAGCTATGAAAGTGATTTCCATTAAAATTGAAATTTTGAACTATTGCTATAATGTTGATAATAAGTACAATCGAAAAATAAAATAATAAAAGTTTTGATAAGTTTATATTTAAATTAAAAAATGGTAAAATCAATAAAGGCATATAAGAAATTATAAAATTCCCATCAAATCTAAAAAAAGAAAAAGAAAAAAAAGATTGATAATGATATAATATTATGCTAAGAAATGACACAAAAAAATATATTGACAAATAGAAACATATTTTATTTATTGATTTAGAAAATAATAATATTAATATTAAAGGAGAAAATATTACAGATGGAACTGCTGAAAAGTATACAAAATTTGTAAACGTAAAAAAAAGACATATGATAAAAAAGAATATGAAAAATGAGTTTTTCATATTCTTTTTTATTTGGATAGTACATCCCAAGTTTTTTTAGCACAATTTTCCCAACTAAAAATTTTGACTTGCTCTAGACCCAATTTCTGAAGATTTTTTTGTAGTAATGTAGAATTTGCAATTTCCAACATTTTATTTGCAATATCATTATTGTCATTTGGATTACAAAATATAGCAGCATTTCCAGCTCTTTCGCGATGAGATTCTATATCAGATAAAATTACAGGACAACCCATTTCCATTGCTTCAATTGGTGGAAATGGCGATGATTCATAAAAAGAAGGAAATAAAAAACAAGAAGAACAATTATACCACTCAAAAAGAGTTTTATCATCTACTCTTCCTAAAAATTCAATTCTATTTAGAGTTGATTCTTTAATATTTACTTGGAAGTTTCCAAATACATTATGTGTAGAACCAATTATTTTAAGGGTATAATCATTATTTTTTTCACAAAATATTTCATAAGCTTTTAAGACACCATGATAATTCTTTTTTGCATTTAATGAACCGACATATAAAAAAACTTTTTGCCTATTTTCAATAGGTAAAATTTGAT
This sequence comes from Bacteroidota bacterium, assembly GCA_004293915.1. GTDB lineage: Bacteria > Bacteroidota > Bacteroidia > Cytophagales > UBA9547 > REAG01. The sequence goes on along the minus strand of RDZG01000019.1, from coordinate 20,637 downwards.
GGAATTCTTTTTTAAAATCCATACTAATTCCACCATTTTGAATAGCCTCAATTCGCAAATTTGGTTTTTTGAAATATGAAATCAATCTTTTTTTCTCTGCTTCAGAAACAGTAATTATTTTCTTTGAAAATTTAAAAATGATTGGTGTTAAAAAACGATACCAACGTACAAAATTTTTGGAATATGTTTCAGGTAAAAAATAAAAGCCTACATCATGAACTACAGTAATTGTTTTTCCAAATATCAAATTAAAAACAGGTGCAGAATTACATAAGTTTACAAGATTGCTTGTTCTAACTTTAAATGGCAAAATAAATTGTTCCCATAAATGACCATCTAAAATTCCAAAAGAAATAGTTTTGATGTTTTTTAGACTTATATCATGAATTATTTTCTTTGGAGTAATAATTATGATTTCAAATTTATTTTTATCAATATGTTTTTTTTCAATAAAATCGTCTAATAATTTTATTAATTCAATTGCATATCGTTGAACACCAGTAATGTCTTGTGATAAGAATCTACCATTAATGAATATTTTTTTCATTATATTTTGCTAGCAATTATAAATGTACAACTTCCTTCTTTCTTATTTAATGATACTTTAACTAGATTTATTAATTTTATTAATTGATTACCTTTTGGAATTGATTTGAAAGTTTTTTCATAGATTCTATTTAAAAAAAATCCAGATCTTCTATATTTTTCAATCACATCAATATGTTGGTAATTTTGAATTAAATCAATTTTAAATCCATTAGATTGTAATAAGTCTATCCACTCTTGATTTGTCAAAAGATTGTAATGAGAAAATAGTTCAGGACCATTCATTCTATCAGACTCAGTTTTACCAAATAAAGTACTTATTTGAGTTACTAATTGGTCATTTGGAACAGTAAACATAAATACACCACCAGGAATTAATATTCTGAATATCTCTTTAATTATATTTTCCAAATTTTGAGTATGTTCTAATACTGAGTTTGAAAAAACTGAACCAATAGAATTACTATCTATTCCCGTATTTTCAGCAGGAACATTTAATAAAGTGTGATACAAATTCAACTTTTTTGCATTTAAAAGTGCTTCATTATCAGGATCTACTCCATAAGAAATTGAATTAAATAAAATCTTAGAAAATGATCCATCTCCACAACCTAAATCAAAAACAGGAGAAATTAATTTTGAACGATGCTCATTAATTAAAGTATATTCTTGCGAACGCCATAATGAATGTGAACTAGAATAAGGATGGTATACAAACATAATTCCACTTTCGTTGTAAATAATTTCAGGTTTTAAATTTTTTTCAACTACCCTGCCAGTTCCAACGCCATGTTGCCTGTTTTTCTTATTCAAAATTTTATCAACAGATTTTCTTATAATATTATCTAAGAAAACGATAATTCGATTTGTTAATTTCATATAAATTAAATAAGTTTTTCATACTTTAACAATTTTATTAAACCATCCTTCAGGGTATGCTTTGGAGACCAACCTGTTAAATTTTTTAAATGCTGTATAGAAGCTCTTTGATACATTTTATCTACAGGTCGGAGTCTAGAACTATCAATATGAATTGATAGTTTTCTACCTAAACATTCAGATATATTATCAATAATTTCTTCTGCAGAATATTCAATACCAGTACCAATATTTACAATTTCGTGTAAATTTTGATATGATATTTCTGATAATTTAATAATTGCATTCGAAATATCTTCAACAAAAATATAATCTCTTTTTGATTTAACATTTCCCAATGAAACAACATCAGATATTTTTAATTGTTCTAAAATATCAGGTAGTATATGTGGGTTTGTTTCGTAAGGTCCATATGTATTGTAGAAACGCATTGAAACAACTGGTAATTGAAGTTTTCTACTATAATATTCATTAAGGTTTTCACATAATAATTTTGAAATACCATAAATATCAACAGGTTGAGGCAAAATTATACCCTCAACTAAAATTTCATTTGTGCTTGGGTAAATTGCTCCAGAAGAAGCAACAAGTATGTTTTCAAGTTTTAAGTTAAGTTTTAATACTGCTTCAAATAAAACACATGTTCCATTAACGTTTACATTTATAGTTCCGGTAGGGTTTGAATTACAAAATGGGATAAAATGTAAAGCAGCCAAATGAATTATTTTATCTGGTTTAGCTTTCTCTAAAGCAATAGTTAATTCATTTAAATTCTCGATTTTACCTACTAAAATGTTAAAATTTAAATCACTTTTAAATTCCTCTATATTAAAGTGATTTCCAAAAGAAAAATCATCATAGATATAAACATTATGTTTCTTTTCTAATAATTGTTTAACAACCTCTCGACCAATAAATCCTGCTCCGCCAGTAATAAAGTATTTCATTTTTTAAATTTTGTGTAAATATATTTGATTATGAAATCATAAAAAAACAAATATTTTTCTTTCCAATTTGGAAAAGCATTAAAAATTAATTCGGTACACTTTAAAAAACTGTTATTTTGAGAATAAAATTTTGCAACTCTTGAATTAAACTCTTTTGTTAAAGCTTTCTTTAATAAAGATGATATATCTAAAGTAGTATTATAATCATAAAATTTAATTAAGTTTTTACTAATACTTTCTTGAAAGTAATTCATAAATGCAGTAGATGAATATGCAACCTCAATAACATTTTTATTTCCATAACTTTCAGCATATACTCTATAGTAATATAATGCAGATTTATTATAACAAATGTCGCCATTAATTGCCATATTCAAAAAAAGTGCATTATCCGCATGTTGCGCCATTGGAAAATCTGGAAACTTTCCAGCTTTTAAAACTTCTGATTTAGAAACAAACATCATAATTACAGAATGTTGATTTATGATTTTGCTTCCAGAAAGCCAATACTTTACATAATCTATATATGGCAATTTTAAAAAATTTGATATTAACTTTTTAATAACATTTCCCTTGGAATCAATAATCACATTTTGTCCAAAAGCAACTTTGCAGTTTGGATTTTCTAGAAATAGCAGAATCATTTTTTCAATATAATCATTTGCCAAATAATCATCATCGCCTAGAATTGTAATATATTCTCCACTTGCTAAATCTATAATTTTATTGTAATTTCCTACGATTCCTAAATTTCCATTGTTTTTGAAAAATTTTAATTTTTCTGATTTATTGTTTAGTTTAGAAACAATTTCTTGAGTATTGTCCGTTGAACAATCATCCACTACTATAATTTCTATATTATGATATGTTTGATTTAGAGCTGATAGAATTGCTTTTTCAAGAAAATTAGCATGATTATAAGTGGCAATCCCAATAGTTACTTTTTTGTTCATCATTTACTTGCTTTTGCTAATAAATTAGGCGATATAGGAACATTTATACCGCTCACGCCAAGTTCAGAAATATAATTTAATCTATGAAATATTCTCATCGGTTTATTTAAACAAAACTTAAGAATTTTTTTTAAAAATGACTTTGAGGCATATTCCATAGGATATATTTCAATTTTTTCAAATCCAGAATTAAATAAAACAAAGTCTAAACTAATTTCAGTAAACAACATATGATGTGTCCAATCTATATATCTCCATCTAGAAGAAAGTGGTGAATTTGCATTAGGTACGCTACATATTAAAAATCCATTTGATGTAAGAGAGTCTTTAATTGAAATTAAAAACTTTAATTGAAATTCTCTTGGGATATGCTCAAGGACATCTGCTGCTACAATTATATTAAATGTGTTTTTATGATTGTTTAAAAAAGATATAGAATCGTCAACAACTTGCACATTAAGTCCTTTTTTTATACATTTTTCAGCTTGTCCATTATCTATTTCAATTCCCGAGTTGTTATAAAACCCATTTGAATTTAGATATTCTAAAAGAAGTCCTGTTCCACATCCAATATCTAGAATCTTCGCTTCTTTGTTATCAGGAAGAAATTTTCTTATATTTTGTTCATAATACATAAATGAAGCATTTATATCAATAGCATCATCTTTATGAAATTTTTCATAATGTCTAGTATAATTCATGAGTTTTATTTTTTAGTAGAATTGATTGCAAATAAATGTAATGAACAAGTTACAAATGTTTCAGTAATAATAATTGATATACATGTGCCAATAGCTCCAAAATTTGAAACAAAAGCCAAATTACAAACTAAATTTATAACAGCTCCAAAAAGCAGTGCAAATGTATATTCTTTTTTTAATTCAAAAGCTAAAAGTCTTTGGTATGCTGGTACATTTAAACTTATTATTAAAGGTACAATGCTTAATATTTGAAGATAATATTCAGATTCGAGATTAGCATTCCCAGAAATTATTTTAACTATTATTGAAGAACCAAAATATAATACTAATCCTAAGATTGAAAAAATAGAAGCTAGCGACACAAGTGCTTTTTTCAAAAATATATTTAGTAAATCAATTGATTCTTTCGCTAAAACACATACTTTTGAGTAAATGGAATAAAATATAATTATAATTAATTGTTTACTAGCAGTTAGAATCTTCTCCGCAATACTGAAATTTCCTAAAGTGATATTATCAACAAAGAAACCCAAGATAACAATATTAGAATTAATGTAAAAATTTATTGAAAAATTTGAAACAAAATTCATCCAATCGCTTTTTAATCGAGAAAATATTGATTCAAATCCTTCAAATTTTAACTCAATATTGAAATAATTTTTAACAAAGAAATAACATAAAATAGCTGAAATAATATTTCCTAAGCTATTAAATATATTTACATATATATAATCTTCGTTTTTTATAATTAACATAAAAATCAGTAGAGTAAATAAGGATTTTGAGAAAAAATTAAAGTATGCTATAAATTTCATTTTTTCAATTCCTTGAAAAAACCAAACTGGAAATAAACATTGGCCTACAACCATTCCAAAAGAAAGCAGATAAAGTTTAAAGTGTTCATTGAATTTTGGGACAAAACAAAATAACGCTACCATAAAAATAAACGAAATAAAAAGCAGAAATAATTTAGTAAAAATTACATTACTTACGATTTGATTTAATTTAGTTTGATTGTTTTTATTAATGGCTATTTCTCTTACTGCTGAAACATTAAACCCATAGTCACAAATAATTATGAAATAATACATTAGTGCTTGAGAATATGAAACCAATCCAAATTTTTCAGTACCTATTGTATTTATCAAATATGGAATAGAAACTAATGGAAGTATAAAATTTGAACCTTGAACTAAAAATAAATAGAAAAAGTTTTTTAATATCGTTGATGAAAAAATAGGATTTAATTTTTTAAAAACCATCAAAATTAATTATAAATAAAAATCTACTCTACTCTACTTCCCCTTCCCCAAATACCCATCAATCCCCCAGTGGATGATGTATAGCAATGGAATCATTATGATGGCTATTGCGACTTTGTAACAAAAGTTTACGATTCCAACGGCTATTACCAAATCGAGCGACCAATTGCCAAAGATATAAAATGCAATGCCAAGTACCACAAAACTATCAATTAATTGTGAAATAATTGTCGAAATTGTTGCTCTTATCCAAATATGTTTTTCTTTTGTTCGTGCTTTTATGTGTTGAAACACTGCTGCATCTATGATTTGTCCTATCAAAAAAGCGGTTAGCGAACCTATAATAATGCCTAAACCTTGCCCAAAAAGCAACGAATAGGCATAATTTACATCAAACGGATTTCCTAATTTGTCTTTTGCATTTACATTAATCCAAAAATCGGCTGGTGGAAGTTTGGTGGCTGTATAAACGGCTAAAAATGCAAACGAAACAAAAAATGCAGTGGCATAACTAATCTGCATTACTCCTTTTTTGCCAAAATAATCGTTTATAATATCTGATATGATAAAAACGATGGGCCAAAGAATAACTCCAGCTGTGAGGTTGAGGCTTAACACAATATTATTCCAAAATACAATTTCGAGCGGTGCTATTCCGAGTAGTTTTTCGAGCGAAAATATCTTTACACCAATGAGTTCTGCCAAAAGTGCATTTGTGAGAAAAAACCCAAAAAGCAGAAAAAATACAAATTGTTTTTTTGAAGTCATTAAGTATTTATTGGCTCAAATTTAAGATGTTTTACTGATTCTCCCGAATCTCGAAGTTCGATAAGCGAGTCGATACCAATATTTAAGTGTTGTTGTACAAAATTAGAAGTTACTTTTTTGTCGCTTTCTTCGGTTTTTACTCCTTCAGGTGTCATGGGATTGTCTGATACCAATAAAAGTGCTCCGTGTGGAATTTTGTTTGCAAAACCTGTAATAAAAATGGTTGCCGTTTCCATATCGATACACAAGGCTCTTATTTTTTGTAAATATTCTTTAAATTCTTCGTCATGTTCCCAAACTCTGCGGTTGGTGGTGTAGCACATTCCGGTATAATAATCTAATTCGTGGGCTTTTATAGTGTGCGAAACTGCCATTTGCAATCTAAATGATGGCAAAGCGGGTACCTCTGCTGGCATATACGAATTGCTTGTTCCCTCGGCTCTCACGGCAGCAATGGGCAAAATCAAATCGCCTATTTTTGTGATTTTTCGCAATCCACCGCATTTTCCTAAAAACAAAACCGCTTTAGGATTTAGTGCAGTTAGCAAATCCATAACGGTTGCAGCCATAGGGCTTCCCATGCCAAAATTTATAATGGTGATATTATTTGCCGTTGCTGTTTGCATAGCTTTGTCTCTTAAAAATTTGTCAATAAAAAATATTCTCCAAAAATATGAATAGGTGTTCCTGTATATCTTGGTAGCCAGTTTGAAACAATTTCTTCTTTTGTTTTCATATTGTATGTATGTTATGCTATAAAAGTGTATTGTTGAGAATACCCATTTTTAAAAGTTTTTTGTAATAGGGTAGTTGTACGCTTTTTTTTAAAGATTGGATATGTCTATCGTGATGTGTGTCCGAACCTACAAAGTCTATCAAGTTTGCATCAATCAATTTTTCGGCTGTTTTTTTTGCCGATTCATTATAATAACCTGATAATGAGTTGATATTGAGTTGAAAATACACACCTTTGTCTTTGATTTCTTTGTATTTTTCTATGTCAGATTTATAATAACTATATCGTTCGGGATGAGCCAATATGGGTTTATAGCCTTTTATTTGCATTTCGAAAATGGCTTTGGTGAGTAAGGCAGATTCGTTTATGTAAGACAATTCGAAAAGCAAAAAATTATCGCCAAAAGTGAGTAGCTTTTCGTTGTTTTTGATTTTTTGAATTAAAGTTTCGTCTAAATAATATTCCGAAGCAGCTTCGATTTGGATTTCGATTTGCTTTGATGTTAAATAATGTTGCAACTCGGCAAGTTTATTTAAAATTATTTCGCTTGTATTTGGGTAATGCCCAGCAATGGTATGTGGAGTGGTAATAATTTTTTTTATACCTAATGCTTTTAATTCATTGATTAACAAAGCAGATTCTTCAAAACTTTTGACGCCATCATCGATATTTGGTAACAAATGTGAATGAAAATCTACTTCAAAACCATACGAAATAGATTTATCGGCAGAAAATAAATTATTCCAAAACGGCATTAAAATTTAATCTTTTTAAAGTTTTTGATACAAATTTTTGCACTTTCGGTTTGAGCTTTTCCTTGATAAGCTTCTTGTTCCACAATTGGTAATTCTAATCCTGCCAATGCTTTTTGTTTGAAAATTCGTGCAAAATCTATTTTCCCGTTTCCAATTTCGGTGCTTTCGCCAAGCGATTTGTGTTTGTCTTTTACATGCCAAAGCGGAAAACGACCTGGATATTTTTTAAATAAATCGATGGGGTCTTTTCCAGCAACTGTAACCCAATACAAATCCATTTCAAATTTCACAAAATTTGGGTCTGTATTATCCAATAAATGTTCATAAACAGTTTTGTCTCCACGCATTGTAAATTCAAAATCGTGATTGTGATAAGCCAATTGCAAACCCGATTTTTTACACATTTCGCCATATAAATTTAGATATTCGGCAGTTCGCATACAACTATCAACGGTGTCGTAGTTTTTTTCTTGCATATATGGCACCACAAAATATTTCAAACCTGCCTCTAGCGAACGGTCAATAGATTCTTCCAAATTTGTTGGAATAGGGTCTGAAGCAGCATTTTTCATCAAAGCACCGTGTGCCGAACGCATTTTCAAACCTAATGACGTTATGTATTCCTTAAATGGTTTTGAATTGAGTCCAAAAAAATCCGATCCATAAGCTTCAACTTCGTTGTAGCCCATTTTAGCGATTTTTTTCAAGGTTTCTTTTGGGTCTTTGTTCATTTCATCTTTTACAGACCAAAGTTGAATGGCAGTGTATTTAATTGATTCAGAGTAAGTTAAATGTGGAACCAAACTTAGTCCAGCCAAAGCCAATGTGCTTTTTTGAATAAAATCTCTACGTGTTTGTATCATAAATATTTAAAAATTATGGCTATAGTTTAAATTAAAACAACATTTGTCAAATCCCTTATTAGATTTAAAAATATAAGTTCAAATACAAATTTATTTCTATAATATTTTTGCCACGAATTCACTAATTTTTAGTGTTTTTTCGTGCATTCGTGGCAAAAATTTAGTTAGAATGATTTTCATCTTATCTTCAAAACCATATTGTGTTGTAATTTTCAAACATAGCCAAAATTATTTACATTTTTCCAATACAACCGATGTGGTTTGGTCAGCTGTAATTTCAAATGAGCCAGTCCAAATGCAATCTGTAGTGGCTTGATTTGGTTGAATAAAATAAGTATAAAAACCTGGTTCGAGCACATACTCAAAACTTGAAACAGCATTTTGTAAGGTTGCAACATTTATACCGTTGATGCTGATATTAGCAGGAAAAGGTCGGTCTGTAACACTTGTCGAAGCAGAAAAATTAACTTTTCCTCTTTCGCATTTTGGAAGTTGAACAGCCAAAAATTCGCCACGTTTTAAAGTTACAAAGCCAGCCCAAACACAACCATCTGCGTTTTTGGCTTGGTATTTGAAAGTACCAAAACGACTATTGTGCGAAGCTACACCTGTTTCAAAAACAGTTGTAGGTACAGATGCTGCAAAATCGGTTAAAGTAAGCGATTTTTTGAGATTGAACGAAACACCCGAAAGTGTAATTTCGATTGGAATTTTATAGAAAACACCATTATTAAAAGTATAAAACGCAATGTTACCGTTTGTTGGCGTTAGCTTAATTTTTATACTAATATTTACGTTTCTCGAAGCAATATTTATTACATTATTTTGTCCTTCGTTTGTTAAAACCACATTTCTAACTATTTCATTTTTAATGATATAAAGATATAAAGTTTGATTATTAACGATTTTAATTTTTGCAATTCCGTTTGCATCACTTCTGGTGCTATCATTTGCATTTATAGCAATATAAGCTGCTGAGGTTTTTTCGTAATTTGCTTTATCATTAAATACATAAACTTTTGCATCTGAAACCAAATTGTCTAAATCATCGAGCAAAGTAATGTCTAAGTATACTGGTTTTTCTTCTGTAGGTGCGTCTTTGCTCGAGCATCCTGAAACAAAACACAAAGCAACTAACATTAAAAAATGAACAAAAAAAGTTTTAAAAATTTTCACTGATGATAAACTAGTAAACATTTATAACTTAAAGCAGCCAAATGTAACCATTTTTGCTTAATCCATCGTTTTGTGGATTATTTTTTTGGAAATAAATTTGGATTATTTTTTTTACTGCTCCGCTTTTTTGATAAAATTTCGTATTTTGCATTTATGTTTTTGCAAAAATCATGAAATACATAACAGATATTAAACAACTCGATTTAACCCAAAAATATAATTATGCAGATTATCTCACTTGGTGGTTTGATGAGCGAGTAGAGTTGATAAAAGGATACATTTTAAAAATGAGTCCAGCCCCTTTGAGGCAGCATCAAAAAATTTCAATGAAAATTTCTAGGTTAATAGGCAATTTTTTAGACGGAAAAACATGCGAAGTCTATACAGCTCCTTTTGATGTACGTTTTCATAAAAAAGAAATTAAAAACCATAAAAGCATTTTTGATGTTGTTCAGCCCGATATTTGTGTAGTGTGTGATCCATCAAAACTTGACGACTTAGGGTGTATTGGAGCCCCTGATTTAATTATTGAAATACTTTCTGAAGGTAACAAAAATAGAGATTTGAAAAATAAAATGATGCTTTATGAAGAAAATCTAGTAAAAGAATATTGGGTGGTTTTTCCTAAAGAACAAATAGTGCAGGTTTTTCATTTAGAAAACGAAAAATATGGCTTTCCAGAGGTTTATGAACAAGATAGTATCATTTTATCAAAAGTTTTAGCAGGTTTTGAGATTCAAAATGATAGATTATTTAGTTAAATAGAAATAATAAAACGAAGCAAAAAAATTATTCTTACTTCGTTTTATATAAACTTCGTTATTATTCAAATTTTTTCAATTCACCATCTAGCACAGCTTGTGGTAAGTTGATATAGCCTGATTCTTTGCAAAACTTTTGCCCATCTGTAAGTGCCCATTTGATAAAAGCAATCGAAACATCGTTTGTGGGTTTGTTTTTGGTAAACAAATATAAATTTCTGGCTGGTGGCGATGGAAATCTGCCATCGTTTATGGCAGCAATCAAACTATCTAAATTTTGATATACATTTTCGTTTGGTTCGAGTGTTCCATTTCCGTTTACATCAATTGGTAAAGGAGTTATTCCCGGATATGGCAAGCGTGTTTTGGCATCAAAAACATACAGTGTATTGTTAAATCCAATGCCGTTTGGTGCTTTTTTTACAGCTTCTGCCACACCTGGGTCGCCAAAAATTCCTAAACCTTTTAGCTCATCTTGATCGATGCCCAAAAATTTGCTCCAACTTTCGGTTACGCCACCCGCATCTGAGCGTTTGTAAACCTCAATTTTCGATCCATTGGCATTTCCAACAATTTCTCCCCAAGTTTTGGCTTGTTCAGAATATATTTTTGCAAAAAGCTCTTTTGAGATTCCTTTTTTATAAATATCAGCCAAAACTGGATTTTGAGTATTTCCCGAAGCCAAAACAGCATCTTTTGTAACAGCTACTGCCCAAGTGCCTTGTTTGATTTCGTTTTCGTTAATATCTCTGCCTGCCATACCAATTTCGGCAGTTTCCGACAAAACATCTGTAATTCCTTTGCCTGTGCCACCCGCAGTTACATCAATAACCACATCTGGATTTAATTTCTGAAACTCCTCAGCCCACTTTACTGCTAAAGGATAAAGTGCAAACGCACCCGAAATCACAATTTCGCCTTTTAGTTTGCCTTCTGTTTTTTTGTTTTTATCAGAACTACACGAAATTTGTGATACTAAAACAGAAAACAACACCGAAGTGATAATTATAGATTGTAAATATTTTGCTTTAATTTTCATTTTTACGATATTTTAAATTGATGATGCAAATATAAACAGAATAAAATTTTAAAAACAAATTTATTTTTTATTTTTACAAAATAATATTTTGTTAAAACGATTTATACCATTTTATAAACTTGGTTGTGTTTTGAAATTTACAAAAAATATGACTTTAAAATATTGTATTAACGATAGGATAAAATCATTTTAACTAAATATTTGCCACTAATGCACGAAAAAAAACGAAAATTTAGTGCATTCGTGGCAAAAAGTAGTAGAAATTAGAACTTATATCTTCAAATCCAAAAAGGAATTTAACAAATGTTGTTTAATTTAGAATATAGCCATTTTAACTAAATATTTGCCACGAATGAACGAAAAATTAGTGTATTCGTGGCAAAAAGTAGTAGAAATTAGAACTTATATCTTCAAATCCAAAAAGGAATTTAACAAATGTTGTTTAATCTAGAATATAGTCAATTTAATAAAATAATAGCCACGAATGCACGAAAAAAAACTCTAAAAATTAGTGCATTCGTGGTAAAAACGCAACTGCCACGAATCAAAAAAATCTTTCGATTTAAAATAAAAATTAAATATTGAAACATAAAGTACATATAGTTTCAATAAAATAATTATCTTTGTATTGTGTTTTTCTAATATTTATAATCAAAATTTTAGAATCAATGATAAAAAAATATAAGTACAATTTATTTTTTAGTTTATTTTTAGGAATAATATTTCATGGTTTTTCTCAAGGTTTAATTTTTAAAAAAGAGAATAAAACAGAAACGCATAATGTGAAAAAGAAAATAGTTGGAAGTGATAAAACCGCTTGTCCAGCACACATTGAAACAAAAAAAGCTGAAAAAACTAATGTTATCACAAATCAAGTTTTTACAAAAGCTTATATAAGAAGAAGCATAAAGTCGGTTCATTTTGATGTGGTAAAGCTCGAAGATATTCATTTGGATATTCCTGCTTTTAAACAATTTAAAAACAATATGACAGATTTTACACTCGATGGTGAGCACGAATTTCATACTATAATTTCTAAAATTGCTGTTTTTTTAGGTACAAACCACGAAGGAAAAGGTGTTACATTAAAAATCATGGGAAGTGCATCGCAAATCCCTACAAGTTTTGACCCCGAAAAACCCAATTTTAATATTAATAAAGATGGTTCATCTATAATCGGAAAAACATCTATCGAAAACAATAAAAAACTGGCAAAGGCTCGTGCCGATGAGTTGGCAAAAAAAATCAACCAAGTTTTTCCAAGTATAGAAATTATAACGCCAACGATTTACGAAATACAAATTGGCGAAACAAAATGGACCAAAGAAACACAAGCGGCTCTCAATAAAGCATTTTTGAAAAAAGATAAAAAAGCTATCGAAGAAGTTTATGCACCTTTTCAGAAAGACCAGTGGGTAAAAGTAGAATCGAAAGAAAGAACGTCAAAAATCGTGAAACCCGAATCGCTAAAAATGTATATGGTTTCTACTGGTCCGGCATTAAAAACAACTGTCGATCAAAAAGAAGTTTCTGTTCGGTCTGTTTTTTTGGTTTCAAAGAAAACGTACGACTTCATTGGCGATAATCATTCGTTTAGTTCTGTCGAAGGAAGAGATAAGTTTTTGAAAGACGCTGATTTAGAAATTTATAAAGAAATCAAAAAAGGAACCACACGTTGGTATTTGCTGAGTGGAGAAAAAGAAAAAATGGCTTTTGAAACTATAAACGATAACGAAAGAATTGTAAATCTCTATAATGTTGATATTATTGACAACATGGACGAAGAAATATTGGAAGCAAAAATCAGAAACGATTTGCTCACTTCACAATAAAAAAAAGCCCTTTGAACAATGTTCAAAGGGCTTTTTTATTGAGTCTAATAAATATTTAAAATTAAATTTTTAGAAAACCCCTTTCGTATTTCCCCAATGGGGAAAACTTATCAAGGAATTTGTAAATATTTATTAGATTTATATAATTCATTTTTTACTTTCTATTATTTTACAACTACTTTATAGCTTTTTCCGTTGATGTTTACAAAGTATAAACCTGCGCCTAAGCCTGTTACATCATATTTTCCTTCGCTAACTACTGATTTTACAACACTGCCTTGAATGGTAGAAATAACTACACTTCCTTTGGCAAGAATAGTAAACGAACCTTCGTTTGGATTTGGATAGATACTCACTGTTTCTCCCGAATCTGTAGAACCAGCAATACCCAAAAGAACTAAATTTGAGTTTTGATATGCTTTTTGTGCAGGTGCAGAATATTGTGCTTTATATCCTTGAATCACAGGAGCAACTTTATAATAATAGTTTTGTGTGGCAACTTGCGAAGCTTCTTTACGAGCAAGTGTAGATAATAAAGCATTTAATTCTTCTACCGTAAACGAAAGACCAGATGCAGTTAAACCACAAATCTCTTTTGATTTAGAAAAATCAGGTGTTAAAGAAATTAAAATACAATAGCTATCGCCATTTGCTGTATTTACACCCACTACATCTTCCCAGTTTAAATCAAATGTTCCATCAGCATCTACTGGAGTTATAAAACCTGGCGTTGTAAACGAAGTTGCAAAATCACCACCCAAAAGTTTGATTTCTACAGCTGGTAAAGTTGGTACAAAACCTGGTGCAACAACTGTATTTACCGAAATATCAAAGAAATGTGGTTCGCTATCTCTTCCGCAAGAGTTCACTGCCGAAACTGCATAAAATCCAGCATCATCAGCTGTTGCATACAATAGCGTTAATGTATTGCTGTTTCCAAATATAGTTGTTACTTGATTTGAGTTTGTCAATGGAGGAGTTACTCCCGGCAAAGCTTTATACCAAACATAACCTGTGATACTTCCTGTATTATTAGTAGCAGATACAGAATACATAACAGTACCAAATATGGTTGTGTTTATTGAAGTATTGCTCATTCCTGTAACAGTTGGTTTGTTGCAGTTTTGATTTCCACCGCCACCACCTTGGTTACAACCATTAGGGTTTGATGTAATAGTTAAAGTAATCATATTGGTTGATGTAGTTGTACCACAATTATTAATGGCTTCCATAGTATATTCGAAAACTCCAGCAACAGAATTTGGACCATAAAAAAAGTTTTGTTGAGAAGGAGCTGTTCCTATAAAATCACCATTACTATAGAAATTATAGTAAACATCATTGCCAACAGGATTATTGTCTACACTTACGTTAAATGAAAATCCACCACCGCCATCACATTGTGGAATTACTTTTGTAGATTCGTATTGGTTTGAAGTTTGGTTAAAAAAACCAAATGAATTGATTGTTGGAGCAGCTGTACAAGGCAAAGATGTAACTGTAATTACATTTACACTAAAACTTTGAACAAGCAGACTTACACTACCACTGCATGATCCACCATTTGTAGAACTTACTGTAACAGTATATGTATTATTTCCTCCAACACTTAAATAATTAGCAATGTTAATTGAAGGACTATATTGCGGGTAAGGATAACCATTTATTTCCCAAGTGTAAGCCAAATAGTTTCCAGAAAATGTTGTGTTGGTTGTAAATTGAGCTTGCAATTGATTGCCGTATAAAAGTCCAGGCACAGTTGCAGGTGCATCAGAACCTACAAACGCAATTGGCAAACAAGGCAAAGAAGCCACAGTGGTTACATTTAATGTCAACATATTAGATGTAACTGTACTGCAACTGTTTCTGAATTTGTATTGAAATGTAAATGCACCAGCCCCTTCAGTATATTGCACGCCATAAGCTAATCCGTTAGAAATCGGTTGAAAACCTCCTTGCGCTAAACCGTTTTTTATGGTTTGAACTTCTAAAAAATTTCCTCCATCAATTGAAGGAAAAATATTTTCTGCAAAATTATTTTGCATCGCATCGCCTACTAAAGTTACTGAATTAGTCATTCCAGATACACTAGCACTTGTAATGGCTTGGCAAGGTGCTTGGCTAACTGCAATATTTATTCCTGTTGTAGTTTTGTAGCAAAATCCACCTGATATTTGCTCTTGTTCAAATATTACTGCTGCGTAATTATTTGTGCCAACAGTGAAAGATCCATCAGATTGAGAAATGTAAAATAAACCTTGTTGAGAATTAAAATAAGGATTTAATGTACCATTAAACACAAATCCAAATTGTGGACCCGGTCCAGAACCTGGTGTGAAAGTAGAATTAATAGTTAGTACAGCAATTGGACCACTCATATCATCTCCAGTATAAGTACCAGTAGATGGTCCATTAACAGATACTTCTAAGTTTCCTCCAGGAATTGTAGCCAAAATACCCGCACAATTTGGATTGTTGTCTTGTGCAATTGCTCCAAAGGACAATGCAGCCAAACCTGCTGATAGACAAGCTTTTGTGAGCTTATCAAAGAATGTAATTTTAAACATAGTTATTTTAATTTAAGTTAAAGATATGTAATATTACTAAACTAAATTTATAAACTAACACAAAATAGCAAAATACTTTAAATGTTTATATTTATTGTTTTTAAAATACAAAACGCAAAAAAGCCCTTTAAACAAAAAGTTCAAAGGGCTTTTTTTATAAAATACTTTTAAAATTTATGCCTCAACTTCGGCATTTTTCGCATTTTTATCCGCTTTCTCAGGTTTTGAACCGCCTTTTACAGCTTCACGAATTTTGTTTTCTAGTTCGTCAAAAAGCTCTGGATTGTCGAGCAAAATTGTTTTTACAGCATCTCTTCCTTGTCCCAGTTTGTTTCCATTATATGCAAACCAAGAACCCGATTTTTGAATGATATTTAATTCTACACCAATATCTATAATTTCGCCAACTTTAGAAACGCCAAGTCCATACATGATATCAAACTCAACTTGTTTGAAAGGTGGAGCCATTTTGTTTTTAGCAACTTTTACTTTAGTGCGATTTCCTATAATATTATCGCCATCTTTTATAGCTCCAATTCTACGAATATCCAAACGAACAGAAGCATAAAATTTAAGTGCATTTCCACCCGTTGTGGTTTCTGGGCTACCAAACATTACGCCAATTTTATCACGTAATTGGTTTATAAAAATACATACACAACCAGTTTTGTTGATAGTTCCTGTGAGTTTACGTAAGGCTTGCGACATCAAACGAGCTTGCAAACCCATTTTGCTATCACCCATTTCGCCTTCGAGTTCGCCTTTTGGTACAAGAGCCGCCACTGAGTCGATTACAATAATATCAATTGCTCCCGAACGAATTAAATTTTCGGTAATTTCCAACGCTTGTTCGCCATTATCGGGCTGCGAAATCAAAAGATTTTCGGTTTGAATACCTAATTTTTCGGCATAGGTTTTATCAAAAGCATGTTCTGCATCTATAAAAGCAGCAATTCCACCTGCTTTTTGAGCTTCGGCAATGGTGTGCATGGCAATTGTGGTTTTACCAGATGATTCTGGACCATAAATTTCTATTACTCTGCCTTTTGGCAAACCGCCAATGCCAAGTGCCAAATCTAAGCCCAAAGAACCTGTAGAAATAACAGGCACATCCATAACTTTTTCATCGCTAAGTTTCATCACGATGCCTTTGCCATATTCTTTTTCTAATTTATCGAGAGTTAGCTTAAGTGCTTTTAATTTTTCGGTATTATCGCTCATAATTATATATCAATTTTGGTAAATTTAATAAACAACTAAATATAGTTTTACACAGTGCCTAAACTTTGTTGAGAAAGCAATTTTTTGTACAATAAATTAGGTAAAACGATAGTAAATTCGGTCCAATGTTCGTGTTCGGAAAGCATTTTGATGTTTCCGTTTAGTTTTAAAATCGTTTCTTTTACAATATATAAACCCAATCCTGAACCAGTTTTTTTGTCGGTTGCACGAAAAAACATATTATAAATTTTGTCTTTATATTCTTCTTTTATTCCCATGCCATTATCCCGAATCATAATGCTAGCCAATTTGCTATTTGCCACAACTTTTACAGTAATTTCTGGATTTGGTTTAGTAAAATCTGCATAACGAATACTATTTGAAACAATATTTGATAAAATCACATGCAAACGTTTTGCATCAGAATAAAACGGTGAGGTGCTGCTAATATTAATTCGAGTTTGGATTTTGTTTGTATTATCAGCATAGCCAAGTTGTTCAAAAACATTGTTAATGATTTCTTCAAAATTAATATTATCCATTTCAACTCCCATTCGTGCATTTTTCGAAATGTTTAATATATCATAAATATAGCTATCTAATTTTCGGACTGCTTTTTCTTGCAGTTCCACATATTCAGAAAATTTTGATTGGTCTTTTTCTATTTTAAGCAAATTAATTAGTCCCAAAACCGAAGTAAGTGGTGATCGCAAATCGTGCGATGCTTTGTAAACAAAACTATCGAGTTCGGTATTGGCTTTTGTTAAATCATCGTTGGCAGCATTGAGATTCAAAATGAGTCGTTTCATTTTTTGCTCATTTTTTTTGTTCGATTTTATTAAGTTAAAAATAAAAAACACAATCAACAAAAGGCTAATTATAAAACATAAAATAAAATCGAGTTTTGAATACGAAGCATGAATGATGTCGTTTTGCAAAAAATATGAATTATGAGTGATTATTACAAAAAATATACAAACAACACAAAATGCTACTAATGCAATAATTGTACGCATGTTTTTGTCGTTAAAAATCAAGAAAATAGAGCAAATTACAGGAAACCAAATAAAATAATTTCCAACTCCAATGCCATCAGTTGATCCATTTACAACTAATAAAATGGCTGCAGAAACAATCAAAATAATTTTTGAATAATAATACCAACCATTAGTAATCAAAAAAATGCAAATGATAAAAATAAAAGTCAAACCGCAATCCATTAAAAAGTTTAACTTTGAGCCAAAAATGTAATCGAAAACGGCAGAAATGACAAGTGCACCTAGTGATAAAAAAACAAAACCCAAAGTTGTAATAATTTTTTCGAGTTCTTTTTTTATATCAGGTTCATTTCGAAGATGTTTCCTAACTTTGTAAATTATTTTTTTCATAAAAACTTAAAAAGTAAACTGGTATTTACTTCAAAATACGGCTTTAAAATTTATCCAATATAAGAAATGAATTTAATTTCAGCAGAAAATATTTCAAAAAATTATGCAGACAAAGCATTATTTAAAAATTTGAATGTAGGACTAAACCAAGGCGAACGAGTTGGGCTAATTGGCATCAATGGTTCGGGCAAATCTTCGTTGCTCAAAATTTTGGCTGCCGTTGATCAGCCCGATACCGGTTCGCTTTCGGTAAGAAAAGGAACTACGGTTGGATTTTTAGGTCAAAACCCTGTTTTTGATGAAGAAAAAACGGTTTACGAAAATGTGTTTGCAGCCTCAAGCCCACTTTTGATGTTGGTAAAAGAATACGAACATCATCAAACCTTGGATGAAAATCTGCCAGGCTATCACGACAAAATGCATGATTTGATGGAACGCATGACCGAAGCAAATGCTTGGAATTATGAACAACAAATTGATGAAATCATTACTAGACTTGGCATTGGTTCTTTGGCTGATAAAAAAGTAAAATTGCTTTCGGGTGGGCAACGCAAACGCATTGCCATGGCAAAAGTTTTGATAGAAGAACCCGATGTGTTGATTCTCGATGAACCTACCAATCATTTGGATTTGGAAACCGTAGAATGGCTCGAAAACATTGTAAAAACAAAGTTTCAGACTGTTTTGCTGGTAACACATGATCGTTATTTTTTGGATAACATTACCAATAAAATCATTGAAATAGATAACGGACAAGTGTATCGCTATGATGGAAATTATGCTTATTTCTTAGAAAAAAAAGATGAGCGAATGGATATTAAAAATGCTGAAATAGACAAAGCCAAAAACTTGATGCGAAAAGAATTGGATTGGATTCGCAGGCAACCAAAAGCACGTGGCACAAAAGCAAAATACAGAGTTGATGCTTTTGAAGATACCAAAGCTACTGCTACACAAAAAAATACTTCTGCTCAACTCGAGTTGCAAGTAAAAACCACACGACAAGGTGGCAAAATTGCAGAACTTAAAAAAGTCTTTAAAGCCTTTGGCGAACACAAAATTGTAACTGATTTTACTTATACTTTCAAAAAAGGTGATAAAATCGGAATTATTGGCAAAAATGGTGCTGGAAAATCTACATTTTTGAATCTTATCACTGGCGGACTAAAACAAGACAAAGGCGATATTGACATTGGAGAAACCACTGTTTTTGGCTATTATAAACAAGAAGATTTGATTACCGATGCCGATAAACGCTTGATAGAAGTAGTGAAAGATATTGCCGAATATATCGAAATGGCTGATGGACAAAAAATTTCTGCTTCCACGTTTTTAAATATGTTTATGTTTCCACCAGCCGACCAATACAAATATATATCAAAATTGAGTGGTGGCGAACGCAAACGTTTGCAGTTATTAAAAGTGCTTATCAAAAATCCTAATTTTTTGATTCTTGATGAGCCTACAAATGATTTGGATATTGGTACACTAAATGTTTTGGAAGAATTTTTAGAGTATTTTGGCGGTACATTAATCATAGTTTCGCATGATCGGTATTTTATGGATAAGCTTGTAAATCACCTTTTTGTGTTTGAAGAAAATGGACACATTCGTGATTTTCCGGGCAATTATACAGAATTCAGAGAAGAAAAATTAGACAAAAAACCAAGTATAAAAGAGCGAGAAGAGGTTTCAAAACCTGTACATAAAATAGAGCCAATAAAATTGCAAGAAAAAGTGGCTAAAAAAATGTCGTACAAAGAAAAACTAGAGTACGAAACCATAGAAAAAGAACTCGAAACGCTAGAAATCAATAAAAACAACTTATTAGCAAAAATGAACGAAAGTGGATTGAACCACATCGAACTTCAAAAACTGGGAGCAGAGATGGAAAAAATAGTTTCTAAAATTGACGAAAAAACTTTCCGTTGGTTAGAATTGGCAGAGTTAATGTAAAAGGAGTTTAAGAGGAAATGGTTTGTGAATTTGGGGAATTGAAGGCAATGTATCTAGGTTTTTGCATAATACTATTTCTGTTTATTTTATTCATTTTCGGCACGCTGTTTTTCGATTTGCAAAATGTTATTTTGAATGTCTTTCATTATGTTTTTTGCCCACCAACTTGCATAGAAATTAAATGTGGTTGTTAGCTTAAAGTTACTATATAAATGAAGTCTGTATGTCTTTTCGTTGAGTTTTTCAAGTTCGTAAGTGCCATTTAAAACGTCAAAATATTTTCCACC
>RDZG01000057.1 GCA_004293915.1 Bacteroidota bacterium | reverse complement strand
CTGTTGCTTATGGCAATTACCACATCAGCAGCCGAAACCACTCCTAAATCGCCATGCATGGCATCCGATGCTGATAAATTTAGAGCTGTTGTGCCAGTACTGGTCATTGTGGCTGCAATTTTACTCGCAATAATGCCCGATTTTCCAACACCTGTAATCAAAACTTTACCTTTGCAGTTTACAATAATTTCGATGGCTTTTTGAGCATTCGAATCTGAAATTAACTCAGCCGTTTTTAACAATGCTTTTGCTTCTTCTTCAATTATATTTTTAAATTCTTTAGCAGACATATTTTAAAACTATTTCGCAAAAGTAAACTTAATTATTGAATCCTATTCTTATGTGCAGTTTATAAAATATTTTGTATTAGGCATATTATATAAAAATACAAATAAACATAAAAAATGGTTTATAAAACAAGAAGATAGAAGTAATCGGCTATGTTTTGAAATTTACAACAAAATATGATTTTAAAATATTGCAATAATGACATGATGAAAATCATTCTAACTTAACATTTGCCACGAATGCACGAAAAAAAACTAAAAATTCGTCCATTTGTATCAAAAAAATAATAGAAATAAGTTTGGATTTGAATTTATATCTTCAAATCCAATTAAGAATTTAACAAATGTTGTTTAATATAGAATATAGCCAGTTTTTGTATCCAAAATTTTTAATACTGATTAGTTAGTTTTATAAAATCTACTAGTTTCATTGCCACAAAGATACTTTGTAAGGTTTGATTTTTATGTTAGTAGAAATTTTATTTTTCTCCATCCTCAAATAAATTTGTTTACGCTTCGTTTTGCTATTAAATTTAGAAAAAAGGCTTAATTTGCAACCAAAATTTGAAAATCTCATTTATTAGCCTTTATTTTACTGAGTTATATTCTTTTTAAAAACATCAAATGAACAAGCAATCAAAATCAATTGCAGCCAAAACTGTAGCAAAGCCAATCTTGGCTAAAACACCATCAAGTTCTCAAAAACAATTAACTTTAAACGAAAAACCGCTTTTGGAGCGATTAATGCCCTATTTAATCATCACTGCGGTGTGTATGGTGGCTTATGGGCAAACTATTTGGTTCGAATTTACAGGTTTGGACGATAGTTTTTTCTTGGTTGTATATGCCCAATATTTTGCCGAACTCAAAAACTTTTGGCGTGGATTTAAAGAGTCAGGCGTTTTGGATTATTATCGTCCAGTACTTTTTGGTTCGATGATAGTAGATTATCAATTTACTGCCACCAACCCAATGTTTTATCATTTCACAAACGTGATTTATCATTTAGGTGCGTGTTTGGTTTTGTATCGTTTATTGATAAAATTAAAATACGATGCCACTTTTGCTTTGATAACAACAGCCATTTTTACGGCACATCCGCTCTTGACTCAAGCTGTGGCTTGGGTGCCTGGTCGAAACGATTCGATGATTGCTTTAATGCTTGTTGGTTCATTGAATTTTTTCATCAATTATGTTGAAAAACGTAGAATTTTTGATGCCTTGTTGCATTGGTTTTTCTTTGCTATGGCACTTTATACCAAAGAAACTTCTGCCTTTTTTCCGTTTTTGTGTATTGCATTTGTGTTATTATTCAAAAAAGTATCCGAAAATATTTCGGTTGGAATGGTTATCGGAACGGGTTATGCCATTATTGGTTTGGTTTGGTATGCCATTCGTGCCGAAGCTTTAGAATTAGCAAATAAAAACGGAACTCGCTTTACTTCAATTATTTATGGCGATTCATGGATAGGTAATTTACCAGTTTTGCCAGAGCAAGTTGGCAAAATGTTGGTGCCATATAATCAACAAAACTTTGCAAAATTCTCCACTCAATCAACCGTTTTAGGTTTAGTTGTGATTGCATTATTTATTGTAATTACATTGATGCTCAAAAAAATAAACTGGAATGTGGTGGCTTGGACTATGCTATGGTTTTTTATGTTTTTTATCCCAACCATCATTTTTATTTTTGCAGATTCTGGTCGTTATGATTATTTGGAACATCGTATTTATGTGCCATTTTTGGCAATTGTTGTATTATGGAACGAGTGGATTAGAGCCTTTTTTGACGAAGAAGGTAGAGAAAAATACAAAAAAATATTAACCTATTCGCTTTCTACAATTGCTGTTTTGTTTTTAGGTGTAACTGTTGCTTATAGTTGGAATTTCAAAAACCCAGAAAATTTTTGGAAAAAAGCCATTGAAGGAGCACCACTTTCTTCGCAGGTGTATCGCGGAATGGGAAAAGTGTATTACGATGCTGGTGAATTAGAAAAAGCAGAAGTAAACTTTATGAAAGGCGTAGAACTAAATCCTGCCGAAGTAAACACCATTTCTGATTTAGGGAAAATGTATGAAAACAAAAATAAATTTGACGAAGCCAAACGTTGTTACACACGTTGTTTAAAAACCGATTCACTTGGTCCAATGAGCTTGATGTTTATGTCTGATATGGCTCGAATTTACGAAAAGAAAAAACAATTGGATTCGGCTGAATATTATTACAAAAAAGTTATCCTTCGTGATCCAAATCAATGGCAAGCCAAATTTGGTTTGGGTGTGTTGTCGTATCAAAAAGGCGATGTGGCAAATTGTGAACGCTATTGGTTAGATGTGGCTCGTATTAATCCTGCTTATAATGACACATATATTAATCTGGCTGTATTGTATTATTTTACAAAAAATTACGATAAAGCAAACGAATGGCTTGATAAATTGAGAGCAAAAGGAGTTGATCCAGCTAACCTAAATCCAGGCTTAGTAAATTCATTAGCGCCATTTAAGAAAAAATAACTTATAATAATTCGATTTTAGGCGACCAAATGATGGATTCAAAATTCATAATTTGGTCGTTTTTTATTGATATTCCTTCGCTTTCTAATAGTTCTTGCATTTGAGTAGGCGTTTGAAAATGATTTTTCCCAGTTAATAGCCCGTTTCGGTTTACAACACGGTGAGCAGGCACATCAGGCATAGCATGAGCCTGATTCATAGCCCAACCAACCATTCTGGCACTGCCTTTAGAACCCAAATATTCGGCAATTAAACCATATGAAGTGGCTCTTCCTTTTGGAATTAGCCTAACAACTTGATATACATCTTCAAAAAAATTTGTATCTGTAGATTTCATAAAAAAAGCAATTTATTGGCAAATATATAGAAGATTATAATTTGATTTAATGTTGTGAGGAATTGACTTTAGAGAACGCCTGATTGCGAATGTAATGAAGTAATCTCAATTGAGATTATTGGTGTATCACTTGAGCCAAAAAGCCTATATATTGAGCCTTTTAGTATACCTATTGAGATTATTGGTATATCAATTGAGACAAAAAGCCTACGTATTGAGCCTTTTAATGTACGCATTGAGGTTATTGATATATCAATTGAGGCTAAAATCCTACATATTGAGCCTTTTAGGGTACGTATTGAGATTATTAGTATATCAATTGAGGTAAAAAGCCTACGTATTGAGTCTTTTTGCTTATATATTGAGGTTATTGGTATATCAATTGAGGTAAAAAGCCTACGTATTCAGTCTTTTTTCTTACATATTGAGGCTTTTTGCCTCAATACATAAGTTTACTCTTATTAGACACAAAAAACCCATGTAAATATTAATTCACATGGGTTTAAATATAAAGCAATAAAGTAATCTATTCGGGTTTGTTTTTATTAGCTAATTTTGTTTTTGCACTTTTCAGACCTTGTTCTTTAAATCGTTGGCCAAGTTCATCGGCAACTGATTTTAGTCCAGGTGTACGTTTGGCGGCTGTTTTTACATAATCATACACATCTAGCGATTGTTTCATGGCTTCCGAACCCATTGCCATTGCGGTATCGTTTATTTTTTCGTTGAGCGAATCAATCAAAAGCATAATTTCTGACATCGGAACGTAGGCATTTACATCTTTGGCAAACTCTGGCACCGAAAAACTTGCAGGCAAAATATTGGCATTGTTATTGACAACACGCAAACTGCTTTGCACAAAATCAATACTTTTTGGACCCATTTTAAACAACGATTTGCGTTCGTCATTTGTTAAAGAAATCAAAAACGGAAGTTTACTGTTAATAGTTGCTATCGCAGCCTTCACAGCATCGACATCAGCTTGTGGCAATGTCACAGATAAATTATTGTACGACATAATAATAAAATTTAAAGGTTAAATAATGCTACATTAACGTTTTGAATTTTGAAATAGTATGTAACGTGATTTGTTTTTTTGAATGGCTTAAATTATCCTATTAGGCTATATTCTTAATTAAACATCATTTTTAGTGTTTATTCGTGCATTAGTGGCTAATAAGTTAGAATAATTTGCTCTTTGTAATGATTGTCTTTTTTATGTTTTATTTTGGTTAGCATAGGTTGGGGGGAACCATCGTAATTATAAAAACACAACCACTATTTTTCTTTTTTCAAATACGCTATTTCGTTGTTTTTGGCATGCAATAACTGCTCCAATAATATTATTTTGTCTTCGTATAGTTGTTTTACTTCAATGGGGGTGTGTTGGTTAAATACAGGATTATTATTGTAACCAGCCGAGTTATATGTACCACTAATATTAAAAACAAATTTCTCATCAAAAGTGAGCAAATCTTCGGGTTTGATGCAAAAAATAAGGGCAATTTTATGCAGCTTTTCGAGGTTTATATCTACTTCGTTGCGTTCTATTCTGCCATAGCCGGCCAAAGACATACCCAACTCCAACGCCACATTTTCTTGGCTAAGGTTTTTGAGTTCTCTCACTTTTCGTATTTTTTCGCCAATTTTCATTTGAATACACAAAGTTGTAAATTATAAACCAAAAGTAGTAAAATATAGCGTTCGCAAAACAAATTAGTGATTTTTGTTTGGTAGGTTTGCAAAATTATAATCAAACACAAAATTTAACTTGTAAAGTTTTTTTGAAATTAAATGATAAAGTAATGACCAAATCAATGTTTATTTGAAACAAAACCATACTTTATATACATTATGAAAAATCACAAAATCATTTTATTTTTTTTAATTATTAGTACGAGCATTTGCATTAGCCAACCTATAAATGAGAAAAAGAGCTTTTTGCTCTCAATTGGCTCAAATGCAAAAGATATAAACTTTATGGCAACCAAATATATTAGCAACAAAATAGCTTTGAGGTTAGCATTACAAGGATATATTAATTTTAGAAGTGATAAAAAGAATTCTGCATATAACTCAAATTTGATTCAAACTACTGATTATGATTTCAAAATTGCCATAGGCATTCAAAAAACAATAAAAATAGATGTTGAAAAACTAGAATGCTATTATGGCTTTGATGCAAAGGGGTATTATACAAAATACTTTAATAAAGTATCGCTGAGACAAGATTTTGATTATTTATCTCTTATTCCAGATATGAGACAAACCGATTATAGACCTGTACAAATGGGTTTAATTCTTAGTCCATTATTTGGTACACGTTATTATCTTGGTTCTAAAATTGCATTTGGAGCAGAATTATCTTTAAATATGTTAAATATAGGACATACCATTGGAGAACGTTCATTTTTTGAATTAATAAAATATTATAAAGGCGAACCTTATTCAAATTCAATTAATATACAATTTTACAATAGCACTATTTTTGAGTTTAATATTGCTCCTCAAGTCATGATTTCTGCAACTATAAAATTAAAATAATATGGGTAAATATACACAATATGCATTGCTTTTTTTGGGAATAGTTTTTTTAGGAAGTTGTAAAACTTCAAGTAAATCGGGTTGTAATGTGAAATTTACTGACCAAACAAATGTTGGTCCAAAATCTAGAACATTCCCATATCCATGCTTATGTACAGATTGTGATAATGCCGATGCTGATTATTTTACAAAGTGTGATGAATATAAACTATATTTTTGTTATAGAATTGTTTCTAGTTCAAATCATTCTGATGCAAAGCCTGATTATGAATTCACCAGAGCAAATTGTGAAGGAGATGGTGCATGTAATTTCGAAGATTTAGACCCTAAATGTTATTATCCAATTGAATTAAATAAAAACGGAAGTATTAAACCCATTATTGGACCATATAACCACAAAGAGGTAATTATGGCAAAAAAATCTGATATTTCTATAATTGGAACTGCCAATACTGTTGTGTACAAAGATTTTGATTACCAAGAATGGGCTTACAAAAAAATACTTTATGATGATTTTCCATGTAATGGGGGTACTTTATATAAAAAGATTGACTTGAAGTATCCATTTGATGGAACAGTAGGTTGTATTCCTAATTTAAATGCAAGAACTGAAGAAGCAACAAAAGTAGAGGTATTATGTAATTCAGGTTCTTCAACTTATTATATTTCTGAAAACACAAAAAATCAAGATTATGTCTATGGTAGACCGATGTTGTTTAATTTTAATATTACAAATTTTTCAGAAATGCAAGGATATGGATTAGTTTTAAAAGACCAATTAGGGGCTATTATTGATTATTCTATTATTGATAGTTCTCCAGAATCTAGAGAAAAGATTAAAACTTTTACAAAATTCGATGCTAATAAAAGTGCTAGTGGGACAGCTATTTTATTAGCCAAGACATCAGGATTAAACTTTACAGTTTCGATACTGAGTTTTCCAAAAAATATATCTTATCCATGCACAACACCTGGAGCTTATGGAGGAGTATATACTGGTTCAAATAGTACTTATTGTTTGAAAAAAAATACTAATCTACAATCCGCAACTGAAATACAAGGTAGTAGTATTAATATAGATATTTTACCAGCACAACAGTTTGAGACATATGGATCAACTAATTTTAATGTAACAGATAGATTTTTTAATATCGTAAATATTGCTAACAATAGTAGTTACAATTTATTTAATCTAAAAGCAGGTCAGAAAACCTTTGAGGAGGCAGTTAATTTTGCTTTTGATACAGATTCAGACAAAAACACATTAGATGCGCACATAAGAACTAAAATAACCACATCTAATATTAATGAATATTTAATTGACGCTGATGGAAATATAATTTTAGATGCCGCATTTATTAATGATTATATTGATATTAATATTTCAACTTCTGTATTGTTTACAAGAGCACTTCAAGATTGGTATTATAAAGTACTAAGTGTAATGTCTTCAAATACTAGCCTAGTAAAAGAGGGATTTTATGGAGCAAATAAATCCTTTAATTGTTTTAACTATAATGATATTACTAAGTTATACTTCAAAAACTTAAACTACTTAGTTTTAGCTAAAGGATTTAAAGTATTTGATTTTTCAAAAAGTAAAGAAGGAGTTTTAGAACCTGATCTAACAAGTTTAATAGGTACATATTTTTCTACTGCATGTCAAAATGGTAGCTGTGAAACTGCTAGAACGCTAAAGTTTCAGTTTTTAGACAATAATTTAGGCAAAATAAGACCACTAACCCCACTTTGTGTGGTTTTTGCAAATGCACAAGATATACTTGGGCTTAACACAGATAGAGACCGAATTTCCGATGCCTTGCACGAAATGGGACATGGATGGACTTTTCATATGGAAGAATTATTTTTAGACGACAATAATCCAACAAAAGTCCCTTGTTATGCAAATAACACAGCTGCATCACATAGTCAATATTGCAATGGATATGGCAAACAATGGTGTTTGTTTAGATACTGGGAGGGTTCGGGTTTTACAACCGAAGAGTTTAGAAACAAAAGATCAAATAGTTTAGAGTTTTGTGAAGGACATAGAAATATTTTAATTAATCGTTTATCAGTACATGGATATGATTGTGAATAAAAATAGAATAAAAATATTTGTACTATTTCTATCGCTTTATGTTCAAATAACATCTATTGGACAAGGAACTGATGCTGTAAGAATAGAATTTGAGGAGTTATGTGAGCCTACCCTTGGAATTGCATTAGAAAGTGGTCTGCTTTTTAATAATCAACCGTATATTAAAATTATAAATAACACTACGGATACTTTAAAAATATACCGAAAGCTTACTATGCAAAACCATACACATTTGGTTTATAAAAAAAATAAAAAGGGCATTTATGAACCATACCCAAATGATTCTTGGCACTCTTATGTATTAAGCTTAGTTAATGGGGATATACCAACTTATGTAGCTGAAGGCAGATATTTTGCTAAAGACACATCTGAATTAAAAAAAATCTATTACCCAATAACACCTTTAGATACTTTTTATTTTGGCAGATTATTTTGGCATTTTGGATATCCAAAGTTGAAAGGTGAATATAAAATTAAATACATATTAAAAACAAATAATCCTAAATTTTTAACTGCGAATTTTTATTTTAAAATAATTAGTAACAAAAAAGATTCTGTCGCTTTAGAAAATTATTATAAAAAGACACACTATGAATATTTTAAGAAATATAATATCAAAGATAGCTTACAAGAAATAGATAAAAAATTAGAAATTATTAAAGAATGTAAAAAAATGGCTTCTAAACAAAATCAATTTGTACTCGATTTTTTTGACCATCATGAAAATGAACTTTTCCAATTAGCTATAAATTCAAAATTTTTAGTATTAAATAAAAGGAATAATCTATTGTGTAATATTAATAAAATAACAAAAGATTCGAACGCAATTACAGATTTTAAAATGTATTTATTTTATAATCCAAATTATAACTTATCAAATCTTTTTATTAATGAATTAAGGGATATTAAAATCACAAAATCCGATAAATTAAAATATTTAAAAGATGTTTATAGAATATATTTTAAATCAGACCCCAAATTTAAAGCTGAATTTAAACGGAACTTATATGAAGTTAAAACAAGAATTTATTTGTCATTTCCACAAAAATCTGAACTTTTAGAAATAATATCTGAAAAATAGTAATTATGAAACATTTATACATAATATCATTGGCATTTTTAATTAGCTTTGGTTTGTTTGCCGAAGTGAGAAAAGATATTAAAAAACATCTAAAAGATGGCAATATCACTTTGCTCGAAAGCTATTTTGAGGATAAAGCAGTTTACGAAGATTTTATAAATTATTTTAAAGAACAAAGCCAAACCCAAATTTCTAAAAATGCAGAAACAAATAAATTTTATAGCAGCTATCATATTGTACCCTACAAATTTATATCTGAATCAAACGATAAATACATTTTACAATCTGCACAAAAAAATAAAACATTTACTATATCCTTTTCTTATCAAACAAATTCCAAAGGCAAAGAGTACATAAGTAGTTTTAAAGTTACTAGAAGTTCAATTAATCAGCGTAGTTTAAGAACAAGTTCAGCTAATTCAACACAAAACACAGCAACTTTAGAATACATTAAACTCCCATTTTTAGATATTAAAAACAATGTTGTTTATCCCGAAAGTTTTTTAACCATTGCAGATGCTTACAAATCTGGGCTAGAAAAAGAGCTGCCCAAAAGAAGCGATGCAATTGAGTTTCATCAAATTGATTTTACACCACTGCAAATAAAATTAAAATGGTGCAAAAAAATATTATTCTCAAATGTATGTGGAACAGAGGTTAAAAATGTAGATGTAGGTTTAGTAATTTCTGCAAAAGATGTACCAGGCAACGAAGATTCGCTTGTTGTGCCATACTTTGGAGAAATAGCCGATATTACTGCTTTTTCAGAACCATTTAATGCCGATTACACTCAATTTGCAAATTATTTGCTTACTTCTGTAGTAGTTGATAAGCGGATGAAACAAATATTTTTTCTCAGAGAGGGGCTAATCCCTTGGAAATATGGTAATGGTGCTGGTGAATATACATTTAGTAAACCAATTGCAGTGAAATATGTAAATGGCTATATTTATGTATTAGATGCAGGAGATTATTATAACCAGCCAGACATCAAAGTAATGAAAGTATTTCACACCACAGATGGAAATTTTAGTGTGGAAAAAATCGGAATCATAAATACAGCAAATTATCCAAACATTGTATTTAATAAACCTACGGATATTACGGGTTATAAAAATTTTACAATAAGTTCAGATGCTGCATTTTTAATGTTTTCTGATAAAAATGGCTTAGTAAAAGTTTCGATAGGTGCAGATGGTATGCCACTTTTAAATGTTAATACTACAACTTACCTTTATGCAACAAACCCGTATAACAGTGAAATTGATTACCAATTAGCTAATATTGTTAGACTAGATGCTTATGATGATGGCACAACCGTAGCATTATCTGATAATTTTAGAATTATGGCATTTTTCAATCAATATAATAATAATCAAACCGAAAAAATACAATTATCACATATAAGCTTTGTTGCAGATACTTTTTCATTATCAAATTTAGCCTATATGCAAATGGAAGAAAAATGGTATTTAACAGACTTTACTGGAAAATTGCACATGCTTGATAAGTTTGGTGCATACATTTCAAATGGCGGAAAAGGTGGTATTAAAGAAGGAGAAGAAGAATTTTATGAGCCAATGGCAATTACACCAAATCCAATTTCGGATGCAACTAATCCATATAGATATCGATTTATAGTTGCAAACAAATGGACGTATGAAACGGGTTTTAAACTACTTGCTCCTGATTTAACAATTCCAAAATTAAATGTGTTTGAAAACACACAGGATGGATTATTGTCGGTTGCATTTGCTACATCGGGCAAATGGGATGCAGTAGAGTTTGCAACTGGAATTACAATGCAAAATGTTGTAATAAATGGAACTACTATTTCGGGAGAAAACTGGAATACCCAAATTATACCAGGCGTACCAGGTGCTTTAGGCAATGAACTGTTAGATAACCCAAATATATTTACGCTAAATCCATTTCAAATACCCGCATTTAAAAAAGGTTGGAACGAATTAAAGGTTATATTAACCGTTTTTAGAACAGGTTATGATGCAAATAATAACCCAATCAGAAATTTATCAGTTTCAAATACCGTTAAATTCTTTTGGATACCAACACAAATTGTTCCACCAATAAATCCAACGACTAATATTGATGATTATTCATTAATAAACAGTTTTGGATTAGTATTTAAGGTTGTTTTAGGAGTTACGCCATTACCATGTTATATTTATAAAAATGTTATTGTTGAAGATAAAACAGTTTTTAATGCAAGTAATTATGGTATTTACATTTTAAAAGACAAAAGTATTGAAGTTAAAAAAGGTGGAACTTTAATTAACCAATCTTCATCAAATGGTTTTTCAAACTATGGTTTTGAAAAGAATGGGTTTATCAAAATTAATAATGAGGGGAATATTTGCACAAATAGCTCACAACAAGTTGGATTTGGAAGTCTTCCTGCAATAGGCAAGAATTTAATACTCGAACCCAATTATTTTTATGGAATAAATTCATCTTTACCAATTACTTCACCAACTTGTAAATCATTGTGTGATGTGTTAGCATTATCAAAAATCAGGGTAAATACTACCGAGGTTGTAACAATTAGCAGCAATAATCTAATTGATGTAATTGTTGATCCAACTGGAACATCTTATAATAATGCAATGAAATATGAAGTTACAGAAGTTGATTTTAATACAGAACAAGCAATTGGTTCATTATCTACTTATATCAGTAACGATTTGATATATAATAAAATAAATTTACGAACGGCATTAGGTATTAATTTTAAAGCATGTAGCAAATATAAAATTACAGTTTCTGTAGGCTGTAATACAAATGCAATTGGAGTTATAGAATGGTTTAACCCAACATCAAAAATAATATCAACAAGACCAACAATCATTTTGCCATCAAAAACTGATTATTGCGATAGACCACGACCAATTACATTAACAGGTTTTGGTCCTCTTCCCGAAAACGGATTTAGAACAAATAGTGCTTTAGGGACTGCTTTTTGGAGTGGCACAAATATATCTCGAGCAGGTGTAATTAGTGTAAATGCTACCCTACCAAGAAATACTCCAATTCTTTATACATATAGATACACAGATTTACTTGGATGTAGTAATTTTGCAACTACAACAATTACCGTTCAAAGTATTCCATCAGCTCCAATTATTCCTAATATTAGAGTATGTGAAAACGACCCAATAGTGTTTACTGTAACTGGTAATTTCACGGATAGTTATAAATATACAGATTTAGATAATAGTCAATATAGCACCTTTAACAAATACAGAACTATTCCAAATGCTCAATTAAATTTGGACGGTGTATACAGTGTAACTGGATTTTTAAGAGGCTGTGAAAGTAATGTTAGAAGAGTTACTGTTACTGTCAACTCTCTTCCCGGTCTCAATATAGGCTTGCCATTAGAGGTTTGTTTGCGTACGCCACGTTTTGTGCTTACAGCCCAACCCAATGGCGGTACATTTACTGGTGTTGGTGTGCAAAAAGTAGGTAATCGTTATTTTTTCACAGCATCTGTTGCTGGTTTTGGGGTTCATACCATTGTATATACCTATCAACATCCATCCACCAAATGTGTAAATAGTATTTCTAAAACCATTACCGTAGGTCCAATTATTACCTTGGCAGTTGCCGAAAAAGTATGTGCCAACGATGCCCCATTTTTTCCTGCTGTAGTTTCACCATTGGGAGGTTTATGGAGCAAAAGTGGTGTGCCTTTGGAAGCTAATTTATTTACACCTACGGGTGCCAATATTGGTTTGCATTTGCTTACTTATAATTTCACAAGCCCATCAGGTTGTGTCAATTCGGCATCTAAAACGATTACCGTAGTAGGTTTGCCTGCTTCGCCAGTAGCTACCAATAGCGGAGAGGTATGCGAAAACAATCGCTTGGGTTTGTTTGCAACTAACATTGCAGGTGCCACCTACCAATGGTCGCATGCCAATGGCTATGTATCAACGATTCAAAACGCTACCATTTTAGGTATTAAACTTAATCAGGCAGGTGAATATACTGTAAAAGCACTAAAAGATGGTTGCTTTAGTGCCACCACCGCAAGTGCTATTACTTTGGTAACGGTAAATTCATTACCCATTATAGAAATTGTAACTACGGCAGGTTTGTGTTTTAATGGTACAGCCTTGGATTTGAGCCAATTGCCAACGCCAACAGGTGGCACATGGACAGGCACAGGCGTAAATAGCACCAGTTTTGAGCCAAACCTAACTAATGTAGGCATCAACAAAATTGGATATACTTATATAGATAGCAAAGGCTGCCAAGCTACAAAAACCACCTTGATTACGGTTTTGCCTTCACCAGTGGTTAATATTATTACAACTACCCCAAACACCATTTGTGCTACTAATTTTACATCAGCCTATTTAGTAGCCGACCCCACAGGCAATAGTTATATTGGTCCGTTTGCGTTTCAGTGGGCAAAAAATGGCATTGCCATTGGCACTGCTACAGGGCAAAGTTTCACTACCTCCGAAGCAGGTCTTTATACGGTTTCGGCAACAGGGTTGTGTGGTGTAGCTTCAAAAGATTTTGACTTAACAATTGATAATGGTTCTGTCCTTGCTGGGGCTATTACCATTTCAGGAAATAATCTTACATGTCCAAATAGTCGAAATGTATATACTTTGCCTTTTGCAAATGGTGCAAAATACAATTGGAAAGTAAACGGCAATGCCACAATAGAAAAATCCAATACAAATAGTTGTACAATTTTAGGATTAAGTTATGGAAATTTTAAAATCGAAGCATATCAAATTTTAGATTGCATCACTTTTACATCTACCTTAGTTGGAAGTATAAACACATCTACACTTGTAAGCCCAACCATTACAAGTGCTGTAAACAGTGCGGTATGTTCGTATGAAGCTCCGTTTAAAATCGAAGCATTGCCACCTGGTGGCGTTTGGAGCGGTTCGGGCATAAGCACAGATGGCACATTTACACCTTCGCCATTATTGCCAAAACTAAACACTATTGCCTATACCTTTGATAATACCTGCGAACAAAAATCTGCAAGTATTACTTTAGAAGTGAACACAGGACCAAGTGTGAATAAAGAATGGACAAATGAATTCGACATACCATTTTATATTTCAAATTATTCTATTGATTTTGATTTAGAAAACAACTTATATATACTTTCGTCTGGTGGTGGATATAGATATTTTAATTGTGTGTTGAATACTTTCGCTGTTACCAAAATAGGCACGAATGGGATACAAAAATGGCAAAATATTTATAACCCTGCTAATTTGCAACTTGGGTGCGGAATAAATGTTGGCACTTCTGGTGAAAAGTTTGTAGGCTCACAAATACTGTCTGATAATAGTTCAGGAACGTATGTTTTAGGAAACAAAACGGTTGGAACAAATACCACAAATATGCTTTTTAAATATGACTTAGAAACGGGTACTTCGTTGTGGACAATAAATTTGAATGCTAGCTATTGCGAAAATACAGCTATGTATAAAGATATAAATGGCGATTTGTATGTATCGTGTCCTAATGCAAACCTCATAACAAAAATTAGCAAAACTGGCACCGTGCTTTTTACCATTACCGACATCATAAACCCAAGTATCAAAACCGATGTATTGGGAAATTTGTATGTGGCGGGAGAAATTGGAACACCAAATAATATTGTTAATAAATATTCAGCGACTGGCACATTATTAAGCAGTAGTGTTTACAACTTTGCAGTACCATTGATAGAAGTGGATAACAAAGGTAATTTGTATATTGCCGAAAACACGGGTGCGGATGTGCTGGTAACCAAAAAAAATGCGGCTGGTGTGGTGCTATACACCCAAACATTGGCTAATGCAAATACAAGCGAATTGAAAGTTGATAAACAAGGTAATTTGTACTCGAAAAGCTCGACAGGTGGATTAACCAAACTAGATGCCAATGGGAACCAGGTTTGGACAAACACAGCCTTACCATTGGGTAGTGTTTGGATTATTGATAATTTTGGGAATATATATGTTACAAACGGACAAACTCTAACTCGAATAGATGCTACCGATGGCAATACAAGATGGAATTTGCCTATTACACTATCAGTGCCTAATTTTCCGGGATTACCCAACAAAACCTTGTGGTTTAATAATGCATCTTTAAAAGCAGATAATTTCTCAAATATTTATACCCTTGGCAACTATTTTGATGTAAATGTTTATTATTCAGGCAATAATT
This sequence comes from Bacteroidota bacterium, assembly GCA_004293915.1. GTDB lineage: Bacteria > Bacteroidota > Bacteroidia > Cytophagales > UBA9547 > REAG01. The sequence goes on along the minus strand of RDZG01000057.1, from coordinate 75,591 downwards.
TTGCAACTAAGTATTCACAGTGTGGTAGTTCGCCATATAATAATAGTCGAAAAGAAATTACATTTGATAAAGAAAAAAACGAGTCAATAGTAAGCAATAATTCGATTGAAGTTTTTCCAAATCCGTTTTCTGCCAAAACGACTATTGAAGTTAGTGTTGAAACCGAAAATGCTTTAGTATCACTATTGCTCACCGATTTATTGGGTAGAAAAACCGCTTTTAGCTATAATGGATTACTCCAAAAAGGCAAACATACCATTTATATTGATGGTAATAAACTAGATTTAGCAACTGGTATTTATTTACTTTCTGGAAGTATAAACGAAAAAAATGTTCATGTAAAATTGATAAAAGAATAAAGCCTATTCAATGCCTTTTAGATAATGAGCAAGCTTGATATTAAACTAAATCTTTGCTTGCTCATTTTTTAAAGCTTATATTTGTTTACAATACCATGAATTTAAAAGCACATATAAGTCTATTTTTTATTTTTTTTATTTCCTATGCTTTTGCTCAAGAGTATGATGGATTTGGATTTCCAATACAAAAACAAAGCAAGAATGTTAGCCAATCAAATTATAGAATTTCGCAAAACACAAGCACATTACCTGGTTATCCCTTGCATTTTAATACAGTAAGAGCATTAGATGAGATAAATGTATCAAATAGGGCAGATGCCCATCCTTGGCTTTCTGACGATGCTTTACGACTATATTATTCTAAAGGAATTACAAATAGCTTAACCAATACGGCAATTTATTATACATCAAGATTAAGTATAGAAAGTAATTTTGGTATTCCAATTCCAATTATTGAACCAAACACCCTCACAAGTACTGCAATAATGTGTCCTTTTTTAACAGATAATGAATTAACACTTTTTTATATTGATTTTAATTGTAGAAGTGGAAATTTATTTGGATGCTTATTTTCAAGCAAAAGAAACAATTCTTCCCAAAACTTTTCAAATCCACAATTGGTTTCAATTTTAGGTTTGAATGGTAGAATTTTGGGGGCAAGTTTTACTACAAATCTTGAAAATTTGATTATTTGTATCTTTAATAATCAAACATCAAATACTGCTATTTGTTCTAAAATTACAGATAATGTATATACGCTATCTGGTTTTGCATACAAAAGCAAATCTCTTGACCCTTTATTAGGACAGGTTTCAAAAGATGGGTTAAATTACTATTTTTCAGTTAATGACCCTGATAGTTTATATAATAAATCAGATTCATTTTTAACAGTATCTAAACGCAACAATCTGAGTGAAAATTTTACAGAAATATATTATATTGATGATACACTACTCAACAAAAAAGATGTTTTTAGTTATCAGCCTAGTGTTACATCAAACGAAAGTGTCATGGTATTTGCAAGGTCTACAAATAATAGTTGGCTAGGCAACGATTTGTATATTGCATATAACTCTACAGCCAATGGGCAGTATTTGGCAAGTGTTTCGGTTGTGGGTTTGTCGGTGGTTAGTATTGGCGGCATAGCAACATATTCGGCTGTGGTATTGCCTTTGCAAAACAGTAGCAATGCAGGCATAAATTGGTCGGTTGGTCCGCCTGAGTTGGCAAGTATTTCAGGTACTACTGGGCAGTTGGTGGCGCTTTCGGCAGGTGTGGCAACAGTTACTGCAACTGCGTTTTCATGTTGCACCACACTTAGTAGCACATTGGTGCTTACTATTTTGGGCAGCCTAAGCCCAACTTGCATAGGGAGCAATTGCAATACCTTTGTTGGTACTTGCTTAGGCAACAATTGCAACACCACCGTTGGCATTGGTTGCAAAAGCACACTAACAGGTGCAGCTTTTAGCCATAGCTTTAGCAAAGATACGCTGTTGCTCACAATGCAAACCAACCCAAATCTATTAAAAGGCTATGAGTGGGTGGTGGGAGACATTATATTTAAAAATAAAAATCCTGTACAATACTTGACAAGCCCAACAGATAGTTTGGTGGCTGTTCAACTGCGCATAATAGATAATGCAAACTGTACAGATACGACAAGGCAAAGCATCCGTGTTTGGGCATCAAAACCAATAGCAAACAATACCATAGCCAATGTTTTTACTCCTAATGGCGATGGCTACAATGACGAATGGCAACCGCTAACCGAAAAGGTTACCAATTATCATTTGCAAGTCTACAATCGCTATGGAGTGTTGGTATTTGAATCCACAACTTGGAATCAAGCTTGGAGCGGTGCAACCGCTTCAGATGGGCTTTATTTTTACTACATTTCCTACCAAGACAGCTCCAAAACCCAAAAAAAGAGCAAAGGATGGGTAGAAGTAGTGAGGTAATTGCTAAAAAACAAAATTCTGCCAAAAAATCATGTTTTGGCAGAATGGCACAGCGTGTGTATAGTGTTAGCCATAAGAAACTAATAATAAAATTTATAAAAATGGCAGTAAAAGTAAAACCATTGGCTGATAGAGTTCTTGTAGAACCAGCAGCAGCAGAAACAAAAACAGCTTCAGGACTTTTTATACCTGATACTGCAAAAGAAAAACCACAAAAAGGCAAAGTAGTAGCCGTTGGTACAGGCAAAAAAGATGAGCCAATCACTGTAAAAATTGGTGACGATGTTCTTTATGGCAAATATTCTGGTACTGAGATTACTATCGAAGGTAAAGAATATTTAATCATGCGTGAATCTGATATTTTCGCAGTTATTTAAGCTGTAAACGATTTTTTATAATCGACTCTTAAATTTTTATTTCAATTAACAATTTATCATTAACAATTAATAATTAAAAAAATGGCTGCAAAAACAATTTATTTTGACGCAGAAGCTCGTGAAAAACTAAAAAGAGGTGTTGATACTTTGGCTAATGCCGTGAAAGTAACACTTGGTCCGAAAGGAAAAAATGTAATTTTAGACAAAAAATTTGGTTCTCCTACAATCACTAAAGATGGTGTAACGGTTGCTAAAGACATCGAATTGAAAGATCCAGTTGAAAACATGGGTGCTCAGTTGGTAAAAGAAGTAGCATCGAAAACTGCCGATTCGGCAGGTGATGGTACCACAACGGCTACTGTTTTGGCACAAGCAATTTTTAATGCAGGTATCAAAAATGTGGCTGCAGGTGCAAATCCAATGGATTTGAAAAGAGGAATCGACAAAGCTGTGATTCATATCGTAGCTAATTTGAAAAAAATGTCGAAAGAAATCAAAAACAATGACGAAATCAAACAAGTAGCTACTATTTCAGCTAACAATGATGTTGAAATTGGCGAAATGATTGCCAATGCAATGGCTAAAGTTGGTAAGGATGGTGTAATTACGGTTGAAGAAGCCAAAGGAACTTCGGATGAAGTAAAAACTGTAGAAGGAATGCAATTCGATAGAGGATATCTTTCTCCTTATTTTACTACCAATACCGAAACAATGGAAGCTGAATTAGATAGACCTTTTATCTTATTGTACGATAAAAAAATATCTTCGATGAAAGAATTACTTCCTGTGCTTGAGGCAGTTGCACAAACAGGAAAACCACTTTTGATTATTTCTGAAGAAGTTGATGGCGAAGCTTTAGCTACTTTAGTTGTAAACAAAATTAGAGGTGCACTAAAAGTATGTGCTGTAAAAGCTCCAGGTTTTGGCGATCGTAGAAAAGCAATGTTAGAAGATATTGCCATTTTGACAGGCGGAACTGTAATATCAGAAGAACAAGGTTACAAACTAGAAAATGTAACACTAGAGTATTTAGGTTCGGCAGAAAAAGTTGCGGTTGATAAAGACAACACAACAGTTATCAACGGTTCTGGAAAAAGCGATGCGATTAAAGCTCGTATCACAGAAATAAAATCGCAAATCGAAAAAACTACTTCGGATTACGACAAAGAAAAAATGCAAGAACGTTTGGCTAAATTGTCTGGCGGGGTAGCTATTTTATATATCGGTGCTGCAACCGAAACCGAAATGAAAGAGAAAAAAGATCGTGTAGACGATGCTTTACATGCAACACGTGCTGCCATTGCCGAAGGTGTGGTTGCTGGTGGTGGTGTAGCTTTACTTCGTGCTGGTGCTGATTTGGATAAAGTTAAAACCCACAACGAAGACGAAAAAACGGGTGTACAAATTATTCGTACAGCCATTGAAGCTCCATTGCGTACAATTGTTTCTAATTCTGGTCTTGAGGCTTCAGTTATAGTAAACAAAGTAAAAGAAGGAAAAGATGATTTTGGCTACAATGCTCGTGAAGATAGATACGAAAACTTAATCAAAATTGGAGTTTTAGATCCTGCTAAAGTTACTCGTTTGGCATTAGAAAATGCAGCTTCTGTATCTGGCTTATTGCTTACTACAGAATGTGTAATTGCCGAAGAAAAAGAAGATGCTCCAGCTATGCCTCCAATGGGTGGCGGTGGCGGAATGGGTGGAATGTATTAATATTCCCCGCTTCTAACAAAAAAAATAGGCTACCAAAAATGGTAGCCTATTTTTTTTGTAATTTACTTTTTTGAGCATAAAATAAGCGATTTTTTGCTATCATTGTGCAGTTTTTTTGGTGTTTTGATGGAAGTAGAAGTGGATATATGTTCTAGCACTAAAATATTAGTATTGATAGTGTTAATATCTTATGATTTATAGATTTTAAATTTATAAAAATATTAAAATTTCAGTTTTATAGTATTAAAGCACAATTTTAATTTGTTGAAATGAAAGATAAATCTATGCATAATCTGTTTATTGATACACTTGAAGAGTTAGACTTTTCTTGGGTTGATACAGATTTGCCAGAAATTGTTTTTCTAAATAATATTCCAGAAAACCTACATCCTAAACATTATATTGCTCTAGAATTTGCCGCCATTTTTAAAGCAGATGCAGTGTATTTTAGATATTATGACGATAATAGATATTGCGTTCCGCAAGTTTATTTTTACGATAATTCAATTACAGAACGAACAAAAATAGAAATTGCCGAAATTCATAAACAAGTGTATAGTAGCTGCCAAGTTCCTATGATTTGTTTTGTAGATAAAACAGCTGTTTCGCTTTTTGATTGTAGAATGCCTGTAGAATATGATGGAACAACCATTTCAAATAAAAAAAGTATTTTTAAAAATGTAAATCTTAATAATTTACAAAGTCTTAAAACCTATTTTTCTGCTAAGACACTAAATACTGGATTTTTTTGGGAGTCAGACGAAGCATCTAAGTATTTTTTGAATAATCAATCTGCGTATGAAAAATTAGTAAGCGTACTTTCTGCAATTAGAAAGGATTTTATTAATAAATTTTCTAACAAAGGATTGTCTGATTCTTTGGCTGAAGATTTACTTTTGAAATGTATATTAATAAAATATTTAGAGGAAAATGGACAAGAATTTGCATCTAATTTTTATAGAAGAAATTATATTAATTTTGACACATTAAAAGAAATTTTAGAAAATAATCAGCTAATTCAATTACTAAACGCATTAGAAAATCACTTCAACGGGAATGTATTTAGGATTGAAAACGAGACAGAAATAAAAAGTATTCAAAATACTGATCTTAAAGTTTTAGCCCAATGTTTGGATGGGAAATTAGATTCAAATAATCAATTAAGTATCTGGAAAATTTACTCTTTTAGGCATATTCCAATTGAATTAATTAGCAATTTTTACGAGGAATTTATTTCAAAAACAAAAGAAAACAAAGGTACAGTTTACACACCAAGTTTTTTAGTAAATCTACTAATTGATGAATGCTTGCCAATTTCTAATAAAAAAGAAGACCAAAATTACAATGTTAAAATTATAGATGTAAGTTGTGGAAGTGGTATTTTTATTACTTCTGCATTTAAGCGACTAGTCCAAAGATTTAGAATAAAAAATGGCATATTGTTGCCGAAAGAAAACATCAAATTAAAAGATATAAAGGCAATTCTTTCTAAAAATATTTATGGAGTAGATAAGAATAAAACTGCAGTAAAACTTAGTAAATTTAGCCTTCAATTAGCATTGTGCCAGATATTACCCAATAATGAGCTATGGAATTGGAGCGAAGAAAAAGTTTTTGATAATTTGATTGAAAATGTTTTTGAGCAAAATTATTTTGACTTTATAGCAAATCAAGAACAGCATAATGCTAGTTTTGATCTAATCATTGGAAATCCTCCCTTTGAAAAAATAGATAGTGCTAAATTATTAGATTTAGATACTAAATTAGCAAAAAGCCAAATTTTTATAGACTCTAGTATAAATACTAAAGGTCAACTTGCACTAACTTTTTTAGAATCAATGATGTATTTAAGTAAAAAAGACATTGGAAAAATATGCCAGATTATTCCATCTGGAGAGTTATTATATTTTCAAGATTCTTTTAATTTTAGAACTTCATTTTTTAGTAAATATAATGTTTCACAAATATTAGACTTTACCATGTTGAGGCGAAACTTATTTACTAGCAAAAAGAAAGACACCACAGTGCCAGTTTTAGCAATTTTTATAGATAATAAAGCCCCTACCAAAGATGCTATTACTCATGTTACAATACGTAGAACACAAAAAAGTAAAGAGAAGATTTATTTTGAATTGGATTATTATGATTTTTTTGAAGTGCAAAAAGAAGTTGCTTTACAAAATAAATACTGTTGGAAGGCAAATTTGAATGGTGGAAATAGAGTACTGAATATTATAGGCAAATACTATAATAACTCTTATTTAAAACTAAAAAACTATATATTAGATAAGAATATAAATTTTACAAACGGAAATTTTTCGACTAAAATTAAAAAATCTATTCTGAATGGCAGTTTTCCTATTTTTCAACATACTGACAGTGAGTCAATATGTTTATATTCTGATAATAAAATGGATCTAGATAGTTTTGTACATAGTTACTTACAAAATCATGATACACAAATAATTAATAATTTTTTTATTTCATCCACAAGTGGCAGACAAGGTCTTAGAGGTGCGTATACAATTATTGATTCTGATTTTTATAATCTACCCTATATCGAAAATGTAAATAATTTTTCATTATCCGAGAAAATCACTATCAATGATGTTGCAAAGTATAGAATATCAGAATACGGTCTTGGAGAGGCTTCTCCCATCAACCAACTTATTTCAAAAGAGAACATAGAAACTACCCTTTTAGCTTTTGCAGATATTTTTAATCAATCATTTAATTCTATCTATAAAAAAGGCGAAAAAGAACAGAGATTAAAAAAAATAATCGTTAGCAATACTTCTTTTGCTTTAGAATTTTGCTATGGCGAAAATGTAAAATATGAAGGAATAGTAGAGAGTGAAGAGGATATTGATAGTATAATTAAAAACAATATTTCTAGAAATGCCATCGTAAATCGTGTGTTAAGAATATATACTGAAAATACCATTACTTTAATCAAACCCAAAAATCTTAGATATTGGTTGAAATCTATTGCTTTGAGAGATGCAGATGAAGTTTTTGATGATATGATAAACGCTGGATATTAATGGCTAAAAAAACTAATCCAACATTTAATAATCCTACATATCCAATTATAGATTTTGGGGTTTTTATTCAAGAATTAATTACTTTTATAGAGAATAAACTGTACGATTTTCCACGATTTTTTAGAAATTCACATTTCCTTCAAAATCTGCCTAAAACCATTGAAGGCGAAAATACAATAACCGAAAATCTCTGTTCCTGTATGATGGAACGTAATGTAGGACATATCTATAATATTACAAATGAAACATTTTATCATTTCGATTTCATTAATCAAACACAAGGAGAGGGACATCGATCTTACGATATTGGAGTTTCGCTAATCAAAACTGGCTTTGGCAGTCAGGGTAAATTTTTTGTTATAGAAGCCAAAAGACTACCAACGCCTGGTACAGGAAGAGAAAAAGAATATGTAACAGGGAATCTTGGAGCAATAGAAAGATTTAAAAAAGAAGTACATGGACAAGAACTAAGAAATAATATTTCTGCTATAGTAGGGTATGTTCAAACAAATACTGCTCAATTTTGGCATGATAAAGTCAATTCATGGATTGAAGAACAAATTGAAACTTCTTCAAACCCAGATTTGACATGGACCTCACAAGATAAATTAACTAAAGATGCCAATTTTCAAAAAGATGCTGTAAACAAATATACTTCAAAAAATAAAAGGATAAATATGAAAGATATTACGCTTTTGCATTATTGGATGCAGCTAAAATAATACTAAAAAATACTAAAAAAATGAATTTTCTAATTGCTGGTTTGGGTAATATTGGTGTCGAATACGACCAAACTCGCCATAATGTGGGTTTTATGGCTTTGGATTTTTTTGCCAAAAAGCATAATTTGAGTTTTTCTACAGATAGATTGGCTTCTGTGGCTTCGTTTAAATTTAAAGGCAAAAATATACATTTTATAAAACCAACTACATTTATGAACTTAAGTGGCAGAGCAGTAAGCTATTGGATGATGCAACATAAAGTGCCGATTGAAAATATTTTGGTACTTTGTGATGATTTGAATTTGCCTTTTGAGACTATCCGAATTAGATCCAAAGGGAGCAGTGGCGGACAAAACGGACTCAATAACATCAACGAAATTTTAGCTACAGAAAACTATGCCCGCATGCGAATTGGCATTGGTAATGATTTTCCGAAAGGCAGACAAGTGGATTATGTTTTGGGTAGATTTTCGATGGAACAATCTGAAAAAATTCCGCTATTGTTTGAAAAAACTACTGATGCTATTTTGAGTTTTTGTACCGAAGGCATTGGGCAAGCCATGACAAAATACAACAAATAATGCAGCTATTTTATACTCCCAATCCCGAATTTTTATCTCCTGAAGAAACCAATCATGCCAAAAATGTACTTCGTCTAAAAGAAGGTGCTTGCATAAAAACATTTGATGGAAAAGGTTTTTTTTATGATTCTGAAATTGTATCTTTCTCAAAATCAGACACTAAACTAACCATAATTTCCAAAAATGAGCAAATAAAAAGTGGGAAATTTAATCTTGAAATTGCCATTTGCCCAACTAAAAACAGTGATAGAATTGAGTGGTTTGTCGAAAAAGCATTAGAAATTGGCGTAAACAAAATTTCATTTATCCAAACATCTCGTACTGAACGAAAAAATATAAACCTAGAACGCATCCAAAAAGTTGCTATTTCGGCTGCCAAACAATCGCTAAAAGCTACTTTGCCAGAAGTGGCGGATTTATTAAAATTTGAAAAATTTATAGAAAAATATTTTTTAAATACGATTAAATATGTTGCTCATTTAGAGGATGATAACAGAAAATCATTTTTTGAAGAATTACAACATATTGAAAACCAAAATATTCTAATTTTAATCGGGCCCGAAGGTGATTTTACCTCATTTGAAATTGAACTGGCAAAAAAACACAATTTTATCCCCGTTTCTTTGGGACAAAATAGACTTCGTACCGAAACGGCTGGTATTTATGCAGCAAGTATCGTTTCGGTGTTTTAAATTTGTATTGGATTTTAAATTAATAAACAAAAAACAAAATTATACGCCACAAATTACCGAACTTTGTGTTTCCAAACATTAGATTTTACTGTGGATAGCAAACGACAACTCAAATACGCAAAACTGATTCAAAAAGAATTGAGTGATATTTTTCAAAAAGATACCAAAAGTTTGTTTGGCAATGCGTTTATTACCATCACTCGCACCGAAGTTAGCCCCGATTTGAGCGTAGCTAAAAATTATTTAAGTTTTATGTTAGTAAACGACAAAGCTCAAATGCTCGATTCTATTCGTGAAAAAACTAAAATCATTCGCCAAAATTTAGGCGTTCGGATGCGTAATCAAGCTCGAATAATACCCGAACTTGAACTTGTATTTTTTTTAGATGACAGTGCCGAATATGCAATCAAAATGGACAGTATAATTTCTAATCTAAATATTCCAAAAGAATAAAAAAAATACAATTACATGGATTTTAGATATATTTCTAGCATAATTATTCGCCTAGCTATAGCGGCACTATTTATTTCTTCTGCTTATTTCAAACTTTACCCAATTGAATATTTCGAATACCATTTATATAAAATTGGCTTTAGTTGGTTTTGGATTCAATGGATTTCACGTTTATTGATTTCTGTTGAGTTTTTTTTAGGATTAGTATTTTTATTTTATGGCAATCTCAAAAAATATATCATCCCGAGCAGTATTGGACTTTTGGTTTTCTTTACTTTATATTTAGTTTATCAAATCCTAACTACTGGAAATTCAGGTAATTGTGGATGTTTTGGAAATGCTTTTATGTTTACTCCACTCGAAGGGATTATCAAAAACATAGCTACAATTTTGTTTTTAATACTTTTATATTTTACAGATAAACTTCCAATTTATTTATCAAACTTAGGAAATAAAATAGGTTTGCTAATTTGTTTGTTGTTGCCAATTATATTGATTTTAGCTACCAACCCGCCAGATGCGCTCATTATTTTTGATAGATACGAAGGCAAAGTGTTAAACAAAAATCCAGATTTAGAATTGCTTTATCAAAGCGAAAAATTTGCAAAGCCAACGGTTGATTTTAGAAGAGGAAAACATGTTTTGGCACTTTTGAGTCTTACTTGCGGACATTGTCGCTTGGCTGCACTCAAATTCCATACTTTAATGAGCCGAAAGCCAAATTTACCAATTTATATGATTTTAAATGGAGAAGATCAAAATTTAAGTGAGTTTTTTGAAAAAACACTCGCCAAAAATGTTCCTTACTCACGATTAAATGGTAAAGGTTTTATCGAATTATCTGAGTATGAAGTTCCACAAATTTTGTTTATCAATAATGGAGTGATAGAAAAAAAAGTTTCTCATATTACACTTACAGATGTGGAAATTGAAGAATGGTTAAAGCATAATTAGTATTCTTATAATTATATTTTTTTGCATTTTTTAAAGAATTGTTTAAGTTATTATTTTAAACCATAAACTATTTCCTGTTTTTGAAGTCTTAAAGAATAAAATGTAATTAAAAATACATACTTTTCGCACCAAGATTAATTTTAATGATAGACGGACTCATAAATTATAGCATAAAGAATAAACTTGCCATAGGTATTTTTACTCTCATATTGAGTATATACGGAATTTATTCAATTATCAAACTTCCAATAGATGCAGTTCCAGATGTTTCTAATAATCAGGTTCAGATTATTACCCAAAATCCAAATTTAGCTCCTTATGAAATCGAAAAGTTTTTGACTTCGCCAATTGAATTGGCAATGGCAAACACTCCAGGTTTGATAGAAATGCGTTCGATGTCCAAATTTGGATTGTCTAGTGTGATTTTGATTTTTAGTGACGAAACCGATATTTACCGTGCTCGCCAATTGGTAATGGAGCGTTTGAAAGAACTTGAAAAAGAAATTCCAAAAGAATTGGGTTCGCCAAATTTAGCTCCTGTGGTTACTGGTTTAGGAGAAGTTTATCAATATGTTGTAAAACCAAAATACGATGGCGACACCACTTATTCGCTTATGGATTTGCGTACAATTCAAGATTGGGTAATACGTAAAAAAATATTGGGTACTGAAGGAGTTGCTGATGTAAGTTCGTTTGGTGGATTGGTAAAAGAATATCAAGCAAAAGTAAAACCAGCACTTTTGCTCACCACAAATGTAACCATGGAAGAGCTTTTTTTAGCTTTAGAACGTGGAAACAGCAATACAGGCGGGGCATATATCGAAAAAGAAGGTACAGCCTATTTGATTCGAGGCATTGGTTTGGCACAAACTTTAGATGATATTAAAAACATAGTAATCAAGCAAAATAATGGTGTGCCCGTTTTTGTTCGAGATGTTGCAAATGTAGAATTTGGTTATTCGGTTCGCTATGGAGCCATGAGTATGAATGGCAAAGGCGAAGTAGTTGGTGCAGTTGTTTTGATGCGAAAAGGCGAAAATGCATCCAAAGTAGTAGCAAATATCAAAGCGAGATTAGAAGAAATAAAAGAATTTTTACCGGAAGACCTTGTTATAGAGCCATTTATAGATCGTGATGCTTTGGTTGGTAGAGCCATAAAAACAGTTGCCAAAAATCTGTTCGAGGCATTTATAATTGTGGTTTTGGTCGTGTTATTGTTTTTAGGCGATATCAGAGCCAGTTTATTAGTTGCTTCGGTAATCCCACTTTCCTTATTTTTTATGATTATTTTGATGAACTATTTTGGTGTTGGTGGAAATCTAATGTCGCTTGGGGCAATAGATTTTGGGCTTACAGTTGATCCTTCGATTATAGTTGTAGAAAGTGTAGTTGTGATTTTGGCTGCTGGTTTGAAACTAAAATCAAACAACCAAGAGCAAAAAGATTTATTAGTGCTTCAAGCTACATTAGAAGTTAAGCGTTCGGTAGTTTATGGCGGTTTGATTATTTTGATTGTGTATTTTCCGATTATGACTTTGAGCGGAATCGAAGGCAAAATGTTTAGCCCTATGGCTATTGCCGTAAGTTTTGCTATTGGTGGTGCTATATTATTGGCACTTACTTATGTGCCTATGATGAGTGCTTTGGTGCTAAAACCACACGACCCTAATCATAAAACCTTTTCTGATAAATTTGTTGATAAATTATATATGGGTTATTTACCCATTCTAAAATTTGCTTTTCGATTCAAATATTCAATCATAATATCTTCGTTTATGCTTTTATTTTTAGCATTTTGGCTTTTCAACAAAATGGGTGGCGAGTTTATACCCAAACTCGATGAAGGAGATTATAATATTGAAATTAGAAATCCTGTTGGTACATCTTTATCACAATCTGTGCTTTTTGCTAAAAAACTCGAAAACTTAGTTAAAAATAAATATCCTGATGAGATTTTGAATGTAGTGAGTAAAATTGGTACTTCAGAAATACCTACTGACCCAGTTCCGATGGAAACTTTTGATTTAATAATCACCTTAAAAGAAAAGTCTGGATGGACTAAAGCGAAAACTAAAGATGAGCTTACTGTGCTGCTTTCGTCAGATTTTTCAAAATTTCCGGGTTTAGTGTTTTCGTTTTCTCAACCTATCGAAAATCGATTTAATGATATGTTGAGTGGTGCAAAAACGGATGTGGTAATCAAAGTTTTTGGTGATGATTTAGATAAATTAACCAAAACTGGTAATCAAATTGCTGGAATAATACGCAAACTAGATGGTTCAGCAGATGTGCAGGTTCAAAAACTGAGTGGTTTACCACAAATCATGATTAAATACGACCGTAGGCAATTAGCCTATTATGGCATACAGGTCGAAACCATAAATAAATTGATTCAAACTGCATTTGCTGGTACAAAAGCTGGCAAAATTTACGAAGGCGAAAAACGTTTTGATTTGTCAGTACGTATGGATTTAGAATCTAGAAACGGCATAGAAGATGTGTTGGATTTGCAAGTAACTAGTAGCAATGGAAAATTAACTCCACTTAGAGAAATTACCGACATTAGAATCGAAAAAGGTGCTTCGGAAATCACGCGTGAAAACGGACAACGTAAACTCAATGTTGGTTTCAATGTGCGTGGACGAGATATAGAAAGTATAGTTGCAGAGGCTCAAAAAATTATAGAAAAAGAAGTAGTTTTGCCCGATGGCTATCATTTAGATTATGGCGGAGCATTTGAGAATTTGCAACGTGCAAAAGCCAGATTGTCAATTGTTTTGCCTATTTCTTTACTCATAATTTTTGGTTTATTATACGCCACATTTGGCTCTTTTGGCGATAGTTTATTGGTTTTTAGTGGGATACCGCTTTCAGCAGTTGGTGGAATTATAGCCTTAGTGATGCGAGATATGTCGTTTAGTATTTCTGCTGGTATAGGGTTTATTTCACTTTTTGGAATTGCTGTTTTAAATGGTATTTTATTGATTGGACATTTCAAAACTATGCAAAGTAGACATGGATTGGATGATATTTACGACCGTGTTGAAACCGCAATTAAAGAAAGATTCAGACAAGTTTTGATGACCTCAGCCACTGCTGCTTTAGGCTTTTTGCCAATGGCAATCTCGCATGGTGCTGGTGCAGAAATTCAAAAACCTTTGGCTACCGTTGTGATTGGCGGATTAATTACTGCTACTATTCTTACTTTAGTTGTTTTACCTGTTTTATATATTGTTTTTAACGACCGAAAACTCAAAATTTCATTTTAAATCTATACAATAATGTCAAAAATATTTTCTTTAGTATTTTCTATTTTTAGTGTCTCAATACTTTTATCGTGCAGCGAGCATGAACAAAAAGAAGTAAAAGCATCCGAAACTGGCATTCGCTTTCCGAGTATTAATTTAACAAAAGAACAGGTAAAATTGATGGACATAAAAATCCAGCCATTGGATGAAAAATTAATTTTTCCAACCTTGATTACCAATGGATTAATAAAACCAAAACCTAATCACGAAGCATCCGTTACGGCAAGAATTGAGGGAATGGTTGATAAAATTTATATTTTAGAAGGAAATAGTGTAAAAAAAGGCGAACCAATGTTTTTAGTTAGCAGTCCTGCTTTGGTGCAGCTCCAGCAAGATTTTATGAATGCTTCGGCAAATAAAAATTTGTTTCAGTTAGAATACGAACGACAATCTGAACTTCGCAAAAACAATGTTGGTTCAATAATGGATTTGCAAACTTCAGAAAATAAATATTTCACCGCAGTAGCTTCGTTTAAATCACTCGAACAAACCATGAAATTGCAAGGCTTAAATCCAGATGATTTTAAAAACACATTAACTTCAAAAGTTGCATCAACTAAAATAATTACAGCTCCAATTGATGGTTTTGTTTTTAAACTCAACACCAAAGTCGGTATGAACACCGAACCAGCTACTGTACTTGCCGAAATCATAGATTTATCCGAATTGCATGCAGATATTTTTTGTTACGAAAAAGATTTGGCAATCGTTGGCGAAAACCAAGATGTTGAAATTCAGTTTATTAACAAATCTATTCCTGCTGTAACTGGTAAGATTTACAAAGTTTCCCGTACTGTAGATAAAGATACACGTTCGGTAATTATGCATACCGTTTTTAAATCTCCAAAAGGATTTTTAATTATGCCCGAAATGGCAATTTCAGCAAAAATTAAAGCTAAAAATTCTGGAGTAATGTCAAAAACCGTACCGCTTACAGCTATTTTTGAACAAACCGAACAGAGTTTTATATACTATACCAATATTTCAGATACAACTGGGGTTTATAAATTTAGAAAAGCAAAAGTTACTACGGGTAATAATGATGGAAAAAATGTGGAAATTGTATTTGAAGAAACTGTTCCGCACCGCATACTTATAGCTACATCAAATGTTGCTAATCTAGAAGGTGAGTTTAGTAAAATTGAAACTAAATAATAATTTTATATACCCACGATTTAAAAATGGGGATATTAACAATATAAATTATACTGTCTTAAAAGGTTTGTATGTTATAAAATTGAATTGTAAGTGTGTTTTATTGCTCTACAATTTGATTTGCTTGATAGCCACTAGTTTTAAAAAAACAAAATATAAGTTTTGTAATTCTGAAACTTTCACTACTTTTGCACTCCCAATTAAGCGGCTGTGGCGAAATTGGCAGACGCACTAGACTTAGGATCTAGCGGGCAACCATGGGGGTTCAAGTCCCTCCAGCCGCACTTTTTAAACGTTTCTTCTGAATTTATCGTATAAATTGTTATCTTTGCAACATGAGGTATATTTTATCGATTTATTTATTCCTTTTTTTCCTTTTATTCGCAACAAATACCTTTGCGGTTTCGCACTATAAAAATGTTTTAACGGTTTCAACTACAAATCCACAAGTAGAAATTATAGCCTATCCAAATCCATTTCATGAAGGGATAAGCTTAGAAATTATTACTATAAATACGAAACCAACTGAATTGCGTATTTTTGATATTATTGGTACAGAACGTGAGCGAGTTGAGCTTTCGCAATTTGGTTCGATGAACGTTTATAGAATAGAATTAAAAAATCTTCCTGCTGGCATTTATTTTTGCAATGTTTATGCTGATAAAAAGTTATTGGAAAGCAAAAAGATTACTTGTACACATTAATATAAAGCCTTTTATTTTTAGCTATTTTTTAAAATCATAACTCAATTAATTTATTCGTTTTAGTATAAAAATAGTATCGTTTGATGGCAAGTACAATCTTTTGTATGGGTAGCTTTTATAAACAGTAAAAGGAAAAATATTTTTTGTAAAAGCAATAATATATGGTTGATTACCAGTAATAAAGTTTTTCTCCCAAGTTGAGGCAAATTTATGATTGTAAGTTAGCCACATTGTGTAGTCAATTCCAGCATGAATTTGCTCAAAAGTGAGTTTTTCGGCTTTTAAAACCTCATCGTGTGCTTGTTTTTTAATTCGATTCCATTCGAAATAATCTATTGTTGTTAGTATTGAAAATGTACTTAAAATCAACAAATATAGTATTGTTAAAGCATTGTATTTCAATATATTAATTGTATTTATTCTGAAAGAAAATAATATTAAAAACAGAAAAAACATGGGCAAACAATATCTATCGAAATAGGCTGGTGCAGAAACCAATAAACCAAAATATGCCAAAATACTAACTATGATTACTATTTCAAACGGCTCATTTTTTTTGATTTTGGCTTCAGACGAAAAAAATAATTTTAAGAGTGAAATTAATAAACTTATCCCTCCAACAAATCCTAAAAATTTAAAAACTAAGGTTGAAATTGCATTATTTTGTGTGTCATAATACTTAAAAAGAAAAATGTCATACAATACTTTAGAACCCAAAGCGTTGGTCATCAACACATTGCCATATGGGAAATCAGAAATTGCTCGTATGATAGGAATTAAAAAAACAATAAAAATTGGGATAATTATTTTCCATTTTTCGTTTTTAATGTTTTTTAGAAAAGAATAAGCTTGTGGCAATATAATGGGCAAAAGTGCCATACCAACGTATTGAAAACTCAAACCCAAACGATGAAATAATTAGTAAAACATTTGTGGAATTTTTCCAAATATTTCATCAATCAAGCTTTTAGTTTTGTAATAATTATTAATTGAATTTCCAGAAATTACGAGCCAGTGTTCATATAAATTAAGTGTGATTATTCCCAAAAACAATGGCAAAACGGCACAAAAAACATGTTTTTTGTCTTTAGCCCAAAACAAAGTACAAAATATTCCAACGCAGATAAACAAGCCTAGCTGTCGAAGTAAAATAGTTTAAATAAGTAATATATTTACTAAAACCACATATTTTAAATCAAAGTCAGAATCAAACATTTTTTTTATGTAAAATAAACTTACTATTGAAAAAGTACAAAACGGAACATCTGTCATAAATGTATTACTTAGCGAAATATGCAGTGGGTTTAATACATAAACTAATGCCAAAAAGAGTGCTAAATAGTTATTTTTAGTATTTTTTTCGAGCAAATAGTATAAATATATTCCACCTGTAATTCCTAAAATAATTACAGAAATGCGTAAAGTTAAAAATGAAAATCCAAAAATAGTACTAAATAAATATCCCCAACCTATTTGAGTGAGAAGCGTCATCGATCCCCAATTTACAATCCGAAGTTTTTCTCCGTTAATTAAATCTCTAACAGGAATAGCATAGCACCAATCGTCATTGAGTGGAAACTCGCCAATAGGAAAAATTAAAAGCTCTACTATAGCCCAAACTAAAAGTAAAATTCCGATTGCGTTTTTATTTGTCATGTAACTATTTTGAAATCAATTTCAAATATACTTTTTTGCGTTTAAAGTGCTAATTTTATTTGCTTTAGTTTAAAATCAAAAAACTACAAGCAATAATTTTCAAATGCCATATTTCTTTCCGTTTTTTGCATTCCCAAAAAAATAAAATCATATTCATGAGTAGTTTAAAAATTTCGCATCCAACTTCTGTTATCAAGGCAAAAATACACTTGCCTGCCTCAAAAAGCGAGTGCAATAGAGCTTTGATAATCAATGCTTTAACAGATTTTAAATGCGATATTCAAAATATTTCTACTGCTCGTGATTCGGTAACCATGAATAGATTGCTACGTTCGGATGATGCTATTTTGGATGTGATTGATGCGGGCACAACGATGCGATTTTTGACTTCGTATTTGAGTTTGAAAGGCAAAGAAAAAACGCTAACAGGCACGGCTCGCATGTGCGAAAGACCGATTAAATTGCTTGTAGATGCACTTAGGAGCATTGGTGCAGAAATAGATTATTTAAAAGAAGATGGCTTTCCGCCAATAAAAATCAATGGGATTAGGCAGCAAACTTCAAATAAAATTTCGATTCGAGGTGATGTTAGTAGCCAATATATTTCGAGTTTGTTGATGATAGCTCCAATTTTACCAAAAGGTTTGATTTTAGAACTTACAGGCGAAATCGGTTCTCGTCCATACATTATGATGACGCTTCAAATGATGGCAGATTTTGGAATAAATTACACATTTGAAGGCAATATAATTAGTGTAAATCACCAACCGTATAAACCATCACATTTTTTTATTGAGTCGGATTGGTCGGGTGCAAGTTATTGGTATAGTGTTGTAGCTTTGGCAAAAGAAGCTGAAATTGAGCTTGTTGGCTTGAAAAAAAATTCGCTTCAAGGCGATTCGGCTATTGTAAAATTGATGGAAAATTTAGGTGTTTCGACACAATACAAAGAAAACTCGATAGTGTTGAGAAAAACAAAAAATCAAGATATGGAAATAGCGATTGATTTTACAGATTGTCCAGATATTGCTCAAACTTTGGCTGTAATTTGCGGAGCAAACCATGCAAAATTAACACTGACAGGAGTAGAAAGTTTGAAAATTAAAGAAACAGATAGACTTTTGGCTTTGCAAAACGAATTAGCAAAAATTGGAATTTCATTGGCTGAAACTATCAAAAACGAGGCTTATCAAGTTTCTGGAATACATAATTTGCAAACACAGCCTAGTTTTGCAACCTACAAAGACCACCGAATGGCAATGGCATTTGCTCCTTTGGCTCTGAAACATACTGTTTTAATCGAAAATCCAGATGTAGTTGTGAAATCTTATCCCTCTTTCTGGGATGATTTAAAATTAGCAGGTTTTGAAATTGAAGAAGTTTAAGGTTTTAAAATTCAATTTCTATGATTTTGTTTTTTGATAATCCAAAATCAAGTTTAGAAATATAATTTGAGAATATTATTCAAAAGTTTACCTTTGCACTCCGTTTTTAAAGAATAATAATTATAAAAATAAATATAAAAACATGTCCACATTAACCGCTTCCATTTTAACAGACAGAATCAATGCTTTGGCTGAGTCGCAAACCATTGCGATGTCAAAAAAAGCTCGAGAACTTGCCAATGCTGGCAACGATGTAGTGAACCTAACACTTGGCGAACCCGATTTTGCAACTCCAATGCATATCAAAGAAGCTGGTGCTAAGGCAATTATGGATAATTTTTCGTATTATACTCCTGTTGCTGGTATTCCAGAATTAAGAAAAGGAATTGCCGAAAAATTAAAACGCGATAACAATATCGACTGGAAAGCAGAAAACATAATTGTTTCTACAGGTGCAAAACAAGCCTTGGCAAATGCACTTTCTGTGTTGGTAAATCCTGGAGATGAGGTAATTATATATTCGCCATATTGGGTTAGTTATGCAGAATTAGTAAAACTAAACGAAGGCGTGGTGATTGAATTGGTTGGAAAATTGGAAAACGATTTTAAACCTTCTATTCAAGATTTGAAAAATGCGATTACAGACCGTACAAAAGTAATTATGTTTTCTTCGCCTTGTAATCCAACGGGTACTGTTTTTAGCAAAGCCGAATTGCTAGAAATTGCAAAAGTGGTAGAGCAAAATGCAAATATTTATGTGATTGCTGATGAAATTTATGAATATATCAATTATGGTGAGCCACATTTTTCGATGGGTTCGGTTGATGCCATAAAAGATAGAGTGGTAACAGTAAATGGATTTTCGAAAGGATATGCCATGACAGGCTGGCGTGTGGGATATTCGGCTTCGAGCAAATTAATTGCCGATGCAATAGACAAAATGCAAAGCCAAATCACATCTGGAACTTGCTCTATTGCCCAAAAAGCGGCTTTGGCTGGTATCAATGCCGATTTGAGCTCGAGTATGGAAATGACCAAAACGTTTGCCAAACGCAGAGAATTAATGTATGGTTTGTTGAAAGAAATTCCAGGATTAAAAATCAATAATCCAAAAGGAGCATTTTATTTTTTCCCAGATGTTAGTGCTTATTTTGGTAAATCAGACGGAACTACAACCATTAATAATTCGGATGATTTGAGTATGTGGTTACTGAACAAATCATTTTTATCTACCGTGCCAGGAAGTGCTTTTGGCTACGAAGGCTGCATCAGAATTTCGTATGCCGCTGCCGATGCCAAATTGATCGAAGGTTGCAAACGTTTAAAAAATGCTTTGGCAAGTTTGAAATAAAATTTTTAGTTGATAAAAAGGGCAAGATTATTAAATTAGTCTTGCTCTTTTATTTGAAAACGGTTTTGTTTAGTTTTTAATCAAAATGGCTATAAAAATATTATTTATTTTTCATATTGTTGATGTAATTTTTGATATAGGTGCAAGTTTGCTTTAGCCTCTTCCATTTTTTTCGGGAAAATTGGAGCGTTTTCATACCTTTTTTTAACTTTTCCTATCAACTCAATTGGGTCTAAAACGAGTGCATTGCTTTTTGTTTTCATGCGTTTGAAATATTAAATTCAGTATAATTTTTTGTAAAATCAACAATGGATGGTTCTTTTTTACCTTCTTCAATGCCAAATAAACGAATTTTTTTTTAAAAATCACTACCATAATTTTGCCTTTGGTGTTCTTTACCAACAAACATAATATTTGAAAACCTTAATGATAAACAATCGAAGCTTGTTGGAGAAGAACTCCAACAAGGGCAGGATACCAATAAAGGCGAAATGTTAGTAGTAGTTTTATTCATTATATTCAACGTTGTTATTCATTATTATTTGTCCATTTGGTAAAAATGTAATGTCACCATATTCTATTTTTACATTTGGATGTTTAAAACTTGAGCATATTTTTTTAATGTAATTTTCATTAGGAATTGGCTCGATTAGTTTTGATAATTCAGCCCCAGTTTTTGTAAATACTAGAACATTAATAGGTTGTTTTGGAGTATTTATACCACGGTTCAAAACTATACCCTTATTACCTATAAATAAGGCATTCGTTTGCGCTACTTGGTTGGTTTCAGTCAGACTTAGCTCTAAGTTGCTTTCACTTGCTATTAAGCCCAATTCAGTCAATAGTAAGCTATCAGTAAATGTAATACCAAATTCGGATTCAAGGAAAGCTCCATTATCTTGATTATAGATTACACTCGTATCAACAGAGACAATTTTAATATTTGCAAATTTTGTAAAAACTTCTGCTTCTTCCTTAGATAAATTTTTCAATACTTCTAATGTTCTTAGTGAATACGATTTGGGTTGTTTTATTTCACCAGCTAATATTCGTCCCCAAAGTGCTTGCATTTCATCACTTGAAATATCCTCAGCGATATTGAAAAATCTAGTTTTCCAGTCCTCATCTACTGGTTCGTCCGTTACAGGTGGCTCATTTTTAAGTTCTTCGGCAGCGTATGCAGTAATACTTTCAATGTTCAATTGCTTTTTCGCCTGTTGTAAAATTATTCTATCGTTTGTTCTATCTTCTAAGCTAGGATTAATTAATATTGAATTTTCAGTTTTTGAAATTGATAATTCTTTTGGTGAAGTTATACCTATGCTATTTTCTTTGTATTCAATTCCTCCAGTCAGTAAATAATTTTCTTTAATTGCCAATGAAATAATTTTCATTTCTTCTGCCTTTGCCTCTGCTAATTTTTTTATTTCATACGCTTTAGTGTCAATGTCTTTTCTGTCAAAATACGGTTTAGAAAGTCTTGAAGTAACGCTAGATAAAATATCGAGTAATTTGTCAATTGGTAAAATTTTACCTAGTCCTAAAACATCGTTCATTTTCATATTGTTGTTTCTTTTAAAATTCTGACTAACTTTTTTATTTATCATCATAATGAGTTAGTTATAAAACCTACCTCTTCGGGTTTGAGTGCAAATTTAGCAATATTTTTCTTTGTTCTTTCTACTACCTTTTGCTTTCTTTTTTGGTCGAAGAATAGATATTCGGTGGGTGGTTTGTAAGGTGTTTTTTTACAATCATTGTCCATATGATTACTCCCAGTTTTCTGGCTGTAGTACTCACTAAAGTGGCTCTCCCTTTTCAATAAGCTATTCGTCTAAAAAAATCAGATATATATCTTTACGCCTAAAGGTTGGTGTTCTTCACCAACAAACATAATATTTGAAAGCCGTAAAGAAACAATAGTAGCTTGATGGAGAAGAACTCCAAAAAGGGCAGGATTTGTAGAATTAGTTAATGCTACTACAATAAAAACCCTATAAATTGGAAATAGTACGGTTTGAAACGAATTTTAGTTTCATTGCACGAATATTTTAAGTAACCTTCCTCATTTTTTTATATCCTAAGCTTTTTTTTAGATATTTGCACTCCCAAAAAATAGCTTAAAAAATTAGTAGGATGACCGCTCAACAAATTAGACAACAGTTTTTAGATTTTTTTCAATCAAAACAACACAAAATTGTGCCATCGGCACCGATGGTTCTCAAAAACGATCCAACCTTGATGTTTACTAATGCAGGTATGAATCAGTTTAAAGATTTTTTCTTAGGCGATAAAATTCCTACTGCAAAACGCATAGCCGATACCCAAAAATGCCTTCGTGTTTCGGGCAAACACAATGATTTAGAGGAAGTTGGACACGATACCTATCATCACACTATGTTTGAGATGTTAGGCAATTGGTCGTTTGGCGATTATTTCAAAAAAGAAGCCATTGAATGGGCTTGGGAATTGCTTACCGAAGTGTATAAACTTCCTAAAGAACGCTTGTATGTTACTGTATTTGAGGGAGATACAAAAGAAAACTTGGCTTTCGATCAAGAGGCTTTTGATATTTGGGCAAACCTTGTGGACAAAGCACATATATTAAAAGGTAATAAAAAAGATAATTTTTGGGAAATGGGTGCAACAGGTCCTTGTGGTCCATGTTCCGAAATTCATATTGATTTGCGTCCACAAATCGAAATTGATAAAATTCCAGGTGCAGAAAGGGTAAATAATGACGACCCACAAGTAATTGAAATTTGGAATAATGTGTTTATGCAATTCAACCGAAAATCCGATGGCAGTTTGGAGCAATTGCCTGATAAACATGTAGATACAGGCATGGGATTTGAGCGTTTGGTGCGAGTGATTCAAGGTAAAGCATCGAACTATGACACAGATATTTTCATGCCATTGATTTCGGAAATCGAAAAAATTTCGGGTATAAAATACGAACAAGGCATTACAGGATTTTCTAAAACTGATATTGCCATGCGTGTGATTTCCGATCATATTCGTGCGGTTTCGTTTGCGATTGCAGATGGACAGATGCCTTCAAATGCCAAAGCAGGATATGTGATTCGCAGAATTTTACGTAGAGCCATACGTTATGGATATACGTTTTTGGGTCAAAAAGAGCCTTTTATTTACAAACTGGTGGCAATTTTGGCAAATCAAATGAAAGATGTTTTTCCCGAACTCAAAGCACAAGAAGGATTTGTTGCAAATGTAATTAAGGAAGAAGAAGCTTCGTTTTTGCGTACATTAGAAAATGGGATTAAACTTTTGGAAATAGAAATTCAAAAAAATGATGCAACAAAAATAATTTCGGGTAAAACAGTTTTTGAATTATATGACACTTTTGGTTTTCCTGTTGATTTGACATCGCTCATTGCTCGTGAAAATAATTTGTCGATTGATGAAGATGGTTTTTTGAAAGAAATGGAAATCCAAAAAGCTCGTTCACGCAATGCCGCAGCATCTGAAACAGGCGATTGGATAACTATAAATGAAATTGATAAAGTAGAATTTGTTGGATATGATGTTTTTTCATGCGAATCTAAAATAACTAAATACAGAAAAATAACTACCAAAACCAATGTGCAATTTCAAATTGTGTTGGATAAAACACCATTTTATGCCGAAAGCGGTGGGCAAGTTGGCGATACGGGAAAATTAGTTTTTAAAAACACACCCATAGAAATAGAAGTTATAAATACGAAAAAAGAAAACGAATTAATTATTCATTTTACGAACGATGATGTGGAAGAAATAATGGCTTCGCTTTCTAATCAAAGCAATGTTTTGGCTTCTATAAACACAGAAAATAGGATATTAACCACAAATAATCACACGGCTACACATATTTTGCAAAGTGCTTTGCGTCAGGTACTTGGCTCGCATATTCAACAAAAAGGTTCGCTAGTAAATAGCGAATTATTACGTTTTGATTTTTCACATTTTACAAAAATGGCTGATGTGGAAATTGCAAAAGTAGAGGAAATTACAAATCAAAAAATCAGAGAAAATATTGCGTTAGACGAAAAAAGAAATATTCCGATAAAACAAGCTTTAGAATTAGGAGCAACGGCACTTTTTGGTGAAAAATATGGCGATTTTGTGCGTGTAATTACCTTCGACCCTGCCTATTCTATCGAACTTTGTGGTGGCACACATGTTTCGGCTACTGGGCAAATTGGTTTGTTAAAAATTATTTCTGAAAGCTCGGTTGCTGCTGGCGTACGTAGGATTGAAGCTGTAACTGCCGATGGAGCCGAAAAAATAATAGCTCAAAAGCTAAAAACAATCCAAGAAATTTCTGAAAAACTTAAAAATCCAAAAGATTTGCTCAAAGCTATTGATGGATTATTAGAAGAGAAATCTAGCTTAGAAAAAAAGATAGAAAAATTTGAAGCTGAGCAAGTTGCACATATTGTTTTGCAATTGGTATCAAAAACTGAGTCTAAAAATGGGATTCATTTTTTAGCACAAAAACTTGAAGTATCAAGTGCTGAAGCAGTAAAAAACATTGCTTTTGGGTTGAAAAACAAAATCGAAAATTTGGTTTGTGTTTTGGTTGCCGTTACGGACGAAAAACCACATATTGCCGTAATGATTTCGGATAATTTAGTAAAAGAAAAAGCTTTAAATGCTTCCAACATTGTGAGAGAATTAGCCAAAGAAATTCAAGGTGGGGGAGGCGGACAGCCATTTTTTGCAACCGCAGGCGGAAAAGATGTAAGTGGGTTGGAAAAAGTTTTGGCAAAAGCAAAAGAAATAGTGTATATTTAAAATAAAAAAGAAATGGCTGACATTAGTTTTAGACCAGAAAGTAAAGTGCTAAATGAAATTTTTGGCAGAGATATTAAATATATCATTCCTGAATATCAAAGACCTTATTCTTGGGATTGTCTTGGAAAAAGTGACCAAAATAATCAGGTGAATGTAATGTGGGATGATTTGGTAAACTATTTCGAAAGCAATGACCAAAAATATCCATATTTTATTGGATCAATGGTTTTGATAGATAATAATGATTTTAGTTATGATGTAGTTGATGGGCAACAAAGACTAACTACTCTTATGTTGCTTTTATCCTCAATCAAATGCTTGTTTGATAAACAAATTGTAATTTATGAGCAAAAAAACGAACCAGAATTTCTAAATACATTAAAAGCAGGATTGATGTCAATTAATGAGCTCTTATTTAATAATATAATAGAAGGAGTCATCACTTTAGAAAAAAAGGTAAAAATAGATAAGCAATCAAGTGGCTACAATTTTGATGAGGTTTTAAAAGATGCTATAGAATGTAAAGAATATAAAGAAGAAAGTTATAAAAATGCAAGTTCAGAACAGAAGACAGCAATTAAAAGGTATTTTAATAACAGAAATTTTTTGGAAAAAAAAATTCGTGAAAAGTTTACAACAAATGAAGAATTTTTAAAAAATGATTTTTTAAAATTAAATACATTTATTCATTTTTTAAAAACAAGGGTTTCTGTTGTTAGAATTCTCACTTCAGATATCACTATTGCATATTATATTTTTGAAATTTTAAATAATAGAGGACTTCCATTATCTAACAAAGATTTATTTAGAAATTTTTTAATAAAAAAATTCACTGAGATTGGAGATATCAATGCTAATAAAAAATGGTTGGCACTTGAGAATATATATGATTTTAATGATGATTTTTTAGGAAGATGGGTGGAAAGTACGAATGCTACTCAGCAAAAATATTCTTCTTACAATGATGTGATTGCACTATATGATTCTAAATATAATGATTCAATATCTAAAAAGAAAATTGAAATTTTTTATGAAGATTTTAAAAATGCCTTGCCTCTGTATGAAAAAATATTAAATGTTGATTTTAAAACAAGATTTTTTAAAACTAAAATTAATTTCTTTTTAGTTGCAGGTAATCAAAGATATAGCTTAAATCTTCTTTTATCACTTTTAAGAAATATCGGAGAAAATATTGAACAAAATGATATTGCTAAAATTATCTTAGCTGAATACGATAAATACATAAATTATTGTTTAAGTTTTGGGAGATTTTCATCAAAACCTGTTTATAAATGTATTGATTTTATCAATAAAAAACAGTGGGATAATGCAGTGAAAGAATTTGCTCAACATTATGAAAAAGATGAAGTTTCGTTAGGCTTTGAAAATGATTTTTATGGTGATAATGAAACTCCAAAACTCTTTCTTGCAAAGTATCATTGGTATTCCACTTTTAAAGATAATGAAGATATGATTTCTGATTCTATTCTGTACTTTGATAAATGCACACTAGAGCATATTATTCCACAATACCCTTCTGAAGATTCGAATTGGAAAAAAGATTTTAAAAAGAAATTTAGAGATGATTATACTAATAAACTTGGAAATATGACATTAATTACTTCAAAAATGAATTCAGCTGCTAAAAATTATGATTTTATTGAAAAGAAAAAAAAATATGCTCATACAAACCTTCCTATGACTATTGAACTCGCAAATTTGCGTGAAGAGATTTCTGAAAATTATATTTCAAATAGAAATAATAATATCAGTCAAATATTAATAAAAGAAATTTCTTCTATTTATTAATAATGAATAAAACAATCCAATTCCACATCCGCCAAGCCACCGAATCCGATTTTGAAGCTATTCATGCGTTGATTATGGAATTGGCAGTGTTTGTGAAAACTCCTGAAAAAGTAGTCATTACTTCACAGCAAATGGTACTCGATAAAGAGCTTTTTCAAGCATTGGTTGTAGTTCATGAAAACAAAATTATAGGATTTGCAAGTTATTATTTTGCCTATTTTTCTTGGACTGGCAAATCTATATATTTAGACGATTTGTATGTAGTAGAAGCATTTAGAGGGCAAGGTATAGGCTCTTCTTTAATGCAAAAAGTGTTTGAAATTGGAAGAAAAACACCAATGCAAAAAGGTAAGATGGCAAGTATCTAATTGGAATACTAAAGCAATTCAATTTTACAAAAAGCTAGGAGTGGAAATCAACGAAGTTGAAGTAAATTGTGATTTAAAATTATAAAAATCACAATTTATCATATAATCTGCAAAGTAATTTAGCCTAATAATTGCTCAACAACACCTTCTTCGCTTTTGTATTCATAGTGCATATAAATCATTTCTGCAACTAAACCTGTCCAGCCTGTTTGGTGGCTGGCACCCAATCCTGCTCCAGTATCTCCATGCATATATTCGTAAAAATGAATATAATCTTTAAAATTGGGATCGGTCTGAATACGCTCATCACTGCCGTGAATCGGTCTAAATCCTTTGCTGTTTTTTACAAATAAATTTATCATGCGCATACGCAACTCATCGGCTATTTGCCTCAAATCGAGCAAGTTGCCTGACCCAGTTGGGTATTCTATTTTGTAATCAGAGCCATAATACATATAAAATTTATTGAGCGATTCGATTATCATATAGTTTACAGGAAACCAAATTGGTCCTCGCCAGTTTGAGTTTCCGCCAAACATCGAACTATCTGATTCGCCAGGATTATAAGCAACCGAATATTCTTGTTCCTCGTGTTTAAAAACATAGGGCTTTTCTTTGTGATATTTTGATAATGCACGAATTCCAAAATCAGATAAAAATTCGGATTCATCGAGCATTGTACGCAATACTTTTTTCAAACGGCTGCCTTTGATAATCGAAAAACGCCTACGTACACCTTTGCTTGGGTCTCGCCAAGCCGAAATCAAAGTGGCATATTGTGGTCTATAATTTAAAAACCATTCCATTCTGCGTTTGAAGTTTGGAAGTTTTTCGAGCAAATCGGGTTCAATGGTTTCTACTGCAAACATAGGAATCAAACCTACCATGGAGCGAATTTTGATGGGAATAAATTCGCCATTGTGCATATTCAAAACATCATAGAAAAACTCATCTTCTTCGTTCCAAAGATTTAGCGCACTCCCCGAAATATTGGCAATCGCACCAGCAATAAACATAAAATGCTCCAAAAATTTAGAAGCAGTATCTTCATAAGCTGAATTCTTTTTGGCCAAATTCAGCGAAATTTTGAGCATATTTAGCGAATACATGGCAATCCAACTTGTGCCATCGGCTTGCTCAAGTTTTCCACCAGTAGGCAATGGTCGGCTGCGGTCGAAAACCCCAATATTATCCATTCCCAAAAATCCACCTTCAAAAATATTTTTTCCGTCACTGTCTTTTTGGTTAATCCACCATGTGAAATTAAGCATTAGTTTATGAAAAACTCTTTCTAAGAAATCATAATCTTCGGTACCATAAACATTTCGTTCAATCTGAAAAACGCGAATACAAGCCCAAGCGTGTACAGGAGGATTTACATCCGAAAAATTCCATTCATAAGCTGGAATTTGTCCGTTAGGATGCATATACCACTCTCTTAACAATAGTAATAATTGTCGTTTTGCAAAATCAGGATCCACAACAGCAATAGCAATCACATGAAAAGCCAAATCCCAAGCCGCATACCATGGATATTCCCATTTATCGGGCATAGAAATAATGTCCATATTATTCAAATGTCGCCATTGGTTGTTTCTGCCCCAATTTCGCTCTCGTGGAGGATAGGTTTTTGGGTCGCCTTTGAGCCACAAATCTACATCATAATAAAAAAACTGTTTTGAGGTTAGCATCCCTGCAAATGCCTGACGCTGAATGTTTTTCAAATCTGTATCATCAACTTTTGATTGCACTTCGGCATAAAAAACATCAGCTTCGTTTTTTCGCATATCGAATATTTCATCAAAATCACGAAAAGGGAATTTATTATAACTTTTACTTAATCGAAGTTTTATGCTAAAACTTTCTCCAGATTCAATCAAAGTTGTGTATTGCAAACCGGCTTTTGTGCCTTCATCGGCAGAGTTAATAGCTTTTTTGTTGCCATTAACAATATAATCGTTTATTCCGTCTTTATAAAAACCTTTTTTAGGTTTAGCATTATATACAGCTGTCCAATTGGTTTCGTTATTTGTAAAAAGCGGTGTAGGATTGCCTTCATAATAAAAATTAAAATTTCCTAAATCACGATGTTCTACATATATAGTGTTTACACCAGAACTAAGTCTAGGTTTGTATGGGTCATCAGGTAAATAGCTCCAAAAATTTCGGAACCAAAGTTGCGGAATAATATCTAAAGTTGCTGTTTCGGGTCCGCGATTTACAGCCGTGATTTTGATACACATGTCATCTTGGTCGAATTTTGCGTATTCTATAAAAATATCAAAATATCTATTTTCTGCAAAAATTCCCGTATCCATCAATTCATATTCGGGTTCGAGGCGAGTTCTTTTGGCTGTTTCGTCAATAATTTTTTGATATGGAAACGCAGCATGCGGATATTTGTACAACATCTTCATGTAAGAATGTGTAGGTGTACTGTCCAAATAGTAGTACATTTCTTTCACATCCTCGCCATGATTACCTTGATTACCAGTTAAACCGAACAAACGCTCTTTCAAAAACGGATCTTTTTCGTTCCAAAAGGCTGGAGCAAAACACAAAAATTGTTTGTTATCGCACAAGCCACATATGCCATCTTCACCCCAACGATAGGCACGTGAGCGAGCCATGTCGTGTGTAAAATATTCCCATGCAGAGCCGTGTTCGCTATAATCTTCTCTTACAGTTCCCCATTGTCGCTCCGACATATACGGACCCCAGGTTTTCCATGTTCGGTTACCTTTTGTGCTTAAAACTCGCTCTTTCTCAGGGTTATGCATCGTTTAATTTTTTTTGAAAGTTAGACAATTCAATCTTGTATTTATAACAGATGTATTTTTTTTGTGCATTTTTAAACTTTTTATTTTATTTTCGCTCCCCATTTATCTTTTCTTCAAAATATGAACAAAGACATATACCAAATTAGAGTTGTTTCTACTGATGCGAGCAATAAAATCGAACGCAAACCATATCGCATTATTCAGTTTCACAAAGACACTACATTGATGCAATTGGCACAACAGATTTTAAAATCATTTAGTTTTAAAATGAGCGAACCATTTGGTTTTTATTCTGATCCTGATAATTGGAACAAATCTGAACATAAATATGAATTATTTGAGGAAGATATTAAAAAAAATACACTTAAAAATACTTTTATTGATGATATTTTCGAGTTGCAAAAAGAATTTCTTTTTGTTTACGATTATTTAGAAGAATATCGTTTTTTGATTTTTTACGAAAAAATGGTTCCACAACGCAGTTCGGTACAATATCCTGACGTGATTGAGTCGATGGGAGAAACCAAACAAGAATCGGATATGAGCATCAAAGAAGATGACGAAGATGACGAACCTCGTTTTGGAACAAAAAAGAAAACAGGCGGAATGCGTGATGAGTTTGATGATTACGATGACGATGATTTGGAAGGCTTAAACAATACTGATTTTGACGAAAATGGTGATGATGAAGCTCCATCAGATGATTATGGTTTTGATGAATTCTCTAAAGGTGGTTATGATGATGAATAAGTAAATATACTTAAAAACGTTTTCTATTTACAAGGCGTATATTTGTTTTATTTCTGCTTTTCTACTATAAAATTTAATCGAAGTTTTTTGTATTTTTAATATGCAAAATTACAATTTAATCGAATATAAGTAATAATTATTGCATAGCTCGAATTTACTAACTTATATTTGAGCAACAATTTCAGATTAAATATAGTACTAAATCTAAATTTGAATATAATCAAATTAGATTTAGATTTTTTAACAACAAACAAATAAACATTTTTAAAATTATGAAAAAAATTTACTTTACTTTATTATTCACAGTTCAAACTTTTTTAATTTTTGGACAAGAAACAAAACTTAATTTTTATGCTCAACCAGGTTTTGATCTTTTACATTCGCCATCTAATAAAGATGTAGGAGCGTTATTTAGAGGTGCTCAATTTATTGCATACATAACCTCAAATATTTCTGAAAGATTAACTGCTGCTGTTGAGTTGCACCCTCATGTGAATTTCAAAAATGGACCAGAATTCGAGATTGAGCGGTTGTTTTTAAAATATTATGTTCAAGATTATTTTAGTATTCGAGCAGGTCGGATGTATATGCCTTTGGGCTTTTGGAATCAAAATTACAATTTTGCTTATGTAATGATTCCAGTTATTCATCGTCCTAATATTTTGCAACCGATTCATGACGATGGTTTTGTAAACACTAGAGATATTGGTGTACAATTCGAGGGAAATGATATAGGCAGTTTGAGATTTAGTTATAAAGCCATGATATCTAATGGGCTTGGAAAAAATGGCGGTTTGGGAGGAAATTTCAGAAGTTTTGATACCCATTTTGCATATACCACAAATCTAAGCATTCAACCTTTTGATGGGCTAAGATTTATTGTTTCTGGAATTTATAACTTCTCTGATGCAGGCGATCCAAGCCAATTTTCTTCTGCCAAATTTGCTGATGAGATACAACAAATTGCTTATAATGGTAGTGTGGTTTATTTAAACTCCGATTCTAAATTCGAATTAATAGCTGAGTATATTTCAACCATTAATTCATACAAAAATTTAGGTAACAAATCAATATATAGTGGTATATTATACACAGGCTTTAAAGTTTCTGATAAAGTCATACCCTATTTATTTTCTGAATTTACAAAATTTGACATGACAGATCCTTTATTTATGCCAATTACAGGTGTAGATCTTTCCACAGTAAATGATGATTTGGCATTTCAATCGAATCTTAAGGTTTCGCCAGGTGTACGATACAGGTTAAATACAAATGCAGTTTTAAAATTCGAGTACAATTTTTACACTTTTGATAAAGAAAAATTTGTACATGGCCCATCAACTCAATTTGCAATAGGATTTTAATTACTAATTAACTCTCGTTTAAAAAATCGTTACCAAAAATGAAATCTATTAAAATTCTTTTCTTTTCTGTTTTTATTGTTTTGCTTTTTGGAGCTTTTTCTCCAAATAATATACAAGACCAAACGTTGGTAATTATTGTCCATAAAGATAATCCAGTGGAAAGTTTATCGCTTAGTGAGGTAAAATTATATTGGCTCCGAAAAGTTAAAAAACGTTGGCCCACAATTAATAAAAATATTCGTCCGGTAGATTCAAAAAGCAAAAGCCCCGAACAGCAAGCATTTTATAAAAAAGTACTGAATATGTCTGCAACAGATGTCGAAGCGTATTTTAATCAAAAACAATACGAAAGTGCCGAAAAGCCACAAGATAAATTTGGTAATGAAAGAGATATTATCGAATTTGTAGCAGATCAAGAAGGTGCAATTGGTTTTGTAAACAGCAATTCGTTGAGTGCAGATATGAAATCTAAAATAAAAATTGTTGCCAAAATCGAATAAATTTTCTTTTTCTAAAATATGAAAAACTTTTTCTATGGTATAGGAGGTAAAATTAAGCAAGGTTATCTTGCCGTTTTGGTTTTATTTTTGATAATCTCTATCATTATTTTTTATCAATCTTTTCAAAACCGTGGAGATGATTTATTGGTAAGTAAAAAATACTTTCCTATGATCACAAAACTTGTGCAACTTAAACATGCATTAGAAAATAGCGAAAGATTGATATTTAATTGGGCAAATCAGCCAAACAAAGCCGATAAAGCTAAACTAATTAATATTTTAGAAACTGAATACCCAAACATTAAAGACAATATTGCAGATATTTCTATCACGGGTGAAACCACAAAAGAAGAACGCAATATTTTAAATATCATAGAAAAAATAAATGTCTTACTTCCTCATTATAAAGCTGTTATGGCTAAATTAAACGAAGATGAAGATTATAGTAGCGATGAAAATATAGATGCAGCAAATGAAGAAATAATTTTAAATATCTCTCCAGAAATAAAATTTATTACTGAAAAGATTGCTGATGCCATCGTAACGCAACAAACCATAATTGATGCAGCTCTCGAACAAAAACAAAAACGTTTTACTGCTCAAATTATCATTCTTATAGCATCGATTATATTGTTTATTTTAATAAGTGTGTATGCCACTTTTTATACTTCGAGTAGCATTGTGAAACCACTCAATAATTTAAAAAACATTATTCAATCGATGAGTATTGGCGAAATTAGAGAAGTTTCGCTCAAAGACACAAAAGACGAAGTTGGAGAAATGGTTTCGGCAACCAAAACCATGCTCAAAGGTATGCGATCGAATACCAATTTTGCATTAGAAATTGGTAAAGGAAATTACGAAAGCGACTATAGCCCACTTGGCTCAGCTGACGAACTTGGCAATTCGCTTGTTGAAATGCGAACTAACTTAAAAACAAATGCCATTAAAGATCATCAACGCAATTGGGCAACATCTGGGCTTGCTCAAATGGGAGAGATTTTAAGAGCCAATCAACAAGAAGCATCTGTATTATATCGTAACATTATAAAATTCATTGTCAGGTATTTAGAAGTAAATCAAGGTGGATTGTTTACTATAAATGAAGATAATCCAAAAGACCCATTTATCGAAATGATGTCGTGTTATGCCTATGATAAAGAGAAAAAAAATGTTTTCAAACGACTCGAACTCAACGATAGTATTTTAGGAGAATGCATTCGCGATTTGGATACCATCATGCTTACTGAAATACCTGACCAATATGTTGAAATTACATCTGGATTGGGACATCGCACACCAAGTTGTATATTGCTAGTTCCACTAAAAATCAATGACGAAGCTTATGGTGCCATAGAATTGGCTTCTTTTGTTGAAATTGAACGCTATAAAATTGAGTTTATCGAAAAAATTGCCGAAAGCATAGCTTCTACTCTATCTACTGTAAAAACAAATTTGCGGACACAAAATCTGTTGCAAGAATTGCAATTACAAGGCGAATATTTGCGAGCACAAGAAGAAGAAATGCGTCAAAACTTAGAAGAATTAAACACAACACAAGAATTGATGCGAAGTCAAGAGCAAGAAATGCTTGCCAAAATGCAAGAAATTACTATTCAAAACGAAAATTTGCTAGACAAAGAATCATTACTTTTAACTGAAATTGAAAGCTTAAAAAATAATCAATTGTAAAGTCTATACCTAATTAATTTTACTTATAAGTATTTTAAGATTAAAAATTAAGAAAAAAATTAAAATTTGAAAACATTTTTATTCTTTTGTAAAATATATTACATAACACTAAACTTTTTAATATTTACTTACCTTAAATAAATGAAAAATATATTAATTGTTGATGATGTAGAAATTTTTAGAATTGCACTGAAAGGCTATCTATATTCGCCAGAAAACACGTTGTTTGAGGCTACAAATGGACTTGAAGCCATTGAAATTATTAAAAATGAACCTATTGATTTAATTCTTTGTGATGTAATTATGCCACTAGCCGATGGCAATGAGGTGTTTCAATTTGTAAAATCTAATCCATTGTATGCAAACATTCCTTTTGTGTTTTTAACTGCTTTTTTAGATAGTATTTTTGTGAGCGATAGCGAAGTTGAGCGTTTAACCAAGCCTGTTACCAAAGCAAAGATTTTAGAAATTAGTAAAAAATATCTATAATAACTCTTAATCAATATGTTTTTCTTTAATTCAAAGTATTAAGTAGATTTAATTTTTAAATTGTTATGAAAACAATCAAATTAAATATTGCCCGAAAAATTGCCTTAGGCTTTGTTGGCATAACTTTAGTGTCTTTTTTTACAACACTAGTTTCTGTATATCTTTTACAAACCAATCGAAAAATTGATAAAAATATTTGCAATATTATTTTGCCAATTGTAGAAACCTCTAAAGATTTCAAAGTAATGGTTTCTGACTCGAGAAAACTTACTAGTAATTGGATTTATATGCCCAATGAAAATGAAAAAAACACACTTTCAAAAATTATTACTAAAGATTTTGACGAATTAAAGAATAAGTTTGATGTAATTTTATACGATAACACAATTTCTGATTCATCAAAACAGTTTTTGACAACAAAAATTGAAAAATTTAATGCCTTAATAAAGTCTGAAGCTAAAATTACACAATTGTTGCAAAACGATGAGGCTTATAGTGATGATGTAATCATAGATTCTGCTATCAATATTTTCGATAATGATGTTCGGAAATCGGCTTTAGAATTAGAAAACCAACTTGATAGTTATATTATATATGAAAATCAGAATTTAAGTAAAGTTCAAGATGATAAAGCAAATTCGTATTTTTATATTAGCTTATTACAAACAATTTCCTTGATTGTGATTTTTTCTTTAGGCTTGATTGCCTATTATTATGCCAAAAAAGCTGTTATCAATCCAATAAATGATATAAAGAAAATTATTTTAGAACTTAGTATTGGAAAAACAATAAATGTAGATGCTAATTCGCTAAAAAGAGAAGATGAGATTGGCGAAATGTCGAAGGCAATCCAGAATTTAGTAGTTGGATTAAATGATAAAATAAATTTTGCAGAGGAAATAGGAAATCAAAATTTCGATAAAGAGTTTCAATTATTAAGTAAAGAAGATAAGTTGGGGTATTCTTTATTGAATATGAGTAACCAACTTCGAAAATTAAAAATGGAAGACCAAATTCGGATGTGGGCTTCACAAGGTAAAATCCAATTTGATGAACTATTAAGGGCATATAACGAAAGTATTTCGATTACATGCGATAACTTTTTATTGAGATTAGTAAAATATTTGAATGTAAATCAAGGTTGTGTTTATCTAAAAAGGGAAAAAAATGGCGAAACTGCTTTGGAATTAACTTCATATTACGCTTACAATAGAAAAAAACATCTTTCAAAAGAGATTTCTTTGACCGAAGATTTGGTTGGACATTGTTTTCTCGAAAACGAAACCATTCATTTAGCAAAAGTTCCTGACGACTATATTAAAATCACTTCTGGTCTTGGCGAAGCAGTACCCACTTCTGTTCTTTTAGTCCCAATAAAAACCGAACTTAACACTGTTGGTGTGCTCGAGTTGGCATCTTTTAATGTTTTTGAAGATTATAAAATAGAATTTATTAAAAGTATAGTTCAAAGTTTGGCTTCTGTTATTATGAATATCAACACTCAGGCTCAAACCCGAATGTTGCTCGAAGAACTTAAAGATAATTCAGACAAATTGCGAAACACAGATGAGCGAAAACTCCAAAATTTAATTTCTGTGCATGATAAACAAGCTCTTTTGCTCATTCAAGAACAACAAATGTTAGCAAGTATGCAAGAAATAACCATACAATACGAAAACTTAAAAGATAAAGAAGCAAAATACTTGCTTGAAATTGAAAGTTATAAGAACAAACTTGACTAAACATACATATTTTTATCGCCTTGTTTCTATATTCCTGGCCAAGGGATAAAATTTGCGACCATCATTGCAAAACTACAAGATAAGATTGCAATATAAATCCGAATATACATCAAATTTACAGCCATTACAAACAAAAAAAGCCCCAAAATAGGGGGCTTTTTTGTTTGTTGGAACAACTTAAGTGTAGTTTTTGTATTATTTTTTTGAAAATATCTGTTATTAATGAATATCAGTGATATCAAACTTATCGAATAACAAATTCATCAGTTTGTTATGTGTTGAAATATAATTGGGTTGCTGTACTATTTCTTTTTTATTGCGTAATCGTGGCAATGGTACTTCAACTATTTCTTTGATAGTGGCAGCTGGTCCGTTATTCATCACAACTACAATATCAGAAAGGAAAATAGCTTCGTCAATATCGTGAGTTACCATCACAATAGTTTTGTTTCTATTATCTAAGTTCCAAAGTTTTAGCAATTCGATATGCATAGTACCTTTGGTAAGGGCATCTAATGCACCAAAAGGCTCATCCAAAAGTAAAATACTTGGATTTATGGCAAATGCACGAGCAATAGCGGTGCGTTGTTTCATGCCTCCTGATAGCTGACTTGGCAATTTGTCTTTATGTACCCAAAGATTAACCATGCGTAGGTTTTCTTCGGCTATTTTAGCTAGCTCTACAGCTGATTTTCCTTTTAATACACTTTCTACTGCTACATAAATGTTTTCGTATACAGTAAGCCAAGGCAACAAAGAGTAATTTTGAAACACAATTCCTCTGTCAGGACCCGGACCTTTTACTAATTTACCGTTTGCATATACTTCGCCATCGGTAGGTTTTACCATTCCCGAAATGGTATTCATCAATGTAGATTTACCACAGCCTGAATGTCCAATGATAGACACAATTTGTCCTTTCTTGATTTGAAGACTAACATTTTTTACGGCACAATATATACCTTTTGGGGTATCAAAACTTATAGTAACGTCTTTTATATCTATACACACGGGTTGTGTAAGTTTATTTTTTTCGTAAGTTTCTTCGTAGGCTAGTTGTTGAGCATCCATATTTTAAGAATTGATAATTAAGAATTAATATTTTGTGTTGTTTATGTGATAATTGCAGTTACTACTGACTATTTTACTATTTATTACCTACTATTTTATTTAAAATTTGTCTTTTTTATAATTTTGTTTGTTATGTAATAAATCAAAGTTGTAATAAGTTAAATAAAATATGCCTATTTTGTAGTTAAATATGTCGAATTCAGCATTAAATTTGTGATATTTGGTATTAAATTTGCCTATTTTAGTTATAAATTTGGCAAATTCAATGCTAAATTTGTAACATTTGTTATTAAATTCGTAACATTTATAATAATATTGACACATTTACTTATAAAACTCACAAATTTACTTTTAAATTAGGCATATTTTATTGTAAAACTGTCATAGTTAGTTATAAAATAGGCATATTTATATATAATAACTTTAAATACTCCATTTTAATAGTAATTTATACTTTGATTTTGCAGAATCAAAAGATAGATGGATAAAGATTATACAAAAGAGAACCTTTTTTGAAGATAGTTAAATACTTTATCAAGTATCAAACCTGCAATACCAATTAAAAATATTGCCATAATTACTTTTTCTAAAGCACCTCCGTTATAACTATCCCAAACAAAGAAGCCAATTCCTTGCCCACCAGAGAGCATTTCGCCAGCTACAATTACCATCCAAGCTACCCCAATGCTTAACCTTAACCCTGTAATAATATAGGGTAGCGAGTATGGTATTAAAATCTTAGTTAAATATTTCCATGTCGAAAATCCAAAGGCTTTTGCCACATTTTTATGGTCGGCAGGTAGCGATGAAACTCCCAATGCCGTATTTATAAGTGTGGGCCAAAGTGATGTGATAAAAATCATAAAGATTGTTGCTCCCGATGCACTTTTTAGTGCTATCATTCCTAAAGGAAACCAAGCTAAAGGCGAAACTGGACGCAACGTTTGCACAATAGGGTTAAAAATATTCATCCATAAGGTGCTACTTCCCATTAAAAATCCGATTGGAATGGCAACTAAACTACCTAATATAAAGCCTGTGAATACACGTAGGAGAGAACCCCACATCATAATCAAAATTCCTTGTGTGTTTGGGTCTTCTGGGTCGCTATAAAAGGGACTCATGTCGATAAAAAGCTCTTGTACAGCCAATAATCCTGCATCTGGTCCAGGAATATCGCCATTTGTTTTCCAAGAAAAGAATTTCCAAAGCAATATCAGCACAAATATGCTTCCAATAAAGTAGATAAATGGAGCAATTTTGATCCATGTGTATTTAAGTGTGTTGTGTACGATTGGCATGGTTTCTTAATTGAGAATTGAGAATTGAGAATGGAGAATTTTTAATTGAGAATTGAGAATTTTTAATTGAGAATTGAGAATGAAAAACCGAGAATAAATATATTTTAATATTTCTAAAACAAATTCATTCTCAATTCTCCATTCTCAATTCTCCATTCATGTTTATTTTTTGCATTTACTCAAATAATCACTTGGATTATTTGCATCGAAAGGAGTTTTGTCCATTGCAATAGAGAAAGGTTTCATGTCGTCTGTTTGCATAGCAACATTCATTTCTTTAGCAACTTCTTCATATAGGTCGTCCATGATAAGATTATCTGCGATTTTTTTGTAATCAGCTGGCAATTCTTTCAAATAACCGAAGCGTACATATTGCGACATAAACCAAATACCGTGTGCTTTGCGAGGCATGTTTACAAATCCTTTATTATGAAACAACATATAGTCGTCTTTGTATTTTTGTACACCAAGATCGCAACCTAAATCGTTAGAACCTAATAAACGAGCCTCGATTACAGCCAACTGAGCGTTTACATAATAAGGTTTTGTGAGCCATGCAGCTGCTTTTTTGCGATTTGCCATGTTGTCTAACCAAACACAAGCTTCCATAATGGCTTTCATTACTTTTTTAAGGTCTTCACGTTTTTTGGCAGCAAAATCTTTGTTTACAACTAAAGCTTTTTCAGGATGATGTTTCCAGATATCTTGCGAAGCAACGTGTGTAAAACCTACATTTTGAGCAGCAGCAACACCATTCCAAGGCTCTCCAACGCAATATCCTTCCATGTTATCCACACGCATGTTTGCAACCATTTGCGGAGGCGGAATTGTGATAATACCAACCGATTTTTGGCTAATTCCACAAGCAGCTAACCAAACACGAAGCCACATATCATGTGTGCCACCTGGGAATGTCATAGCAAAAGTTACATCTGCTTTTTTAGATTTCACAGTTTGAACAGCAGTAGACACCTTAGCAATTTCTCTGAAGCCTACTTCGCCACAAAAATCTCTAGATAAAGTAATACCTTGTCCGTTGTTGTTCAACACCATGGCAATTTTCATTTCAGAACCCTCTTTTCCACCTACACCTGTATAAACCGAAAAAGGCATTCCGAACAAACAATGAGCACCATCTAGCTCTCCAATCAACACTTTGTCACGGATGTTTGCCCATGATGCTTCTTTAGAAAGTACCACATCAACACCGTATTTTTTGAACAAACCAAGCTCTTTGGCAGCCACAAGTGGTGCACAATCTGTGAGCGGAATAAAACCTAATTTGATAGGGTCTTGACCCATAGTTTGCGAAGTTGCAATAAATAGCGATGCTGCTATACCAATTGCTTTTAAAATTATTCTTTTCATTTTTATTACGTTTTTAAAGCCCCCCGACCCCCGAAGGGGGAGTTTTTAAGTTCTTGAAATTTGCCAGTCGGGAATCTAAACTAGCAAATGTTTACATATTATAAATATTTACCCTTTAATTAAAACTAAATTTTTAATTCCCCCTTCGGGGGTTAGGGGGCTTTTAATTTTTGATTGCAACTGGTTTTTGGAATAAGAAATCAGGACGAATGTTTATCATCAAATATCCCCATTGATTAAATGAGTCTGTTGAGCGAGAGCCATTCCAAGCCCTTACACCTGGTGTGCCATTTTTTGCAAACTCGGTAGCTTCAGTAGATAAGAATACTGAATATCCAGCCTCAAGATTTACAAATTTGTTTACATGCACATTGCAAATCAAATCAAACTCTGTTCCTAAGTTCATTACACCTGTTTTGGTTTCTGTTAATGCACCTGTTTTTGATACATATTTCATCGAATTTTGACTGAAGAATGCATGTGCATCTAAAGAAACAAAGAACGATTTGTGTGTATATTTACCTTTCAAGTAAAAGTTTTGCAAACCAGCTGCTGGTCCACCCGTTCCAACATAGAAATAATCCATATATCCCCACCATCTGTGCGGAGTACCATATAATGGATCAAAACGGTGGTCATAACTATCAGGTTTAGATTGTTTGTTGCCCGAAAGAATATCAAAGCCAGGACCAAACGACCATTTATCTTTCGAGAATGTTGCATAACCAAATATGTGTGATGCTTCTACATTTTGAGAAGTTCCATTAGCTCTTGATTGTGGAGATTTTCCAAATTGGTAATATGCACCACCATTTATAAATGTTTTCCAACCTTCTGTAGAATTTCCAAATTGAGTTGATATTTGGAAACCAGCAGTGAATCGAGAATGTACACCATTGCCATTTTCTCTACCTGGAAAGTTGCCATAATTTCTTACAGCAGTATTAGCAGCAACATTTACACCAGTAATAGAATATTTCTGGAAGTTATCATTCAAAGCCAAAACAGAAATTTTAGTTTGATTGAATTTTTTGCTCAAATACAACATCATCATTGATTTGTACATATTTTGGGCACCATTTGTACCCAAAGGACCTAGCCAAGAAGTTCCAACACTACCAGCATTTGATGCATTTACTGGAATTGTTCCTGCAGCTGCAGTTGCTGGAGTATTTGCAGGCACATAAGTAGTACCATAATTTCCAAAATTGTCGTTATTTTGGTTAAAAGCCACACCAAAATCGGCTTGATACCCACGGTGCATCATTTTTAATAATGCCATATCGTGTCTTCTGCCTTGTTGTAACCAATCTAAGTTTCCAAGCAAACGAGAATCGTCATAAATCAACTCTTGGCGACCAACTTTTAATGAAAGATTATCAATTTTTAATTTGCAGTTTGTATCGGCAGCCGAAGCAATAATGAACTCTCCCCAAGCTTGGTGCAAAAAGAATTTGTTTCCATCAGCGTTGTTAAT
Source organism: Bacteroidota bacterium (assembly GCA_004293915.1). Lineage (GTDB taxonomy): Bacteria > Bacteroidota > Bacteroidia > Cytophagales > UBA9547 > REAG01. The sequence continues at coordinate 33,668 of RDZG01000057.1, read as the reverse complement.
AGTTGCGGCATCTTGTCCCCAAACACGCACATCACGCAAATCCAAACCAAACAATAATTTATCCCAACGGTAACCAATATTTAAGTTTGTACGTTGCGATGTGAAAATATTTGGAGCTGCCCCTACATAAGCTGGATTTCCTAAACCATCTCTAAATTCTGTACGAGTACGTACTTGCCCAGTAATATTCCACAATGGCATACCTGCTGGTTGAAATGTAGGTTGAGGTTGCAATGCCAACGTTGGTGGTGGTTGAATTTGTCCAAATGCAATTTGCGATGCTGCAATGCAAAAGCTTGCCATTAGGCTTTTCTTTTTTCGTAGAAGGTTACTCATTTTTTATTAAGTTAGGATTGAACAATTAATTGGTATTTATACTTATATATATGTAAACAACAATACTTTTTTAAACACTCTAATTTTTAATTTTAAACCTATTTTTATAAAATAAATATTTTTTATTAATAATATACAAGTTTTTTAAACCTGTTTTTTATTTTTTAGTATATTTTTTATAAAATATGCTTTGTTTTTTAATTAGTATTTCAAAAATAAGTAATAAGTATTTATGCTCAAAATATTTTGAACAATATTTTAGTTAAAAGTACTTATTTTTTGAAGATTCATATTATATTTAAACCTATTATTGGAATATTTATATTATTTTTATGAGAGGTCATTGTTTTTTGAATATATCTTTTTAAAAAAACATTATTTTTTTTAAAACTTAGTTAAAAACGAAACTCTATTTTAAAGATTTGTATTATTTGATAAAAAAGTAGGCAAAAAAATGAAGTCAAATTGTACTAAAATTAAAAAAAGATTAAAAAAGAAATACTAATACAATAATTGTTTCGTTATTTTTGAAGTTGAAATTAATTTAAGGAATAAAAATTAAATAATGATTGCATTTATTGAGGGTATTATCGAAGATTTGAATCCAGCATTGCTAATAATTAATGTAAATGGATTAGGATACGAAATTAGAATTTCGGTACGAACCTATTCGCAACTAAAAGGAAAAGATAAATGCCGTGTTCAAACATACCTTAATATAAAGGAAGATGCTCATACACTTTTTGGCTTTTTTGATTCAGAAGAGAAAAAAAGTTTTTTGGATTTGATTTCGATTTCTGGAGTTGGTCCAGGTACGGCACTCACTGTGTTGTCATCGCTTAGTTTTGACGAATTGCAAACTGCCATTTTGAGAGAAGACCTCAAAACGATTCAATCTATAAAGGGAATTGGGCTTAAAACAGCACAACGAATTATATTAGAACTAAAAGATAAAGTCAAAAAAGACACTACTATTTTATTATCACAAAATATTCCTTTAAATTCGCATTCTGCTAAAAGGCAAGATGCCCTAGCTGCACTTGTTGCACTTGGTATTCCGAAACCATCGGCAGAAAAAACCATAGACACTATACTCAAAACGCATGACGCAAACATTACTACTGAACAAATAATAAAAATTGCATTAAAATCTGCGTAAGTTTTTCATTGAGTAAAATACTTCGACATATTACCAACAATTTAATTAACGTTGGAACATTAATATGCTTCATTTTTGGAGTATGCACTTTTGCTATTGCCCAAAACGATACTACAAAAACGGCACCCGCTCAAAAATATAAACCATCGAAACGCTCTACTTACAAACCAAAAGATAGATATGGCGATGAGTTTATGGATCCAAAAGGCAAAACTCCTTTTTATGATATAGGAAATAAAAAAGCAAAAACAGATGTTCAAATAACTGAAGATGGAAAATCGTATACGATTGACGAAAAACTCAACGATGTTGAGCTAAGACCTCCAACCCAAATGACTTATGAACAATTTAAAGAATATCAAAAACGCAAGACTATCAAAAACTTTTATGCACAAAAAGCAAAAGAAAAAGAAGCCCAAAATCCTGCCACAAGCAATCGTGGACTAGTTCCGAGAGTCTATATTAACCCAAGTTTAGACCGTATTTTTGGTGGAAACTATATTGATGTAAAACTAAATGGTTCGGTTTTATTAGATTTTGGCTATAATTTGCAAACCATTGATAATCCAGCAGTTCCTGTAAATTTAAGAACTATTGGTGCGTTTAGGTTTGATCAAAATATAGCGATGAACGCACAAGGAAAAATTGGCGAACGTTTGCGATTAACCATTAATCAAGATACACGTTCGCAGTTCGATTTTGATAATACCGTTAAAATAGACTATACTTCATCCGAAACCGATATCATTCAAAAAATTGAGGCTGGGAATGTAAGTATGCCATTGAATAACAGTTTGATTCAAGGAGCACAAAATTTGTTTGGGGTAAAAGCTACATTGAAATTTGGACGTTTAAATATTGTGGGTGTGGCTGCAAATCAACGAGGTAGGGCAGACGAAGTAAAAGTGCAAGGTGGAGCACAGGTTCGCAAATTTGAGATTCGTTCGACAGATTATCAAGACAACCAACATTATTTTTTATCCCAATTTTTTAGAGATAATTATGAAAAATCGCTCGAAACCACGCCAGTTATCAACTCGGGTGTGATGATTACACGTGTGGATGTGTATGTAACCAACCGCGATAATACATCGATAGAATTAAACAACATTGCTGCTTTTATGGATTTGGGAGAAAAAAATCCATATAATAAAGAAGATATTCAAATGGGAACACTAAGCAACGGTGTTGCCGATAACAGAGCCAATAATTTATACGAAAAACTTATAAATAGTGAAAGTGCTGGCACAAGAAATGCCGATGATATAGTAAGTGTAATGAGCAGTTCGGCATTTATGCTCGAAAACGGAAACGATTATGAATTGGTTAGAAATGCAAAAAAACTTGACCCTTCTCGCTTTCGATTTCATCCGCAATTGGGTTATATTTCATTAAACTCTCCACTTAGTAGAGACGATGTTTTGGCTGTGGCTTACGAATATTCGTATCGTGGTGTTTTTTATAAAGTTGGAGAAATGATTGACGACAGACGAACAAGTAGCCAAACAGGCACAAATTTAGGTGATCCAACATTTAATCAAAATGGGCAGCAATTTCAACAAAATCCCAATCAAGTACCTATTACCACAGTAAATAAAACATTGTTATTTTTGAAATTATTGCGACCAAGTACCATTCGGACTAATATCCCAATGTGGAATTTGCAAATGAAAAACATTTATTCGCTCGGAAGTACACAAATTTCGAGAGAAAATTTCCAGTTTAGGGTAAATTATAGGAACGATAGAACACAATTAAATAATCCGATTTTAAATTATGGTGGCACAAGAGATGATGTTTTTGGTGGAATAGAAGGAAAACCATTGATTGAGGTTATGAATTTGGATAAACTCAACATGAGTAACGATTTGCAACCCGATGGAAATTTCGATTTTGTTGATAATGCCACTAATCAAACAAGTGCAGTTGGTCCGCAAAACACGGCATTGCAACCAACTTTGCCCAATCAAGGTACTACACAAAATCCAAATCAACAAAATACGACACCTCAAAATACAAATCTAAACGACCCAAGTCAGAATATAAATTTAAGTATTCAAACCAATAAAGTTACGGCAGTTACAATTGATCCAGCCTATGGACGCATGATTTTCCCTGTGCTTGAGCCTTTTGGTAGCCATTTGCGAAAATCTTTTGGACAAGATACACTTGCTCAACCGCAATTGATTAATCAATATGTTTTTGATGAAATCTATCGAAATACAAAATCAGATGTGTTGCAATTGGCAGGGAAAAACAAATTCTTTTTGATTGGACAACTTCAGTCTTCGAGTTCGGACGTGATTCAATTTGCCAGTTTTGGAGGAAATATTGACCCGAAATCTGTTAGCGTATATTCTGGAAGTCAAAGACTTAATGAAAATATTGATTACATTTTAATGCCAGAACTTGGGCAAATAAAGATTATAAATCCTGTTTTTTTAATGCCCGGTCAAGATGTAAGAGTTAAATTCGACAAACAAGATTTGTTTCAGGTTCGGCAACGTGGATTTTTGGGCTTACGTGCAGATTATAAAGTAAATAAAGATGTTGCTTTTGGAGCAACATATTTGAGCTTGAGCGAACGTCCACAAATCTCTCGTGTGGCAATTGGTGATGAACCAGTAAGTAATAGTATTTATGGATTGGATGGAACATTTAAACGTGAGAGTGGATTTATAACCAAATTAGTTGATAAACTTCCTGTAATTAACACCAAAGAAAAATCTACCATTCAATTTAGTGGTGAATTTGCAAAACTCAACACAGGTTCGCCATCTTTTGTTGAAAAAGGTGGGCAACCCAATTATTATTTAGATGATTTTGAAAACAGCCAAACAGAGTTTTCTCTAGGCAGCAGTGCTCCGCAAAATGTGTGGCGAATTGCATCTGTTCCAAAAGGGTTAGAAGGATTGAATTATAACGAAAATTCTAATCCCATTGCTATTGGCGATAATCGTGCTCGATTGGCTTGGTATCAAGTCGATTTTTCGTTTTATCAACAAAGAGGAAATATTCCAGACAGCATCACAGCCGAAGATTTAACAAATCATTATGTGCGAGCGATAAACCAACAGGCGTTATTTCCGGGAAGAGATAGACAACAATTGCAAACACCTGAGCCTGTTTTCGATTTGGCTTTTTATCCAGAAGAACGTGGTCCGTATAATTATAGCTCAAATTTGAACCAAAATGGACTTTTAACATCGCCAAGAAATAGCTGGGCTGGTATCACACGAGCTGTAAACAACCAAGATACCGATTTTGATAATGCCAACTATCAGTACTTGGAGTTTTGGATGATGGATCCATTTATAGCCACAAATAGAGGTAGAGTGCTAGACGGACGACTCAACAAAAGTAACGCAACTGGTGGACGAATTGAGTTCCATTTAGGTAGTATTTCCGAAGATGCCATAAAAGATGGCAGACAAAATTTTGAACAAGGACTTTCGGTGCCTAACGATATAAATTCTCCAACCACAGATTTGACAGCAGTTAGTAGAGTTACCAATCAGCCCTATCTTACCAATGCTTTTGGCACACAAGAAGGAGCCAGAGAAGCACAAGACATAGGACTCGAAGGCTTGAGTGATGACCAAGAAAGAGGGTATTTTAGAAGTCGTTTTTTGGATAAAATAAAATCGATAGTTTCGACTGAAACCTATAATCAAATAGAGTCTGATCCATCAAACGATAATTTTAAACATTATTTGGATGCATCGTATGACAATATAAATGGACGTTCGGCAAAAATTGCAGAACGTTATAAATTGTTTAATGGACAAGAAAAAAATTCGCAAGAATCTACTGGGCAAACCCGAAATAATTATAATACACCCGATAACGAAGATTTGAATCAAAACAACACACTTAATGATATAGAAGCTTATTTTAAATATAAATTAGATTTAAGACCTGGTCAATTAAAAGTAGGTTCTAATTTTATCATCAATGAAGTTACAGAAACCGTAGATTTTAATAATAATAATGCATTGGATGCTGACGAAGCAGTGAAATGGTATTTGTTCCGAATTCCGCTCAGAGAAGGTTTTGAAAAAGTTGGAGATATAGAAAATTTTAAATCTATTCGCTTTTTGCGTATGGCACTCACCGATTGGGCAGAACCCGTTGTGATTCGAACCGCAAAACTAGAATTAGTTGCCAGCACTTGGCGTCCATTTTTGGGAGATTTATCTGGAAAAGGTTTGAAACAAGTAATCGAACCCGATGATAAAGTTTTTACTATTTCGCAAGTAAATGCTGAAGAAAATACTCAAGGTGTGTTAAATGGAAATAGTCCGTATGTGCAACCACCAGGTTTTCAGCGAGATAGAGATTTGAGCAATACTGTAAACAGAAGATTAAACGAACACTCGTTGCGTTTGTGTGTCGATAATTTGGCTTATAACGATGCTAGAGGTGCTTTTAAAATTTATAGTACAGGTTCATCGGGAGTAAACTTAATAAACTACGACCGTATGCGGATGTTTGTACATGCCGAAACATCTGATATTTTCACAAAAGATGAAGATACACGCATTTTTATGCGTATTGGTACAGATTTAACAGATAATTATTACGAAGTAGAAATTCCGCTTGATTTTACAAAAAATGATAAATTATCAACTTTAAACGGAAAAGAAATTGACGATGGAAGTATTTTAAATGATAAACTTGAAATTTGGAGAAAAGACAATTGGTTTGATTTTAAGCTCGAAGATTTATCGACCCAAAAAGTACGCAGAGATTCGACTCGCGATGTAGATCGTTTTCAGATTTTTGATGCAGGTTTTCTTACAGATAGTACTGGAAAAAATCTTACTAAACAAAGATTATATATTCGAGGAACGCCTAATTATGCTAATATTCAAGCTGTTATGATTGGTATTCGTAATCCTAAAAAACAGGGTGGCGACAGAACCTCAAAAAGTTTGTGTATTTGGGCAAACGAATTGCGTATGTCGGGTTTTCAAAATGCCGATGGACTTGCTGCTACCGCAAAACTAAATATTAAGTTAGCTGATTTTGGAAATATAGCAGGCACAACTCGTTATGCTACTGCTGGTTTTGGTGGATTGGAGCAAAAAGTTTCGCAACGGTTGCAAGAAACCACACACGATTATGGTGCTAATGGGAATTTTGCCATCGATAAACTTATTCCTCTAAACGAAAAACACATTGGATTAAAATTGCCACTTTTTGTGAGTATCGACAGAAAAGACATTACACCTAGGTATGACCCTTTGCGACCAGATGTTTTAACCGAACGTTCTATAAATGGCAGACCCGATTCTATACGTAGCGAGTATGCAAAACTTATTGAAGATCAAACACTTAGACGAAGTGTGAGTCTTACCAATGTGCAAAAAGTAAAAGTAAAACCCAATGCAAAAAAACATATTTATGATGTCGAAAATCTTTCGGCTACGGTTGCTTATTCGGATGTAAATCGTGCAAATGTAAATATCCAAAGCTATAACTCAAGAAATTATAGAGCGGGGTTGGGTTATAATTATAATTTAGCAAATTCAAATATTGAGCCTTTAAAAAAAGTGGATGGTCCGTTCAAATCTCCATATCTGAAATTAATTAAAGAAATGAATTTTTCGCCATTGCCAGCCAGTATTACCCTGCGTGGCGATTTGGATCGAACCATTATCAAAACGCAATACAGCAACGGAATAGAATCGGGCAGACATAACATAGATGGGATTATTCCAACGTTTGAAAAACGTTTTTTGTTTAACCGAAACTATGCCATGAGTTGGAATTTTACCAAAAGCATTAGTTTTAATTATTCTGCCAATGTAAATGCCATTGTGGATGAGCCAGGCGGAGATATAAATGATGATTTAATTAGTTCGAGTCGTCCAAATTTTACCAAACGAGATTCGGTTATGTTTAATTTAACACGAGGCGGACGAACCAAAAACTTTGTCCAAAATGCTCGACTAAATTATAAATTACCGCTCGATAAATTTCCATTAACGAGTTTTTTATCTGCTGATGCTTCGTATAATGCGGGCTTTAATTTTAATGCGGGTGCTGCAGGTCGAAAAACCGATTCGTTGGGTAATACAGCCCAAAATAACCGTGATTTAACCTTAAATGCTCGTGCAGATTTGGCAAAAATCTATAATAAAGTTAAGTTTTTGAGTAAGTTAAATCAACCTCCTGCTCCAAAACCAGTCCCAAATCCAAAAGATACAAGCAAAAAAGCCCCACCTCCACCCGAACTTAGAGGACTCAAATTTGTTGCCCGTTTACTCACGATGGTAAAATCTGTGAATGCTACTTACCAACAAACAGAAGGCACAGTTCTGCCTGGATATAAAGGTAAACCTCGCTATTTTGGACTCGATGATAGCCAAAATGAAGGTTCGCTTTACACCGATTTTTTGCCATTTATTTTAGGTAGTCAAGATAATCGAATTTACAGAAATCCAGATTTTGCGGATAAATACATGTCGAAAGCACAAAATCTGAGTAATTTTGTGGCACAAAACCGAACAAATAACATCAATGGAAGAGCCACAGTGGAGCCTTTTAGGGATTTTAGAATACAGCTCGATGCCAAAGTGAGTTACACAAGTGCCTATCAAGAATTGTTTAAATACAATACAACTTCGGATACATCAAACCCATTTTATAATCGATTCGAATCCCTAGCTCCCACACGTTCTGGAAATTATAATATTTCTTTTATGTCTATCGGTACATTTTTTGTGGCAGATAATTCAGACAACACCAATGCGGTATTTAATGAATTTCAATCTAATCGAAATGTAATTTTGGAAAGATTAAAAGATGGAAATCCAACGATTGAAGCCCAAGAAAATGGAACTCAAAAAACAGACTTTAGGTATGATAAAAACCATCAAGATGTGTTGATTCCAGCTTTTTTGGCTGCATATAGCGGAAAAGATGCCACTAAATCGGGCTTGTCGGCATTTCCACGCATACCGTTGCCAAACTGGCGATTAGATTATGCAGGTTTGGGAAATATTTTTCCAGGATTAAAAAAAATATTTCCTTCTATCAGTATCACACATGCATATTCTTCGACTTATAATGTTGGAAATTTTACATCAAACGGGAAATACAACAATACTAATGATATCAGAAAAGATTTTCCATTTGAATACTTAAATCCATCACAGCCAATTGGAGTGGCAAAACCAGATTCGGCAGCCGATTTTAAAAATAATTTTGCTCCCATCAATGTAATCAATAGCGTTTCGATTATAGATAGATTTACTCCTTTTTTAGGTGTAAATATGAAAACCAAAAACAATATGAATTTTAGGGTTGAGTACAAAACCGATAGAAATGTTACACTCAGTATTGCCAATAGCCAAATCAACGAAAACAGAAGTAGCGAATTTGTTTTTGGATATGGCTATACAAAAGCAAATTTAAAATTGCCTTTTATGTATCGTGGACGGACAATTGTTATCAAAAACGATGTACAATTTAGGGTCGATATTTCTCGGAGAGATTCAAAAATTACCCAACGCAGATTGGATGATTCGCCTGTGGTAACACAAGGTGTAACTACGTATCAAGTAACACCAAATATTGGTTATCAACTTAATCAACGATTAAATATTCAAATCTATTGCGAATATAGATTGACCATTCCAAAAATTTCGACTTCGTTCCGTCAAAGCACTTTTCAGTTTGGCGTCAGACTCCGATTTAGTTTATCTTAATCTATTTTTTTGGGTTTTACTAAAATCACATCTTCCCCACCTACTCGACCTCGATTTCTATAAACGATGTCGAGTGGTTTTTTTATCTAAATAGGAATTTTAATAGAATAAATCAATATTTTTTTTGATTTTGTTTGAAAGGCAATATAAATTATATCACTATATTCATCAACCGACATTTTTAGATTAAATTTTAAATTATCAATAATTGGTAAATCATCAAAAGAATTCTTTATTTCTAAAATTTTACTTGTAATTTTAGAATCTATATTAAAAAAAAAGACTTCATTATTTATAGTATTTATAATTGCAAATTCATTTGGCTTGATTTTCCTGCCCATGTTGGTCTTCTTTTCGACCAACATGCATTAACTTTCTAATCTACGAACATAGCAAATTATTTATTAAATGTAAGTTTTGTTGGTGAAGAACACCAACCTTTAGGCAAAAAATTATATTTTACAAATCTAAAGGTTGTAAACGAGGTTGAGTGGGTGATTAGGGAATTATTTTTTTGTGATTATTAAATAGAAATCTGTCAAATTTCGCATAGTCAAAAAAAGAATATGGATAACCAAGTAAACTAATGTTAGATATAAACATAATTTAAGTTGTATATTAAAATATGCTTTGCTTGAAAATAATGGCATAACTAAACATCCAACTATAACCAAAACTTCTAAAACTACTGAATAAGTAAAATTTATTATTAAAAGCTCATATAATGTTATTGGGTTAGTTCCAATTTTAAACCTTGTTTTTAAAATTTTTATTTCATCAATACTTTTTCCACTTCCAGTTGTAAAAATTGTAATTACTGTAATTGAAAAGCCCAAAAGAACACCCAAAATATTTATCGAATTCTCTTTGAAAAGTTTGTAAGCAGCAAAATCTTCATTTTTATTAAAAAAGAATAATATAACTACTAATAGAAATGGAATACCGATCTCAAAAAAGAATATTCGTTTAGTAATTGTTTTGAAATAATCAAAAATCAGAAGAAAGAACTCGATATACATATTAATTAAAGTTGTAAAGTACATTTTCCATTTCTGTGAAAATATCGTGAGTGGATATTTCACCAGTTTCTGTATTCATTTCTGGATTTATATATTCCTGCCTTTCTATAAAGTCAGTTTTAATTACAACATCATTATTGTCGTGATTTTTTCCGACTAATCTAATTTTATTTATTCTATTTTCACCTCCATTAAAACTCGCATATAAGTCATTTGCGAATTCACTTATCGAACTTCTATTATTAGCTTTTACACTTACAACAACTTCATGTTTCACCTGATTTGTTCTGTTTGAGAAATTTAATGCGTCACCACCTAATATTTGTTTATCCACATATATTTCCGCACTAGTTACTCGATTTAGATTTGCTATTTCTTCCAAAAAATCATCTTTCACTATTATTTCATGTCCAAATCTAAAACTCTCTAAATTTTGATCTCTTTGAAATTGACTTGTAAAATTATTTAAATATTTTACCAATTGATTCATGCCAATCCCCCCTAAATGTTTTTCGAAAATTACAACTAAATCTCCATTAATTGCTTTTATTAATATATGCGTTTTTTCTATTTCACCCTCTTGAATTTGTTTAGGATTTTCTCGTTCGTCTATAGTTTGTTGATGTATCAAATTTGGTCTAAAACTATGTGTTGCACTCTTAAAAACAATTTTATATCTATTGTCGTTTAGATATGGTGTAACAGAGTCTAATACACAGAATTTATTATCGCCAAGATTAAATTTTTTAGAAGCTCTGGGTAAATCTTTTATATATGTTATAATTTGATTAAAAACCACTTGTTTGTCATAATTGTCAATTGAAACTGTTAAATAATAAAAGCCTATTTTTCTTCTTTTTCTTGCCATGATATTTTATTAATTAATTTTTATTAAATTTTATAATGTTCATTTTTGTGCAAATACTTGCGTTGTTGGGTAGAGTTAATCTTAAGTTTTTATGTATTTCTTTCTACCCCAATCGACCTCGTTTTCAACGTGGTCGGTTGAGACATTCGTTTCTAACGAATAAATATACAATAATTTCATATTACAATAACTTTTCCGCCTTTGTTTGTGTTCTTTTACCAACAAATCAATCAAATATTATTCAAATAAACTAAACAAAAATGTCCATTCAGATTGATTCAACTCATTATATTTTGCTGATGAATATTTATAATTTAAAATAGTGTTGCAAATTCCAGCTTTTGTTGGATTTTCATCAGATTTTAAAAGTTTTGTTGTGAAGAACACCAACCTTTAGGTATAAATGAAACTTTTATCTTAATCTGTTTTTTGAGGTTTTACTAAAATCACATCTTCTTTATCTACAATCACCGAACCTGGAGGCAAACCTTTTGGCTTGCGAACAAATTTTTTGCTTGTAACTATCACAGGCACAAGTCCTTCGTTTTTGCGTTTAGAAAAAAATGCTGCCCAACTTGCGGCTTGTTCAATCACGGTTTTGGGAATGGTTTTTCCTGCCTGAAATTTTATAATCACATGCGAACCTGGACTGTCTTTGGCGTGCAACCAAAGGTCTTCTTTGTGTGCAAATTTTAAGGTTAAAACATCGTTTTGTTGAGCATTTTTGCCAATCCAAATTTTAAAACCTTCGTGTTCGTGTTCGTGATATGGCGTTTGTTGTGCTATTTTTTGCTTTGGAACAAGCAGCTTTTCGTTAGTAGTTTTTTGTGTAATTTCTTTTATGTTCTCAGCGTTATTAATTTCAGATAATAACATTTCGAGTTTTACTAATTCTTTTTCTTTTGTAGCAATAGTTTCTATGGTTTTTTGAACTTCGATTTTCTGGTTTTTTGCTTTTCTATAATATATTTCTGCATTTTTTTGGAGCGAAAGCAATGGCTTTAGTTTTATTTCGATTTCTAAATTGGTATAAAAATCCATAAGTTTTATTGCATTTTGATTTAAAATATTCAAATGCAAATTTGCCATCAAAATATGTCCAATTTTATCATACGAAAGATGATTTTCTAAAATATTAAGTTTTGTTTTGGCAGAAAAAAGGTATTTTTCGATTGATTTTATTTTGGTTTGCAAAGCAACAAAGGCTTGTTTTTTTTGCTTTGTTATATAAAAATCTTTTGTAAAAGATGAATAAAAGTTGGTTAGATTTTCTAATATATTTTCGTATTTAACAACTTGATTATCATGTACATAATTTAAAATATCAATTTTAAAATCGTTTTGTAAATTATGTTTAAAAACATCAATTGTCTTAAAATGTTGGACTAAAATTAGGTTTGAGTTCTTGCCATGTAATTTGAAAATCAAATCATAATTTTGCTCAAATTCTAAATGAAAACTGCGTTCGTTTTGATGATAATGTACATGGCAAACTTTTAGGTTTTTGAGTATAGCAAAAATATCGACCGAATTTTTTTTTGCTCTGCTCACTATTTCTGGAAAGCTCAAAAGTCCAATTTCGACATCAAAATTTGCTTTTATCCAACAATCTTCTTTTGCATCGCCAAAGCCTAAAATTAATTCGTCTTTGTTTTGCGAAAAACATTCGATGAGTAATTTTCCAATAAGCTTAATCCGAAGTGCCGAAGCGATTTTTGAAACTATTTCGACAGATGTAGCTGATTTATAGTCGATTAATTGATTTTCCATAGCGATATTTTTTTGTCATCACTACACGAAAGCAGTAAATTTTGAGTGAGCCAAGCCAGTTTATTAACCGAAGTTGCGTGTCCGGCATGTCTGGATTTATCTATTACTTTTAAAAGTTTGTTGGTTTTGGCATCCCAAATTTTGATAGATTTGTCCATACTGCAAGTAGCAAAAAACTGATTATCAGGCGAATAAGCAACATGATTGATGGCATACAAATGTGCTACAATATCTTCGGTAGCTGCATAATGATTCCAGCAATCCCAAAATTTGAGGTGTGCATCGCGGCTGCCGCTCACCAAAAAATTATTTTCTGGCGAATGGCACAAACTAAAAATCGAAATCGTGTGTGCATCTATGGTTTGGAGGAGCAAAAAATCTTTCAAATTAACAATCCTAATTTTGTTGTCGCTGTATCCAATAGCCAATTCGTTCAAATGTGGATGAATGGACAAGCAACGAGCACTTTTTTCGGAAAAAGATAAGGTTTTTGTTTTTGTAAAAGTCTCTAAATCAACAATATGTACATTTCCATCGCCACAAGCAACAATAATAGTTTGCTCAAAAACTAAAATATCAAAAATATAACTTTGTGTAAGTTTGAGCGATTTTAGTTCTTTTTTTTCAACCAAATCAATCAAATGTATTCCTTCAAAATTCTGACCAATAATGAGTTGCTGTTTATCTTTTAAATAATGTAAAGCGTAAATCGAATGTGGAAGTTTTACGATTAATTCGCCTTCATCGGGTTTTTTAGTATTCCATTTTACAACCATGCCATCGCCAGCAGCAGAATAAAAATCGGTGGCATTTTTATCTCCCAAAACGGTGTACACACAATCTTTGTGCCCTGTAAAAACCGCTATTTTTTCGACCGAAATTTGCAAATGAGTTTTATTATTGAGCAAAAATAATACTTTTGTAGTGTGTAAAAATAGTTTAAAAAATTAATTAGATGTCAAAATTTGATTTGCAAGAAGCCATTTTAAAAGAACATTCGAGCAAACAAGCATCGCTAATTGCCAATTGGGCACTTTTGAGCAATGTAAATCTGCAAAAATTAATCGAAATTTTTATGCACGGAGACTTTAAAACTACCCAACGAGCGGGTTATGCCATTTTAAAAACGTTTGATATTTCGCCAAAGGCTTTTGAACCGTATTTAATTCCGCTTTTTGAATACATGATTGGCGAAGGCAGCCCAAAACATGTGGCTGTACGCAGAAATATTTTTAGAATGTTTGAGGTTTCTGCCATTCCAAAAGAAATTGAGGGCAAGTTGTTTCAAGTTTGCATCGATTTTTTGGAAAACAAAAGCGAAACCGATGCCATTCGTTCGTCTGCTATTATTGTTGGTTTTCGGATTGCAAAACCATTTCCCGAATTGTGTGCCGAGCTAAAATTATTGGTAGAAGCCGAACTTCCATACGCAAAGCCTTCATTTAGAGCAAGATACAAAAGAGTGTTGAAATCAAAAAATAAATAAAACAGATATATTAAAAATGAAAAATTTATTCTTAAAATACAAAAAACCAATCATCATAACTGCCTCAATTATAGGGCTTCAACTCATTTGGGGTTTTGATCCAAAATTTACATTGATAAATCTAATTTGGCTTTTTGTTTAATCATTAAATCCGTAAAAACATGAAAAATATATTGGTGCTTTGCACAGGAAACAGTTGTAGAAGTCAGATTGCACATGGCTATTTGGCTGAATTTACTAAAAATAAGGCTGTAAAAATTTATAGTGCTGGCGTGGAAACACATGGTGTTAATCCCAAAGCAATTCTAATTATGCAAGAAGATGGGATAGATATTTCGCAACATACATCAAATAATATAAACGAATATTTGGATATAGATTTTGATTTTGTGATTACCGTTTGCGATAATGCCAAAGAGCGTTGCCCTTATTTCCCGACTAAAGCCCAAAAGTTTCATTATAATTTTCCCGACCCTGCCAAAGCAAAAGGCTCAGAAGATGAGATTATGGCTCAATTTAGGGCTGTGAGGGAATTAATAAAAACCTATTGTAAAGAATTTGTTGATAAGCATAGTTGATATTTTTACATTTTTTGGAGGATTCAATTTTTTTTGCCTGATATAGATGTGTATAATCATAGTACCTGCATCAATTTTATGAATCATTAAATTCATAAAACAATAAAATATATTCTAAAACACTAAATAAATTACATATATACTACTTTTACCCACTTCAAAACGAAGTAAACTCGGTTTTGATGTGGGTAAGTTCGGTTTTTAACTCACTCAACTTGGTTTTTTAGTTAGTTAGTTTAGTTCTAAAGTAACTCAACTTAGTTTTGTAGTGAGTAAGTTTAGTATTTAACTCACACAACTCAGTTTTTATGTCAATCAGTTTGGTTTTTAACTCACTTAACTTAGTTTTTTAGTTAGTTAGTTTAGTTTTAAACTTACACAACTTAGTTTTAAAGTGGGTAAGTTTAGTATTTAACTAACATAACTCGGTTTTTAACTCACTTAACTTGGTTTTTTAGTTAGTTAGTTTAGTTCTAAAGTAACTCAACTTTGTTTTGAAGTGGATAAGTTTGGTTTTGAACTTAATAAACTTAGTTTTGAAGTGGGTAAGTTTGGTTTTTATATAAACTGATTTAATTTTTTAACAATTTAAGCATGACATCAAACCAATTATTTTTTGGTTTAATCTTAAATGTCCACTAAGGCAAAAAACTAAAATCGACATTAATTTTTTTATCAATCGAAAAAAATAAATCTTTGCACAAAAAAATCAAAAATGAGTTATATCAGACCTTGGATGCAGCGAACGGGCATTTTGTTGGGTGAAGAAAAAGTAGAAAAGATTGTTGATGCACATGTACTTGTGGTTGGTTTGGGTGGCGTTGGTGGCATCGCAGCCGAAATGATTTGCCGTGCAGGTGTCCGTAAAATGACATTGGTTGATGCCGATACGGTGGACCCAACCAATCGAAATCGACAAATTCCTGCTTTGGCAACCACCGAAGGCTTGCTTAAAGTGGAAGTTTTGGCACAACGTTTGCGAGATATAAACCCCGAAATCGAACTGATTTTGAAGCCTGAGTATGTAAAAGATGCCAAATGCGATGAATTGCTCGATGCCGATACCTATAATTATGTGGTGGATGCCATAGACACACTTTCGCCAAAAGTGCATTTGATTATGAAATGTATCGAACGCAGGCTTCCGTTGGTAAGTTCGATGGGTGCTGGAGGCAGAATCGACCCTTCAAAAGTCAAAATTACAGATATTTCTAAAAGTTATAATTGCACATTGGCTCGTGATGTACGCAAAAAATTGCATAAACACGGTATTTTTCAGGGTTTAAAAGTTGTTTTTTCGGACGAAAAAATTGATAAAAATAAAGTTATTGCAACGCCAGATGATATGCGAAAAAAATCAGTTATCGGTACCATTTCTTATATGCCCGCCATTTTTGGATGCACACTTGCTTCGGTTGTAATCAGAGGTTTGGCAGATCGAAAAATAAAAAAGGCATAGCTAATTTTATCAAAATTGCTATGCCTATAAGTTGTATTGTGTCTAAAAAATAGTTACAATTATAATTTTATTAAACCCCTTTCTTATTTCCCCAATGGGGAAATGTTAAATTGGAATTTGTAATTATTTTTTAGACTTTACTATACCGCTAAAGCAACGCTTCGGTTTATAAACGAAGTGAGTGCCGAACCAGAAAGTAAATTTTGGCTCAATAAGCCCAAATCGAAAGCATATTTTGCAACCAATTCTTTGTTTTCAGTCGATGATGCCGAAATTATTTTTTGCATCAAAGGATGATTTGCATTTACTACAACCGAATAATTATCAGGCATATTGCCCATAAAAGCCATTCCGCCACCCATGCTCATTTCTTTCATTCTTCGCATAAATTCGGGTAAAGTAACCGAAACTGGCATTTCGTCTGCCGAAAGTGGTTCGATATTTACGGTATAATTTTTATCGTTAATTACTTTGTCGAAAAGCATTTTGATTTCTTCTTTTTGTCCATCTGTCAAAATGCTTTCCATTTTGATATCTTTTTCAACTAATTTGTCAGCTATATCAGAATCGATGCGTTTGAACGTAGAGTTTTCGAGTTTGCGTTCCAAATGTCCAACAAAATGGGTATCAATTGGGCTTTCGAATCGTAAAACATCATACGATTTTTTGTGTGCCGACTGAATGTAAGCATCTTGTTTGCCAGGGTCGTTAGAATAAATATAAACTACTTTTTTATCTTTGTCTTCTTGCAAAACTTGTATTTTTTCACGGTATTCATCAAACGTAAAATACTGATTATCAATGTTTTTAAACAAGCAATAATCTTTTGCTTTGTCATAAAATTTGTCTTCGGTAATCATTCCGTATTTAACAAAAATACCAATGCTATCCCATTTTTGTTCAAAGCCAGTGCGATCTGTTTTGAAAAGTTCGCCAAGTTTGTCTGCCACTTTTTTGGTGATGTGTGAATTGATTTTTTTCACATTTCCATCGGCTTGCAAATAGCTTCGCGATACATTCAATGGAATATCTGGCGAATCAATCACTCCGTGCATCAACATCAAAAACTCTGGCACTACATCTTTAACTTCGTCTGTGATAAACACCTGACGGCTATAGAGTTGTATCTTGTTTTTTTGTAATTCAAACTCTTGTTTTACTTTTGGAAAATACAAAACACCCGTAAGATTAAACGGATAATCAACATTTAAGTGAATCCAAAAAAGTGGGTCTTCGGTAAAAGGATATAATTCTTTATAGAAATTTAGATAATCTTCGTCTTTTAATTCGGCAGGTGCTTTTGTCCAAATTGGATTTGGGTTATTTATCGTTTTGCCATCAAATTCTATTTCGATAGGCAAGAATTTACAATATTTTGTTAAAATAGATTCGATTCTGGCTTTTTCTAAAAACTCACTACTTTCTTCGTTAATATAAAGTATTACATCGGAGCCACGTTCGGCTTTTTCGGTTTCTGTAATTTCGTAATCTGTTGTGCCTGTGCAGCTCCATTTGGCAGCTTTTGCACCATCTTGATACGAAAGCGAAACGATTTCTACACGTTCGGCAACCATAAAAGCAGAGTAAAAACCTAACCCAAATTTCCCGATAATATCTTGCGGATTGTCGAGTTTGTCTTTAAATTTTTCAACAAATTCGGTAGCACCCGAAAAAGCAATTTGGTTGATGTATTTTTTCATTTCATCAGCAGTAAGTCCTATTCCTCGGTCGCTGATTGTCAATGTTTTGGCGGTTTCGTCAATACTAACTTTTAGTTTTAAGTCGCCAAGTTCGCCTTTATATTCTGCCATCGAAGCCAGTTTTTTGAGCTTTTGGGTAGCATCTTGTGCATTTGAAACCAATTCTCTTAAAAATATTTCGTGATCTGAATACAAAAACTTTTTAATGATTGGAAATATGTTTTCGGTATGAATCGAAAGAGTGCCTTTTTCTTGCATGACTTTATTTAAATTATTTTATGAATGTGAAATTAGATAATCAAAAAATATACCTGAATAAAAAAAACTGAAATTTTGGCAGGAATTAGAAATTTTGGTATTGAAATTTAATCAAATTTCGGGGGTTTGGCACAAAAGTTCAAATAGCATTCAATATCCATTTTTCAAATCTTGTACAGGAAGTTTTATTTATCAGCCAACTTTAATTTACGTTCTACAAAATAGCTTTTTATCTGTTCAAAGTCCATATCTTTTATAATTGTGTCTTTTTTGTTGCTATTCTCCTTAATTGATAATGTCTTTTGGTGAACGGAAGTATCAACATATAAACTTAATCGTTTTGTAATCATTTTACAAATTTACATAAAAACTATTGTGGATAGATAATATTTCTAGTCTTACTAGATTTAATATACAAAATATTATGGCATCTTTTTTTATTCAAAATCAAGATAGGAAACCATTTTTTCTATTTCTTCTTTTGATAGTATTTTTATGTTTTTTAAATCTTCTTTATCAATTATTTTGCCGTGAGTTGATTTATATGCCAATATTACTTTTGCATTTTTATATCCAAAATAGGGGTGAGATTTCAATTCTTCAAACGTAGTTTGATTGATTTTTATTTTTTGGGGAATAAAATCTGCCGCAATAGTTGTTTTTTTGTTTAGCTCGTCCAAAACCACAGAATCTAATCCATAAACTTCTTTTAACTGATTTTTTGATACAAATCCACCCAATTTATTTCTGTATTTCAGAATCCGAGCAGCTAGTTTTGCACCAATTCCATATACTTTTTCGAGTTGTGCCGAATCAGCTAAATTAATATCAAACACAATTATTTTTGGCACTGATTTGAATTCTTTTTGGGTTTCTATTTTAGTAAAAGAAGTTTTTTCGGGCAACAAAATATATGGATTTAGTTTTGTAAACTGCACAGAATCAAATCCATAAATGCGTTTTAGGTCTGTTTTTGTTTTAAAAACACCACCTTTTTGTTTGTATTTTATTATTCGTTCGGCAATATATTTTTTAACACCTAGTTTTTGAAATTCGGCTGCCGAAATCAGGTTTGGATTAAATTGAAATAAAGAAATTTCAATGGATTTTTGTTCTGATTTTTCAAAATTGAAAGTTGATTTTTCAGCACTAGAATCTACTTCGATAGATGCTAACAAACTATCGAGTTTTTGAGTATCAATTTTATCGCTATCTGTATTGTTTGGATAAAATTTTTGAAACAAAAACGGAGCTAAAATCAATATTAAAATTAAAAAGCTTAATAGCAAAAACCCGTTTGTTTCTCGTTGCGAAAAATCGAAATATTGCCGAATATATCTTTTAATGTTTTTCATCAAAACTTAAATCGAAATGATACACTCCAATTAATAGGTGTTCGACCCAAATGTGCATTTGCATTTGAAGAACCCGATTGATTTCCGTCTAAACCCAAAATATTTGATGGCAGATTTTGGGGTAAATTTCGACCAAAAAGCGATGCATTTGAACTATATGATAATGAATTTACAGAAATTGCAGGCACTAACTGAATATTTGCCGAAAGATTAATGGGCATTCGCAAACCAACTGTAAAAGCAAATTGGGTTAGACCTAAATCTATTTTTGCTGTTTTCAACTTGTCTTTATCCGTAGCATTTACATTTTGAACATTTGTGGTATCAAAAATAAAACCAATATTAGGTTCGAGATGTATGTTTCGTAAAATTGGATACGTTTTGCTCATTCCAACTTCTACTCCACGGCTAAAAACGGTGTAAGAATTGCCACTATTCCCAAATTTTACACTTCCAAAACCCAAATAACCTTGCACATATAACCGCAATTGCGACACATTGAAAAGGCTCGAAAGGTTATAATCTAAACGGATAAATGGACCTGTAAGTACTTGTGTTTGCCAACCCATCCAAAAACTTCCGCCAATATCATATTGCTGCTCGATTAACATGCCAGGATAGATTTTTTTGCCCGATTCTTGGTAAAATTGAGTTGGAACAGAATTTCCTGTAGCATCTTGCCTATTATCTGTTATTTTTTTAGTGGCTCTAATTACACCTTTTTTTACAGGTATTTTTTTGTCGTTTTCGCCTTGTTCTAGTTCATACACAAAAAATGGTTGGTCTATAAAAACGGATTCTTTTTTACCTACTTTTGCTGTAATTGGTTTTGTGGAAAAAACTGAAGTTTTTACTCTAAACTCCGATTTTTCTTTTGATAATTGCAACAAAGCCGACTCGGCAGCATCTTGTTCGAGCATTTGGGCAAGCTCATTATCAGACATATATTGATTAAATCGAGATTGTTTCCCGTCTAAATCTTGTATGTAAATAGTTTCAACAAATTGAAATGAAATATTCATTTTTTTAAAAAATGCAGGGTTTTTCCACGCTTTTTCATAAAAAACTTGTTGTGTGGTATCGTCCCAATTTACTTTGTATAAATAGGCAATTGAGTTTCCTCTATATCCTACATAAGTACGAATTGCTTTTCGAGGCTTTTCCTTTCGGGCTCTTGCAATACGCTCATATTGAGCATCTTGTCGATCGTAAAAATCGTCCCAAGTTTCTACACCCAAAAAATCGAAAACCAAAATATAGGATTTCTTTATCAAATTTTCGCCTGCATCTTCGAGTTCGGAAGCACCACGAGCTCCAGCCTTTGCTCGCATCACATCATAATCGCTAGCATTATAAAGTCCACGTTTGGCAATAAAATCCATCGAAAAACTCCCATCGGGTTGTTGATTATACCATTTTGATATTACTTTTCGTTGAATATCATCTGCCAAAAGTATTTCTTTGATGCTCGATTCTTTGTTTGAATAGGGATTTCCGCCAGAAATATCATAAGTTATAAACGATTTATTATCGATTCTATGGTCGTTGAATTTGTCGTTTACTTTTATTTTTGAAAAATTATTTTTCAAAACTTCATTATACCTTTCTTTCGGTTGATTTAAAAACAAAAAAGTGATTGAAGGTCTGTAATATTTTTCAAATCCACGAAGCGAATCTAAATTTTGGCAAAATGCCAGTTTTGAAAAAAACAATACAACTAAAACAAAACTATTTTTTCTCATATTCAATATATAAGCAAACCTACAATTTTACTTATAAAGTTTTTGAATATTATTAAAAAATCTTAAAATTAAAGTATAAAAATGCCTAATCTGAGTCCTATTCGTGGTTCTAAGCCCGAAAATCCATACTCCCAGCTAAATTCGTTGTATCTTTCGTTTAATACTTTTAGCTCTGTAGATTCTTTTTTTGTGTGCCTATAAGCAATACCTAAATACAAATCAAATACAATTCTATTGTATATTACTGATTCGTAACCCACTTGAAGTGCCGCACCTTTTCGATCAAAGTTTTGTATAAAGTCTTTTTGTCCATAATAAATTTGATTTATTCCATCTGCATTTTGTAGCTCATAATATCCAATATCATAAATTTGAGCTTTTATAAATTGCTGATTTATGCCATAACTCAGATACACTTTATGTCGCATTTCAAAATCATCTTTAATATTTAAAACATATATTTTATGAAACAATTCTACACCCCAACCTGATATTTTATCAGAAACATATTCGTTGTTATTAGAAGCGCTAACAACGGAAGATGTTTTATAAAGCCCAGTGTATAAGGATGGTGCAAGCACAATTCCGTGTATAGATTTTTTGAACATGTATTCAAAATCTAATCGAAATGCTCTCACTAGCAAATGCTGTGGATTTAGCTTTATTGAAAAATGTGCCGTTGTATCTTGTGCTTGTGCAATTGCCGAAACAAAAATGCAAAATATCAAAAGTGGTTTTTTTAGTTTCATTATATTTTAGAAAGAAAAGTTAGATTTTCGTTTTTAAATTTGAATTGAAAAACACCTTTTGTGGTTGTTACAATTGCCAAACTATCGCTCAAAATAATATCTTTTGCATTGATAAATTCTGTTTTTGATTTCAGTTCAATGTCATCTCCCTTTCGCTTATACACATAAACGGCATTGTTGCAAATCAACAAATAATCTTTTGTAAGTGCCATTCCAAGCGGATTATTCATTTGTATTGAACGTATAAGTTTTGGGCTTTCAATTGTTTTTATATTTAAAATATTCAATTGATTTACACCCGTTCTGCACGCATTTGGGCTACTGCTTAAGGTTACATAAGCTAATGTGTCGTCTGCAACCACAGGATCGCAACTCCACTGATGGCTAAAATTTGAGATTAGCACAGGTGAATCTGGATATGTAATCGAATAAAAATACACGCCACGCTCAGAGCCTACATAAAGTCTATTTTTAAAATTATAAATAGTTTGAATTCTATCGCCAACTTCCTGAATATCAACAATCGTTGGTTTGAGGTTGTCTTTGATACTAAATGTATTAAGGTTTCTATCATCAACCACATATAGATAATCTTGGTATATAGAAAAGCGTGCCAAAGAGCCACCTTGCCCAGTTGCTGGCTGATTTGTGCCTCCATTTGGCAAAGTAATATCGCTTTTATAGCCACAATTAGCTAAAAAAAGAATCGGTAAAAGGACTGGAATTTTACTCCCAACCCATAATAATGGTTTCATTAGGTCTGTTTTTAATTCTATATTCATTTGGAATATCGCCATAATCTGGTGGAGATTTTTCCATTAATTTATTTCTAATTCTGGTTGTAACAATTGGATTTAGAGGGTCTTTCATGTCGATTGCAATTAAATCTGTGCCATTATCTGCATATATTACATCGTTTTTAATGGCTATATCTTCGTTGCCTAGAATAAGTAAAAAACCTAAATTAATGGGACTTTCAGGGTTTTTATTATTTAGAATATGTACGCCTTTTTTGTTTTCGTTTATAAATAAATAGTTTTTATAAATATAAATTTTCTTTGGAGCTACTATAGGCTTTGGCGCTACTATTTTGATACTTTTTTCTACTTCACTCCTTCGCATGATGATTGGTTTGTATTTTGTTTCTCTAGAAGGTACAGGCTCGCCTTTATAACATCCTATTAATACAACTACAAAAAAGACCAATATGTATTTTATGATATCTTTCATTTTGTTTATATTTAGACCAAATATAAATAAAGGATTTGAAATCAAAAAATATTTTTTCAAAAATTTTCAATCCTTTTTTTATGTTTGTATAAAATCAGAGAATGAAGGAGAAAATTTTAATAACAGGAACAAACGGACTTTTAGGGCAAAAGTTGGTTGAATTAATACTAAAAGAAAACAAATACGATTTAATTGCAACAGGTAGAGGCGAAAATAGATTGCCAAACAAATCGGGTTATGTTTACGTTTCGCTTGATATTACAAATAAAACCGAAGTCGAAACCATAATAAAAACGCATAAACCAACGATTGTGATTCATGGAGCTGCCATGACAAATGTGGATGCTTGCGAATTGAACAAAGAAGAGGCTTGGACACAAAATACTATTGCCACAAAATATATTGCCGAAAGTTGTAGAGATAATAATGCATTTTTAGTGCATGTTTCTACCGATTTTATTTTTGATGGAAAGCAAGGTCCACTTACCGAAGAAGCTAAACCATATCCAGTAAGTTTTTATGGTTATACAAAATTGGCTGCTGAGGAAATTATAATGAACATGCAAGGTTTGAAATATGGCATTGCTCGCACAGTTTTGGTTTATGGCATCGCGTATGACATGAGCCGAACTAATATTATTTTGTGGGTAAAAAAATCGCTCGAAGAAAAAAAGAACATCAAAGTGGTGGACGATCAATGGCGAACGCCTACTTTGGCAGAAGACCTAGCAATGGGTTGTTATTTGATGGCTGATAAAAAAGCCGAAGGTATTTATAACATTTCGGGCAAAGATTTTTTGAATCCATACCAAATGGCAATGAAAGTGGTTGATTATTTCAATTTAGATGGAAGTTATATCACAAAAGCCGATTCGAGTACATTTTCGCAACCAGCCATGCGACCACCCAAAACTGGATTTGTAATTGAAAAAGCCATCAAAGATTTAGGCTATAATCCCAAAAGTTTTGATGAAGGCATTGCAATTTTAGCTGCACAATTGAAACAAATGAATACTTAATTTTCTAATAAGGCTAATAGGCAAATTAGCAATTCGGTATCGAAAATTAATATTTACCACCTCTTGCACCTGTTTTCCAAGTCCAAGCATGGCTAATAATATCTTTTACATCTTTATATTTTGCTTCCCAACCTAAAACAGCTTTGGCATGAGTGGCATTTGCAAACAAAAATGGTGGATCGCCAGCTCTGCGTTCGCCATACACTACAGGCACTTGTTTGCCTGTAACTTCCTCTACGGCAGCTATCATTTCTTTTACACTTACGCCATTTCCTGTTCCTAAATTGCAAATTACAGGAGGTTTTCCTGCTTTCAAATGCTCCAATGCGGCAATATGTGCAGTTGCTAAATCATCTACATGGATATAATCACGCACACAAGTTCCGTCTTGAGTTTCGTAATCGGTACCAAAAACAGTAATATGCGGTCTGTCGCCATTTACAGCATCTAAAATCAGAGGAATTAAGTGCGTTTCTGGATTGTGGTCTTCGCCAATTAATCCATCTGGCGATGCACCAGAGGCATTAAAATAACGCAAAAAAGCATAATTAAAATTATAGGCTTTATGATAATCTTTTAAGATTTTTTCGAGCATCAATTTGCTTTGTCCGTATGGATTTATAGGATTTTGCGGATGATTTTCGTCTAAAGGAGCATATTCTGGATTGCCGTATGTGGCACAAGTTGAAGAAAATATAAAATTATTGCAGCCATATTTACGCATTACAGCAATTAAATTTAATGGTGCAGCAATATTATTTTGATAATATTTTTCGGGGTCTGTAACCGATTCGCCAACAAATGCATAAGCAGCAAAATGTATAACAGCCTCAATATCATGATATTCGAAAAGTCTACCAACAAGTTCGGTATCTCCCAAGTCGCCAACTACAAGTTCGATTTCTGGATTCAAAATGGCTTCTCTGTGTCCATAAACAAGATTGTCGAGCACAATAATTTCATATCCTTTTTCGGACATCAATCGAACCGTGTGCGAACCAATATAACCTGCTCCGCCTGTAATGAGAATTTTTGCCATTTTAATTTTTCTGAATTTGGGTTGCAAATTACGAATCTGAATCCGAGAATTACAAATTTTAAAATCGTGTTCTTGAAATTATTTGGATAATAACCTACCCACCAACAATAATCCAAAAAGATGGCTCCAAACAGCCTCTAAAATACTAATATCTTTGACAATAGGAATAGCTTCTGGAAATGCAGTATCTAATGCTCCAACCACATTTAAACTATATGCCACGCACATCATATAACTATGAAAACGCATTTCGTGGAGTACTCCAGTAGCATTTGGATAAACCAAACACACTATATCATACATCGAAGCAAAACTTATGGCTATCATCAAAAAAACCGCAGCCGAACCCCACATACGCTCTTCCATATTACTGTTTTCGCCAAAAATTTCGATAATTGTATAGTAAATCAACATACAAAAAGAGCTATACAAAGTTACTTGTACACCAAAAAGAATGAATCTTTTGGTAATATCATCAAAAATTTCAACACCCGGACTTGCAAGTGTTGCACCGATTACAAAAGCTGTTACCAAAGCAATATACATGCCATTTACAATTTTTGCATTTGAATCAAAACACCTAACCATTTTGTAAAGCGAATACATATACCAAATGGTTGTGAGAAGAAAAATAATCTCGCCAAAACTTTTAGCAGCCTCCGAAGGCGGAACAGCCATGTGAATCAAATCTTCAATCAAAAGAGCCTCAAAAGCCATCATAAATTGGCTAAAAATGGTTTGTTTGAAATATTTTAACCTGTTTTTGTTTTTATTTTCCATCACTATTTTTTTAAAAATCACTTCCAATTACCAAAAAAATAAGGTAAAAAATAAAAATTATCTGATTATTAATTCAAAATAGTTTTATGCTCTAAAATCATTTTGAAGTTTTTAATTACCTTTGTAAAGTGATGTTTGATATTAAAAATGTTAATCAAGTTGTGAAACCATTTGAAAAACACATCAACTAATCTTAATTTCGTAAAGATTTATATAATTGCATTTATTTTAAAATTGACGTTAATTAAAATTTTATAAAAATGAGATATGTTCTAACCAAAGAAACTACTGTTGAGCAATTTAATGCTATGCTGGAGCAATTGAGCAAAGAAGAACGTCCAAATATTTTATTGGAAGGCAGAAAGCCTGTGGACTGGTCGCAGTTTTGTGGAAAAGTAACGTTTGAAGAAGATGGTATGGAGTACCAAAACCGAATGAGAGATGAATGGGATAGATAATGTGGTGGCTGATACAAATGTAACTTTATTTTTTTTAGGTGGAATAAGATATAATTTTTCTTTAATTACTGTGGATAAAAAACTATTTTCAAATTGAAGAAGTGAAAATTATAGAATATCTAATATAAAGTAGATAAATATTGTTTTGACACAACAGAGGTGGTATCACAGATTGTGATACCAGCAAAAAATATCAAAAAGCAATGAAACAACTCAATAATATAAAATCAAATAATTACTATGCTAAAATTATTTCAGAAGTGAATAGTTTAGCACCAGAAAAGCTATATGATGTTTATCGTATTTTGCATGAGATGAATAAAATTAATACTAAAACCAAATCACATATTATATCCCAAAAGGCTATTTCTGATGAAGATGCTGAAGAGCTTAAAAATATTATTGATGCTGAATTTAATAGAATTGAAGGAGAATGGTAGTTAAGGTAGCATTGGATACAAATATAATAGTTGAATATCTAAGACAAAATGTGGTTGTTAAAAAACATATAGATAATTTCATCACTTCAAATATATTTATTCCAGTTATTGTTTTGGGGGAACTTTATTTTGGAGCAAATATTTCTTTAAAAAAAGATAAAAACAGAAAAGAGATAGACGTTTTTTGTAATAAATTAAACATTATACAAATTGATTCAGAAATTGCTACTTACTATTCTGAGATTAGAAAAAAATTAAAGGAATTAGGTAAGCCGATTCCTGAAAATGACATATGGATTGCTGCGAGTTGTATTGCTTATGATTTGACCTTATTAACTTTAGATAAACATTTTGATAATATAAAAGAATTAAAAAAAATAACAATAATATAATGCAAGAACAACTTCCAACATTAGAAACAGCTCAAAAATTAGGACTTCGTGACGAAGAATTTGAAAAAGTAAAACAAATATTAGGTCGCAGCCCAAACTTTACTGAATTAAGTATATTTTCGGTCATGTGGAGCGAACATTGCTGCTACAAAAACTCAATCGTGTGGCTTAAACAACTGCCAAAAGATAGCCCACGTATGCTTGCCAAAGCAGGAGAAGAAAATGCAGGTTTGGTAGATATTGGTGGTGGATTGGCTTGTTCGTTCAAAATCGAAAGTCATAATCACCCTTCTGCTTTGGAGCCTTACCAAGGAGCTGCTACAGGAGTTGGTGGTATTAATAGAGATATTTTTACGATGGGAGCACGACCGATTGCCCAATTAAATTCGTTGCGTTTTGGAAATTTGACCAACGAAAAAGCTAAATGGCATTTGAAAGGGGTGGTAAAAGGAATTGGCGATTATGGCAATGCTTTTGGAATTCCTACGGTGGGAGGCGAAATCAATTTTGACGAGTGTTATACGATTAATCCGCTGGTAAATGCGTTTTCGGCAGGAATAGCAAAAGTGGGACATACGGCATCTGCTACTTCGTATGGTGTGGGGAATCCAGTGTTTATTGTAGGGTCTTCTACAGGAAAAGACGGTATTCATGGAGCTGCTTTTGCATCGAAAGATTTAACAGAAGATTCTACAAAAGACCTTCCTGCAGTGCAAGTAGGCGATCCTTTTATGGAAAAACTGTTGCTCGAAGCCAGTTTGGAAGTACTAGAATCTGGTGCTGTAATCGGTATTCAAGATATGGGAGCAGCTGGCATCATTTGTTCTACCTCAGAAATGAGTGCTAAAGGCGAACATGGTATGGTGATTTGGCTCGACAAAGTTCCTATGCGACAAGCAAATATGAAACCTTTTGAAATCCTGCTTTCCGAAAGCCAAGAGCGAATGCTCGTGGTAGTTCATAAAGGAATGGAACAAAAAATATTGTCCATCTTTGAGAAATGGGATTTGAATTGTGCCCAAATTGGGGTAGTAACTGATTCTAAAAGATTAAACTTTTATTATAATGTTCCACAAGAGCAGCATAATTTGATGAATGAAATCATGGAAACAGGGAAAAGCCCCCTAACCCCCGAAGGGGGGACTGCTGGCGCATCAAAAGCCCCCCAGCCCCCGAAGGGGGAGTTGCTTACGCAAGATTTGCATTCGCAAGAGTTGGATGCGGCAGCACTTCCCCCTTCGGAGGTTAGGGGGCTTGGATTAGATGCTTTTCTAGTTGCCGATGTTCCTTGCCACGATTTAGTACTAGGTGGCGGAGCTCCTGTGTATCATCGAGAATATAGCGAACCTCCTTATTTCAAAGAGTTTCAAAAGTTTAATATCGAAGATGTAAAAGTGCCTACGAATTTTGTGGAAATTTCCAAATTCTTATTAAACAGACCCAATATTGCATCGAAAAGATGGATTGCTCGCCAATACGATAGCATGGTGGGAACCATAAATATGTGTACCAATGCTCCTTCCGATTCGGCTGTGGTAAAAATAAAAGGTACGAATAAAGCTTTGGCTATGAATATCGATTGCAATGGAAGGTATGTAAATGCAAATCCGGAAGAAGGCTGTGCCATGGCGGTGGCAGAAGCATCGAGAAATGTAGTTTGCTCAGGTGGTGAGCCAGTGGCAGTTACCAACAATTTGAACTTTGGAAATCCCTACAATCCGCATGTATATTGGCAATTTGTGGGAAGTATCAAAGGAATGAAAAAAGCTTGTGAGAAATTCCAAACCCCAGTTACTGGTGGAAATGTGAGTTTTTACAACCAATATTCAACTCCAGAAGGTGAAACCATTCCCGTTTTTCCAACACCTACGATTGGTATGCTTGGAATTTTGGACGATAGAAGTAATCACATGACACTTGATTTTAAAGCTGAAGGAGATTTTATTTATTTGATAGGAAATTCTGTCAACGACATTGCCAGTTCAGAATATTTGTATGGCTATTTGGGAATAAAAGCCTCTCCAGCTCCATATTTTGATTTGGACGAAGAGTATGCGATGCAACAAACGATAAAAAAACTCATCAAAGACAAATTGATTAATGCTTGTCATGATCTTTCGGATGGTGGATTGATAGTAGCTTTGATGGAAGCTGCTTTTCCTCGTGGATTAGGATTTGAGATTTTTACTGATGCCCTTATTCGCAAAGATGCTTTCCTTTTTGGCGAAGCGCAAGGCAGAGTTTTAGTAACCGTAAGCAAAGGCAACGTAGAAGCTTTTACCCGCTATTTCGAAGTGCTAGAAGTAGATTATTTGTTTTTGGGAAATGTAACAGGCAAAAATGCAGTAATAGATGGCGAAACTTATTTTGGCATTGACGAAATTAAAAATCAGTATGATGGAGTGATTGAGGGGATGTTGGGGTAAAAATTAAATAAAAAAAATGGAAATCATGTTTGGAATTATACTTTTGATCTTTTTAATAATCTGTTTTTATATGGGCTATGTGTTTGTCCATGATTTATGTGTTGAAAATAAAAACTACAGAAAAGTTGATAAAATAGATGAATTAGAACTTTTAAAATACTATAGATTAAATATTTTAGAAGTCATATCAACTTTTTCGCCAGTTCTATTTGTTAAAATTAAAAAGAAAATCCCGACAACTATCCTTTCCCAGAATAGTGAACACATGTTGTTTAAATTACCTCTTATAAATTCCTATGATTCTATTTTGACAGTAAAATTAATTCCTATAAAGCATGATTTAAAACCATTTAAAGCAAAAAGTTTAGATGTAATAGAATTTCAACTTCAAATACAAGTAATATTGACAATTTCAACTGATTTTGAAAAAGTTTCTTCCTATATATTAGATCCAAAAAACGTATTATTAGCCCTAGAATCACAGATAAATACTGAAATAAAAAAAATATTTACAAATAAAAAGGTAGATGAAATTTTTAATAATACAGCAAATCTAAACTCGGAAATTGAAAAAAAACATGACTTTATAATTAAATCAATTAATTCACCATTTAAAATTACTAATATTATTATAGAAAAAATATCTTTTATCGATGATAGTTTAGAAAATTATTATACTGAAAGACTAAAATTGAAACAAAATAATGATTTAACTAAGCAATCAAATGAAAATAAATTTGAACAAAATAAATATGATAATAATCTTAAGATATTTAATAAAGTAAACGAATCAGAAATTGAAGGTTTAAGAGATAGTATAGAATTTAATTCCGAGAAATCCAAAATTATAGTGAAGGAACTAAATGCAAACCTAGAATTAGATATTTTAGAGAAAAAAAATATTATTGAAAATAAAAATCTTAAAGAAAAGTTGACTCTTCTAAAATTTAGAGATGGGATGTTGTTATTATTTCCAGAAATCTATAAGAATATAGAAGTGGAGAAAATAAATAAACATTATGTTTTTTTGTTAAATGAATTAGAATTAAAAAAAGATGATAAAAAGTTTAATTCAGATTTGATATTAAAAATTTTTGATTTAGAAAAGAACGCAACCGCTAATCAAATTTCATTATTAAAAGAAATTATTGGAAAAACTTATAATTTTAACACAAATAGTACAAAGTAGAACACATGGAAGGCTTCATCGGAACACATCCAAAAATTAAAAAAATACTTTGGACTGAAAACACCCATTTTTCTATCTATTTAGAAGATGGAAGAATTATCACTGTACCAGCTAAAAAACTTCCGTCTACCAAATTTGTAAAGCCAGAAGACCGCAAAAAATACCAAATTCTTTCGGGCAATATGTTCACTTGGAACTCTTGCCCTGAGGTGTATCACATAGAGCAAATTTTGGGAATTGAAAAAGATTATAGATATTTAACACATTAACAAATCTATGGCTACAAATTTCATTTTAAAAACACCTCCATTGAGTTATACTCGAGATGGTGATGGTCCGGTTGTTGTGCTTTTACACGGGTTTTGCGAAGCCAAAGAATATTGGGACGAAGCTTTAGAAAGTCTTTCAAAATCTTTTACTGTAATCAGCATCGACTTGCCAGGATTTGGGAGCAGCCCCGTTTTGAGCGACAAAACCACTATGGAATTGCTGGCTGAATCTGTTTATAATCAGTTAGTTGCAATGAATGTTTTAGAATTTGTACTAGTCGGACATTCGCTTGGAGGCTATGTTTCGTTGGCTTTTTTAGAAAAATACCCAGCTATGATTAAAGGGTTGGTCATGTGCAATTCTACCGCTTTTGAAGACTCGGATGAGAAAAAATTGCAACGAAACAAAACCATAGATTTTTTGGATAATAATGGACTGGAAGCATTTATAAAACCATTTGTACCACCAATGTTTTATCCAAAAAACAGAAAAAAATGCGATTCAGCCATACAAAGTATTATAAAAATGGGTCTAAAAGCTTCTGAAATTGGTGTAAAAAATGCTATTGTAGCAATGCGAGACCGACCAGACAGAACTAAAGTTTTGGTCGAAGCCCAATTTCCAGTTTTGTATATTATTGGAAAAAACGATGGTTCTGTAAAATTTGAAGATAGTTTGGCTCAGTGTCATTTGGCACCGTTTAGCTATGCCGTTTTTATGGAAGAGTGTGATCATCAAGCTATTCACGAAAAGCCCATCGAAACGATAGGTGCAATTCGTACCTTTGCTCATAAATGTTTGTTTGGTTAAAATATTGGTTTTATTAGGTCAATATCCGTATTTTTCTTTCCAAAGTTTGCGAAGATGTTGCCTCATTTCTTCTTCCCTTGGATTTTTTCCTGGCTCATAAAAAACGGTTTTTGCAGCTTTTTCTGGCATAAATTCTTGTGCTACAAAATTATTATCATACAGATGACTGTATTTATAGTCTTTGCCATAATCCATGTTTTTCATTAATTTTGTTTGGGCATTTCGCAATGCCAAAGGCACAGGCAAATCGCCAGTTTGTTTCACAAAAACACGAGCTTGTTTAATTGCGTTGTATGCGGCATTGCTTTTGGCAGAAGCAGCCAAATAGGTAACACACTGACTTAGAATGATTTCTGCTTCGGGATAGCCAATCACATTTACAGCTTGAAAACAATTATTGGCAATTACCAAAGCTGTTGGATTTGCATTTCCAATATCTTCAGAAGCCAAAATCAATAGCCTTCGGGCAATAAACGACACATCTTCGCCTCCTTCTATCATCCGAGCCAAATAATAAACAGCAGCATTTGGGTCGCTGCCTCTAATCGATTTTATAAATGCAGAAATAATATCATAGTGTTGCTCGCCATTTTTATCGTAAAGTGCAATATTTTTATCGGCAATCGAAAGTACCAATTCGTCTGTAATTGTTGTGTTTTCATCAGCAGAACCAACGATTAATTCTAACAAATTGAGTAGTTTTCTGGCATCGCCACCCGAAATCCGAATCAAAGCTTCGGTTTCTTTTAATGTACAATTTTTATTTCGCAACCAGTCATCTTTTTGAATGGCGTGATGCAGTAGTGCCTCTAACTCGCTGGTTTCAAATGCTTTAAGCACATAAACTTGGCAACGTGATAGCAATGCAGAAACAACTTCAAAAGATGGATTTTCGGTTGTAGCTCCTATCAAAACAATAATTCCTTTCTCCACAGCAGCTAGCAAAGCATCTTGTTGTGATTTATTAAAACGATGAATTTCATCAATAAAAAGAATTGTTTTTTGTGTAAATTTTGCTTTTTCTATAACCTCTCGCACTTCTTTTACTCCTGCACTTATGGCACTCAAAGCCACAAAAGGCAAATCAAAATGGGTAGCAATAATTCCAGCTAAAGTGGTTTTGCCCACACCAGGTGGACCCCAAAAAATAATGGAAGGCAGCGATTTGTTTTCCAAAATTTTTCTCATCACACCGCTTTGTCCAACCAAATGGGATTGTCCAAAAAAATCGTTAAGCGATTTTGGTCTAAGCCGTTCTGAAAGTGGTATGTTTTGCAAAATGCTTGTATAAAATGATTACAATTTCAATTACCTAATATTAGGATACTGTCCTAAAAAAGTGTGTAAAGCGATCAAGATATTATATTTGAGGTACCACCCTTTAAATATAAAAAGATGCACTTTACACAAGACCAAATTAG